>NZ_FOLO01000006.1:62871-191188 GCF_900112265.1 Pseudoalteromonas denitrificans DSM 6059 | reverse complement strand
CGATAAAGGTTATATCGGCAAAGAGTTAAATGAAAAACTAAAGGAACTCGATGTAGATTTGATTACAACAGTTCGAAAAAACATGAAGTCGAAAGCCATGTCAGCCTTCGATAGAGCCATGTTATCAAAGAGATACATCATTGAAACTATCAATGACCAGTTGAAAAATATATCTCAAATAGAACATAGCCGCCATCGCAGTGAAACAAGTTTCATGCTCAACTTGATATCTGGAATAGTGGCTTATTGCTTAAAGAAACAGAAGCCGTGTATAAAACTATCAGCAGATGTATTTGGTATGATGCCAGACTAATAAATGGCGATGCTTAACCAGATCTCAGGTTAAATAAAGAAAAAGCTAATAAAAACATCACCCCTGCCGTTATTACATATACAGCCAGAAAACTTCCCTCACCTGATTAAAGTATGGTTTGTTAGCATATGATCAAAATTAGCTAAGTGAGGGGGAATGTAGGAATTGAATATGAAGCATTTAGTACTTATCAGCATTATTTTATCCTCTTGTAACTATGAGGTGCTCGCTCAAGGAAGTAAACACGATTATATTAATGTAAAGTCAGTAAATATCGCTCAAGGCACTCACTTTAGAAAAGAACTCTATTCAAGTTCAATGCAAGGTTGGAATGGTCATCCCGCTGCATACAATCAGATTGCTAGAGTTGGAAGGGTAAACCAGCATAATATTCAGTCTTTCGTAAAAAAGATCAGTGGGGAGTTGTTGGAAAACCTAAAATATGTCTCTGATGAAACGCCATTAGCAGTTTCTAGTTTTGTGATGCTAGATGGTGAGTTAATGGATTCTGATATTGTTGGTCGACAGATTTCAGAGAGTTTTATACATGAGATTTATAAAGCGGGCATTCCGGTTATTGATTTTAAAGTAACAGACTATATGCGAGTGACTCCTGATGGTGATTTTATTTTAAGTCGTGATTTTTTGGAGTTAAAAGATAATTTACCGATTCAATATGTATTAGTAGGTACCTTAGTGAGGCATAGAAGTGGTCATATCGTAAATGTTCGTATTGTTGGAATAAGATCTAAAGCTGTTGTGGCTTCGGCACAAGGATTTATTCCAGAATATATTACAGCTGGGTTAATAGGTGAAAACATTCGCGATGGTGTTAGAGTATTTTAGTGGGGTGATTTATATTGAGATAGTGACTTTGGCGTGAACTTTGCATTTGTTAGGTAAGCTTAACTAGGTGTCAAAATTTAACCTACTCGGACAGTTCATAACTATGATGGTAAAAAAACAATTCACTCACATTATACTCGGAAGCTATTTGGTTGCTTCAACTGGCTGTAGCAGTATAGATAAGTTCAACGAATATAGTGCAACACCTTCAAATTATAGTCAGCAAAAAGAAGGGCAAGGGGTACATTCAAAAACTGTACATTTTTATGCCGCAAAGTTGGTTTCACAACTTTTATCAAGCAACAATTTATCAAAAAGTGCCTACGTAGCAGTCGGAACTTTTATGCCAGCATCTGGAGAGGCTACGTCACAACAAATTGCATTTGGAAATCAGCTGCAAGAAAGTGTCAATACGGTAATGGCACAGGCAGGGTTTAAAATAGAAGATTATAAATTAAGAAATGTGGTTAAAATAAACTCGGATCATGACTTGTTTTTATCAAGAAACTCCGAAGAGCTTAAGACTAACATTAATGCAGAATATCTTCTTGTTGGTACGCTCAATATGCTAGAAAAACAAACTCAAGTTAATGCTAGGCTGGTTGCTATTTCAGATCGAAAGGTTGTTGCAGCAGCAACAACATATATACCTAATAATGTATCTTGGTCAGATGTAAAAGTACAAGTTAGAGATGGTAAATTATTTCGCAAGGAATATTAGGAGGATATATGAAAAATGTAATAATTTCGCTCTTGTTTTTGAGTTTATCTGCTTGTGAGTCTGTTGAAAAGTGGACTCAAATTGATCGCCAACCTGTTAATCAAGCTGTTGTGACTCATGATGAAACGGTTAACCCTTCTAAAGACATGCCCAAAGCGCAATACTTTGATGAAAATGGTAGTTATATCCATGATGAAAAATATAATGCATTAAAACTTTCTTCAGGAGTTAATAAACGGTTTGCTATGGGTAAGCAGCGAAATATTAATCATTATATTCGTGGTATAACCCATGATTTAATAGAAAATTTAACTTACGTTAACGAGCAAACACCACTTGCTATAGCTAGTTTTGTATTAATGGATAAAGAATTAAATAAAGCAGGCATATTGGGAAAACAAATGGCTGAAAGTTTTGCCCATGAAATCTATAAATTTGGTATTCCAGTTATTGATTTCAAAACAACCGATTTTTTAAGGGTTACACCTGAAGGTGATTTTATTTTAAGTCGTGATTTTTTAGAGTTAAAACCCAACTTACCTATGGAATATATATTGCTGGGAACTTTAGTAAAGCATGAATCAGGCTATTTGGTAAACGCACGTATTGTAGGATTACAGTCAAAGGCAATTGTAGCTTCAGCACAAGGCTTTTTACCGGAAGACATCACTCATGCCATACAAGGTAGTGAAAAAAAGTCAAACTTTACATTGGAATAAAAACGATTGAAAAATAGGCTTTCACTGGTTTTTTTAATCTTTCGAAGTGAGAGGTATGCACCTTTACCTACCTCTATTTTACTTGCTTAGTTAAGAGGTTAAAAATTAAATTATTTAAAAATATAAACCAATGAATTTAAAGTTGATTTTAACTATTAAGGTTTTGATATACATCGTAAATATTGTAGTAGATTATTGCAGCGTTATTCTAAGTATAAATCCCACCTATTTCACATGATATCCGAAGAGGTATTTTTAGAAAAGTGTATTAAACTTAATGCACTAATTTTAAATTGGTACCCTGTAAATATCCGTGTTTAAACACTATTAATTAAAGCATTTTACATAGATAAGGTTTGAAATTTAAGGTTAAATTAAGTGGGTTGCTGGTTTTAGTTTTTGACTGACAGTATTTTACTTTGTTCTTTTAATTTTGCAAAAAAGATAAAGTAAATATACCCACTTAAATAGTCTTTATATCGCCATTTCACAATGCGAAACATCATCAATATTAAAGACCTTAATTTCATCTAATTCAAGATATTCAAAATGCCCACCTTGTGTAATTAAGTAACCAGGAATTAAGTCTATAATAGCGCCTTCTTGCTGTCGTTTTGCTTGTCCGCTTACTGATAATAGCACTTTATTTCCATTGGTTTGCAGCTCTAAAACTTTACCAAAAAAGTTTTCTTGATAACTACACACTGTATCATCTATTTTAAGCGGTATTGATTTTACTGGTATATGAGGTAAGGCATTATAATTATCTGTACTCAAAGTGCTAACTTCAACTATATCAGTGTCATTAACACTATCAATGGCAGAATTATTGTTATCATTAAATAATGCTAAAGTGTTATCTATTTGGTTTGATGGTTCAAAATAACCATTTTTTTCAAAAACTTGTCTCGTTAAGTATTCATCAAATTCGGTGAAGTTACTAAAGCTAGGCGGGTCTTGCTTTATTTTATATAATTTGATTTTTAAATCTTCTGCTGAGTAATTTACATTACTTAAGTTATCTTCAATTTCAATTAAATTAGAGTAAAAAGTAAGTAGCTCAGGCTTTAAGTTTTGATAAAAAAAGGTTAGGTGGGAATAATAACCAATCAGTTTATCATATTTAGTTTCATCAATTCGTTCACAATACCAACTACATAAAAACTTGTTTGTAAAATCAGGGTTGAGTAAATCAATACGGTATTCACTTACCGGTTCCGTTAAACTAATATCGTCAAAATAATATTTTTTCCCCCACTGTTCATCCTGCCACTTTAATTCTGCAGTTAATATAAACCCTGCGTCACGGTAAACCTTTGCCGCACTTTGCGCCATTGATTGCCATTGTGTTTGTATTAATTCTAGCTTCAACTCACTATCAAGCGTTGTTTGCCTAGTGTTTTGGCAGCCTTGTAAAAAAAATCCAGTAAAACTTAAAAGTAGGTATGCATTTTGCCTTTTAAACATATCGGGGTTATTCCTAATGTCAGTTATATCGATGATAAGCAAAGGTCATACCGTTATTTTTTGACTATAACTTGTCGTTTTTAATAAATGTAATAGACAAAGGGAAAGTAAATTAGCGATTTAATTTATTTATTTAAAAAATAAACTAAAGATATTTTACTACTGCCGATACATAACTTGAGTAAATTATATAAATGGGATAAACGGAAGCAATAATAACAGTGCTCGTTTATGGAAACATTTTGAATTATTGAGGATTAAAACATGGAAAAAAAACCAATCAATATGAAGCCGCTAGCCATGGTAGGTATGTTGGCGGCTTCATTCTCCGGTATTGCTGCTGATGGTGATAATGTTGGTACTGTAACTTTTAGAACTGCTACAGAAGCAACGGTAGAAGAAGTCAAAGGTTTAAACTTTGGTAACGACTTATCTGTAACATCTGGAACAGAATGTGAATTTGATAAGTTACTTGTAGCAACGGGAGCTAGTGCTGGTGAATACTTAATGGATGCCAGTACAGATGATGGTGCTGACTTTAAATCTACTGGATGTGGAGGCAATGGAAGTAATACTGCGGCGCAGTCTCTAAGCGATATGGCAGATGCAGGAGTGTCACCTGGAATATTTAAACTGAAAGGTGTCGCCAATCAAACGGTTGTTTTTAAAATTCAAGATACCAGTAATGAATTTTTAAAATTTGAACCTGTTGCACGCTATTATGCTGGTAGCTTAGATGAGTTTGTTGAAAATGACCCTATGCCAGGAAAAATTGAAAATATTACAGCGGGTGCAACGACTGATTTACCTTTAGGAACTTTACGTTCAATAGTTCAAGGTCAACCTCATAATTCTGCTGTTGGCACTTTACTTATTGCTGGTAAGTTAACTACGTTACAACGTTTAGAAACTAGTAAAGACTATGAATTAACTTATTCATTAGATGTTACATATAAATAAGGAAGCTGAATGATGAAATTTTTAATTAAGACTATGCCCGCTTTGGCAGTATCAGCTTCGCTTGTATGTGCTTCAAATATTGCAGAAGCGGCTACTGAAGCTGTTCTAAAAGTTAGAACTGTAGAACAGGTAGCAGTAACGCAAAAAAGAACCATACAAATGGGACAAATTGCTGCAGCACCTGGTTATGAATGTACGGTACCGCAAAGAATTGACATTTCTACTCAAGCCGGTACAAATGCAGGTACTTTCACTGTTAATGCAATTACATCTGGTAATTTACCACCAGGTACTAATGCCTGTGGTACGTCAGCTCCGGGTTACTTTTCCTTAAAGGGAGTGCCTTCTCAAAGAGTTAAAGTAAGTTTTTCTGCAGATCCCTCAAATGCATTGGGTACTTTTAAGCCTGAAGGCATTTATAAAGCTGCTGTATATGCAGATGTTGCTGACCCACTTGATTTAACAAACGTGGCAGCTGCAGGATTAGACAACTTAGCGGATGCTCAAGCGGTTTATGATGATATTGCGACCCACTTAGTACAAATTTTTGACACTAAAGAAGTCAATCTTAATAGTACAGGTGATGGACTACTTGCTGTAGGCGGTACATTGAAAATTGATGGTAATGTTGATCCTGATACCGAGTATTCTTTAAATTATATTGTAAATGTTATTTATCAATAATATATAGCAATAAATTATTTAAAAACCCATGTACACATACATGGGTTTTTATTTCAAATTATTTCATTACTTTAGTACGTTCGTACTTAAAATAACCCTAAATCAATCGTTAAATCACGTCATTATAGTGCTTGTTTTTTGTGGCACACTATTTGCTTTTATGATTGTACTTTTTAGGAGAGTATTATGAATAAAATCGCAAAATCAATTTTTTTATTGGCCCCTTTATTAGCCTCTGCAAGTTTTAGTCAAATGGCTTTAGCTGGCGCAGCATCAATCACTTTTGATAAATACCGTATTGTATTAGATAAAAACTCACAATCCGCAGAATTAACATTGAGAAATTCAGAAGGAAAAAATGCAGAGTGTTTATTAGATTTAAGTCATTATAACTTTTCTCAATCAAATGAGCTGTTAGAAGTGGCAAGTGTTAAATCAACTTATATGCCTGCCAAAAAATTATTACGTTATTCACCTCGCTCAGTATCTATACCGTCACAAAGTTCTCAAAGAGTTAAAATAAGTTATCGCCGTCGTGCAAATTTAACTCCTGGGGAATATATCAGTTTTTTTAGAATTTCATGTAGCGAAAAAAATGAAAATTTAGTTAAAGGTAAACCTAATATAGGTGCAAAGGTAAATTACAACTTACCTGTACATGTTCGAATAGGTGATGCAGCAGCTTCAACCGCATTTGAAGTAACATCTATCACACCTTTTGCCGAAGGTTATAAGTTAGCGTTAAAGCAAACTCGTAAAGGGAATCGCTCACTTGTTGGTGGATTGAAACTAATTGACCAAGGCTCGGGAGAAGTTATCAAACATATCCGAAACTTTAGTTTATATCGCCCAGCTGAAGTGGAAAATCATGTATTTATATTAGATGAAAAACCAAGTGGCAATGTTTTGGTGGAGTTTTCAGAAAAAAGCAATGTATTCAACCGAGTAACTCAAAAAATTGAAATTAAAAATGCTCTTTTTTGAAAACCTTTAAGTCCGTAGTATTAAGGTCAATTAATTTTGGCCTAAAGCATTATTTTTTAAAACTTTTAATAATTTATAAAATAAAACTCTTGCATTTAAGTTGCTGATTTGTATTGGTTTAACTTGGCTTGGATTTTGCTCTTATCTAGTTATTATTCATCTTCGGAGTAGCAGCCAAATGTTTGACAGGATGTTGCCTAAGCTAAAAGCTTATATCAATTTAAGTTCTATCTTTTTATGTTTTTGTTTTGCTATTAGTAGTGCTCATGCACAAACTTTTTCAAAGTTAACTTTAAATGAAGACGAGTATATTCTTGTAGATGTTGTACTACGAGATTGGACTTTATTAACTGATATTGAAATTTATCAATTAGATAATAACTTATATGTACCATATCTCACTGTAATAGAGGCGTTAGAGTTAAAGCATAACTCTCGTTTAGACAGCAATTACTTTCAAGTAACAGTTGGTGATAATAGTAACTGGTTAGATTTGATTAAAAACCAAACAAACTTAAGGTTTGCAAGTGGTGAGTCTTTAACGTGGGCCAGTAATGAGTACGATAGACTACTAAGTTTAGATATGTTTTCTGCCTTATTAGATTCCTCTATTGTTTATGATAGCAGTCAATTAAGAGTTGTTATTACACCCCGAGAGCAAGGTTATTTGTTTCCAGTTGAAAAACGAATGAATCGAAGCCAAGAAGAAAAGCGAATAAGAAGAACGACAATTAACCAAGAAGAGTTTAGATATTTTTCGAGTGAAGAAGTTTTAGTTGATCATTATCATTTCATAACGCCTCCAACAGGTAGTGTGAATCTTGCAGTATATGATGGTAAAAATCAAAACCTTAATTATTCTGTTGGAGCAAGTTTGAGTGGCGATTTTTTATATCACTCTGCTATTTTAAATTTAAGTAAGGGTAAAAATTCAGATTTACTTGGATATTTACGTTTTAGTGGTGCGCCAACATCTCCGTATGAATTACTTCCTTTAGGTATTACACGATATGACTTTGGTGATGTGAGTGCTTCTAATACAGGAGGAAGTGCTGGCGGCAGTGGTGTAGGTTTTACTTTTCGCAGCGACGAAAAAGACTTTAGCCGAGACTTTGGCTCTACTGTAATTGAGGGGTTGTCAGTGCCTGGTTGGGAGGCTGAACTTTATATTGATGGTTACTTCATTGCACAGCAAAAAGTCTCTGATCAAGGGATTTATAAATTTGAAAATATAAACACAGAATATGGTGTTAATACTTTTATAGTGAAATTATATGGCCCTCATGGTGAAGAAGAGGAAAGAATTGAAACGCTTAATATCTCTGGAAATTGGTTAAAGCCAGGGAAGAGTCGCTTTAAAGGAAGTGTACTTGAATCAAACTCTAGATTATTACATGGTGCTTTAGATGGTGGATACTCACCAGATAAATTAAATTATGGTTGGGATTATGGTATTAGCGATAAATATCAAACGGGTTTAACTCTCTCAGCTCAAAAGGATGATGATGGCTCTTATCAAAAAGAATTAAATATTAACTTACAAGCTGCATTTAAAGACTTATTGATTAAAAATGAACTTTTATTTGAAGATGGTGGTGATATTCGTGCCAATATTAATGGTCAAGGATTAATTTCGAAGCGTCATACCTATAGCTTTAGGTATAACTATAGTCAAATTAATACTGATAATGGGCAAGAGCAGAATAAGTTTAATACTCATGGTCTTTCTTTTAATCTAAGTGGTTGGAATAAGTTTATCATTCCATTAAATTATAGCTTTGGTGCTAATTTTGTAAGTTCAAAAGAGAAAACCGAGCTTACAAGGGTAAATTCTCGATTATCTTGGGCAATAGGAGGTGTTAATTTATATAATAATTTAACGTATATTCCCCAAGATGAGGATAGTTATTATCGAGGTAATTTAGGTTGGTCAACAAAACTTTATGATAGCCGTATTAGCATGGAAACAAGTTACATTCATAAAGATAATACGGAATTAGATACGGCTAGGATTAGTTTCTATACAGATTTTGATAATGGTTATAGCTTAAATGGACGTGCTGAGTATTATAATGAACTCGAGCAAAATGGTATCTCAACTGTAATCAATGAAGACCGTTGGAACTTATCTACATCTGTTTCTAAAGCATTTGATAACTTTCAAGTTTCAGGTGTATTTCAACATGACTCAACAAATAACTGGTCAATTGGTTTAGGTATTAATTTTGCTCTTGGCTATGATCATGTGAACAATCAATTTAAAGTATCTAATGGCGGTATATATGGTGGTGCCACATTAGATTTAACTGCTTACCTAGATCGTAATTCAAATAATATATTAGATGAAAATGATTTAGCTTTACCAGGAGTTGAATTTGGTCCTTATAATAACTGGAGAGAATATAAAACAGGTAAAACTGGCCGTGTTGTATTACAAGGGGTACCAACAAATTCAACCGTAGGTTTTTCAGGTGCATGGAAGGAAGGCGTTTTACCTAGTGTATCAAGTTATAGTTTATACACTCACAGTGGTGGATATATTAAAGCGAATATACCATTCACAATTAAAACGGATGTTGTTGGTTACTTATTTATGGCAATTGAAGAGAGTGAGCAAGCAGTTAAAGAAGCTCAAATAGAACTTGTAGACCCTAACGGTAAATTGATCGCTTCAACAGTAACAAGCCATGATGGTTATTATGAATTTAATGAAGTTAACTCAGGTGATTATCATATTCGTGTAAACCAAGACTTTTTAGCTCTTCGTGGATTAAAAAGTCAGCCAGGTGTTTATCATTTAGCAACACCACCACAAGGCGGATTTGTTGAAATACAAGCATTGACTTTATACCCTAAGAATAAGGTGGTATATGTTGATGAGGTTAAAGATGTTGAATTTAATGATGAGAATTACGATCCGGCGATAGGCAAAGTACAAGCAGGTAAAGGCGTTTATATTAAGACAGAAAAGAAACGCTTTAAAAATGTTAAATCAAATATTAAGCCTGTAATACTGAAGTCAGCAAGTATAATTAAGCCAAAACTGGCAAGTATTAAAAAAATAGAAAAAGTGTTAGTTACGGCAAGTCCAGAGTTAATTATTGAAAACACTTCTAAAGTAAAAGCTAAGCAGCCAGAACCTGAAATTGTATCTCCTAAGAAAGTTGAACCTTCAGGTTGGGTATTACAATTTGGTTCTTATAAAAAATCAGATAATGCAAAATCTGATTTAGCTGCTTTGAGTGTGAAATTACCAGAGGAAGAATTATCTATTGTTGAGCATCAAGGGCTATTTAAGGTTGTATTAGCTGGATTTTCTTCATTTTCGGAGGCTAGTGCTAAAGGGAATCATTTACAAATAAAGAAAGAAATACCATCCTTTCCGGTAAGAATAAAGAAACCAAATAGCGTTCATTCTGAGAATGAATTTCAGAGTAAGGTTTTACCTAAGTTCACTATACAACTTGCAGCAGTAAAAGATTCAAAACTTGCTAGTGGTGTAATTAAAGAGCTTCCTCAAGAATATCAATATTATACAGCTAAGCATAATGATAATAACTTAGTATTGTTAGAGCTATTTGAAAATAGAGATGAAGCTATTACTCTATTAGGTAAACTTCAAGAGAATGATAAAATAAAAGGCTGGGTGAGAAGTTTGTCTGACGTTAATAATATTAAAACTTTTACAAAAATATAAACTTATAAGGTGGTGTCTAAAATGAATAAAGGTGACTTTATAAATAGAATGCTTTGTTTAGTTGCAATACTTGGTTCGTTAAATACAAATGCAGCAAATAAAGAAATAATGTTACAAAAAATCAAAAATCTAGACTTTGATACTGTTCTTCCTAAAACCGGGAGCTGTTATTACGATAGCCAAAAAAATAATACGATACGTAACACTAAAGATTCTACGTGTTCGAGTTATTCAGGTAGTAATGGTAAATTTAAGTTAACAGCAGAACCATTTCAAATTGTCGAAATAGAATTTAAATCTAAAAAAAGTCCTGATGGTCAAGTGATATTCCAACCTGAAGGAGTCGCAAAGATTGAGTTGGATGAGTTTGCAATTTATACAAATACTCCAACAAAGCTTAAGTTAGGTCCTTCAGGTGTTATCGATATTGTAATGGGAGGGAAACTGATATTTATAAACGAATTGAGTCACGGTTTAAACTATAGTTTAGACTATGATATTAATTATAAATATAGTCATAATTAATGGCAAAACTGTTATATTTATAGTAGAAAACTCTATTGAACTTACATCAATAGAGTTTTTTACTTATGCACCCTTAAATGATTATATCTAGTATGAGAAGGCTGTGTCGTGGTACACAAGGAAGTCCAGTCAAGCAATCGTGCTTATTTGTAATCTAAATAATGTTTTTGTTTTTTTGTGAGTAACTGCCTTGGTTCTTTATAAACTTATTAATTAATATAAATGTTATTATCTCTGTTTTATTATTAATAAATAGATCGAGATAAGAGAAAGTGATTTATCTAGCGATAAAAAATGCAGAGAAGAAGTGGACTATGCCCATTAGAAATTGGAAAACGGCCTTGAATCGATTTATGATTGAATTCAAAGACCGTTTAAAAGACTTTATATAAAACTGGCAGTTACACAGAGTTATTTATACAGGGTCCTGAACTAATACAACTAATAGCCATTCAAAATCATTTTTGGTATCAACTTACTTGAAGATGCTAATATTTGATTGTTTTTTAAGCCAACTATTCTTGCGTTGACTAAAATACCATTGTGACGTTTCAGCAAAGTTCCTGACATAACATAACCAATTTTTTGTAAACTTTTAACTTGGTGAGGATTGCGAGAAAGTACAAAATCACCATCTTGTGTGAGCATTATTTCACCTGTAACTCTGTGCTCAACTAATGGAAAGTTGGCTTTCATTAACTCTGCTATAAATGATTCTGATAATTCTAAACCTAGCTGGTTAGTTATACTGAGATCTGTATCTAATTCAACAAATGATGCAACTGCAATTGGTTCGTTAATATAATAACGGCTTAAGCTATATTGCATATCCATAACCATTTGTTCAATATACTCTTCAAGCTTCTTATGATGTTTAATACTGTAGCTAGGCTGGGTTCCTGAATTATTACTTTCTGGAGATGCGTATATTTTTTTTCGTTTTATAGTATTAGCTTCTAGCGCTTGATCACTTCCACATTTATGATAAACGCCTTTTGGTGTTAAGCATAAACGAGTTGTTTCTGGTAACTCTAGCCCTGAATTGAAATTGCTACAACCTGATAAAATTAATAACAAGAAAGGTGTAATTAATTTTTGCATTTAGAATATCCTGTAACCAAAATTGGTATGTTAAAGTCAGTTGTAGTAATTTCAAAGCAAATAGTGGGCCATAAACTAGTAGAGTATAAATGAACAATAACTAATATATGATATTAATAGTGTATTCTGCGTAATCATTATGGTGAAAAACTTTTGACACTGCATTAATTGTAAGTTTACCACCTATATACAAGGTTGCTTCACCTGTATTTGAAAACTGTGTTACTATTTTTTTTATGTTTGTTTTTTGAATTTTTTTGTCTGTTATGCCGTATGGCTCAAACTTCCACCCTTTAGTTAATGCGTTTTTGAGTTGAATTTTGACTCTTGCTTTTGCTAATCCTTTAAGAGTGAAAATTCCAGGTCTTGCTAAATTATCAGCTGAACAAGAATTCAAATTTGTTTTTGTAGATTTTGAGTGCGTTCTTTTTTTATGAGTGGTTATTTGTATAATACATTTACCATTTAACTTTTTTTCTATACTACCAAAGCTTAAGCTTTGTAGCTCGGTTGTTCCTATTTTTTCTGTTGTTCTTACTCGGAGAGTGCCTGTAATTGATGTTGCCAAGCAGTGAAAACTTAAAAAAAATAATAGGGTAATAATAAAAGGTATAATTTGAATTTTACACATAAAAAACCTTTAATCGAATATATAAAACTTGAAATGGTTAATTTCATTTTTAAAAGGTCTTCCTTGGTATTAAGTTATATATTTAGAGAATACTGAATTAATCAATGACTTGGTCGTAAGTGTATATACTTGAGGTAAATGGTCATTTTATAGGAAGTTAATATGATTAATGTTATTAAATTTTCTTGAGTGAAATGAGAGTTTTGAATAATAAAATTTAGATTTACAAATTTCATAGATCACCTTAGCAAGTTAAAAGACAAATTATTTTATTTGCCATATGCTTTATAGGTTAAATTTTAGTCTAATTTTAAAGGTTGTGTACTCTAATAAATTGAACTTTATTCACTTTAAAAGTAATTTAAATAAAATTGCTTACTTTTATAATCCGGATAACCTCATGGTTATTCTGTTTCAATGAGGTTTGAGGGGAGGGGGAGTACTTTCTATTCTTATTCGACAGTATAGAATTCCTGATATAAACTTTTATGTAATATTAGGACAATAACTTAGATAAAATTTATTTGTTAATGTCTATTTTTATTTTGGTGCTTAAAGGAATGATAATTGGCTTAAAATTTCTTTAAGGAATAAATTATTAGGAGTTCTTTAAATGAAAAACTCTAAACTATATTCAATCTCTTCATTATTTATTTTATTAATAGTGCAAGGTTGCACTAGTTTTAATACTAAAAATGACAAGTCTGATCTAAATATAACAAATAGGTCTGACAATGAGTTAATGACCAAAGATGAAACACAGATTGAAATATATAATTCTTCACAAGACACTCACCATAAAAATATAAAAAAAGATTCCAAAAATGAGCTGGTTAGTGAGATTGAGCGTGAAATACAGCACCTGACTATGGACTTAGTTGCTAAATTAAAAAAGCTGAACGTGAATCAATCTATAGTCGTAATGCCTGTCAGCTTGTCTAGCCAAATGCCATCTTCATTTTCAGAAGCAAGAGAGCATATTGCATCTTTATTTATTAATGAGTTATTTGAATTTGGTTTTCCTGTTGCTGTTTATCAGAAAGAACAAAAGATTTCCGATTTAACTTTAGAGTCCCATATAAGCCTCTATCAAGGGCGGTATATTATTAATAGTTATATTAAAAGTACGGCTTCAGGATATATTCAGTCAACAGCAAAGGCGACTTTATCTACAAATTTACTTGAGCAGTTGGAAGATGGTGTTAAGGTACTTAGATAGTATTGTTAAACTTAAGGTTCATTAAATTCAATATTATATTGTAAAGTTATAGATGAGGATGAGTTTTGTACTTTTGTTAGTGTTAAAGTACCACCAACATATATGTCTAGAATGCCATCACTGCCTATTCGGATCCAAGTTTCAGCTTCTGAAATGGGGGCCGATACATCGTCGCCAAGGTTGTTTTTTAAGCGACCTTTAGGGGCGAAAAATACACCTCCTGAAATATCATCAACTTTATGCAATATAATTTTTAACATCAAATTAGCATCACCAAATATTTTATAGTGACCTAAAGTGTGAGAGTCAATGCAAATTGTTTGTGGGCTCGTCATTGTTTCTGTGAAAGGGTCTAATTCACAAGAACCAATCCTAGGTATAGTTTGCCCAAAAGAAATTGTTTTTTGTTGTTGGATATACTCTTCTAGTGCCAGTGCAGGGATTGGGTAGAATAATACTGAGCTTAAAAAAGAAATTACCTTAATTTTTAAATTAACATTTATTTTTAACAATGAAATTACCTCTTGCATGTTATTAAAGCTGAACTATGAAACCTATACCTTTGATTGATTCTGGTAAGTTTTCCATTTGAGTTTGGGCTTCTATTCTATCTGAGTATTGGCCAATGTAGACTTTGCAAAAGTCATTTTCATGCCTGTTAAATGTGTTTCTTAGTTTTAGTAAAGTGAGTTCATTTATTTTTTCAATGCAATAGTTTACTTTTGAATAAGCACCAACTTGAATGCTAAAAAGATTGTTGTTTAGAGTCTTAATTTCATTTGGCATAAGTTGTGATTTAACTGCTATTTTTATAGGTTTCATTTGTATGGCGGGTATTAGAGCTTTGTTATCTGAGTGATGAATGGGCGCATCTATTTTAGTATTAATTATAGTTGTAAGTTTCGCTTTGGTTTCGATAGCAAGCTCATTTATTGCATCTGTGGTGTTTGTTTTGATAGGAGTGAGGGTGAAATCAGTTGCAGTATAATATTCAACAGCCCCGTTTAACTCTAAATGAATTTGTTTGGGTGCTGATTTTAGTCCTTTATTTTTCAAATACTTAGGGTCTATTTGTAATGTGTATTCACCAGGCCACATTTTACTAAAGTAATATTCATTATCTAAATCTGCGGTTACCTGTTGGATCAACTTGTTATGTGTATTTAATATTTGCATAGGAATAAACTTGGCACTTGCTGATGCCTCTGCAATTTCTATCTTTCCTTCGACTTCAGTTGCATAATTAAAAGGTATATCTAAGCTAATAACCCCTCCTGGGTGAGTATAAAACCTAAAATTTTCATGGATCGCTTTAAGTTGGGGTGAGTGAGTATTATCTGTTTCAAAATAAACCTTTACTGGAGAATTTGCAGAAGTACCAGGTAAATAAGCTGTACCAAATTTGTTTGTTTGTATGTTTTTCCAATATGGATATGAACCAAATTCAACACTAACAAGAGCATCATCATATTCGTCGTATAAAGCATTTTTGTTATTATCTATAAAAGTAAATAAATCTAAGGTTCCTGTGGCGGGAGAGTAAGTGTTTTTTAAATTGAATATTTGATTATGATAATCATAATCTAATGCAAAATTGACACCTAAGCTTATTTGCCAGCGGCTATCATCTGAATAATTAGTTCCTAAAATTAAGTTGTAATCATCACGACGCCAACTTAAAAAATTTGAAATTCGATATTTATCATCTGATTGATAATTAATGGACATATTTGTATTGAGTCTGTTTGAGATACGCCAATTTAAAGTACTATTAATTGATTTGAACTTTCCTCCTGAGCGGTTATTACTAAAATCAAACTTTCCAGAAGCCCTAAAATTCAAGTTTTTAGTAATTGGGATAGATGCCGAAATCTGATCAACTACTGAGGTATTTCCGATATCATTATTTTTAGTTTGAGACCAATTAACTGCATTACTAAAGCTCACTTTCTTATAACGCCAAGAGATTCGTCCTGTGAGGTGGTTTTGTTTTGAGTCAAAGCTAGTTTCATTTTGAAGTTGTGATGATGCATTGGTTGAACCGCTAATACCATAACCTAAAGATCCAATTCTGCCATTTAAACTACCGCTAAATCCTAACTTATCTGGAATTTTTTCGTTAGTACCTAAAACTTGGTAATTATCGGAATAGCTCATGCCCAGTTGATAATGCGTCCAGCGACCAATAGCCCCAGTTAAGTTACTATCTAAATTATAACTATGTGCTTCTTGTACTTTCAGGTTTAGGTTGAGTAGTGCGCTGGGTAGCTGCCGGGTAACGGATACGATAGCTTCTTCGGCACTATTATTATTTTCTAAATCTTTTTCAAGGAATAAGGAAAGACCTAGGCTTGTTTTGTTGTTAAGTCCATATTCACCTTGAATAAATCCTGCTGGAGCAAAATCAATATCATTGTTGAGAACGTTATTGCTATTTAGTAGACTATGATTTGTATCAAAAACACCGCCTTTGTACTTGATTTCTCCTGGTTTAAGTAAGTTTTGGCCAACTAATACATCTCTTACTATTGTCTGTTGCTCGCCAAAAGAACCATAGGTTTTAATTTCAAAACGATTGCTACCATAATTTGTTTCAACATCTTTAAATACAATGCGACCATTTTCATCAACAACGCCCGTATCGATTAAAAAACCATTTTGATATAACTCAGCTTGCCAATTAGCAGTTGCATATTCATCAAGTGTAATTTTTCCAAAACTATTATCGTAGCGTTCTTTAAAACTGGTAAATACTAAGCCTACACCTGTGTAACTGCTGCCTGAGCGTGTATTAGAAGCAGAAACATCACCAAATGAATAACGGTTAATATTAGCAATTAGTTTCTCTGTAGGGTTAAGTTTACTGCGAGAAAGAGTTAAGCGTTTTTTTAATGATCCTGTATTGGTTTGTGCAATGCTAATATTGGCTGAATGAAAAAGTATGTCGTTAAAAGTATTTAAATTTACATTATAGTTATCGTCCGTATCACTAGCTGTGACAGCAAAGCTGATATTACCGCTGGGTGGTGTAAATGCTCTATATTGATCATTGATAATAAAACTATAACCAAGATCTGTCATTTTTGTCGGTTTAAATACTTCTCTTTGGGCTCGAGCTATTCTGCTTTGCAATGGGAATGGCTGAGTTTTTGGGGCCAACAATACGGTGAGATTTGGGTTATCAACGGTTATGTCAGCGTCTATTAAATATCCTAAGGTTTGGGTATCAATAAATAGTTGGTTATCACTTATCAGTATTGATACATTCCAATTAATTTCATTAGATTGCTCTTGCAGAGATAGAGTTATTTCCTTCCCGTTAAGTTGTCCCTTAAAGCTTTTATCTCTTTTATCATAATTTAAATTAATTTCTAATGCTGATATTGAGGCATTAAATGGTAATAGCAAAACGTTATTATGAATATAAATATCTGAGCTATTAAATAACATTAAGCCATCATCTAATATTAAGTCATAAATTTCATAGTTTAAAGGAGACTCTTCCAACCAAATAGTTTTAGCTAAAAGGCGTTCTGAAAAGATTAAAATAAATATTAAGAATAAATTTAATTTAATTATATTTATCATTAGACTATCTACTGGTTTAATTCAAAGCTGGTTGTTAAGTCACCACCAAAACGGTTTTGCTCTTCAAACTTAATGGTGAGTTTTCCTTTGGGAGGCCTTTTTAAAGTGATACTGATGGGGATATCGGTTGTTTGTTGATAATGAGACAGTCCTTTTAATATGCCTATTTCATCTCCTGTTTCGTCTAGTATACTAATATCGCCGTATAAAGAGCGTTGACCTATGCGATTTAATACAAGTTCAATTATCTGATACTTTTCTTTTTTAACAAGTTTTGCCTTCGTAATTTTAACTATTGCATCAAGCTTTCCTTTTCTGACAACTACGGGAATATGGAAAACAAAATTAGGGATTAAATTAAGTCCATTAATTAGTTTAGGTTCAGCATTTTTACACTCTAGGTTGAAGTAGCTCACCCATTCACCATCAATTTGTTGTTTTAAACCTCGGGCTAGTATTTTTACTTTTTGGCTTGCTCTTGGTGGAATATACACGTTTTTAGGGGAAGCTCTTAACATACCTGAAGCACTGGTATTTAATTTAGAACCTTTTTTAGCCAAAGTGAGCTTTCCTGTATCTGATATTAAATAATCAACAAAATTAATTTTGCAGGCAGCTTTGCTACTACCTTGATTAAAAATACGATAATTGTGGTAAGGGTTATCTTCGGTGAGTAAAACTCGATATTCAATAAAGTGAATGTTAGGTTGAGAAAATAAAGGCAAGGAAATAAAAAATAATATACTGGTAAAATAGCAAGTTTTGTTACAAGTAAAGAGTGTAGACATATAGTATTCCTTTAATGATTCGGGAAAAATTACTTTATGTTATAGCTGCTTAAAGTTAGTTGTTGAGCAAAATAAACACTCTCATTTTAAAAGTATTTATTGTGCTCAATTTTTAATTTTTAATAGGTCGCTGTAATATTATAGTTGGCTGTATAAGGAGTGTTCGCAACCAAGTCAGTACCGCCTATGGTTATAGTCCCTCCAACTACCACACCCATTTGAAAAGCAGCACTATCCCCTAAAGTGCCGCTAGTTGGAGTGTCTGCAAACAAGATTGTTGCAGTAGCAAATGTAACTGCACTATCATCTCTGACCATAAAACCTTTAGGTGAAAAAGAAAAGTCACCACCGGTGGCTACTGAGCCTAAGGTAAGTGTGAAAGACTGATCTGTTTGCCCTTTTACTGTATACACACCAGCAAGATTGTTACCAGCACCAGTTGCAACAGCTAAACAGCCTGTGCCAGTAATCGCATCTTCAATATCAGCATTTGGAATAGTGCCATTGTTACCATTATTTGCAGCAAGTACATTTACATCCATAGTACAGGTTGATGCGGCTGTTCCTATGACATTTTGGCCAAAGGATAGTGCATTATTTTGCGTTATTTCAAGGTCTTGAATGGTCACGAAACCGACATTGAAAGGGGCGACAACAGCAGAGGTTGATAAGGAAGCAGAGATTAAAACTGTTCCTGCTAGAGCACGAGTTATCATGTTTTTTTTCATAATGTTATCCTATTTGAAATAAAATTGCCTGAATTGTAAAGTCAAACTGATACGCTTCTGAGGCAGTTTACCCATAATGTACTTTCGTCTGGAACTATCACTAGTGACAGATGTAAAGTTACCCTTAATGATATTAGTACATTTTTTGTACTTTTTTTAGTTTTTCATTTTTATGAGAGTCGAAGAAGTACCTTCTAAGCAATAAAAAGAACATGACGGGGAATTTCAAACATTCGAATTAAAATTAAGATTGTTATAAACAGGGGCTACTCTGAATTATTTAATAAATAGGGTATATAAAGTACCTATTAGTGGAGTTGGAATTTAAACTTATTGACCTTTAATAATAAGATCATTCCCAGCCACGGTAGGAAAGGCACTTTTCATGACAAAGTAAGGCATAGAAAGTGAATTTGCTGCCAAAATATTAGCATTACTCATTTTCATTAATCGAGAGTTAATATTTATGCCAGACTTGCTGTAATTTATGATGCCAGAAACAACGAATGTGTTTGCAGAAATACTGTGTGACTGACGTTTAAAAATGAAACTACCATATTCAGTGGTTTTAATATGGGTATTAAGGTTTGGCTCAAGTAATTTGAAGCCTGCTTGATGTAAAGAAATTATCAGTATCTCAGCGAGTTTATTACCAAAGGCATGTGTATTGTTTAAATTATCATCTAAATCTACATAAGATGTAACGCTAACGCCTGAAATTGTACTAATGTCAACTTGGCTGGCGAGCTCAAATGCAATGCGATCGGCATATTTTTTTAATAGTTTATAGCTTGAAGATGTTTCTTTTATTTCGGTATTTTCAAGCGAGTTAGGCTTGTAACCATAACCATATTGGCTAAATCGACTGGCATAATGCTCATCATGGTACTGCATAGAAGAGCAACCTAAAATGATAAAGATTAAAAAACCACTAAAGCAATAACGTTTCATCAGTTTGCCTTTCGTTAATTAAAAAGAAAATGAAAAAGCTCATTTACTAATATAAGTTTAAGCAGTCATTGTGCTTTTTGTACATTTATACACGATATTTTTTCTTTATTTGGTTATGGTCGTTTATTGTTAAGTACTGAACTCGGTGATTTTACTACATGAAATTGATACATATAAATAAATGCTTCAGGGTACCTTAGTTCTATTTTGTGCCAATAGTCTAAAGTTTGTTTATCTTTATTTGTGGGGTTTTGCGCTAAAATAAGTTTGAACTCTTCTCTATTTTTAATTGTTGGGGACATGCTTACAAAAGATAAATTGCACTTATTTAATAATGCTTTAATTTCTGGGATTGAATACTCTATTTGTTGAGGATGGATTAATAAATCATATAAACCGTTTAAATAAAAAAAATCAGATACTTGATACCATGCATTAGCTTTATTTTCAGTCGTTAATTGGCTTCGCCATTGTTTTATTCCTGAGCGTGTTATGCCTTCCTCATCCGTTTTTAAAAATGTCATAATATTTTTTTTAATATTTTTTAAACTTTTTCTTGCTGCTCTGCTGTAAAATCCCAGAAACATACGACCATTATCAGTAAGTACTTTATTTAACGCAGCTAATCCATCACTGGGACATGCCATATGGTGTAAAACTCCAGTACATACTATATAATCAAATCTCAGCCCTAAAGTATCAATATCTAAAATATCAAGAAGTATAAAATTTACATTTGAAATGTCATATTTTTTTGTCATTAGTTCAGCATAAGCTATGCTAGTTGGACTTAAATCTATTGCAGTTATATGAGACATCTTATGAGTGATGGCAAAATCGATTAATTGCTGTCCGGTACCGCACCCTGCAAATAAAATATCTGTTTCATTCGTTTTAACCTGATTGCTTACCTTTACACTCTTCCATTTTGGATAAGGGTTCTCCATATAAAATGATTGAACAAGCTTAGATGTTTTCTGATTGATGATGCCTTTATTTTTACTTAAAGAAACATCAGTATAAAATTGTAAATCTGAAGTGAGACTTTTGAATTGATCATTTTTAAATAGATCTTGATTTTTTTTCCAAAGCATCAAAGACTCTTCAAAAGATGAATGGCAAATCAAAAGTAAAAAGTGTTCTAGTGTAGTGTTTTGATTATCTAGTATTTTATTTAGGTAAAGTCTGTCTTGCTTGGTATTTGAATAGAGGCCATCATTCAATAAGGTTTGACAAGCCAAGGACGATAGAAAAGGTAAATATGCGTGAATGTCATCACCTTCAACAGCGCGACTTAGTATTTCTTGCCTGCTAATAAGGATTAAATTTTCGGTAAAATAGTCTGTGATTAAGCTTCTCTCAATAAGTTTGCAAAAAACTTCATCTTGTAACAATAGGTCTATTGCATGAGTAAACGAATTACTTGCTAAGGATAGTGCTTTTGGGTGTTTAGAGATCAGCTGACGCCATAATAAAGGTATAACTCTAAATTCTAATTTTACTAGTTCCATCGCTAATTTTAAAGGTTTTTCTAGTAATGGTACATATGATTTTAGTTCACTTTTTTCAAGTATATTTAACAGTTCTTCTAAATCTTGATATTGATTATTACCATGACCTAATGCATTTAGAATACTGGTGATCGCTTTATTCCAGTTTTTTAAATTTGAATAACAAATTGCTAAGTTAGAATACGCAGCTGATAAATTGGGATTTAGATGTAATATAAACTCTAACCCTGTTATTGCTTCATGATATTTACCTTGTCCTATAAGTTGCTTACAAGCTTTTAAGTAATCTTGAGTCATAAAATGTATTCTATATAAATAATATTGGTTTTAATTATTACTTATAAAAAATTTATTGTTAGTCTGAATGCTATTTTATTAATGCTCCACAATGGAAGCTTCACTAAAATGCATTTGCAAATTATTTTATATGATATCAGTATTTGACGACCTGATTTTCAAGTGAATTCAAACCTTATGAACTTCTACTACATTTATAATTTTTACGTTCTCGCTTTACTAAATCGACGTTGAATTTATAATTCGTATCAACAAAGAGGCTTGGTAGTTTCTATTTTGAATGAACTTTTAGGGAGAAATAATTCTAGCACTGAAGCTATGTGTAAATGGATAGATTAACGATAGTCTTTTTTGTATAAATCTTTTCATAATTATTGCTCATTGATAGAGAGCAATAATTATTTCATTTGGAATTTTAAAGTAATATCTAACTTAATAAAAAATATGAAACTATTCTTATTAAGTTAGATACGTAATTAACTCTTCTGAACCACCAATATGTTTACCCGAAATAAAGATTTGAGGCACAGTATCTTTGCCTGTGATTGCTTTTATACTTGTAATTGATGCATCTTTCCCTAGTGCGATTTCTTCAAAAGTTAAGCCTTTTTCTTTTAATAAGGTTTTAGCTTTTTGACAAAATTGACAACCAGGTTTTGTAAAAATTGAAATTGCTTCTACTGGTTTTTGATTTGGGTTGATGTAATTCAACATGGTATCGGCATCTGATACTTCAAATGGGTCTCCGGGTACATCTGCTTCAATGAACATTTTATCAATTACGCCATTTTTGACTAACATTGAATAACGCCAACTACGCTTACCAAACCCTATGTCTGACTTATCAACTAACATGCCCATGCTATCAGTAAATTCACCATTTCCATCAGGTATCAATTGAATGTTTTCAGCTTCTTGATTAGCAGCCCAAGCATTCATCACAAATGTATCGTTTACTGAAATACATATTATTTCATCAACGCCATTTTCTTTGAAAGTAGCAGCTAACTCATTAAATCTAGGTAGGTGAGTTGATGAGCATGTTGGTGTAAAAGCACCTGGTAATGAAAATACAACAACGGTTTTATTTTTAAATAGTTCATTTGTTGATAGTGTAATCCAGTCATCATTTTTACGCATTGGAAATGTGATACTTGGAATTGTGTGACCTTCAATATTATTGAGCATAATGAACCTTATAAGTTAGTCTGATTTATCGTCTGAGTTCAGTATTGCTTAAATTTTATAATAGGTCTAATTGATTGTAGTTATCAACGCAATCTATAAAATAGATTGAATTCAAAATAGCCATTGTTTTAATGATTAGTTAAGTGTTTTATTGCAATGTTAAATTAGGAAATGTTACTTATAACTCAGGCTCTTTAAGTTCGACTAAAAGTACGATATCACTTGTTTGAATATTGGCGAGTAATTTATCACCGATACTATTTGCTATGGCGCTGCGAGTATAAACTTGATTAACTCTAACTTGATTAGCGCTTGTAATTATATATGGCTGCTTATTGCCTTCAGGATCTGTAAAATATGATTGATATGCGATTGAAAATGACTGCCCTTTTTTAACACCATGCTCTTTGCCTAAATTAAAAGTAATTGTATTTTCTTTTATATGTTTTATTTGACCTTGTAGAGGTAGACAAGATAATTTTTCTTGTAAATCAAGGCTGATTTGATTTGACAAATTATTAATTGATTGCCCATATTCTGAATGCCAAAATTTTTGACTTTTCACATCGACTCTAGCTGTTTTTTTGAATCGCCAAATTCCACTTGTCGAGTAATCTTTCTGCATTACAATTTCTTGAGTTAAAGCATTAAAAAGAATAAGTTCATACCCAAAAAAACGTTCAAAGCGATTTGACTGCCAAAACATGAATTCTGAATTTTGTTTTTCACCCATAGAAATATCTTTAATTTTAGATATTAAAACATATTGACTATCACTTTTATGAGCCAATTGCTCAATGATTCTAGGGTTAAAGTTATAATGTTGGTTAAAAAACTCTTCGGTTCTTATTGCATGTTGGTAATACGGTCTTGGAGTTATCGCTCTGTCGGCTAACTTTATTGATTTGAAAATCTTTTCGCCAAATATTTTATTTATGTCAAAAATTTGACCTGTTCGGGCATGTTCTCTGTTGGGCATTTGTACTTGAGTGATAGCTAAACTTTTTTTAAATTCTGAAGCAAAACATTGTTGTTCATTTGCAAAGATATCTAAACGTAAAGTCACAGACACTGTATCTTTAGAATAAACTTCATCTATTAGCTCTATTCTTTCAATTTCACCATGAGAGCTAATATGTGTTTGCTCTTGTGTCATTACACCATTAGCAACTGTTTGTATGCTTGATACCGATGCTCCCGCAAATATAAGAGCTTGTTTTATTGCATCCTCTATTGCTCTGTTTTTTGCACTATTGTTATCACCATCTCTAACTTGAGATTGTCCTGTTGATTCATACCATTGAGCTTGGGAAAGTAAAGGAAAGTATAAGAAAAATAAACACAAAAATTTGTACATAAAAAACTCTCTAATATTTATTTGATCTAAAATAATAAACCATGAAGTTTTACATAAAGCAATTGTTATACCAAGGGTGAAAGCAAAGGTAAAAATGGGCATATAATGTGCATGTACGTTAAGATTAAATTAATCACCTTATAAAATGGCTGGCATTATGAAGAAACCTTTGATTATAATTTGTTTTATACTGCTACTTAGCGGTTGCGCTAATGTATTTGATAAACATATTGAATATGCTTATCAGGAACCCGATAGTTATCCTATATTAAAAGCAGTTGGGTATGCACCAATTAGTTTACAACCGGGTAAAAATCAACAGCAGAAGGAAATCCTTGCTATTAAAGCCTCTAAACTTGAAGCGTATAGAGAGTTAGCTGAACAGGTTTATGGTCAACAGATAACTGCGAATGCATCTGTTCGAGGTATGATCACAACTAATGATACATTAAATTCAAAAGTACAAGGGGCTGTACGAGGTGCTAAAGTTATTAAAAGTTATGCTGTGGGGGATAGTTATGCCACTGAACTAGAACTTGATATGAAGTTGGTTCATGATTTGTATATTGGCCAAGTAAAACCAAGAACAGTGAAAAAAATTACTTATTACTGATTCTTAAGTTGTAAATAATTGGCTTTTAAAAATTAGAGTTATCTCTCTAAGTCTTTATGGTTAGATTACTTGGCTTTAGGAAAGTTTTTCCTTGAATCGGTAAAAATAAATTGACTGATGTTTTATCTAACTATATTTTACTGGTACTAAGTTGTTACGTTTAAACAGTTTAGTGTTGGAGTTATGTTTAATTATTCATGACTTAATTATTATCCAGTAAACAAAAGGATGGTCTAAATAGTCAATTTTTACATATTGATAATTTAGCCTTTGTAAAAAATGAAACGAATCTTATCATTGTCAATTGCAAGCTTACTTACATTTAGTTCTTTATCAGCTAGCGCAGTAAGTAATGAAGTTGTTATTCCGGAGTTATTAAACTCTTCAACTATTTCATCAGTATCCGCAGATCGACCTTCTTTAGTTACCAGTACTTACAGAACTAGTATGTTTCTTAATCAAGGTCAAAGAAAAACTTTATGGAAAACCTTTTCTAAGGAAGCAGATTATAATCAATTAGCTGCTTTTGTCGCTATTTCTTATGGTGATTTAAGAAGTGTGAGCTGTAGAATTTCACTTTATAATGGCAGTAGCAGTCAAGCATTTAAACAATTGAATTGTGGCCGCTCTCAACAATGGAATCCAACGACACCAGATGTACCAGTACTAAACTCTACTTTGAGAGCTAAAATTGAACTTTATAATGCTGATTTTACACAGTCTAGTAAGTTAGTGAATCTCATTTTAACTCCTAATTTTGCAACAACAGATGATAACGATTCCGATGGTTTACCTGGTTGGTTTGAAACTTTAAGAAACCTATCTGATTCAGACGCAACGGATGCAGACTCAGATAGAGATCTTGATGGTTATACTGCGTTTGAAGAATATCAAGCGGGTACTCACCCATCAGACTCAAATAGTAAACCACTATAAGGTCGCTTTTGACTAAACCATAAGTATATTTTATAGGATGAATTACTTATGGTTTTATTATTGATTAAAAGTCAGAAGATAGAAAAATAAAAGGAGAGTAACTTTAAGTTTCGTTGAATTTTAGTTTTATTGCCGTTGTTAAGTAATGCTTTTATGCTTTTATGCTTTTACCTAGTAGGTTACCAGATTGTGATAAACCTTTTTTGTCATATGTAATTGACTTTATTGATCCTAGTAAGATCTCTGTTACTTTTTTAACTGCTACTTGAGTTTGGTGAGCTGCATGGGTATTAATATCGTTTTGTTGCTTGCAATTTGTTAATTGTTCGTTGATATTTTTTATGTCGTCATCAATATTTGGCAATATTTTTTTAAACTTATTTAATGAAAAGTCGGAAAGTTTTTTATCTATTTTTGATATTTCTTCTAAAATAATAAGTTTTTCTTTGGCTGTACTTTCTAATTTATCACCATCTCTAGTATTAATAGCTTCTAACTCATTTTGCAATGTTTGCCATAACGAGCTTAGGTTCTTCTTTTGAGCAACCAAAGACTGTTGAATACTTGCAATTACCTGTTCATTTTCCATAATTTCACTAACCATATAAATCAAATTCAAATTTAGCGATGTTTTCAGCTAATTTTTCAGCATTGAGTTGATAATTACCTTCGCTAATTGCTTTTTTTAATTCACTTACTTTTTTGCTGTCAAAACCTGAAGATTGTTCTGCTTTTTCATGCAAACCTCTTAATTGTTGTGCCTGAGGTGTCAGGTTTACTGAATCAGTTGTTGTTTTTGCTAATGTTGCCGGTTGCTTTTGGGCTGCCGCAACATCTTTATTTACGTTGAGCTGTTGTTGTTTTGTATAGGTAATATTTTGTTGATTACCTTTGTTTACTTGATTAACCATGAGACAGTCCGCCCAAAAAATTTCATTACTATAATTATCGGCCAATTAATTAAATAGTTTAGCATATATATTAAATACTTACTTGTACTCTATCAACACCTAATACTTTAACGTGTAACGTCTTGCCAGACTTGGCATTTTTAACTGATATTCTTTGATCTAAAATACCATCTTGAAGTGCAAAACCAGTTGTTTTTACACTTAATCCTTTAAATTTTGCAAAAATAGTAACTTTGTCTCCCTTACAAACCATGCAAACTTGATTATAAGTAATCGCAGAACCATTTTTAATATTACGTTTACTACGACTTCCGATTAAATATTGTATGTCATTTTTATCTAAGTATTGATTTCGAATTAAATGTTTTTGTTTTGATTGCATACTTAAGTGTTCTTTGGAGATTATTTCTCCTTTTATTATGTTTTTATTTATCACTACAATTGATGATAATTCGATAATTTTAACTTGAACATAAATATGCCATTTTTTTTCATCTAAACACTTAATTTGTATTGTACTTTGCCGATTACTTCTTTGAGATCTGGCTGAATTAATTAATAATTGCGTTTCACAATTTTTATCTGGGATCCTGGAATCAAGAGAAAGAGCAGATAACTCTCTTTTTCCTTCGCTTAATTCTGGTAGATGTTGTTTCACGTAGTTGATGGCTAATAGCTGTAATTCGTTTTTAGAATAGATCTTAGCTGCAATATTATTCGATAATAATGCCAATAACATGAAAAAAATAAACTTATGATGATTTTTTTTAAACAAACTCATTATGTTTCTACTATGCTTTATGTTGAAAACAGGGTATAAATATTTTGCGTCAATAATCAGACGCTTGCTGTATATAAATTTACTTATATTTTCAATGAAAGCAAAAATCATTCCGAATATTTAGCTTTTCATTCAGGAGATTGAAATGGCGGGCATTTTAGACTCAGTCAATCAACGAACACAATTAGTTGGTCAAAATAGACTTGAATTATTATTATTTAAGCTAAGAGGCAGTCAGCGGTTTGGTATTAATGTATTTAAAGTGAGAGAGGTTTTACAGTGCCCTCGCTTAACTTCATTACCTAAATCAAATTCGTATATTAGAGGTGTTGCTCATATTCGTGGGCATACTATTTCTGTTATTGATTTATCAATGGCAATAGGAGGTAACCCCATAGATGATATCGAAAACAGCTTTATTATCATTGCAGAGTATAATCGTTCTGTTCAGGGGTTTTTAGTTGGTTCGGTAGAGCGTATTGTTAATATGAATTGGGAGTCCATTTTACCTCCACCATCAGGGTCTGGCCGAGATTCTTATCTTACGGCGGTTACTGAAATTGAAAAAGAGTTAGTAGAAATATTAGATGTTGAAAAAATATTAAGTGATATCTGCCCTGTAGATACTGATGTAAGTACTGAGATTATGGCTGATGGTGAAATGCAGCAGGATTTAGGTGAGAGGATCATTTTTATTGCTGATGATTCCGCCGTAGCTCGTAATCAAATAAAAAGAGCATTAGAACCTTTAGGTATTCAAACTGAATTAGCAAAGAATGGTAAAGAAGCATTAGTAAGGTTGAGAGAAATAGTAGAGCAAGATTGTAAAACAGATATTACAGATCGAATCGCTTTGTTAATCTCTGATGTCGAGATGCCTGAAATGGATGGTTATACTTTAACTGCTGAAATTAAAGCTGATCCTAGGTTGGCGCCTTTACATGTAATTTTACACACATCTTTAAGTGGCGTTTTTAATCAAGCTATGATTGAAAAAGTAGGTGCAGATGACTTCATTGCTAAATTTAACCCCGATGAATTAGCCGCTGCAGTTAAAAAATGGGTACATTGTGATTGATTTTAAACTGAAAATAAACTGTAGGTATATCAAATTTGGCTAATAAACACTTAGAACAGCACGAGTATAATAAATTTCGTACTTTTTTAGAGCAACAGTGCGGTATTGTTCTGGGTGATAACAAATTGTACTTGGTTAAAAGTCGATTAGCACCCTTAATGTCTCGTTTTGAAGTTGATACATTATCAGAATTGGTAAATAAAACTTTGAGTCCTCGGGAGCGGCAACTACGTGCCGCAGTTGTTGATGCAATGACAACAAATGAAACTTTGTGGTTTAGAGATCAATATCCTTTTGAACTCTTGAAAAATAAAGTTTTTCCTGAATTTAAAACTTTAAGACGCCCAGTAAAAATATGGTCAGCAGCGAGCTCTTCAGGACAAGAACCTTATTCTATTGCTATGACAACGACAGAATATCAAGCAAAAAGTCCGGGCTGTTTATCTATGGGAGTGCAAATCGTTGGTACTGATATTTCCAACACTATGTTGGATTTATGTAAAAATGCAGAATACGACTCTTTAGCTTTGGCGAGAGGACTATCTACCGAAAGACGAAAAAAGTTTTTTGTTGATAGTGGGCACGGTATGGCAAAGGTTGTAGAGCCAACACGAAAAATGGCATCTTTTAGGCATTTGAACTTATTAGATTCATATGCTTTGATGGGTAAGTTTGATGTCATTTTTTGTCGAAATGTACTTATTTATTTTTCCCCTGAAATTAAATCAAAAATTATTGGTCAATTTGCTCAGGCATTGAACCCGAAAGGTTATTTATTTTTAGGTGCATCTGAATCTATGACAGGTTTAAACGATGATTTTGAAATGATAAGATGTAACCCTGGAATAATATATCAAAAGAAATAGTTGTACTTTTTAAAAAGCTAAGTAAAAAAAATGGCTTAGCTTTTATTCTCTATCCCATTCATATCGTTATTATTTTTATTCTCTAACTAATACCCTTTATATAATCTAAAGTCAGTTTGTGTTTTGGCCTAAGCCTTGCAGTATCTATCTAAAGTCAAAATTTTGGAGGGGTTATGGCAATCAGTTTTGAAAAAGCATTTGGCGTACATCCAAGTGCTATGATGGCAAGAACTCAGCGTGCAGAAATCATCGCAACAAATATCGCTAATGCAGATACACCCGGTTATAAAGCTAAAGATCTCGATTTTGAAGCTGTATTAAATCAAGCAAAGTCGAAACAAAATGGTTCTATGGTTCGTACACATGAAAAACATTTTGATATTAACGCAAATTCAATAAATGCGAATGCGCAGTTTCGTAATCCTTTACAGCCAGATACTGGCGATGGAAATTCAGTTGATGTACAAGTGGAACGAAACTTGTATGTACAAAACTCAGTAGAGTATCAAGCAAGTCTCAGATTTTTGACTGGCAAGATCCAAGGGCTTAAAAAAGCACTTAATGGACAATAGGGCATAGAGGTAATTTATGAGTTTATTTAATGTATTTGATATAGCTGGCACGGGGATGAGCGCACAATCAGTGCGACTTAATACAACTGCGAGTAATCTTTCTAATGCCAATACTATTAGTTCAAGTGTTGATGAGACTTATCGTGCTAGGCATCCAGTTTTTGCCGCTGAGCTGACAAAGGCTGCCGCTGCTCAAGGTGGAGAATCAGTAGGTGTTAAAGTTTTAGGTATAGTAGAAAGCGATAAACCGCTTCAAGTCGAATATAGTCCGGGGCATCCTATGGCAGATAAAGAGGGTTATATTTACCGTCCTAATGTGAATACAGTTGAAGAAATGGCAAATATGATCTCTGCTTCACGTGCATATCAAACAAATGTACAAATTGCAGATGCTGCAAAAACAATGTTAAGTAAAACGATTTTACTTGGCCAACGTTAATAGGGGAATAAAATGTTTGATCCGATTAATGGCAGTCAAAGTAGTAGTTACGTTGATAGCTTGCGAAAAAATGATGAAAAGGCGGCTGATACAAAACCTCAAGGACAATTGACTCAAGAGGATTTCTTCACATTAATGACAAAACAGTTAGCAATGCAAGATCCTTCAAATCCAACAGATAATGAAGCAATGATGCAGCAAATGACGAATATGTCTATTTCTGAAGGGATAACTAATATGTCAAATAAATTTGATGTATTTACTGAGTCAATGACGTCTAATCAAGCATTGCAAGCATCAAGTTTAGTTGGTCGCGATGTACTCATTGATACGCATTATATAACGAATACTCCCGGTGAAGAAGTCTCTGGGAGAATTCCACTAGATTATCCGGCATCTGATATCAAAATACGTATTGAAGATGAAAATGGAGTTGTGGTAGGTGAAGTTCCTATGGGCGCATCAACAGGCGGAAATTTAGAATTTAAGTGGGATGGTAAAGATTCTAGTGGAAATCAAGTTCCAGATGGTAAATATATTGTCAGAGCTGTTGGATTGGTACAAAACGTTCCAGATGAAGATGGTAATTTAAAAGCGCAACATATCGAATTACCGGTTCAGGTTCGTACTCGGGTGGATAGTGTGAGTATGGGTCAAAATGGAACTGGATTAACACTCAACTTTAATGATTTAGGTAGTGTTAAATTTGAAGATGTGATTGAAGTCAGTTAATAAGGTAGGAATTTAATATGTCATTTAATATAGCATTAAGCGGTTTAAAAGCATCGCAAAAAGACTTAGATGTTACTGCAAATAATATTGCAAACGTTAATACCTATGGTTTTAAAGAATCTAGGGCTGAATTTGCAGATGTATTTTCTTCTTCAATATTCTCTAGCTCTAAAACGCAAAATGGTGGTGGTGTAGTAACACAAGATGTTGCTCAGCAGTTTCATCAAGGTAGTTTATTAATCACTTCAAATTCTTTAGATATGGCTATTAGTGGAAATGGTTTTTTTGTTACAACAGAAGGACCTTTAAGTCGAGACTTTACCTACACCCGTGCAGGTGCTTTTAAGCTTGATTCTGAAAACCGCATAGTTACTTCTGATGGTAATTTTTTACAAGGGCTACCCGTTAATACGGATGGTTCAGTAAAATCAGTGAGTTTAAGTACTACAGCACCGATTCAAATTCCTGATAGTGCAGGTTCTCCTTCAGCAACAGGGCAAATTGACCTGAGTTTTAATTTAAATTCAAATGCGACTAATTTAGATCCTGCTTTATTTGATCCTACGGATACAACAACTTTTACATCTTCAACTTCAACAGTGGTTTATGACTCGTTAGGAAATAGTCGAATAGCCGCTGTTTATTATGTTAAAACAACAAATCCTGCAGCACTGGGTGCTTCTGGTGGTGCTGCACCTGGTACGCCGGGTGTCGTTGGTGGTTCTGCGGATACTAATAATAGTACATGGGCAATGTTTTCAACCGTTACCGATGATGCGGGAAATGTGGTTAATGTGGATTTACAGCAAGATCCAAACGTTGCTAATCCTGGTGCATTACAGTATCAGGCAACATCGGGGCAAAGGGGAATGTTACTACAGTTTGATAGCTCTGGTGTTGCTGTACCTGGTACTTTCCCTACACCAAGAACTGAACCTTTAGGTACCGTAGCAAATGTGACTGTTCCGGTTGTGATACCGCATGATGGCGCTGGTGTTATAAATAATGGTGCGGATCCTGATCAAACTTTTAATATGGTAATGACTAAATTAACACAAGTTTCAGGAGCTTTTGAAGTATCAGCTCTAAGTCAGGATGGTAAAACAGTTGGTCGCTTAACTGGTATTTCTATTGGGACAGATGGTTTAATCGAAGCTAAGTATTCAAATGGTGATACGCAAGCAATTAGTAAAGTTGCTCTAGTTCGTTTTCCAAATGACCAAGGTTTAACTCAAATAGGCAATACAAGCTGGACATCAAGTCAAACCTCTGGTGAACCGCTGGCTGGAGAAGCTGATTCAGGTACTTTTGGTTCGATCCGTTCGGGAACATTGGAACAATCGAATGTAAACTTAACGGGTGAATTAGTTGATTTAATCACTGCACAAAGGAACTTTCAGGCAAATTCAAGAGCACTTGAAGTAAATAATTCAATCTCTCAAACGATTTTACAAATTAGATAATAAAATTCGATAAAGTAAAGGTTTTAAGTCATACGGTTTTAAACCTTTATTTTTTCAATCCAAACACCCAACCCCTCCTAATTTCAAAGAATAACTCTTTAATATATTTTTATTTGGCATCGATTTTGCTTTATTAGACTATATATCATTTTTTTGGCGCTTTATTATGGATAAGCTTTTATACATTTCAATGAGTGGTGCAAAGCAAAACCTCATAGGAACAGCTGTTAGTGCCAATAATCTAGCTAATGCAAAAACAACAGGTTTTAAATCTGATTTTGAACAAGCGCGTTCTATGCAAGCATTTGGAGAAGGAATGCCTTCTCGAGTTTTTGCTTTGGAAGAAAGGCCTGGGTCAAATATGGAACTTGGACCAATAGCAACAACAGGGCGTAGTTTAGATGTTGCAATTACAGGAGGCGGTTGGTTAAGTATTCAGGACGCTGAAGGAAATGAAGCTTATACACGAGAAGGCAATTTACATGTTTCCTCTACAGGTCAGCTATTAACTGCTAGAGGAAGTACCGTTATAGGTGGTGGTGGACCAATAATCTTACCTGTCCCTGTCGAAAAAATTGAAATTGCTAGTGATGGAACAATTCAAGTTAGGCCGCAAGGTGCTCCTGCAAATTTTATGGAAGAAGTGGATCAATTAAAGATTATAAAACCAGAAAATAATAATCAACTTGAAAAAGGGCTTGATGGTTTATTTCGACCTAAGGATAAAGGTATTGAAGGTGATTTATGTGGTTTTTGTGAACTAGATCCGGGAGTGAGAGTGATAAGTGGTGCACTTGAAATGTCTAATGTAAATCCGGTTGAAGAAATGGTCGGCATGATTTCACATCAACGTCAGTTTGAGTTGCAAGTCAAAATGATGAAAACAGCAGAGAAGATAGATGAAAGTCAATCCTCTTTACTTAGAATTGTTTAGGTAGGAGAAATAAAATGAACCCAGCATTATGGATCAGTAAAACAGGGCTCGATGCTCAACAAACCGATATTTCAGTTATTTCAAATAATTTAGCTAATGCCAGTACTGTAGGTTATAAAAAAAGCAGGGCTGTATTTGAAGATTTATTATATCAAAATATCAATCAACCAGGTGGGCGCTCTTCTCAAGATACAGAACTTCCTTCTGGTCTCATGTTAGGTGCTGGTACTAAGGTTGTTGCAACGCAAAAAAACTTTTCTCAAGGAAACTTGTTAACAACTGATAACTCAATGGACTGGATGATCCAAGGGCAAGGCTTTTTTGAAGTATTGATGCCTGATGGCACTCAAGCTTATACACGAGCTGGTCAATTTACAACTGACGGCAACGGCCGAATAGTAACCTCTGGGGCTGGTTTTCCAGTTCAACCTGAAATGAATATCCCTGACGATGCACAATCACTAACAATATCTCAAGATGGCGAGGTTTCAGTGCATATTCGTGGACAGGCTGATAACGTTGTGATTGGTCAGTTAACGATTTCTGATTTTATTAATCCAGCAGGTCTTGAACCAAATGGGCAAAACTTATTTACCGAAACGGCTGTTAGTGGTGCGCCTGTTCAAGGAAATCCTGGTGTGCAGGGGTTAGGGATTTTAGTACAAGGCGCATTAGAAACTTCTAATGTGAATACAACTGAAGAATTGGTTAATTTAATTGAAACACAGAGAATTTACGAGATGAACTCAAAAGTGATATCTGCGGTAGATGAAATGATGAGCTTTATTAATCAGCAGTTGTAATGAAATAGGAGGTTTGGCAATGCATAGCTTATTAAAAGTACTTAAACCAACGGTAAATATTTTATTATGCAGTACTCTTTTTGGTTGTGTTTCAACTGCAAATCGTCAAGTTGTTGCTGATGATCCATATTTTACACCAATAGCGCCAGCGCTTGAGGCGAAAGATATCGTTGCTACTGGGTCTTTATTTAATGAATATAATGCAAATGATATGTACTCAGATAGAAAAGCGGTGAGAGTTGGGGATATTATTACCGTAATGTTAAAAGAGTCCACTCAGGCTTCAAAAAGTGCAAAAACTGAAACAGATAAAGAAACTGATTATAGTTTAGATCCTATAGTTGGTTTAGGTGCTAAAAATGTCAATATCGGCGGACAAAGTATTCAGCTTGGAATGAAATCTGCTGGTTCATTTTCAGGTGATGCAAAATCTAATCAATCCAATAGCCTAAGCGGTAATATAACGGTGAATGTAATGCGAGTTTTAGCTAATGGTAATTTAATGATCCGTGGTGAAAAGTGGCTGACATTAAATACTGGTGAGGAGTTTATTCGTCTTGAGGGAACGGTAAGGCCAACTGATGTGAGTGCAGAAAATACGGTTGAATCAACCCGTATTGCTAATGCACGTATTCAATATTCAGGTAAAGGTGATTTACAAGAGTCACAGAGTCCCGGTTGGTTATCTAGTTTCTTTTTAAGTGTTTTATCTCCATTTTAGGAGAGGTTAATTATGAATAATATTATTATCAAGTGTGCTCAACTTTTTGGTTTATTGTATTTTGTTCTGTTTTCAATACATGTAGCGGCGGAAAGGATTAAAGATGTTGCTATGGTTGAAGGCATACGATCCAACCAATTGCTTGGTTATGGTTTAGTTGTTGGTCTACCTGGCACTGGTGAGAAAACACGATATACCGAACAAACGTTTAAGGCAATGCTTAAAAGTTTTGGTATCACATTACCTGAAAATGTTCGTCCTAAAATTAAAAATATAGCGGTTGTAGCCGTTCATGCTGAATTACCTGCATTCTCAAAGCCAGGACAAAGAGTTGATTTAACAGCATCTTCGATAGGTAGTGCAGGGAGTTTACGAGGTGGTACTTTATTGCAAACATTTTTAAAAGGTGTTGATGGTAATGTTTACGCAGTTGCTCAAGGGAGTCTGATTGTAAGTGGTTTAGGAGCAGAAGGTTTAGATGGAAGTAAAGTCTTAATAAATACACCTACCGTTGGAAGAATTCCAAATGGTGCAACAGTTGAACGTTCTGTTCCAAGCCCGTTTGCTCAAGGTGATTTTATAACTTTTAATTTGCATAATGCAGACTTTACATCAGCAAAACGTTTAGCTGATTCCATCAATGAGTTAGTTGGTCCGAATACGGCGCGTCCAATGGATGCCACATCCATTAGAGTGACAGCTCCAAGAGATGTATCCCAAAGAGTGGCCTATTTGGCAACTTTAGAAAATCTTGAGTTTAAACCTGCAGATACTGGGGCTAGAATTATTGTTAATTCCAGAACTGGAACCATAGTGATTGGTAAAGACGTAAAGTTGCAGCCAGCAGCAATTACGCATGGTGGATTAACGGTTACAATTGCTGAGCAATTAGATGTGGATCAGCCAGATCCGTTTTCAGAAGGTCAAACTGTTGTCACAGCTCAAAGTATTATTGATGTTTCTCGTGATGATACTCGAGCTTTTGTTTTTGATCCTGGTGTCAGTCTTGATGATTTAGTCAGGGCTATTAATGAAGTTGGGGCTGCTCCTGGGGACTTAATGGCGATACTTGAAGCATTAAAAGAAGCGGGTGCATTAAGTGGTCAGCTGATCGTTATATAATTAACTTATATATTTTATTTGGGTTAAGTGAGCAAAAATAGAGTGGATTCTTACCGCTTTCTTTGAGGCTCACTCTTTAAGGTTATACCGCTCTAAATTCACTCCTATCTCACTTGGCTTAAAAGTTGCAACTTCTTAATTATTATTCGCTAAGTGCCAAAGAATTGTTATGAATGAAGTCAATCAACATATGCCAAGTAACTATTTTGATCTGAATAGTCTTAATGATTTAAGACATGATGCAACAAGTAGTGATGGTAATGATAGAGCAGCCTTAAAAAAAGCTGCACAGCATTTTGAGGGCATATTTATGAATATGCTTATGCAGAGCATGCGAAAAGCCAATGAAGCTTTTAAGTCTGATAGCCCTATGAATAGTAGTGCAACGCAGTTTTATGAAGGTATGTTTGATCAGCAATTAACTTCTGAGCTTTCACAGAATGGCTCTTTAGGGTTAGCTGATATGATTGTTCAACAGTTAAGTCCTGATTATCAAACTTATAAACCAGCCTCAATATTAAGAAATGACGCAAATATCAGTAATAATATCAAGCAAGAACCCAGTATTTCTACAGGTTTTGTATTGCAAAAACCACATACAGAAAAATTAGAAGAAAAAGAAAGTTTTCCACAGTGGATCACGGATAGATTTAAACAGCAACAAGCTGAATTTATGACAAGTAAGTCAAAAGAGCCCACTCAAGTAAAATCAGAGAGCCCTGTCAAATTTGAAAGTTCGGAAGACTTTATTAGTTCGATATGGCAATTTGCTAAAAAAGCAGCGGAAAAAATTGACCTAAACCCTGCCGTTATGATTGCTCAAGCTGCACTTGAAACGGGTTGGGGCAAGCATATTATTAATCAAAAAAGTGGTTCTTCAAGTAATAATCTATTTAATATTAAAGCGGATAAGAGCTGGCAAGGTGACAGTGTTAATAAGTCGACGTTAGAGTTTGAAAATGGTGTTGCCGTCAAGAAAAGCGCTGCTTTCAGAGCTTATGAAAGTATTGAAGATAGCTTTAATGACTTTACCGACTTTTTAAAGTCAGGCACTCGTTACAAAGAAGTTCTTACCAAATCCTCAGACCCGGAACAATTTTTGCATTCTTTACAGAAAGCTGGTTACGCCACAGATCCTAATTATGCAAATAAAATTATCAGCATATTAAAAAGTGAAAGATTTAATGAAGGATTAAAGCAAGTTGTGGGTGATTAATTATAGGATTATTTTGGAGTCGTAAATTATGGGTTTTGGCATTTTATCAACAGGGGTCTCAGGATTAGCCGCAGCTCAACGAGGTCTAGATACAACTGGTCATAATATAGCTAATTCGAATACCGAAGGCTATAACCGCCAAACGGTAGAGCAGAAATCAACAATTGGCATCCCATTCGGTGGTGTTTTCTTAGGTAATGGCACTCAGGTTTCTTCTATTTCTCGTTCATTTAATGAATTTTCATTCTCAGAAGTGCTTTACAATAAAAGTCAGTTTAATTTCAATAACTCATTAACAGTTAATGCGGGCCGACTGGATAATTTTTTAGCTGACAGTGATACCGGAATAACAAAAAGCATAGAGAGCATGTTTAATGCGGTTAATGGTATAACAGAAGAACCCACAATAATATCTGCCAGAAATGTTTTTTTAAGTACGTCAGAAGCCAATGCGAAACGATTTAATAACATGTTTACCGAGGTTGAACAGCAGCATTTAGGCAATATAAATCAAGAAATAGAAACCACTATTTCAGCCGTAAATGAAATTACAACACGTATTGCTCAATTAAATGGTGAAATAGCTGTTGCATCTTCTATTGCTGAAAGTGGATTCCCCCCAAATGATTTACTTGATAAAAGAGATTTACTTGTTAGTCAGCTAAGTGAGTATGTAGATGTAGATACATTAGAACATAAAGATGGCACTATAAACTTAACTGCAGGTTCTGGCTTAACACTTGTAACAGGTGTTTTTGCTATTCCTTTATCGGTTGAGAGAAATGAGTTTGACTCTACTAAGCTAGAAATAGGTATGGCTCCGACTACTGGAACGGTAAATAAGTCAATTGTAACTGATCAAATTCAAGGAGGATCTTTAGGGGGAATAATAAAAATTAGAGATGATCTTTTATTACCTTCTATCAGAGATATGGGCAAAATGGCAATTGGTTTTGCTGATACTTTTAATCGACAACAATCTTTAGGCCGAGATTTAAATGGTGCTGTTGGTACGAATTTATATAAAGATATTAATGATCCTCAGGTTGCATTATCAAGAACACTAAACTCAAATAAAAATGCGGCCGTAACTGATTTTTCAGTCAATATCACAAATGCTTCATTACTAACAAATCAAGATTATTCAATGGAGTATGTTGCTGGTAATTTAGACGTACGTGACGAAGCTGGGACCCTCTTGGTATCATTCAGCCCTGCTGATATAACAGCTATGTCACCACCAACTAATACACGGTTTCAAATCCCAGGTACAGGGATAGATATTAATATCTCAAATAATAACTTAGCTGCGCCAGTTCCTCCAGCTACTAATAACCCAAAGTTTTTAATTCGACCAACTTATACAGGAGCTAGCGATATAAGCCAGGTAATAGAGGATCCTAGCTTAGTTGCTGCTGCGGATAATTATTTAGCAACAGCAGATGTTGTTAATCCAAGTAATGTCGATTTTGAATTGTATGAGATATCTAATACTGCTGATGCTAACTTCCCTAATGCGGCTAATTTCCCCCCCCCGTTAGACCCTCAAGTTAGAGTTGTAATCAATGCTACAGGCACACAATACAGTTTGCAGAATTCAGCTGGTGCAGCACTAGGTGCGCCAGCTGGGGGCCCATTTAATATTCCTGCAGATCAAGTTATTGATGTGCCGGGTATGCGCGTTAAGTTAACGGGTAATTTAGCTGGTAATGAAGTTTTCACTATTACTCATCAAGATGGCGCGCCACCATTTGATACTAAAAAGTTTGGTCCTGGTGATAATACAAATGCTTTGACTATGCTGGATTATCAAAATAAAAAAACATTAGATGGTGGTACCAATACATTTTCAGAATCTTATGCTGAGTTAGTTACTTTTGTTGGTGTAATAACACAAAGTGGCAAAATCAGCGCGAGTTCATTTCAAACTTTATTAGCTGGTGCAGAGCAAAGAATGGCTGAAACATCGGGAGTAAACCTTGATGAAGAAGCTGCAAATCTATTGCGTTATCAACAGGCATATTCAGCTTCTGCAAGAATAATAACAGTAGCAAATGAGATATTTAATACGTTAATACAATCATTTCGTTAGGAGATTAGTCATGTGTTTTTTGTTTATTACGAATCAATTTTTTTATGCTTTTAGCCTATCTGTTTTGAAAGCCATTTCCCAAAAAATCGTTTGTTAGGAGAACCGTTATGCGTATCGGTACACAAAATTTTTACGATCGTAGTTTATTCAGTCTTCAAACTAGGCAATCAAATCTTGATCGAGCACAAGAAGAGTTATCTACAGGGAAAAAGATATTAAGGCCTTCTGATGATCCCGTTGCGTCAAATACAATAATTAAACTTAAAAGTGAAATCAGTGTTTCAGATCGTTATGTCAATGCACAGGGAACTGCTTCAAGGTTTAATGAAGTAGAAGAAAGTAATTTATCAAGTATGAATGTCATTATGCTTCGTGTACAAGAGTTGTTAGTGCAAGCTGGTAATGGTTCTTTAGATTCTGTTTCATTAAATGCGATAGGAATAGAGCTTGATAAGCGAGCTGATGAGTTATTTGCTTTGTCAAATTCAAAAAATTCAAATGGTGACTATTTATATTCAGGGTTTCAAACAAATACTATACCTTATAAAGAAGATAAATTTGGTTATGCCCAATATCAAGGGGATAGTGGGCAAAGAGAGGTACTCGTTGCTGCAAGCTATAAAGTTGAAGTAAATGATCCGGGAAACAGTTTCATTGATAATGTAAGTTCTCCATACGGTCATTTTTTAAATACAGCTGGGGGGGGAAATACAGGGACCTTAGATTTATCAGTTGGTTTAGTATCTGACAGTACAGAATTTACTCAACCCACCGCTCCAGCGAGTGCATATCAAGTTGTTTTTTCAGGAACGGCACCAGCACCAGCAACTTCTTATCATGTAATTGATGTTCAAACAGGTATTACAGTAACCCCTTCTCGTAACTTTACACCTGGTGATGATATTCAAGTGCAGGGGATCAGCATTAAAACTGATGCAAGTACAAGAGCAGAAGTCAATGATACATTTAGCATTACGGCCGCGCCAGGAAATACTGAAAAATCTTTACATTGGGTATTAAAGCAAGCCATTGAAACAATGAAAGTAACAGGAAATAATTATACTGCTATGCCTAATCCAACATCAACTGTTGGTATTTCAGGAGGTAATATAATTAAACCTGATGAGCATACTTTAGCCGATTTTGACATTATTTTGACACCAGGGGCTCCAGATACGGTTCAGGTTAATGAGGTTGATCGGTCAACGATACCCGTAACTGTACTTTCAACACCTGTGCCTGCGCAAACTTATAATCCAACGGGCACTAAATTAGAGTTTAATGGTATTGAGCTAGATCTTGCCGGGCCAGCACCTGCCGCAGCGGATACTATTCGCCTCGATAGGCCTGAAAGTTCTCGCAGAGGTCAATTACTTGGCGATCTTCAGCAAGATTTAAAAAATGCCTTTACGAATGTTGATAATATTCGCTCTCAAGTGGGTGCCAGATTAAATACAATCGATAATGAAGCTAATGCACAGTTTAAATTTAAAGAAGTTTCAGTAACCGCGCTTGCTAATTTAGAAGAAGTTGATATTTACGCCGCAATGCAGACTTTCCAATCATCAATGACAGGTTTACAAGCCTCACAACAGGCATTTGCTAAAGTTCAAGAGCTAAGTTTATTTAATTTTATATAAAGCTGGCACATTGTTTGCTTTTTAATTAGGTAGTTAGTTTTTGATTTAGTAATTGGGCCATCAAGAAACCGATTTGTCCTAAGGAGAAAGTAAATGTCTTTGTTCATTAATACAAACGTGGCTTCATTGAACAGCCAGCGTAATTTAAGTAAATCGTCAGCTGGTTTGGATACCTCGTTACAGAGATTATCTTCAGGCCTTAGGATTAATAGTGCTAAAGATGATGCCGCAGGATTGCAAATATCAAATCGTCTTACATCTCAAATTAATGGGTTAAATGTTGCCGCTAGAAATGCAAACGATGGTATTTCAATGGCTCAAACAGCTGAAGGTGCACTACAAGAAACTACAAATATTTTACAACGTATGCGTGATTTAGCGCTTCAAGCTGCCAATGGTACATTTTCAAATACAGACAGAATTGCAATACAAGAAGAAGTTGCTCAATTACAACAAGAAATTGATCGTATTTCAGAAACAACCAGCTTTGGTGATAGAAAATTATTAAATGGTACATTTGGTTCTGAAAGTTTTCAGGTTGGTGCCACTGCATTTGAAACTATTAGTGTAAGTATAGGTGCTTTTTTTGCTGATACGATAGGTGCTGAAACCCACTTATTACAAAAAGAAGCATTAGGTGATGTTAATACGGTTGGTGAAGTTGTCTCCGGTGGTACAGCCATAGGTTTAGGTGGAATTGGTACTTATGATGCCAGGGGGAGTGCAAGTGGCTATTTAGGATCTCAAGGTTCAGTTGTTGCTGTCGGAATACAAGGAGCACAAGGTTCTGCGACTGCAACTGTAACAGGTACTGCAACGGCACTTGATTTACAAAAAGCAATTCAGTTAGCGACACCTACTACTGGAGTTGATGCTGATGCAAGAACAGTTGCAACACTAGATTTTGTTTCTACAAGTAGTTTTGGTTCGTTATCGGCCGAAGCAACAGTTACATTTGAGTTAAGGGGGTTAAATACCGACCCGACTATTCCAGCGCCTATTATTAAGGCTAGTTTTACTAATTCAGAGGATTTATCATCGGTTGCTAATTCTATCAATGCACAAACTAGTGAAACAGGGATTGCAGCAACATTAACTTCAGAAGGGGATTTAAAATTAGTTAATGAACGTGGCGATAATATTGAGATTACAAATTTAACATTATCTGATGGTGGCGCGGGCTCATTACTTGCAATTAGTGCAAATACATTTGAATATGAAGGCGATATAACTTCTTCTGCACAAATTATTTCTTCAACTACTATGGCAAGTGATCCTACTATGTCTACTAATAGTATTGCATTTGTTGGGGTTGTAAGAATGACATCTAATGATGACTTCCGTATAAGTGCCAGTGCTTTATTAAATCAGAACCTTAATGGTCAACAACTATCTAACTTAGAAAATGTTGATGATATAGATGTTAGAACTGCAATAGGTGCACAAATGGCTGTTGATGTTATTGATGGTGGTCTTGCATTTATTGATTCTCAAAGAGCGGGTTTAGGTGCAGTTCAAAATCGACTACAATCAACAATTTCCAATTTAACCGTTGTTTCAGAAAATGCATCTGCGTCACGTAGCCGTATCAGAGATACTGACTTTGCAATTGAAACTGCTGAATTAACAAAAAATCAAATATTACAACAAGCAGGAACATCAATGTTATCGCAAGCGAATCAAATACCACAAGCGGCATTGTCTCTATTGGGCGGCTAACTTTGACCGAATTAAGAAAAAGCGGCAAGCTTTTCTAAATTAAAACAAAAAGGAGACACTGTCTTCTTTTTGTTTTTTAAGGTTAATATTTTATAAATGAATTAAAAAGGAAAAAAACTTCTAAAGTAATTCTTCTTGATGCCGAAAAACTTATTGAAATAGAAATTTAACAATTTCTTTTAGTTAATTAGGAGAATTAATTATGGCTCTGTCTATAGCAACGAACACGGCATCATTAAATGCCCAAAGAAACCTAACTAAGTCATCAGACATGGTTGGAACGTCATTATCTCGTTTATCTTCAGGTCTTAGGATCAATAGTGCACGTGATGATGCAGCAGGTTTACAAATTTCAAATCGTTTAACATCTCAAGTTAACGGTTTGAATGTAGCAACACGAAATGCAAATGACGCTATCTCTTTAGCACAAACAGCTGAAGGAGCTCTACAAGAAAGTACTAATATTTTACACCGTATGCGAGATCTTGCCCTACAAGCGGCGAATGGTACATTCTCAAATGAAGACCGTGGTGCAATTCAAGAAGAAGTATCGCAATTACAATTTGAACTTGACCGTATAGCAGGTACAACCGCTTTTGGTGACCGTCGTTTATTAGATGGTTCATTTGGTTCTGAAGGTTTTCAAGTAGGTGCAAAAGCATTTGAAACAATTACGGTAAGCATAGGTTCATATTTTGCTGACGATATTGGTGCACAAACCTATAACTTAAGAACTAATGCCGATGGTGCTGTGGGTACTGTAGCTGATTCTGGTGCGGCTAATGCTGGTTTAGGTGGTATAGCTGCTTATGATGCGATTGGTACTGGTAGTTCATATTTAGGTTCACAAGGTTCTGTAATTCAAATCGGTATTCAAGGTGCTCAGGGCTCTGCGACTGCGACTGTTACAGGTACCAGTACGGCGCAAGATTTACAAAAAGCAATTCAATTAGCGACACCAACAACAGGTGTTGATGCTGATGCACGTACTGTTGCAACTTTAGATTTTGTTTCATCTAGTAGTTTTGGTTCATTATCAGCAAGTTCAACCATTACATTTGAATTGCGTGGTAGTAATACTGATCCGGCCGTAGATGCACCTATTATTAAAGCTGATTTTACAAATAGTGAAGATTTATCTTCGATTGCCAACGCAATTAACGCTGTAACTAATGATACAGGCATTGCAGCTTCGCTGACATCTGAGGGTGATCTAAAACTTGTCAGTGAAAATGGTGATAATATTCAACTTACCAATGTAGCCTTTACAGGTGGTGCAGCTGGTACATTAATGACTGTAAGTGCGCAAACTTTTGATTATGAAGGTGATACAAACGATACTGCACAAGTTGTCACTTCAATTACGGTTGCTGAACAAGCTGCGCAGATGTCACAAGGTACCATAGCTTTTGTTGGAACTGTGCGAACAACATCAGCAGAAGATTACCGAGTAAGCTCAACTGCTGATATTACGCAAAATGTTGCAGGGCAAGAGCTATCTGAGTTATCAAATATTGAAGATGTTGATATGAGCACTGCAGTAGGTGCACAAATGTCTGTTGATGTTATTGATGGTGCCTTGGCCTTTATTGATGGGCAACGTTCTACGTTAGGTGCGGCGCAAAACCGTTTAACTTCTACAATTTCTAACTTAACTAATGTAAGTGAGAATGCATCAGCATCACGTTCACGTATTCGTGATACTGATTTTGCAACAGAAACAGCTTCTTTGACTAAAGCACAAATACTGCAACAAGCGGGAACATCTATATTGGCACAAGCTAATCAGATCCCACAAGCAGCATTAAGTTTATTAGGTTAAGCATTGAGTTAGTTGTTTTAGAATATAGAGCCAATTGAATGTAAAGAGGCCAAGGAGTGGTTTCTTTACATTATCCGTGCTTTAATTACATGAGTATTAGGGAGGAATTATGGAAATAGTGACGCAAACGATTCCAATCGCTAGTTCATCTAATGAAAATCAGACACATAAGTCTGCGGTTGAATCCATAACAGTAGGAAATACAGAGAAGTCATCTGAAGATCCTAAGAACAAGCAATTTTTAGACGAAAATAAAGTTAAAAAAACAGAAGCTGAAGGCGAAAAAGATATAAAGAATGCCAATAAAGTGGCGCAACAATTGCAAGATTTTGTTTCATCGATCAATAAAGATTTACGATTTTCAGTTGATGAAGAGTCAGGGCGCGATGTGATCTCTGTTATTGATAAAGAATCGGGTGATTTAATTCGCCAAATTCCATCGGAAGAGATATTAGATTTAGCATCTAGAATATCTGAAGCTGCGGGGATTTTAATTAAAAAAGAAGTATAAGGTAGATATTATGGCATCTATAACTTCCCCAGGAATAGGTTCAGGCTTAGATGTAAATAAAATCGTAACTGATTTAATTGCGGCTGAGCGAATCCCTTTTGATTCTCGGCACGATAGTGCACAAAAGGATATCACTGAAAAAATCTCAGCCTTTGGCAAATTAAAAAGTAATTTATCTGATTTAGATGATGTATTATTTAAATTAAAACTTCCTACTACTTTTAGTAAACGCAGCGTGGAAAACGCATCTACAAAATTTGATATTGAAGCTGGATCTGCTGCTCAACCTGGTAGTTATAATATTGAAGTAGAAAAAATTGCGACCGCCCATAAAATTACATCTCCAACAATCGCTGGATTTATCGGTGAAGGTACAATGAAAATTGATGTTGGATCAAATACAGCTAATATTACAGTTGCAGCCGACGATACCCTTCAAACATTAAAAGATAAAATTAATAATTTATCATCTAACCCAGGTGTAACAGCTACTATAATCACAGCCGATGATGGTGAACATCTTGTATTAACAGGAAATGAAACTGGGCTTGCAAATGAAATTAAACTCACAATCACAGATGATGATGGGGATTTAGTTGATGGGCTTGGGTTATCTCGTTTAAGTCAGGATGGAACAAATAACTTTTTCACTGAAAATACACCAGCAGAAGATGCAAAAATAAAAATAGATGGCAGCTTAACAATTACTAGCGCATCAAATAAGGTTGAAGGGGCAATAGAAGGCGTTATATTAAATTTAAAAGAAGCCCATGAGGTTGGTAAATCAGATATTTTCAAAGTTTCATTAGATACAGACAGTGTGAAAGAAGAACTTGAGAAATTTGTTGAATCTTTTAATAGTACTGTTGCTCAAGTTGTTGAACTCTCAGCTGTAAATGTTGATGCGGGAACTAAAGGTATATTAACAGGTGATGGTACATTGCGTACTATGATGAATCAAATCCGTAATGCAATCGCACAACCTGTGACCTTATCTAATGGTTTACAAGTTTCAATGTCATCAATTGGTATTACGACACAAAGAGATGGTACCTTAGAACTTGATAATGATAGATTAACAAAAGCTATTTCAACTGATTTTGATCAATTCAAAGAATTATTCTCCGGAACGGACGGTGTTGGCAAAAAACTTGCTACGATAGTAACTGAGTATAAAACGACAGGTGGTATTTTAGATGACCGAATTAATGGCTTGCAAATATCATCAAAAGATTGGGATGATGAAAAAATAAATTTTGAAAAACGTTTATCCTCAACTGAAAGTCGACTTTATGCACAATTTTTAGCCATGGATCAAATTGTAGCTAAGTTAACTAATACTGGAACTTTTTTAGATAATCAGTTAAGTAATTTACCTGGGTTTACAAGTAAAAAATAAATAGCAAGTGAGAAAATATGACAGATTCAGTTTCAAATGAAGAGCCTGCGGTAGAGATTTTAAGGCAAGTCCTGAGTTTAACGTTTCAACAGAACCTCGAAGTTTTAAAAATTCACTTTCCAAATTTTTATCAACGTTTCAAAGACTATAAACCTACTGAGTATGGTTTAGAAATGGATGATAAAGGTCATTTGAATATCGCTGGAAAAGAAGGCTTCATCTATAATGAAAACCCTAAGTTGCTATCCGAAGCGCAATTTGAGATGTACTTTTCATCACCTCTTCGAAATATATATCGATTAAAGTTGATTGATGCAGCCGCAGTGGATGACATGTTCAAACATGTTGGTTTACTTCGCAATTTAGTTTGTGCGGGCGATGAAAGCATAGAAGAAAGCAAAGATGCGCCATATGAGAACCCCAAGTATTATCCTTTAATGTGTTTAATTGGTGTTGGCTTGGGTTACCACATTGAAAAATTAAGCGAAAAAGATATAGGTCATCTTTATATTTATGAACCTAATAATGATATTTTTTTCGCCTCTTTACACGTAGTTGATTATAAAGAATTAATAGAGAAATATACTGAGGCAAATAAAGGTATAACGATTCAAGTTGGTTCAACACCTGAATTTTATATTGAAGATTTACATAAGCTATTATTTGAACGAGGAGTATATCGTTGTGGTGTATTACCAATTTATCGTCACTATAACAGCCCTGAATCTGATGAAGCCCTTGAACGCTTATTGGACAATGTAACTAATTTTTATTCTGGTTTTGGTTTTATGGAAGATGAGATGATTTCTGTCAATCATACTTTAAAAAACTTAAGAGATAAAAATAGAAGAGTCATAAATAGTACTGTTCAGTTGGGTGATAAAACATCAAAACCTGTGTTTATTTGTGCTAATGGACCAAGCTTAGACTCGTCTATTGCTTTCTTAAAAGAAAATAGAGATAAATATCACTTATTTTCTTGTGGTAGTGCGCTTTATCCTTTATATAAAGCAGGTTTAACACCTGAGCTTCATTTTGAACTTGAGCGTACAGAGGGGTTATTCGATTGGGTTTCTGTTATTGAAGATAAATCTTATTATAAAAATATAGCCATAGTTTCGATGAATACAGTATCACCAAAGGTACTTGACTTATTCGGTGAGTCTTATATTTATATGAAACCTAATGATGGTGGCACTGATTTAGTAAGAATGGCTTTTCTTGATACATTTGATCAATCTTTACATTTGTTTGGTTCTAACCCGACAGTAAGTAATGCAGCTGTTGCTTTTGCAACTAAAGCGGGTTTTAAAGAAATGTATTTAATTGGAGTCGATCTTGGATTTAAGGATGTAGAGCATCATCACTCAAAAGACAGTGTATATTTTGAAAAATTTAAAGATGTTTATAAAGCTACCACAAATGGTAATAAAATGCTGGAAGGGAATTTTTCAGATACGGTAGAAACAACAGCACATTTTGATTTTGGTCGCCATGTTATTGAGTATGTATTACGACGCCCAGATAATGAAGATGTTAAATGTTATAACTGTTCTGATGGTGTCAAAATTCAGCGAGCAGAACCAAAACATCTTGAGGATATTACTTTTACAGAACATCAAGATGACTTTTCAATTCATAAATCTCTATTTGAACAGTCTAAATCTGAAGCGTACGACTATGCTTTTTTAGTTGAGAAGCTAAAGGAATATAGTACTTTGATGTTTGAGTTAATGGATAAAGTTGCAAACCCGAAATTTAAAGGTATTCAAGCAACTCATAAAGAGTTGATGGACGTTTTTAGTTATCAGTATAATCTTATTCATGATATGGCGATTAAACAAAATTTATATGCGGGTCGTATGCTTTCGGGAAGTACTAATTACTTACAAGTACCAGCAACAGGTTTAATGTATATCATGAGAACCGATGAGAGTAGAAATAAGTTTTCAGGTAAGGTTCTTGATTGCATGGTTGATTATTTTGCTGAAATGAAGCAAGTTTACCAGACTAAAATTCTTGATGAACTAGATTAAAAAGTTGATTATTATGTTTCTCTTAGTCAATTTAATAACAAGATAAAACTTCAAGCCAATATGATTTATATTGGCTTTTTTTGATCTTAAAATAAACTTTTTCACTATGAGTTGGAGATTAGTATGGAGTGGGTTATTGCTGGTGGAGGCTTTAAGGGAATATTAGCTGCAACGATTCTATTGAAAAAAGGTCAAAAAGTGACCTTGATTGAAAAAAGTAATGCGCTTGGTGGCGTAATGAGAGGGATTGAGTGGGGTAAGTATCATCTTGACTTAGGGTGTCAAATATTTGATAACTCATCATCCGAAATTACATCATATTTATTTGATTTAATGCAGCAAAATATTAGAAAGGTTGATGTGAACTATGCTGGTATGACCAAAGGCTGTAAAAGTGAAAATTATACAGTCCCAGATTTAACTTTATGTAAGGTAGATTTTAATATAATCAAAAAAGAGTTAAAAGAGATTGCATCCAAACCGGATATAAAAAAAAATGAAACTTTATCTGATTACCTTGATAACCGGTTTGGTCTTTATGCTGCAAAATTTTTAAAGGAAGCAGCTTATAAAAAACTACAGTATGACCCAACTAAATTAGATGCGACAGCAGCAAGTCTTTTATTTTTTGATAGGGTTAAACTATTTGATGAAAAAACGTCAATTAAACTCAAAGAACAAAAATTTTATGATGAGCGTTTAGCTGTTTTTACTAATAATGATGCAATGCAGTTTTATTCTGAGGCTGCAAAGTTTTACCCTTTCAGAAATTTTTATCCAGATAATGGAGGAATGAGGCAGTTTTGTGATGGTGCACTTGAATACTTAAAGGAACAAGGTGCCAAGTTGATATTTGAACAATCAATTGAGTCTATCTCAAAAGATCAAATACAACTGAAAAATGGTGATTTAAAAAAAGTAGATAGGTTAATTTGGGCTGCTGAGTTAGATGTGCTTGAATCTATTTTATTCGATGAAAATTCTTTAAAACAGTTTATCCATCCAGTTCCTATGGTAGTAGTCTATTTTGAAGTACCAGTTAAAAATATAGGAAGTTATACATATTTTCATGATCATACACCAGAGCAATTAATTTTTAGAGCTTCGGCTCCTGGGCTGTATAGTGGACAAGTTATTGATGGTAAAAGTTATATTTGTTGTGAAGTACCAACTCATCTTAATTCAAATATATGGCTTAATGCTAAAGCTTATATAAATACAATTTGGCAAGAAGCATGTAATTTAAAAATTTGCTCAGGAGAAATGCCTAGCACTTATAAGTTACTTCAAGCACCTATTACCTTCAAATTACCTTTAGTTGGTTATCAAAAAAAGTTTGAAAAAATACAACAAAAAATATTGAAAGATCATTCTAATATTATTTGCATTGATCCCGTACAAACATCTTTGACTGATATAGCCTCTAATATCTTGAAAGAATTAGAAAGTTAGCATTATTATTTTGATTTAAATCAATTTATTGATCTCTTAGGGATTTCGTATTAGCTGGGTTATGCAACACTTACTAATACAATCAATTTAAATATGGCCTAAGAATGAAAAAAAATAATTGCATAATTGCAGGTGGTGGGATCTGTGGTTTATTTTCAGCTATTTTATTAACAGATTATTTTGAAAATGTATACATTATCGAAAAAGAGTCTGAATGTGGAGGGCTGCTCAAGTCAATAAAATTACCAAATGGTGCTATTTTTGATCAAGGAACACATGTTCCAAATACAACATTGATCCCTGAAATTGACAATATATTATTTGGCAAGGAAGAAGAGCGACACTTATATTGGAATGATCTTGGTAAGTTACGATCTGGTAATTATTTCAATGGTCGTTGGAACTTAATTAATCAAATGCTTGATGTTCGTAATTTACCTGATGATATTTATCAAAAAGGTATTATTGAATTACTTTCATTGACTAAATTGAGCCAAGCTGAAAATATTGTAAGCTTTCTTTGTGAAACTTTAGGCCCTACTTTTACTCAGCATGCGATCGCACCAATTGCACAAAAACTTTATGGGAATGAAGTCGAGCTGTCAAAACTAGTAACTAACTCTTCTGTCAGTTATTTTGGTTTATCGCGAGTAATGGCTTTAGACTCAATTGTAAGTAAAAAGTTAAAAGAGCTGCCTGCCTTTGATGAAAAACTAGCGTACCATAATGAAAAAGATTTCGAACAAAGGTTAAGAAAAGATAAAGTACCACAAAGAAAAAATTATTATCCTAAAAATAATCAGGGGGTTGGATTCTGGGTAGCGCATTTATTAAAACAAGCTAAAGATAAGGGGGTGAAATTTTTTACTAATGATTATATAGATAAAATTAATCATGAAAATAAAAAGGTTACTTCAATCGAATTAGGTAATTGTAAAGAAAAAATCAGGTGTGATTATTTATTTTGGACTGCCCCTCCCGTCTTAGCATTAGAAGCGGCTGGAATTAAGGTGTTACAGACAGATGTAACTTTTAGGAGTGCTTGTATTTTTCATTATCAAATTGATAGGCAATTATTGAATACGGAGTCGCATTATGTTTGGAACTGGGATAGTAAATATAAAGGGTTTAGAATTACTTTATATTCAAATATGCAAAAAGATATTATAAGTAATACAGCAAAACTGACAGTTGAAACTTTGTGTAAACCTGATGAGGTTGATTGCATAACGCTTGAAGAGATGTTTAATGAATTAGTTAGTATTGGATTAGTCGATAAATCATCCTTAATTTTAAGTCAAAAAAAGCAAATAATTCATCATACTTTCCCTATACCAACTTTTGAATTTGTAGACGCTGTAGCCAGCCATTATGAACAATTGTCTGGCGCATTTAAAAATATTCATATTGCAGGACGCTTCGCAGGAAAAAATTGGTTTCATGAAGATGTATTTAAAGGTGTATACTTTGATTTAAAAGAAAAATTTGGTTCTACCAGTTAAAAAGTTATTATTGGTGTGATAATTGCTGTTAACTTAAAGAACTGCTTGATAGCCATTATAGTGAAAAAATATGAAAAAATGCACTAAGTGCGGATTACCTGAAACATATGAAACAATAGAGTTTAATCAGTTTGGTATTTGTAATATTTGTTTGCAAAAAGATCATAAAGACGAAAGTATAAACTGGCATGATCGAAAAGAAATGCTAGATGACTTAGTTGCACAGTATAAAGGTAAATATGATTATGATTGTATAGTGCCTTTTTCAGGAGGAAAGGACTCAACTTTCACGCTAAAGTACCTAATTGAACAGTATGGTTTAAAACCGCTTGTTGTTCAATTTAATCATGGTTTTTTACGACCCCAATTACTTGAAAATAACGAAAGAACCCTAAAGAAAATGGGTGTGGATTTTATTACTTTCACACCAAATTGGAAACTTGTTAAGCGTTTAATGCTTGAGTCTTTGATACGAAAAGGTGATTTCTGTTGGCATTGTCATACGGGAATATTTTCGTATCCTATGCATATTGCGATTAAGTTCAATGTGCCCTTGATATTTTGGGGGGAGCCATCATCAGAATATACTGCTTATTATGATTACAGAGATGATGAGATTGAGTCTGTGGATGAAACTCGGTTTAATCGTTATGTTAATTTAGGCATAACAGCCCAAGATATGGCCGGTATGATAAAGGATGATTTTAAATTTGATGAAAGAGACTTGTGGCCTTTTACTTACCCAAAAACTCGAGATCTAAAACGTCTTGGTTATCACTCTGTTTGCTTAGGATCTTTTATTCCATGGGATGTTAAGAAGCAGTCAAAAGAGATAATGGATGAATTGAATTGGCAAGGAGATCAGGTTGAGGGAATGCCATGGGATGTATACCCTTATGAGAAGATAGAATGTTATTTGCAAGGTGTTAGAGATTATATTAAATATTTGAAACGTGGTTATTCAAGGGTTTCTCAGATGACAGCATTAGACATCAGAAATGGTCGTATGACAAAAGCTGAAGCTGATGAATTAGTTGAGCAGTATGAAGGTAAACGCCCGCCATCATTAGAGTTATTTTTAGAATACCTTGATTTAACGGAAGATGAATTTAATCAAATAGTATTCAAAACGGTTGTACCTCCTTTTGTGCCGGATTTTGATAACATCGAAGATGCACCTAAAACAAAAGATTTTGATACGTGGTTTAGAGAATCAAAGGTCTAGGTATAATTTTGAATGATGTTTTAATTGGAATTTTAGATATTCAGCTAGGAAATTTAACTTCAGTTGCAAATGCAGTGTATGAATCAGGTTTTGATTATCAGTTAGTTTCTACACCTAATGACTTTAAAAAAATCACACATCTTATTCTACCTGGGGTTGGTTTTTTCTCAACAGCGATGGCTCATATTGAAAAACAAAATTTAAAAACGGCAATTTTAAATTTTGTTTTGGTGGATAAAAAACCAACAATGGGTATTTGTTTAGGTTTTCAACTTCTATCGGATTATAGCGAAGAAGGCGAGTGTGAAGGATTGGGTCTTATATCTGGAAGCGTTAAAAAATTAATATCAAAACACCTTTTAATTCCGCATACAGGCTGGAATAGTGTTTTAAGTCAAGTTGAACACCCTGTTTTAAAAGGTATTAAAACTAATCGTGATTTTTATTTTGTGCATTCATTTCATTTTGAAGTCAAGGATACCAAAAATATTTTGTCTTTGACTGAGTATGGCAATAATATTGTCAGTGGTATTTTCAGAGAGAATATAGTGGGTTTTCAATTTCATCCTGAAAAAAGCCAAAACAATGGTTTAAAGTTAATAGAAAATTTTTGCTATTGGGATGGAAATAGTAAATGTTAAAAAAACGGGTTGTACCAATATTATTGTTGAAAAATGGTCGTTTAGTTAAAGGTGTTAAATTTAATCATTATCGCGATGTGGGGGACCCAATACAAAGTGCGGCCGTTTATAATTCACAAACAGCCGACGAATTAATTATTTTGGATATAAATGCCACCCAAGAAAGCTACTTTGATTTATTAAAAATATTAGCTGAATTGACAAAGTCTTGTTTTATGCCGTTGGCACTGGGTGGTGGTATTAGAACTTTCGATCAAGCGGCGCAATTAATTCACTCTGGTGCAGATAAAATAGTATTAAATACTATTTGTTATCAAAAACCTGAACTGGTATCTGAATTGGCAAAACGTTTTGGTAGTCAGGCTATTGTTTGTAATATAGATGTTAGGAAGCATATCGCTTCTAATAACTATATTTTATATTCACATTCAGGTAAAACGCATGAAAAGGTAAGCTTAGCTGCACATTTAAAAAAAATGCTCGATGCTGGAGTTGGGGAGTTTATGGTGCAATCTATTGATAGAGACGGCACTATGCTTGGGTTTGACCAATTTCTGGTAGATGAAGTTATGAGTCAAGTTAAGACGCCCCTTTTAATAGCGGGAGGCTCTGGTAACTATCAACATTTACATCAAATTTTTACTCAAACAAATGTAAGTGGCGTTGTATGTGGTAGCTTATTTAATTTTTCTGATTCGAGCCCAATTAGAGCTAGAGCATATTTACTAAATTATGGTTTACCATTTAAACTTGTGTAATACATAATGAAATTATACGATTTAGAGTAAAGATGAAAAAAGATATTAAGAGTATAAAGTTAGAATCATCAATGCTAATACTTCGAAGTATCACTACTGATGATTGCAAACAAGATTATCTTAATTGGCTACAAGACCCTAAGGTAAATTGTTTTCTTGAAACGCGATGGCAAAAACAAACAATAAACTCCATTTATGAATTTATTGTTAATATACAAAAAGATGAAAATAACTATTTATTTGCTATTGTAGATAAATCAACAAATAAACATATTGGAAATATTAAACTAGGTCCAATAAATTGGCGACATGGCATAGCAGAAATCAGTTATTTTATTGGAGATGTAGACTTCTGGGGTAAAGGGTATGCAACGCAAGCTATTAGCACTTTAACTGAATGGGGCTTTAAAAAGCTAAAACTACATTTTGTAAAAGCTGGTTTTTATCAATCAAATATAGCGAGTCAAAAAGCCTTAGTTAAATCAGGTTATGAGTTTCAAGCTATTTTTAAAAACGAACTTATTGCTGCCAATGGAGTTAGAGAAGATCACGTTTGGTATGGAAAATTTAATCAGTAATATACTTGGTGTTTAATTTGCATAAAACTATTGATATATGCATAGGTGATGGGTTTTATGACAGTGCCAGAGAATAATATGAAAAAAGAAAATGATAGTAAATCACCTGATTTAAACTTATTAAAACAAGTTTTAAATATGACATTTGAAAGAAATTTACTTGTACTTAAAGAAAAGTTCCCACAATTATATAACAGGTTTTATAACTATACTCCGAAGGAGTATGCCTTAGAAATGGACCCTAATGGCTTTATAAATATAGCCCATAAGGGTGGGTTTATGTATCACGATGATCCTAAAAAGTTATGTAATATTCAATATGTGGAATATAAAGTTGCTCCAATAAAAAGTGTTTATTCTGCAAAGCCTATCGACCCAAAAGAAGCCCCTGTTCATTTTGAACACTTAGACTTTGTTAATGACTTGGTTCTTAAAGCTGATGATCTGATAAGTAAAGAAGCTTCTAATAAATACGATCCACCGGAAAGCTTTCCTGTCCTATTAGTACTAGGTACTGGGCTTGGATATCACTTAGAATTGTTACAAAAAGAGGATATAAACCATATTCATCTTTATGAACCAAACAATGATTTATTTTATGCCTCTTTATTCATCATTGATTATGGTCAATTAATTAGTACTTTTGAACAACCGGGGAAAGGTATTTCTATAGAAGTTGGTTCATCTCCAGATCAATTTGTTGAAAATTTACATCATTTATTTTCACAAATTGGACAGTTTCGTACGGGGGCAATGCCTGTTTTTTGTCACTATAATGATGAAGTATCTGATAGGGCGCTTAAACAGTTTTTTGACAGTAGTACTCATTTTTATGCTGGTTTTGGTTTTTTTGAAGACGAGATATTATCCTATAATCATACGGTTCAAAACTTAATTAATAAAGCAAATTTATTGCCAGAAAATTTTAAGATGGGGGATGCTTTAGATAAACCTATTTTTATTTGTGGAAACGGGCCTTCTCTAGATGCAAACATTAAATTTTTAAAGCAGGCACAAGATACTTGTTATATTTTCTGTTGCGGGAGTGCTATATATCCCTTGTATAAAGCGGGAATTGTTCCCGATGTTCACTTTGAGGTAGAGCGTACAGAGGATGTTGCTGGATGGATTAAATTAATTGATGATCCTGAGTTTTTTAAGAAAGTTCCTATAGTTGCTATGAATAATGTAGCTCCAGAAGTTATTTCTCTGTTTTCTGATGCTTATTTATTTTTGAAACCGAGTGATTCAGGGAGCGATTTCCTTAATTCTTTAGATACAAAAAACTATAGTGGGTTAATGACTTTATTTGGATCAAATCCCTTAGTTGGTAATGGGGGGTTAGCATTTTCGACAAAAGTTGGTTTTAAAAATATTCACTTAGTCGGTTTAGATGTAGGTTATAGAGATGTAAAGTATCACCATTCTAAAGATAGCGCTTATTATACTGAATTTGATGGAAAATTTGCTACCGATAGGATCGGTGTTAAAGAGGTTCCTGCAAACTTTGGCGGAACAGTATTTACCGAAACTGTTTATGATCACAGTAGGCATGTGCTTGAATGGGTTCTAAGGCGTCCAGAATATAGAAATTTAAATTGTTTTAATTGTTCTGACGGTGCAAAAATAGAAGGGTCAATACCTAAAAGAACAGAAGAAATTGATTTAACTAAACTAAGTAAAAAGGTCAATTTTAATTTACTACTTTCTCAAAATGCTATTAATAATGATTATGATGTTAAATTGATAAATAAAACTTCAATTGATAATAGTAAAAAGCTATTTTTAGAAATAGATGACATTTTTCATAATAAATTTAAAAAAACTAAGCCAAACTTACATCAACTCATCAATATTTTTGCAGCACAACAAAATCGCATTTTGACCATAATTAAACATGAAAACAAATTTGTTGGTCGTATATTATTATGTAGTTTGAATCATATGCATGTAATTGTGATAGGTAAGTTATACACAATGAAAACTAAATCATCTAGAGATGAATATATGAAAATTTCTCTTTCTATGATGGTAGACTATTTTAAAAAAATGAAAAAACTATATCAAGCTGAAGTATTAAATAAGCTTGATTGATATTACGCGAGAAACATTGATGTGAAAGTGCTTTTTAGAGTTGATGCGTCTAAGAATATCGGTACGGGACATGTAATGCGATGTTTAACGCTCGCAAATGTTCTTAGAAATCATGGCTGTAAAATAGAGTTTGCGTGTATACAAAGACAAGGCGATTTGATCTTATTTATACAACAGCAAGGGTATAGGGTTGCGATTATTCCATATAAACAAAACGGTTTAGATAATAACTTAACGCCTGAATCTATTTATCAAAATGATATTCAAAAGAAAGATTCACACTGCTTTATTAATAAACTAAGCGTATCTAACAAAGATATTGTTGTTGTTGATCACTATGGTTTAGATCATCACTGGGCTAGCGAAATAAAAAAAACAGCTTGTCGAATTTTGGTTATTGATGATTTAGCCAATAGGCAGCATATATGTGACTTTCTATTAGATCAAAATTTACATGAAAACCCTAGTAGCAGATATAAAAATAAAGTTGACTTAAACTGTAATTTATTTCTAGGACCTAAATATGCATTGCTTAGACCTGAGTTTTATTCAGAAAGACCTTTGTTAAAACAAGTGAATAAACGAATACCACATTTTTTAGTTTATTTAGGGTTTGTTGATCCTAAGGATACAACCTCCAAAATTATAGCTGCTATTGAAAGTTTAGAATTTGAGGTTAAAGTAGATTTTGTATTAAGTGAGTTACATCCTAATTTTCGGGAATTAAAATCAAAGGCTTTAGAATTAGAAAATATTGATATTCATTTACAACCAGCAGATATACTCTCAATTTTAAAAAGGGTTGACTTTGTAATTGGAGCTGGTGGTAGCGCGACTTGGGAGCGTTGCTGTTTAGGTATACCTTCAATTTTATTTGCCTTAACAGAAAATCAAAAAGTACTAGCGGAAGAGTTATCAAAACTAAATACAGTATTATATTTGAAAGAAAAGGATGTAGTATCAGTTGATAAGATCAAGCAGGCAATTATAGCTATGGTAAAAAGTGAGGCTAAACGCTTAAGTTTTTCAGAAAGATCACAAGCTTTAGTTGATGGCGTTGGAGCTGAAAGGGTTGCAGCTATCATGATGAATTCTTTAGCAAAAGATAATAAGCCTGTTTTTCTAAAAAAATTAAAATCAACAGATGCAAATATGATCTTTGAATGGCAGCATGAACCTGATATGAGAAAACATTGCCGGATAGATGCGCCTCCAGAAAAAAAAGAGCATGAACTTTGGATTAAGTCTCGCGTAAATTGCCAAAATTCTGTCACTAATATTATTTATCATGATGAACAAGCAGTTGGCATGGTTCGATTAGACAAGCTAGTAAATATAGATGCTTTAGAAGTTTCTATTTTATTAACGACTCAATCTCGCGGTTTGGGTATTGCTAAAATTGCTTTAAACCTTTTACTTGCTAAATATAAAAAAAATCCAATTCGTGCATATATAAACGTTGATAATATTACCTCACAATATTTATTTTCCAATCTTAACTTTGTACCTTTAGATAATAAAAACTGGTGGATCCTTAAAAGCCCACCTCGGAAGTATTAATGAATCATTTTGTAGAAATAGCAGGAAAAAAGATTGGCAAAGCATTTGCCCCTTATATCGTTGCTGAATTATCGGCCAATCATTGCGGCTCGCTAGATACGGCTTTAAAAGCAATTGAAATTGCAAAAGAGTCAGGTGCTGATGCAATAAAATTACAAACATACACAGCAGATAGCATGACTATTAATTGTGATAAAAGTGATTTTAAAATAAAGGGTGGGCTATGGCATGGCTATAGTTTGCATGAATTGTATGAAAAAGCGCACACACCCCTTGAGTGGCATCAAGCATTATTTAACAAAGCAAAAGAGGTAGGTATTACGCTATTTTCGACTGCGTTTGATGAGTCTGCCGTTGATTTTTTAGTGAAACTTGATACTCCTGCTTTTAAAATTGCCTCCTTTGAATTAACTGATTTATCTTTGATAAAGTATATTGCCAAGACAGGAAAGCCTATGATCATGTCAACGGGTATGGCAAATTTGTCTGAAATAGAAGAAGCTGTCTGTACGGCAAAAAAATCAGGATGTGAAGACATTATTTTATTGCACTGCATAAGTAGTTACCCCGCACCTATAGATCAATCAAATTTAAAAACCTTAAATGATTTGTCAAAACGTTTTGGTCTTGTTGTTGGTTTATCTGATCATAGCCTTAGTAATAATGTATCCGTGGCTGCTGTTGCTTTAGGTGCGAGTTTTGTAGAGAAACACTTTATTTTAAATAAAGATAATAATAGTCCTGACTCCGATTTTTCAATAGAGCCTGAAGATTTAAAAAATTTATGTCTATCTACGAAGGAGGCATGGCAAGCATTAGGGCAAATTAATTATAAACAAACTGCTGCTGAACTTGATAATGTTAAGTTTAGGCGATCAATTTACTTTGTCGCGGATGTCAAAAGTGGTGAATATATAACAAAGCAGCACATTCGAAGAATTCGACCTGGGTTTGGTTTAGCCCCCAAATACTTCGAACAATTAATTGGTAGAAAAGCAAGTTGTGATATTGATGCTGGTACACCAGTAAGTTGGCATTTACTAGAAAAAAATTAAGCCGAATAATTTTTTATCAGAAATTGAATGTATTTATACTATAAATGAGTAATAAATAGGAAAACATAAGCATGAATAATAATAAAATAAAAAAAATTCTCATTTTGAATAATGCTTGTGGCCCAATAACTAAACTATTAATGGAGCTTTCAATTTTAGGAGTTGAAATTGAAATATTTGATGCCACGCTAGACTCTAATCTTGAGGAATTGAAGAATACAGTTGAATCTTTTGCTCCTGATTATATATTACAACAAAATCTTAATGTATTTGTTTTAACTGGAAAATTCGGGGCTCAGGCTGCTGAATGGTTAGCTTCAACTAATTACAAACAGGTATTCTGGTTTCTAGGCCGACCTGATTCCGGTGGTAGTCCGTATCTCTTGTATACATGGTTACAATTAGATTACTTTAAAAATGCACTATTTCTATGTGGTTCTAAACAATATGAAGAAATTTTACAGAGGTATGGAGCTAAAACAGCGTACTTTCCATTTGCAATAGATCAAAGTGAGTTCCATGTAAATTCTGAATCAGTTTTAAAATATGATACATTTTATTGGAACAGTGCTGCCCATAATGTGATTTTAAAATATGATCCAGTTGAAAATATTGAAGTGATATCTTCTACTCATTATTTAGCACAAGGAGCTGCAAAGAACCTATTCACTACTTGCATTAATAATATTCCTGCTTTAGCGGAAAAAGCAAATGAGCATTATCAAAAATTTTATAAATTAATTTCACCATATTTAATACAGTTTTTTACTACTCCGGATCTTTGCGCTATAAAATATGAACACAGAAGAGCTGTGTTTTTTAATCAAATTTCTAAAGTTTTAAGCCCTGAAATTTACTATATTGTTTTATGCAATGCTTTACAGTTAGACCGTATTTTTGATGATTATCAAAATTATGATATTTACAATAAGGCTAGCTTTTTGTTTGATGGCATTTGTGAAGGTGGTATGTGGAAGCAGTTAGGATTAATGAATAAAACGACTGAAATAACTAACTTAGAAGCTTACAGAAGCAGTAATATCACAGTATCTTACTCAACATCACTGACGGGGTTAGCACCTTCGTTAGTGCCTTTAGAGGTTTTTGCTTCTGGTGGCTTTTCTATTTCAGAACATAGACCTGAAATTTATAGTTTATTACCAATTCAAGATAAAGTGACTTATCAAAATATCGAAGAATTAAAGCAATTAGTAAAATTATACTCTGAGAATGAAGCACTTCGAAATAAAGTAATTGAAAAAGCTCAAACACATATATTATCGCACCATACGTATAAAGTTCGCGCTAAAGAATTAATTCAAATTTTAACTAACATTTAGTTGTAAATAACATATATAGGAGTGAATATGGAACCAATAGTACGTTTATTAGCAAGAGACAGGCTCATTAGAATTTTGCAAGCTTATATATCAGTGAAACTACCAGACCGTATAGGAAAGATATCTGTCTTAGATGTGGGGTGTGGAAATGGCTTTATTTTGCGCGAATGCATAAATATAGGCGCTGACTTTAATGCTTGCATGGGAATTGATTTAGATGAGAATTTAATTGCTGAAGCCAAAACAAAATCACCAGCTGGTTTTAAATATCATTGCCAAAGGTTGGAAGAGTTTGCTGCTGATGGGCTTAAATTTGATATTATTATTACTTCAGGCTTTTTTGCTTATTTCGATAATCATCATATGAAGTCTATATCTTTAATTTTAAAAAATATGTTAAACCCTAATGGTTTAATGATCACTTCAAATTATGATAAAGACTGGTTGAAATTAGATAATGGTCAACTCAGAGGACTGAATTATTCAATAGATGGTATCCGTGCTTTTGACTTTTCACAAAATGAATTAAGCCAATTATTAGGAGCAGAGTTTAAGCATTTAAGCCAGCACCCTCACTTGATCAGCGGTGATAAACTTAATAAGTTTTCAGAGCTATTTAATAATCCGAGTAAATATTCAGCATATGAATCATTATTAGATTCAAATGCTGTAAAAGCTACAACTTACTTAGATGTTTACGCTCCTTGTTAAAGACAAATACACCTTTCTAAATAAAAAGCTTCGGCTAGCTCGACTCCTACTTGAGAACCTCTGGACTGAGCCAAAGCTTTGACCGCATCAATTGAGCGAGCATGAGGCCAAGGCATCATTTCTTTATTATAATCTACAAGGGTTTGGGATTTGATTTGCCAATATTCACTAATATCAATAAACCAATTCGGAGTAAATTGCGCTTGACTACTTGGTTGCCAATCCGTACCAGACTTAACTTCAAAGCATAAAATTTGTTTAACTGGGCAGTTTGGTTGTGGTCTGCATGCAGTCATTACTGCTCTGTGTGTTAGTTGGTGATCTATATTTAAATCTTGTGCGCAGTGAGTATAAATGACATTAGGCTGATAATACCCTATAACGGATTCTATCGCTTGGACTACTGAGAGTAATGGAATGCTGTCCATTTGATTATCTGGGAAGTTAAATTGATGAATTTTTGAAATGCCTAAAGTTTTTGAGGAAGCTTTTAGCATCTCATTTCTAACCGTGATTTCATTTGTTATATGTTCAGGGCGAGCGCTTACACCATCGGTCATTACAATTAATTCAACAATATCGCCATTATCAATATGTTTTGCAATAGTACCTGCACAACCTAATGCTTCATCATCGGCATGGGCAGCAATAACGAGAACCTTATTCACAGTTATGTCCTATATTTTGAGTTTTTAAAATATTTATACTGTTACTTCCATAATTACATAGTAAATCTAAAATACAAAGGTGAGAGATAAAGTCGCCTTGCATTTGTTGGTATGTTGGATGTTTATAATCATGGAATGCAATGTTAATATTATTTTTAATAAATAGCTCACTTTCCAAATAATCACGCCCAAATGGACCTGATAAATAAGTTTGAGTCTTAAAATTTTTACATATATCTAAGACAAGGTCTGACTTTGTAGTTTGAAAGTCATATTCTGAACTATAAATAATAGGTGTTTTAATTTCTAAAGCATTTAAAAAAAATGTAAGTTGCCATTTTAAAATGTCACTTAACAGTTCCCATTTTTTTTCATAAAAATGATTGAGTTCTTCAGCGTATAAAGCAAAAAAAGGAGATTTTTTATAATTAAAATAGAGTGAGTTCCAATGCTTTTTTTGCCACTTCTGGGTGTTATTTACTTCAATTTTATTTAAGGCTAGATCTCCAAATTTTCCAGATGTTTTAAGTGGTATCGTTAGCCAACACCAACCCTGTGCTGTTTTAATTTTATTGCGATTGACCATGGAGTTTTTCTCAAATTGCACATGATCTAATACGATATGTTGCGTGCTATTACTAATACGCTCAAAGTATCCTAACCAAGGTAAATAAGCTGGTTGATTGATTGAAGTGATCATTATACTTCTAGTACCTTTTTGGTTTGCATGGCAATAAAATGCGTATCTTCAATACTTAAGCTTGGATATAAAGGCAAAGATACCGTTTTTTGAGTTATGCTGTTTGCATTAATGCAGTGTTTATCTAAAAGTTCATTACTTTCAAATGGGTTTATGGCTGTTATGCCTTTAGTTTTTAAATCGTGAATTACTTTTTGATACCTACTACTTAAAACTATGGCACGATATCTGACATGCGAAAGTTCAGATGACGTATTATCTAATAAGGTTAAGCCTGCATCTTTGTAAATTTGCCATCTAATTTGCCTTTGCTTTATAAATTCAGGTAATTTTTTAAGTTGTACTCTCCCTATGGCAGCCTGAACTTCTGTTATGTGAAAGTTAAACCTAGCGTTATTATCGTGTTGCTGATCAAATTTTATATAATCTTTTGCTTGTTCAATTAAATTTTTACTTTTACTGACTAACATGCCACCTTGACCACCACTAGAGATCATTTTTGTGGCGTAAAAAGATAAAACGCCTAACTCACCCATTGTTCCTAACATTTTGTTATTGGTTGAGGCGCCTAATGCCTGTGCCAAATCTTCGATAATTGGTTGATTACAGCTAGGTAACTTGCTTGATAATCCGTATAAATAAGGGTGAATTAATGCGTCAAACTTTTTTTGTTCACTATCAAAAATTACTGAATTCTTTTTATTATCTAAGTATATTATGTCTGCTTGGTTTAATGTGCATGCATGCTTAAGGGAACTACAAGCATAACTGGGGATCGCAACGGTTTTATTCTTTAATTTAAGAGTTTTCAGCGCAATAAATAATGCAGCACTGCCACTTGTTACGCATACAGCATGCCCCTGAGGTAAACCTAAATACTCACAAATATCATCTTCAAAAGCTTGAGTATGATAACCTTTTACTAAATCATTGCTAATAATGACACTTTGGGCTGCACTAGCTTCATCTATGCCCATTGTTGGCTTGTTATGAGGTATTGTTTTGAAGTTATTCATTATTGTTTTTTTTTGTCTGTAAACAAGCTGATTTATAGTAATCTTTTTTAATTTGCATTGGGTTGCCTATCACTAAAGAATAGGGGGGAATTTTTTTTGCCTCAACGATAGTTCCAGCAGCGATTACGCTATGATGCCCTATATAAGCACCACCTTTAATAACACTATGCGAACCAACAAAAACATTATGTTCAAGTATAATGTCTTGACGTTCAACTTTATCACTAATACCTAATGTGAGCTTGTGTGAGTCCGCTGCATTAATCGCAACAAAAGAAGCGATGTCACAGTTATCACCAATTTTAACCGTGCATTGTGTTGCATTTACTTCGGTCATACCCCCAATATATACATTTTTTCCGATATCGGGCTCACCATTAATCCAAACTAAGGCATGGAAGCGATTGGCTTTAAAGTGAGTTAGTTTTTCAAATAAGGATTTAAAAATCTCTAATTTCATGGTTTTAAATATCCCTTAATTTTCCATATTCCCCATGGCTAGTAAGTCGCCTTTCTTTATACTTTTATTGGCTTTTAAACCTAATATATTTTCAAAAAGGGCTGGAGGCAATCCATTACCTGGTCGCCTTAGACCAATGTTTTTAATGTCTAATGTATCACCTTCTTTGATATCTGATAGCGCTACTATGCTGCGACGCGCTAAAGTGCGCATATCTTGTTCGGCAACTGATGGTCTGATGATTCCACTGCCTTTCATTATATGGGCTGTATGAATTGCATCTCGCCATTGTTTTAATGATTCTGGGTTCTCTGAAAACCAATGGTCCGGGCCAGGCATATCATTACTTAAGGTAAAATGTTTTTCAAATAAACATGCGCCATAAGCTACGGCTAAAGAAGATGCCAAAATACCTTGAGAATGGTCTGAAAAACCAAGGGTAAGCATGGGAAATGCATTCCTAAGGGTTGTTAATTTTTCGAGGTTGATATCTTCAGCTGGCGTGGGGTATTGGGATGTACATAAACATAATATAACAGGGTAACCATCTAAAGCATTTAACGTTTCTAATGCTAAATATACGTCGGCCATATCTGCCATTCCACAAGAAATTATCATAGGAAGGTTAGCTGCGCGGTATGTTTTTAATAAAGGAATATTTGAGAGGTCATCAGAGCCTATTTTAATTGCATCTATGCCAATTTCTAATAGTAACTTTAGATCAGAAGGGTTTTGCGGGGTTGAAAGAAACATAATCTTCTGTTTATCACAATACAATTTAATTTGATGCCACTCTTTTACACTGAACTCCATGCGCTTAAACATATCTAACATGGGCTCTGTAATTTCTTTACCTTGAGATTGATAAGTAAACATTTGTTTTGCATCACCACAAAATTCTTCAGCTTTAAAAGTCTGAAACTTAACTGCATCAACGCCTGCGGCTTTTGCTGTATCAATCATTTTATATGCTGTTGCTAAATCACCATTATGGTTAATTCCTGCTTCAGCTATGATGAAGGGAGGTTGATCGGCTGCGATTATTTTATTGCCAATTACAACTTGATTCATTATTAGAGCCTTTATTTTATTAAATAGAAATCAAACATATGAGTTGATTGAAATATTTGTTTATTGATTGGCATCTTATGGCATTCACTAAAACCTAATTGTAATGCTATTTTTTTAAGTTTCTCATAGTCGACCCAAAATCTGTGATTCAATTCTTCTTTTATCGCATTTTGTTTATCTTCATTTGACCAATCTAATCTTTCGTAAGAGGCTATATGGGCATCTTTAAGGGAAAGATCTGTTGTTTGGCTAACGAATACACGCCCTTGCCTTTTTGTGACATCGTAAATATTTTTAAGGATGAGGCTGAGTTCATCATAAGAGTCAAAATATTGTAACGCACCACCAACAAGTATTTTATCGTATTGTTTATTTTTAGATTTTGTAACGTTTAGTGATAATAAATTGTCTTCGTATGCATTGATATTATTAAAGTTTTTACACTCTTCTTTGGCCCGTTTGATTGCCTCAGTTGAATAATCAAATAAATCTATTTCCTTAACTAAAGGGGAGAAATACAAAGATAAATATCCACACCCACCAGCAGCATCTAATAAAGTATCTTCGGGTGATACATTACCTAGACCTTTGACGAGATCGGATATATAAGCAAAATAATCACTAATTGAATAGTTACTTCTGCCCATAGTTGCAAAGTGGCCGCTTTGTTTGGCCATGTTATTCCATCGTTTCTGCCAGAATTCGCTTCTGCTTTGTAATATTTCAGTCATGTTTCCCTTCTTTGCTAGGCTTTTGTGACGCTAAAAGTGATTTTGCGACTCTGAGACTACCTGCACCATCACATAGTTTATGGGCGAGATCAGATAGTAAGCTCAGTTTGTCTTTATGCTTGATTAGAGTAAGCAAAGTATGTACCACGGCTTGCTTGTTTAACGTGAGCTCTTCACCTAAATAAATACCTTCCATTACATTTGTAACTAAGTTTATATTTCTTTGCTGATTTTCACAGGTTTTAACTATTGCACAGGGAACACCTAAACTAAAAGCTTCCCATAGCATATTGCCAGCTGCGGTAATGATTAGGTGCTGTTTAGTCATTATTTTGGCTATGCATTGGCTATTAATTTCAAAATTAATACTATTTTTAAAGGTGCTTTTTAATCTTTTAATATGTGGGTTTGATGAAGTTCCCATCAGGGTTATATTTAAGTTAGGCATTAATTCTAATAACCAATATATGAGTTTCCCTCCTGTATTAAGGGGATCTGTCGCACCTATGCTAATAAGTATATTTATTTTTTCATTTACTTCAGGAGTTTGATAGCTTCTTGTCTGGCTTAAAAATTCCGGCCTTAGTAAAATATATTCAGGACCTAATAGTAATATGGGTCTGTTGCTAAGGGCTGAATAAACATCTGCATTAGTTGCAGCAGGATCCCAAATGCAGTCAATACCTTCAATAGCAAGGCCAGGATCATTTAATAGCATGAGTTTAGTTGATGATTTATTAAAGTTTTGCCACCAAGTAGGTGTGAGTTGGTACTGATCAATAATGATCCAATTAGGTGTAATATTTTCATTTTTAAGTTCTTCAATACAATTATTTGCATCAATATTATTATTAAACTCTCCATCTGAGGGCGTTTTAATTGTTAGTAATTGGTGCTGACTTTTTTTAATGTTTAGGTTTATGTCAACGGAAGGTTCAGCCATGATAAATATACAGTTTATATTAGTCTCATCTAAAGCTGCTATTTTCTTTAGCGCGTTGGCTAAAGTTAAGCAGCGCGTGAAGTGACCTAGTCCAACTTGAGTATTTGCATCACATCTAAAAACATAATTCACTAGCGTACCTTGAATACAGGTTGTGTTACGACGCCTTTAAAATACGCTTCTATATTACCTAATTTATTTATTTCTACGACCTTAGGGATGATTTTTTGATAGGCTGCCAATAATGTGTCTATATGTGCTTGTGTATGTGAAAATGAAATATTATGTGCGCCAGAGCAGAGCAGTCCATATTGATGCATTTCCTGCTGCATATAGGAGGAAAGCTGTTGTGGGCTGGCTTTGTCAGTTTCTGACATCATTAAAAATGACCATGCCGGATGACCTGAAACATGAAAGAGAGACTCTGCTTTTGATTGAATAATGATCTCTTTTAAACCATTTATAAGCTCAGTGCCAATGTGAGAGATATGTTGTAAAACGTCTTCATTTTTTAATTTTGTGATTGTGGCTTTTGCTGCCGCCAAAGATAATGTTTCCCCACCAAAAGTACCGGAATAAAAAATATCTTCCATTAAGCACATAATTTCTTTTTTGCCTGTGACTGCTGACAAGGGGAAACCATTTGCCATGCCTTTACCAAATGTTGCTAAGTCGGGTATTACATCAAATAAACTTTGGGCTCCACCAATATCGAATCTAAAACCTGTTATAGTTTCATCAAAAATGAGAAGTGCATTGTTTTTATGTGCTATTTCTTTTGCTTTTTGTAAAAAATCATTTTCTGGGTAGGCTACGTTCATAGGTTCCATGATCACAGCTGCTATTTTGTTGGGGTTTTTCGCAAAAAGGCTTTCTAAAGATGCTAAGTTATTAAACTCAAATTTGTGAGTCAGGTGTTTAACGGATGCTGGAACACCTAAATCACGGGTCGTAGAACCTATATACCAATCTTGCCAGCCGTGATAACCACAAACTGCAATATGCTCTTTCCCTGTATATGCTCTGGCTAAACGGACTGCAGCTGATGTTGCATCGGTACCATTTTTTCCAAAGCGTACCATCTCAGCGCAAGGTACTAATTGTGTAATGAGTTCACTGACTTCGAACTCAAGCCTATGAGGTAATGAAAAAGAAACACCATTGCTCAGCTGCTCTATTACTGCTTTATCTATATCAGGATCGCAATAACCTAACATGACACTCAATAAACCATTTACAAAATCGATATAGTGATTGCCATCAGGGTCAGTCACTATTGCACCTTTACCACTTTCTAAAAATAAAGGTGATACTTTATGAGGGTAAACTAGTTGGCTTTTACTAAAAGTTTGAGAGCCCAAAGGGATAGTTTTCAGGCTTCTTTTTAAATATTGTTCTGATTTTTCAAATGAAAACATACTCATAATTCTAAGTAATCCAATATATTTAGCGTCGTAAAATTAGGTTTTTTATGATATAAAGCAGCATAAACCTGAGAAATAAAATCGAAATCATCTTGGGTATCTAATGTCCAGCGCATTAATGAGTGATCATCTTGTTGCGCAATATTACCCATGAAAAATTGTGTTGTATTTTTATCTATAAAATATGTGACATGTTCTCTGTCTTCGTCACTTGTTGCTGTTTGATTTATCCTTGTAAGTGTTTCCTTGCTCAATACTTCTATATCTAACCCGTCTGGAAAGCTTCTAGGATAAATGTTACTCGTATATTCATAATTTCCGTTAATATGATGCGTAATAACTTGGTCAATTAATTCAGGATCAACAAGCGGACAATCTCCAGTTAATCTAACAATATGTGTTGCTTTATAATGCTCAGCGGCGTCATTAAATCTCTTAAGTACATCATTTAAATCACCTCTGTAGCACTCAATACCTATTTTATGACACAGAACTTCGATAGGTGTATCGCTGTGCTCTTGGCTTGTAGCGATTATAAGTTTATCTATTTTTTTACTTCTTAAAGTGCGCTCTATTTGTAATGCTAAAACGGGCTTACCTAAAATTGGTTTTAGCACTTTACCTGGTAATCTACTTGAAGACATTCGGGCTTGAATTATTGCTAATATCATTATTTTTCTGCGTAATATTGTGTTCGTGTTAGACCTAAATAAACCAAATGTAACGGCTTATTATTACATACTGTAAATTCTTTTAAATAACCTTCCTGTTCATAACCACACTTTTCAAATGCTTTTATACTGCCAATATTAGTATGGTAGGCACCAGCTTGTATTTTATTAAGGTTAAGCTGTGAAAACGCAAAGTCTGTGACTAAAGAGATTGCTTCTGTTGCAACACCTTTGCCCCAATAACTTTTATCTCCAATGAGTAAGGAGATATCGGCTCGTCTATGAATAACATTTAGTACATTGAGCTTTATATTACCAATATGCTTGTGGGTATGGGTACAGCAAATAGCAAAAAAAGGTTCACCTTGTTTACTGGTTATAAACTCACGGATCTGGCTTTTTGATTGCGGTGCATATCTTGTCTCAAGGTTTCGCTTTATTTGTGGATCATTTAGCCAATTATAATAGTCATCAGTGATATCTTCTTCACGAACTTCTCTTAGATATATCGAAGCTCCTTGGCAAAATGGAGTCAGTGCAGCCATAGTTACCTCCTTTGCGGCCAGTTTGCAGGATAAATTAGTGCTAAGTCTTGGCTTTTAAATGCACTCGCATTAAATGCGGGGGCTTGCTCAAAAGCTTGCTTTATTTGTATTAACTCTTTGTAGTGACAGCAGCCAACTACTAAAGCGTCAATTTGTGGAATAGACTTAAGAAAACCTAAGCTTGCACTTAATCTATTTAGGCTAATACTTGATAAATGTTTATCTAGTTTATAAAGGATTTTAAATTGGTGAAAATATTCAGATAACTCAGCTATATTCATTAACAGTAGGCCTTGTAAAAATACTGAGCGTACATGAATTTCAATACCTTTCTCTTTTAACTTGTTAAGTAACCCTGCCTTAATAAAGCGTTGATCTAAAATATTTGCTGGAATTTGAATTATATCTAAATCAAATTCAAGGCAAGCCTCAAGCTGTTCAGGAAAATAAAATGAAGCACCTATTTTAGTTATTTTTTTATCTTTTTTTAGCTTTTTTAATTGCAATAGAATATCTGGGTTTTTAATTAGTAAATCAGCATCATGTAACATTAAAGCATGTAGTTGAGAAACTTGAAGTTTATCAAAAGAGCAATTTAATAGCTGCTCAATGCTTTGAGCATTATTTACTTGTGGAGGTAATTTTGAAATTATTTTTGAATCTTGAGGTAAAAATGAGCCTAAGATTGTTTCTGAATTCCCATAAGCAGCAGCTGTATCAAAAGTATTTATCCCTAAGTTTAGTGCTGTTTTTAAAATTTCATGAGCTTGGTTTACGCTGACTTGGCCTAGTTGATTGCTAACACCATAATCAAGACCTAGTTGCACAGTCCCTAAAACAAGCTTCATTTTAGAATTGTTCCTAAAGTTTCAATAATATATTTTTGTTCATCAACAGTTAAGTCAGGAAAAAGCGGCAAGGATATAGCGCCTTGATAATATTTTTCAGCCATAGGTATTTCTGAAAATGTATAACCTAAAGATTGATAATAAGGCTGACTCGGAATAGGAATGTAGTGTAAGTTCACACCAATTCCTGACTTTCTTAGGGCCTCAAATACTTTTTTATGTTTTTGAGTATCTTGTAATTGAATAATAAATAAATGGTATGCACAGAGAGAGTTATTACTGACTTCTAACATATTAAGTGGTAATTTTTTTAGTTTTTCAAGATATACAGCAGCTTTTTCATTTCGAAGAGCAACAAAGTTATCTAAATTTTTTAATTGACTTAAACCCAGAGCAGCTTGAAGTTCGGTCATACGATAATTGTAGCCTAGCTCTACTTGTTGATAATACCAAGGTCCATCAGTTAGTCCTTTCATTTGGTTTATATCTCGAGTGATCCCATGACTCCGTAAGCGATCTAGTTTTTCAGCCAAACAGGTATTATTTGTTAGTGCCATACCACCTTCGGCACTCGTTATGATTTTAACTGGGTGAAAACTAAATATACTGATATCTGAATATTGGCAAGCACCAATTTTATTCCCATTGTATTCACCACCAATTGCATGACTGGCATCTTCAATAATATGAATGTTATAAGGCTCACATAGCTGTGCTATTGCTTTCATATCACAGCTTTGGCCAGCTAAATGCACAGGGATAATTACTTTGGGTAAAGTGTTATTTTGCTCAGCCAATATTAACATTTCAGCTAAATGTTCAATACTGATATTTCCAGTATTAAGATCGATATCAATAAAGTCTATTGATGCTCCACAATATAGTGCACAATTTGCTGACGCCACAAAAGAGATTGGACTTGTCCAAACAATATCACCATCACTGACACCTAAAGCCATGCATGCGATATGCAACGCTGAAGTCGCACTATTTGTAGCAAATGCATAATTCGCATTGGTATAGTGGCAAAGTGCCTGCTCAAAAGCAGGCACTTTAGGTCCTTGTGTCAGGTAGTTTGACTTGAGCGTTTCGACAACAGCTGCGATATCATCATCATTAATATTTTGACGACCGTATGGGATCATTGAACTGCCTTAGCATTAAATTCTGCTATTTCATTTAAAGCTAAATATTTAGGGTTATCTAGAGAGTTATATTCAAAACCTTCTTGTACTAAGGTTGCTTTTTCGCCAATAGCATTTACGGTAAAATCGTTGCTGCGAGAACTAAAACTTATACTAGGGGCTATGACAAAGTGATCATCGTATTCGTATGTTTGATAGGATAATTCAGAAGGACACATAACCTCATGAAGCTTTTCTCCTGGGCGAATTCCTACTTCTTTATGTGGTAAGTGGGGCGCCATAGAGCTCGCTAATTCGGTAATTTTAATTGATGGTATTTTTGGTACGAAAATTTCACCGCCTAACATACGCGCGAAGTTTGTTAAAACAAAATCAACACCATCTTGTAGGCTTATCCAAAAACGTGTCATATCTTTATGTGTAATAGGTAAATGATCCGAGCCTTGATCTATTAATTGCTGGAAAAAAGGGATCACAGATCCTCGAGAACATACAACATTGCCATAACGTACAACAGAGAAGGTTGTTTTATGGCCTCCAGCGATATTGTTTGCGGCAACAAACAGCTTATCTGAAGCTAATTTTGTTGCACCGTATAGATTGATAGGATTTGCAGCTTTATCAGTTGATAAAGCAATAACTTTTTCTACATCATTATCTAATGCTGCTTCAATAACATTTTCAGCACCATTGATATTTGTTTTTATACACTCCATGGGGTTGTATTCAGCAGCTGGAACTTGTTTTAACGCGGCTGCATGAATAACATAATCAACACCGCGCATGGCACGAATTAACCTGCTTTGATCTCTGACATCGCCAATAAAATATCGCATACAAGGTTGATTAAAAACCTGCTGCATTTCATATTGTTTTAATTCATCTCGAGAAAAAATAATAATTTTTTTAGGCTTGTATCGTTTTAATAAAGTAGCAACATATTTTTTACCAAAAGAACCAGTTCCTCCGGTAATTAAAATAATTTTATTATTAAACATGAATACACTCCTGAAAATACCATTTTAAACTATTTATATCATGCTCTTAACATGATTAATAGTATATAGAATCTATATGCTGCTAAACTGAACGATACTTTGCAATTGCTTTTGCATTCTGTTTTTTTTGAATAATTTCCTTTCCTATATTCAGTTTTTTTTCAGTTGCATAAATACTTAAATTATCGATTAAATATTTTGCTTCTTGTAGTGTTTTTTTTGATTGTGGGTATTCTTTGTTCCCACATGTTAGGTGTATATAATTATCTAATGTTTCTTGAGCTTTTATCGCTTTTTCATTTTCGCCGTTTTCAATTGCGGACTTTAATGCATTTATAAATATTTTAAGTTGTTCATGATCAAATGTTTGTAGCATGGCTTTAACCTGTAGCCGCTTGCTGAGCACTTTGCCTAACATCTTGAGGGATAGCATCCCAGCCTTCTTTTATATTTTTTATTATATTTGAAACTTCAATAATACCTTCTACGTCATTTTCAACATTTGCGTTAACTAACTTAAATTGACAATACTCATACAAAGAGGCCAAATTTTCTGATATTTCACCACCTTCATCCATGTTAAGTGCTGTTTGTAATGCCCCAATAAGAGAAATACAATTTGAAATATACAGCCCTTTTTTCTCAATATCTTTTCGCTCAATACAACCTTTAACAGCTGCGAGTTTTCCTACAATATTAACTAAAATTAATTTAACTTGTTCATATGGGGCCATATCTTGAACATTATTGATACTAACTTGGCGATATTTATTTATCGATACATGTGCCATAACACACTCCTAAAATTTCTTTAATTAACTAAAGTAAGCAAAAAAAATGCCATTTGTATTAATTTTGATTAAATCTCTTTCTAATCAGAGTATCGACTGAAATTAAAATTTCTTAAATTATATTATTAACCAGTGAAATAAAGAATGCTTTTAAATTAAAGTTATATATAAATTGGTCGATATTTATACTGGTTAGTTCTATTTTAGGTTGATAATGAGAATTACAACAAATATCTCATCGTTATTTCTACAGCGACAATTAACTGGCAGTTCAAATCAGTTAGAAAAGTCGTTACAAAAAATTTCTAGTGGACTGCGAATAAATTCAGCGGCAGATGATGCTGCGGGTTTACAAATATCAAATAGGCTCACCTCTCAAGTAAACGGTACTTTTGTTGCTATGAAAAATGCTAATGATGGTATTTCTATGGCTCAAACAGCAGATGGCGCTATGGCTGAAGTTACTAATGCTTTAAATAGAATACGAGACTTAAGTTTACAATCTGCAAATGGGACTTTAAGCAATGATGACCGAAAAGCAATTCAACAAGAGGTGTCACAATTACAAACTGAAATTGATAGAGTGAACGATACAACAACATTTGGTGGAAAAAAACTATTTGGTCCAACGGGTGGTAGGTTACTAGATATAGTTGAGAGAGACCTAGTTAAAGGAATGACTTCAACTTGGTTATTTGAGTCTGAATCTATCATTATGGATCAGTTAGGTCTCGATGGTTTAGATCGCACTCTTAAAATTGATTTAGAACATGTGGATGGCGCTGGAGGTACTGCTGCTTTTGTTAGTGCAGCAACAGCAGGGGGGGCTGCATTTAATCAAGTTATGGTAATAGATTTGGATGATTTTAATGCTTCAAATTTACCAAATGGTGATCCGGCAGGGTTAGAGCTAGATGAAGTGATACTTCACGAAATGGTACATGCGATCCAAGGGGCTAATTTTGAAGACTGGGCTAATATTCCAGCCTGGTTTAAAGAAGGGTCTGCTGAAGCGATCCGAGGAGCTGATTCAAGAGTTGCAAACGATATCGCTGCTGGAGGCGGTGGTACTGTTGGTATTGCTGCTTTATGGGTTTCTGCTCAGGCTGAAGCAGGTTCTGCTGCTGTTGTGAGTACTGCGGGAGCTTATTCAGGAGGTTATATAATTCAGCGTTATATACATAGTCAAATTGGGCAAGCCGGTATGAAAGACTTAAATGCTGAATTAGCAACAGGTGCGACTCTAGATGCTGCACTGAATACTGCATCAAATGGTACTTGGGCAAATGAAGCTGGGCTATTTACTGCTTTGGGAGCAGCTCCGGCAGCTCCATCTACTGCAGCAACAGTATTTGAAGACTTTATCAATACCAATATGGATCTGACAAATTTAGATAATGGAGCGTTTGGAGGGTTTGATGCAAATGGTTCGCAAGCACCAAGAAGAGAAAATACCATGCAAGGCTTGGGTGATGGTACAATTGGAGCAAAATCATTTTTAGAAACATTTATTTCAGGAGATGATGATAATAACGCAACAGATTTTGATTCTTCAAGCTGGGATGTAAGCGGGAATCCTAATATTGATGAAACCAGATTAGAGAACTACCAAGTTGAAATTAATGGCGGTGGTGGGCGAAATGTATCAATTCAAGTTGGTGCCGGTTCATTTGAAACAATTGATTTCAGTGTTGGTACTTTTAGCACTCAAAATTTAGGTCTCGATTATATTGATGTGGTTAATTTTCCACAGTTTGCAGTGTTTGCTGCTGACGACGCTTTAAGGATTATTGATTCTTCAAGAGCTCAGTTGGGAGCCGTGATTAATCGTTTAGGGAATACGGTAAATAATCAAGCCAATATAAATGAAAATACAACAGCAAGTCGAGGTCGTATCCGAGATACAGATTATGCAACAGAAATGACTGAGTTAACAAAAGTTCAAATTAAGCAACAAGCTGCAACAAGTTTGCTGGCTCAGGCAAATCAAATGCCTCAGTTAGCATTATCTCTTCTTCAATAGACTAAACTTAAATTTCATTTTTGCTCAATACATTAAATAAAGCTTTAAAAATAAGTTGTTCTTATTTGTCAAAAATTTGAATCTATGTCAAAAAAATGCCGCATTAACCTTGCATCATGTTTAAATCGGATTACAATCTAGTCATAATAAAATATGGCAGGTCCATCAAAAATTTTAATATTTGATGATAATCAAAGTCGTGCATTAGCATTATCAACTTCTTTACTTTTTATAGATGAAGTAAATCAGATTGTAAATGAAAAAAATTACCAAGCTCTTTGTACACCTGTTGATTGTGTAACAGCTTTTATCTTGGGTGCCAGTACTCATTTAGATCATGAAGCTGTGATCCGCGATAACCCTGAAATTCCATTTCTATTATTAGGTGAAACACTTCAACCCCTATTATCTATGGCAAATGTTATAGGCTTGATTAGCGAACCATTTAATTATGCTATTACAACTCAACTCATTCATGATTGCCAAGAATATCGCCGTTTGATCCCCAAAAGTGGAAGCTCAACTTTAGGCGCAAAACATTTTGATGGTTTAATTGGGGAAACTTCTGTAATTAAAAATATTCGCTTTCTAATTGAACAAGTTGCAATTACTAATGCAAATGTTCTCATTTTAGGAGAGTCGGGAACAGGTAAAGAAGTTGTAGCGCGAAATGTTCACTTATTATCAAAACGTTCTAAAGGTCCATTCGTACCTGTTAATTGTGGCGCTATTCCCGCAGAATTACTTGAAAGTGAACTTTTTGGTCATGAAAAAGGAGCTTTCACGGGGGCTATTTCTGCACGAAAAGGGCGGTTTGAACTTGCACAGGGAGGGACTTTATTTTTAGATGAAATCGGTGATATGCCACTTCAAATGCAAGTGAAATTACTGCGTGTGTTGCAAGAACGCACATATGAAAGAGTGGGTGGCACTAAAGCAATTTCAGCAGATGTTCGTGTCATTGCTGCGACTCACCGAAATCTAGATGAGATGATAGAATCTGGTCAATTTAGAGAAGATTTATATTATCGATTAAATGTATTCCCGATTGAAAACCCAGCCTTGAGTGAAAGAAAAGATGATATTCCTTTATTATTAAAAGAGTTAATGAAGAGAAATTGTGAGCAAGGTGGTAATACTGCAAAATTTACTGAACAAGCATTAGAAAACTTGAAAGAACACGCTTGGCCTGGAAATGTACGCGAACTTGCAAATTTAGTTGAACGCATGGTAATTATGTTTCCTGAAAAGGTCATCGATGCACAAGATTTACCAAAAAAATATCAACACTTAGAGGTAGATACTTTTATTCCTGAATATCCTGAAGAAATATTAGAGCGTCAGGCATTAAATGAAATATTTGGTAGTGGCTTTTCTGGCAATGCTGAAGATGAGGATGATCTAGAGTTTTCTCAAACTGAAGCTGTTATGGGTTTATTACCCGATGAAGGAATCGAGCTTAAAGAGTATTTGGCAGAACTTGAAGTAAGCTTGATTACTCAAGCGCTAGAGCGCCATGATTTTGTTGTTGCTAGGGCTGCTGAAATACTAGGTGTGAGGCGTACGACTTTAGTTGAAAAAATGAAAAAATATAATTTAAATAAAGATTAGTTTTGATCAAAAATGTTTGCAGTTTCATTTACAAGCCTAATTCTTTATAACTATCTAGAACTTGAGCTCTTCGGTGGCAATTTAAACTGTGATCATTAACCATTCCACAGGCTTGCATATGTGCATATACAGTTGTAGGCCCTAAAAATTTAAATCCTCGTTTCTTTAAATCCTTTGCAAAAATTTCAGATTCTTTGCTGGTAGATACATAATCACCAGCTGTTTTAATTGTACTAACTATGGGCTTGCCATTTACAAATTGCCATTGGTATTTAGCAAAACTACCAAATTCTTTTTGTATTTCTAAAAATTTAGCAGCATTATTTATTGTTGCTCTAATTTTTAACTTATTACGAATTATCCCTGAATTACCTAATAATTCTAATACTTTTTTATCATCATAAAGTGATATTTTATTTGGGTTGAAATTATCAAATGCCAGACGATAGTTATCTCTTTTCATTAAAATTGTATACCAACTTAAACCTGCCTGTGCTGATTCAAGTGTGATAAATTCAAATAGTTTTTGATCATCAAATAATGGTACTCCCCACTCCTCATCATGGTAATGAACATAATCGGGTTTAGTCATATCAAGCCAAGGGCAGTATTCACACATTTAAAATTTCTCAGTTATAGATTTATTTAATACATTAACATAGCAATTCTATATTTAAAATATGCACTAGTCACTTTATTGACATACAAGTTGATCTTTAAGTGGTTGATATTTAGTTTTATTTTTATGGCACGATCTCTGCTTTATCCAAGGTAGTTTTTATTTGTTAGGTTTGGAAGTTATGGCTCTTGCTCAAGTATTTCAAAATGATTATTCATCAGCTCAATATAACCCTTGTTTAATGCAGGAGTCGTATGTTGGCGAGTTAAATGAATTAAGACAACAATCAAGTTGGCTTAATCATTTGGTAGATACCTTGCCAGCAGGCGTTATTGTTCTTGATGGAAGAGGGATGATTGCTAGAGCAAATCAAATTGCAATAGATATGCTTGGTGAACCCTTAAAGGGAGAGAAATGGCTATCTATTATCCAAAGATCATTTTGTCCTAAACAAGATGATGGTCATGAAGTCTCACTTAAAGACGGTCGACGTGTGAAACTTAATATTTCACCTTTGTCTCCTGAGCCCGGTCAATTAATTTTAATGACAGACCTAACAGAAACACGCTTATTACAAGAACGATTAGCACATATGCAACGTTTAGGTGCTTTAGGTAAAATGGTTGCTTCATTAGCACATCAGGTTCGAACCCCATTATCTGCTGCCATGTTATATGCGGATCATTTAGGTAATCAAAATCTTCAAGCACATTCAAGAGATAAATTTCATCTTAAGCTAATGTCTCGATTGCAAGATCTTGAAACACAAGTAAATGACATGTTGCTTTTTGCTAAAAGTGGAGAGCAGCAAGTTGTTGAAAAAGTTTCTATGCAACAACTTTTGACGGAAGTAAAAGCAAGTTCGGAAGCGATGGTTTTACAGCACCAAGGTCAATTGTGTATTGAGTTACCTGAACCAGATATTGAGATCACGGGGAATAAAACGGCTTTAGCGAGTGCGATTGCAAATTTAATTCACAATAGTATTCAGGTAAAAGGCCAAGGCGCAAAAATTATTTTATCAGCAAAAAGAGATGAATTAGAGGCTGATATGGTTTGTATTTGCGTATCTGATAATGGTCCGGGCGTACCAAAAGAATTAATGAGCAAAATATTTGAGCCATTCTTTACAACAAAAAGTCAGGGAACAGGCTTAGGTTTAGCTGTTGTTAATGCTGTAGCTGCGAGTCATCAAGGTAAAGTGAGTTTGATGCAAGATCAAATTGAAGGTGCTGCATTTAACATTCACTTACCTATTTTTTCAATTCAAACTGCGATGAAAAATCCCATAAAGGATGATTCGTGACAGAGAGTAAAACCATACAAAATGAGTTTGGTGTGGGCTTTAGTAAAAGATCTTTTAGGGTCTATTTTATTTGTCAAAACTTATCAATTTTAATGCCGTCCGTTGTTAATTATTCGGTATTGGAGGGAGCATGAACGAAAATAAAATTTTAGTGGTTGAGGATGATGCTGGTTTACGTGAAGCATTAATTGATACGCTTCAATTAGCTGGTATTGACTGCATTGAGGCTAATAGTGCTGAGCAAGCAATTATGTTACTTAAAAAGGAAAAAGTTTCCTTAGTCGTAAGTGATGTTCAAATGGGTGGGTTATCAGGAATTGACCTTCTCAAAAGTATTAAATTAAATCAGCCTGACTTACCAGTACTAATGATGACTGCTTATGCAACGATAGATGATGCCGTAGAGGCGATGCGCTTAGGTGCGATCGATTATATGGCTAAGCCATTTGCCCCTCAAGTTCTTTTGAATATGGTTAGCCGTTATCTTCCTGAAAAGGAAAAAGAAACAGATGGTCCTATTGTTGCTGATAGTCAAAGCCTTGCTTTACTTGAATTGGCGCAAAAAGTTGCAAAATCACAAGCAAGTGTCATGGTATTAGGACCTAGTGGTTCTGGAAAAGAAGTACTTGCAAGATATATACATGATCATTCAGAACGTACCGAATCTGCTTTTGTGGCAATTAATTGTGCTGCTATACCTGAAAATATGTTAGAAGCAACATTATTTGGTTATGAAAAAGGTGCATTTACAGGGGCTATTGCAGCTTGTCCTGGTAAATTTGAGCAAGCACAAAAAGGCACTATATTACTTGATGAAATTACTGAAATGGATTTGAGTCTGCAAGCTAAGTTATTAAGAGTGTTACAAGAGCGAGAAGTTGAAAGGCTGGGTAGTCGCAAAACAATTAAACTAGATGTGCGAGTGTTAGCAACCAGTAACAGAGATTTAAAACTAGCAGTGTCTGAAGGGAAGTTTAGAGAAGATTTATATTATCGTTTAAATGTATTTCCTCTACAGTGGTTGCCTTTAAAAGAAAGAGCTGGTGATATTTTGCCATTAGCCGAACATTTAATTGAGCGACATTGTGAAAGAGCCGGACAAGTAAAGCCTGAGTTAACGGATTCTGCTAAACAGAAGTTATATCAACATAGTTGGCCTGGAAATGTACGAGAATTGGATAATGTTATTCAGCGCGCTTTAATTTTGCAAGTGAGCGATGTAATAGATGAAAGTGAAATATTTCTTGAATTATTGCAACCAACGACACACGAAACTTTACACAAAAATGACTCTTCACCTATAACAGATGACATAGTGACTATTTCACAAAATTTAAATTCCGTTTCTAGTGAGACAAGTTTTAAAGATGAATTAAAAGATCAAGAAAATAAGATTATTTTAGAAACATTAGAATCTTGTCATGGCCGCCGAAAAGATGTTGCTGAAAAACTAGGAATTAGCCCTAGAACTCTACGCTATAAATTAGCAAAAATGAGAGATTTAGGAATACAAGTACCAGCATAAATATAAAGTGGGTAATGCTTTGCTTTACCCACTTTATTTAGTCCTACCAAATATTAACACCTTATTTAATAAATATTCTCACCTATAAAATAATGTACAGTCAAAACAATGACATTAAATTAAAGCATTAAAAAAAACCGTAACAGGTTGAAATTAATAGTAAATAAAATGTGGCAAATAAATTGCATTCATAACTTTAAGTGATTATAAATTATGGAAAAACAATGAAAATACCAGCTAATTCTATATTCCAAGAAATGCAATTAATGTCGGTTGAAGCTGGCACTAAAACGCAAAACCAATTACCTATACAAGGGGCGTCAAGCACAGAGTTTGGTAATTTATTACAAAGTGCGATTGATAATGTTGCAGGTTTACAAAGAGATGCCGCTAGTAAAGTAACAGCAGTTGAAATGGGAGACCGACGCGTTTCTCTTGCTGAAGCAATGATTGCATCGCAAAAATCATCGGTTGCATTTGAAGCTACAGTTCAAGTACGTAATAAGCTTGTTGAAGCATATAAAGATATCATGAATATGCCAGTCTAAGCTTTTGTGATACAAAAATTATTTTAAATGCGAAAGCATTTATGAAAGAGTTAAATATAAAATATCATGAATATGGCCAAAATAGGCTGATGGAGTTATTTTGTGACCCAAGGTAATCAAAGCACAGATCTTTCAATCCCAGATGCAGGCGGCACTTTAGATGCTGGTGGCATGAATGAAATGGGACAAGAGCAAAAATCAGGTTTTTTAAGTGCACTGAGTGGTGTTGATGTTTTACGTCAAGCCACTTTGATAATTGCACTTACTATCTGTTTAGCCATTGCTGTTTTTATCATTATTTGGGCACGTCAACCTGATATGCGTCCATTGGGTAAAATGCCAACGGATGAACTTATTCAAACGTTAGATTTCTTAGATGCACAAAAAATTGAATATAAACTTGATGGTAATATTGTTTTAGTTCCTGAAACTGATTATCAAACCATTAAGTTATTAATGAAACGCGAAGGCTTAGAGCAAAGTCCTAATTCTGGTACAGATATTCTGATGCAAGATATGGGGTTTGGTGTTAGTCAAAGGTTAGAAAGAGAGCGTTTAAAACATGGCAGAGAGCAACAATTAGCAAGAACAATAGAAGAATTAAGAAATATTAATCGCGCTAAGGTCTTATTAGCAATACCAAAAGAAAACGTATTTGCCAGACGAGAGAAAAAACCATCCGCAACGATTGTATTAACTTTAAAGCGAGGTCGTATTTTACGAGGTGAAGAAGTTGATGCTATTGTTGATATTATTGCTTCGGCTGTTCAAGGTTTGGAGCCATCACGGGTCACGGTAACTGATCAAAATGGACGATTACTAAACTCAGGTTCACAAGACTCGTTAGCGTCACGTTCACGTAAAGAATATGATATTGAACGTAAACGTGAAGAAGTTTATTTAGAAAAAATTGATACAATTTTAATTCCTGTTGTTGGTTTGGGCAGTTATACAGCACAAGTAGATTTAGTCATGGATTTTAGTTCAGTGGAAGAAACTCAAAAACGTTACAACCCTGATTTACCCGCTATTCGAAGTGAAATGACCGTAGAAGAAAATAATATAGGGGGATTGGCTGTAGGTATTCCTGGTGCATTATCAAATCAACCTCCTGCTAATTCAAGCATTCCAGAAAAAACAGGTGAGGGGGCTCAATCTACCAGTGCACCGAGTAGAAATCATAAAGAGGCGACTCGTAATTATGAGCTAGATACAACAATTTCTCATAAGCGCCAACAAACAGGCGTCATTCGTAGAATTAGCGTTGCAGTTGACTATAAATCAGCTACAAATGCAGAAGGGGCAACATCACAAGTGCCTCGCTCTCAGCAAGAGCTCGCAAATATCCGACGGTTATTGCAAGGTGGTGTTGGTTTTAACATGCAACGAGGTGATGTATTAGAAGTTGTAACTGTACCTTTTGTAAAAGCTGCATCGTCAGAAATTGTGGAAGTTCCTATGTGGGAGCAAGCATGGTTTATAAAAGTTGTTCGTTTAGGCTTAGGTGCTTTAGTTATAATTGTTTTAATTATGGCGGTTGTTCGTCCTATGTTGAAGAAACTTATTAACCCAAGTGATACACTTGAGGAATATGATGAAGACTCTCTAAGTTCAGGTGTAGATTTAGGCGATAGTACACTCGATATGTTATCGCAAGATTTTGATGAAGCTTCGGTTGGTTTCTCACCGGATGGTACTTTACAATTACCAGATTTACATGGTGATGACGATTTATTAAAAGCGATAAGAGCCTTGGTTGCAAATGAGCCTGAATTATCCTCTCAAGTAGTTAAAGCGTGGTTAACTGAAGATGACTGATGAACAAATACCAGAAACAACACAGGGATTTGATGTTGATAAACTGGATGGTGTAGAAAAAGCATCCATTTTATTATTAAGCCTTTCAGAAGAAGATGCGGCACAAATTCTAAAAAACTTAGAACCAAAACAAGTTCAAAAAGTTGGTATGTCAATGGCAGCTCTAACTGACTTAAGCCAAGACAAAATTAGTGCTGTGCATAAATTGTTTATAGATCAAATACAGAGCTTTAGTAACATTGGTTTTCAGTCTGAAGACTTTATTAAAAAAGCTCTTACTGCTGCATTGGGTGAAGAAAAAGCTGCAAATATTATAGATCAAATTATTTTAGGTTCAGGTGCTAAAGGACTTGATTCACTAAAATGGATGGACTCTAAACAAGTTGCAAATATTATAAGAAATGAACATCCACAAATTCAAACTATTGTATTGTCATATTTAGATCCTGAACAATCGGCTGAAATAATCGCTCAATTTCCTGAGAAAGTGCGTTTAGATCTAACGATGCGAATTGCAAATTTAGAAGAAGTTCAGCCTGCGGCATTACAAGAATTGAATGAAATAATGGAAAAACAATTTGCCGGGCAAGCGGGCGCTCAGGCTGCAAAAATGGGTGGTTTAAAAGCAGCAGCAGACATAATGAATTATCTTGAAACTAATATTGAAGGCCAACTAATGGATTCAATCAGGGAGCATGATGAAGATATGTCACAACAAATACAGGATTTAATGTTTGTATTCGATAATTTAATTGATGTAGATGATCGTGGTATTCAGGCTATTTTACGAGATGTTCAGCAAGATGTATTGATGAAGGCAATTAAAGGTGCGGATGAAGGCCTTAAAGATAAAATTCTTAAAAATATGTCAAAACGTGCCGCAGATATGTTAGCTGATGATTTAGAGGCCATGGGTCCTGTTCGTATTAGTGAAGTTGAAGGTGCACAAAAAGAAATCTTAGCAGTGTCTCGCAGGCTTGCTGATGCCGGGGAAATTATGCTTGGCGGCGGCGGCGGCGAAGAGTTCTTGTAAGTTTAAACTTTAGGCGAGGAGCCAAAAAGCTAAATGAAGTTAGGTAAATATCGTAATGGTCAACCAATTCAGTCAGAAGAAGCCGTTAGCGAGCTGTTAAAATACTGGAGTGCGCCAGAAGTGACTGATGAAAAGAAGAAAGAACTGTATTCTGGTCGTTCAACAGCTATGGGTACACCATTAGAAGACCTATATAACCCACCCGTACCAGATGAAGCTGATGAAGTAGAATTAAATGAAGCGGAGCAAGAGGTTGCTCCCATGACTTTGCAAGAGCTGGAAGCAATTCGTCAAGATGCATATGAAGAAGGATTTAACCAAGGTAAGGAAGAGGGTTATCCCGTTGGACTGGAGGAAGGAAAAACACAAGGGATCCAAACGGGTTTTGAAGATGGACTAACGCAAGGAAAAGAACAAGGATTAGAACTTGCACAGCCTTTAATTGATGAAAAGTTGCAATCATTAAGTAGTTTATTTGAAGCATTAAATACACCTTTGCGTCATTATGATGATGCGGCTGAGAAGCAACTTGTAGCATTAGCAACTATGCTGGCTCAAGCCGTTATTTATACGGAAGTTAAAACAAATGACAAAGTTATTTTATCTACCTTAAAACAATGTATGGATGCATTGCCTTTGTCTCATCAAAAATGTGAAATCCAGCTTCACCCTGATGATCTGGATATTATAATTAGTAGTTATGGTCAGGAAGAGTTAGACGATAGGGGATGGCGATTAAAGTCAGAACCTAGTTTAGAGCGTGGCGGGTGTATTATAAACTCAAATAACTCTTCAATTGATTTTTCTTTACAAAATAGAGTGTCAGATACTTTAAATAGTTTTTTACATTCTAGCGGGATCGATAAACTCGATCCAAATGAAGATTAGGTTGGTTTTGTAAATGCAATCAATAGATTTAGCAGACAAATTTTCATCATATAAAAAGAATATTCAAAAGATACCGCCAGCCATTGCAGGGAGTTTAACCAGAGTCGTTGGGCTAACTTTAGAAGCACAAGGTGTTAAAGCACCGATAGGGAGTCAGTGTCAAATAGAAACATTAAATGGGATGGTTGATGCCGAAGTAATTGGGTTTAACGGTGATACGCTTTATTTGATGCCTAATGATGCAATTTCAGGTATGTTGCCTGGCGCTCGTGTAATCCCACAAGTAAAAGATATGGGTTTACCTGTTGGAATGGGATTGTTAGGGAGAGTCGTTGATGGTTTAGGCCGTCCCCTCGATGGCTTAGGACCAATTGCTTGTGAAAAAAAGCTAAAGTTTGCTCAAAATCAAATAAACCCATTATCAAGGCGATCGATTACACAACCTATGGACGTTGGGGTGAGAGCTATTAACTCAGTTATCACGGTTGGACAAGGTCAAAGAATGGGGTTGTTTGCAGGTAGTGGTGTGGGTAAATCCGTATTGCTTGGTATGATGACCAGAGGTTCTATCGCAGATGTAACTGTCGTCGGTTTAGTGGGAGAGCGCGGACGAGAAGTCAAAGAGTTTATAGAAGAAATACTTGGCGATGAAGGTCGAAAACGTTCTGTCGTTGTTGCCGCACCAGCGGATTCTTCGCCTTTAATGAGGTTGAAAGGCTGTGAAACGGCAGTAACAATTGCTGAATATTTTCGAGATCAAGGCCTAAATGTTTTACTACTATTAGATTCAGTAACACGTTATGCGATGGCACAAAGAGAGATTGCCTTGGCTGTGGGTGAGCCTCCAGCTACAAAAGGATACCCACCTTCAGTATTTGCAAAGTTACCCGCACTGGTTGAACGCGCTGGCAATGGTGGTGAAGGTCAGGGGGCTATAACTGCATTTTTCACTGTATTATCGGAAGGTGATGATATGCAAGATCCTATCGCTGATGCCGCTCGTGCAATTTTAGATGGTCATATAGTACTGTCTAGAGAACTTGCTGATGGAGGTCACTATCCTGCTATTGATATTGAAAAATCAATTAGTCGGGTTATGCCACAGGTTGTATCTGATGCGCATATGCAGCAAGCAAGAGTATTAAAACAAGTTTATTCTATGTACCAACAAAACAAAGATATGATCACCTTGGGAGCTTACCAACAAGGAACAGATCAATTATTAGATAAGGCCATCTCTATGATGCCAGCTGTAAATCAATTTCTCCAGCAGGGAATGTCAGATGTCATCCCATATGATGAAGGTCTACAAGGTTTGGCAAAATTATTAGGTCAGACTTAAATTACTAAGGTAATTACATGGCATTAAAACAATTAGAACTAGTTTTAAAAATAACCAATGATAAAGAAGAAAAGCTGCGTATGGAATATTTGAAATCGCAGCAATACCTTATTGAAAATAGAGAAAAGCTAACTGGGTTATCTGAGTTTCGTTTTGATTATATGAAACAGTTGCAACTCAAAGGTGAGGCCGGATTATCTGGAGCTAATTATAGTCATTTTCAATCGTTTATTACTAAAATTGAAAACGCAATGGATCAGCAAGTTCAGGTGATTAATACCGCTAAGCAAGTTGTTGCCCAAAGGCAGGAAATTTGGCTTGAACAACAGATGAAAGCTAAAGCAATTGAAAAGTTAATTGCCAAAAAACAAGCATTAAAAACTGCAAAATTGAATAAAGCTGAACAAATTGATTTAGATGAACTCACGACAAATCAGTTTATTCAACGTCAAAGACAACTATAAAGCCACTTCTAGTTATTTTTTATATCCAAGTTACTTAGTTTGAATTCTATATATACTGGCTCACTTATTGCTTAATATAAATTAAAGCGATTGAATTTTAGCTGCTATTGGCTACGAATATGATAATAAGTTGCTAACAACTGGCGACTAATACTAAGAGGCAAGTATGGTAAATATTGATAGGTTATTATCTGAATCTAGTAATTTTGAGTCAAAACAGAATACTAAAGCTTCATCTAATGGAGATGATGGTGATAGTGCTATATTTGCAACTTTGTATAGCTCACAAATAAGTGAGTCGAATCAATCCGATGATAAAGAACTTAAAGGTACTCATAAAGAAAAAAATAATGAAGGAAGTGGCAATAATTTGCCTGTAACTTCAGAGGAAACAGCATTAATAAATACCGATGATAATTTACTGTCTGCAGAAGTTGATTTAGCAAAAAGTGATAATACATTAAATAAAGCTTTACTAACTGAGGATTTATTAAGTGGTGACTTATCAATAGCACCTGACACAAGTAATAATGCAGGCTCTACTGAAAATTCAGTTTTTTCTTTTTTATCTCAACTCCAGCAATCTTATAAAACACAATTAGTTGTATCTGATGCTGTTATTAAAGTGGAAAATAAATCTGATATTCAAAAAATGATAAATTCTGGAAATATTATTTCAAATAATGAAATTAAAGATGATAAGAATGATTTTATTTCAAAAGAAATAACTGATTTAAAAGGTAACTTGAGCTATTTTGATGAAAAAGTCGTAAAAGAAAATAAGCCAAATATACAGTTAATGTCAGATCATAAGCCTGTTGAAATGTTAGATGTAAAACGAGATAAAAAAATAGGTAACTCTTCAGATAGTGAAATTTCGCCTAAGTTATTTAACCAGTTAAAGCAGTTGTTACCACAACTTTCTCCAGAACAAAAAAATGAACTTAAGTTGGTATTAGGAGCTATTTTTCCTATTGACGAAAGTGGGGCTTTAGAGGGAGATAATACTGAGAAGTTAAGTCAATTATTATCACAAGTTGAAGTATTATCTAAAAAAAGTGAAGCTATTATTAATGAGGGTGTTGAAAAAGAACTCTTAAATTTAGATAAACTTAATTCATCACAAGGTGAGAAAAAGCCTATAACTTCAGATAAATATGTAGGTGCACCAATAATAGATAAAATTGCGGACGAAAAAAGTTTTGATTTAAAGGATGATGCCGTTTATTTTGACTCTCTACCAGCTTTACCTGAAGAAATAAAGTTTGTTGAAAATGCAAATATAGCGCAGCTTGCTTCTCAATTGCAAAGCCAAAATACCCATCAAGGTAAAGATACAGCACAAAAAACTTTAGAAAGTAATAATAGCTATATTAAGAAGTATGATAGTGAGTTTTCTAAAGATGAGGTTTTACCTGAAAATGTAAAATTAGATGCTGAAATTAAAACTCAACAGGTAAACCCCGCTTTAAACACCGAAAATTTAGTTTCAAACCAAATGACAAAGTCACAGGTAAATTCAGTTTTTAATGATTTAATAAGGCAACTTGACCCTAACTCAAGTGCAGCAGTAGAGTCGGATTCTATTATTGAACAAACTGATTCATTAAGCACACCTGCTAATACATCATCACATACAAGTATCAATACAAAATTAGAAACCGAAAAGTTATTACAACAACCTATTAATATAGCGCGTTCAGATGCAGCTAAATTACTAAATGAAAGAGTGACATTTTTATTAAGTCAACATAAGCCTGAAGCGGATATCCGTTTAGACCCACCAGAGCTTGGTAGTATGATAATAAGAGTTAGAACGGATGCTGAGCAAGCACAAATAAATTTTACTGTTCAAAATCAGCAGGCTAAAGAGCTGTTGGAACAATCAATGCCAAAGCTTAGAGAAATGTTAGCTGAGCAAGGGATTGACTTAGGTGAAAGTGATATACAGCAACAATCACAGGATCAAGGTGATGATTCTGACTCAAATCAGAGAGGGAATGCTCAAAATGATAATGCATCAGAACAAGAGGAAGTACTCGCAACTGTAAAAGTTGCGGGGAATAAACTTGGAGGAGTTGATTTTTATGCTTAAAATAGTTAATGAAATTGGTATGATAGGCATAGTCCAATAAAAATTATCTATTAAAAGGTATCAGGAACAAATAATGGCTGAAGAAAATGATTTAGAAATAGAATCCGGTGGTAAAAGCAAAAAAATGTTATTTATTATTATCGCTGTTGTTGTTTTGGTCGTTGGTGGTATCGGTGCTTTTTTTATGATGTCAGGCGATGATGCGCCAGAAGTTGAGGAAACGTTAGCTGAAGAATCAACTGAAGCTGCTCAAAATGAAGTTAAATCTGCGGACTCCGCTGAAATTGGAACTGCGCTTTATGTTGGTATGCCAAGGCCATTTGTTTTTAATGTACCTGGGGCAGGACGAGATCGTTTAGTTCAAATAAAAGTTCAATTATTGGTTCGTAGTGATGCAAATGAAGAGGCTGCTAAAAAACACATCCCTCTTATAGAAGGAACCTTGTTAAGTATTTTTTCTACAGCGAATGCTGATGCATTAAGTACTAGCGCGGGTAAAAAAGCATTACGAGATAAATCATTACAAGAAGTGCAAAAAGCATTAACTGAAATTGAAGGCAATCAAATTGTTGAAAGAGTATTATTTACAGGTTTTGTAATGCAATAATAAACTTTTAAACTAAGTCTAAAGCGTTGATTCTACTTTGGACTTGCTATTAACTCTTTAGTAATAGAATCGGTTTTAGTTAAATTTAAAGATAGGAATAAATTTTCTAATTATGAGGATTTAGGGTGAGTGATTTATTATCCCAAGACGAAATTGACGCACTTTTACATGGTGTTGATGATGTTGAGGAAGAAGAAGAAGATGAAGGTGGTGAGTCCGGTGAAGGCAGTGCCCTGCAATATGACTTCTCTTCTCAAGACCGAATTGTCAGGGGGCGAATGCCTACCCTGGAAATTGTTAATGAACGTTTTGCTCGTCATATGCGGATCAGCTTATTTAATATGATGCGACGCACTGCTGAAGTATCAATTAATGGTGTACAAATGATAAAGTTTGGGGAATATATCCATACATTATTTGTACCTACCAGCTTAAATATGGTGCGTTTTAGACCTCTTAAAGGCACAGGCCTTATCACCATGGAAGCTAGATTGGTCTTTATTTTAGTTGATAACTTTTTTGGTGGTGATGGTCGTTACCATGCCAAAATTGAAGGTCGAGAATTTACACCGACCGAACGCCGTATTGTACAGATGTTGCTTAAAATTATTTTTGAAGATTATAAAGATGCTTGGGCTCCGGTAATGGATGTCTCATTTGAATATTTAGACTCAGAAGTAAATCCTGCAATGGCGAATATCGTAAGCCCGACAGAAGTGGTTGTTATTAGCTCTTTTCATATCGAGTTGGATGGTGGTGGCGGTGATTTTCATATTGCTTTACCTTACTCTATGCTTGAACCTATTCGTGAATTACTTGATGCCGGTGTGCAATCCGATACCGAAGATACTGATTTACGTTGGAGTAAAGCACTTCGAGATGAAATTATGGACGTTGAAGTTGATTTATCAACGCGAATGCTTGAATTCGATTTATCATTATCACAAATTATGGAGCTACAGGCGGGAGATGTGATCCCTGTTGAAATGCCTGAGCATATCACTGTATTTATAGAAGATTTACCTACATATCGTGCTAAAATGGGGCGCTCTAGAGATAATATTGCATTGCAAATTAGTGAAAAAATTAAGCGCCCAGAATCAGTAAAGTCTGAACTACATGTATTTACCAAAGGTGGTAAAAAGCTTGATTCTGATGCTGAACTTGCATTGCTTGAGGACGATTTACACTTATCGGAAGGTGTTGATTTAGATTGGTAATTTTAATAAGTTAATTTTATTAGCTTGATATTTATTTTAAAAAGTTTTTAGAGGTTTTTTACATGAGCGATGACCAAGATACGATGGATGAATGGGCTGCGGCCTTAGCCGAAGCCGAAGGAGATGATGATACAGGTGAAGAAGGTGAAGCTGAACTTGCTGAATTAGATGAATTAACAGATGAAAAAGCAGATATTACGGTTGATGAAAAAAGAAAGTTAGATACTATTTTAGACATCCCTGTAACTATTTCTATGGAAGTCGGACGTTCTCGCATTAGTATTCGTAATTTATTGCAATTAAATCAAGGTTCAGTAGTTGAGCTGGATCGAGTTGCAGGTGAACCTCTTGATGTATTAGTAAATGGTACTTTGATTGCCCATGGTGAGGTGGTTGTGGTGAATGACAAGTTTGGTATACGTTTGACTGATGTGATAAGCCAAATTGAAAGGATCAAAAAACTACGATGAAAAAAGGTTTATTTTTTATCGTTTTGTTTTTACAGGCCCATAATGTATTTGCAGCGCCAGGGGTTGAAAACTTGATGTCTGTTGCCATGTCGTTAGCAATCGTTATTTTTGCAATTGTAATTTTGGCTATGCTGGTAAAACGGTTTAATCCACATTTAACAGATTTGGATGAATTTAAAGTGATTAGATCCATTCCTTTGGGCAGTAAAGAAAGGTTAATTGTGGTTGAAATTGATGAAAAACAACACTTATTGGGTGTTACACCACAAACAATAAACTATTTATATCAACTGGAAAAACCATTAGAAGCGAAAGAGATGCCGCAACTGGCAAAAACTTTTAGTCAGCTATTAGGTGCTAAAAAATCAAATTTTCAACAAAAGAATAATAAAAATGTATAAGTTATTTGCCATTATCTTAATATTATTTATATCTCCCAATGTGTATGCTGAACAAGGGCTACAAGCTTTAACTATCACGACTAATGCAAATGGTTCACAAGATTATTCAGTGACTTTACAAGTATTGGCAATGATGACGGCGTTAAGCTTTATACCTGCCGCAGTTATCATGATGACCTCCTTTACAAGGATCATTGTTGTTTTAGGTATATTACGCCAAGCAATCGGTTTACAGCAAACACCTTCAAACCAAATATTAGTCGGAATGTCATTATTTATGAGTTTGTTCATAATGGCACCTGTTTACCAACAAGTTAATGAAAAAGCTATAACGCCTTACCTAAATGAGTCTTTGACTTCTCTTGAGGCATTAAATGCGGCAAAAGAGCCCATGAAAGCATTTATGTTATCGCAGACAAGGATTAAAGATTTAGAAACTTTTGCACAAATTGCAGGTTTCGATAAACTTGATAAACCAGAAGATACCCCTTTTTTAGTGATTATCCCTGCATTTATTACCAGTGAACTTCAAACTGCATTTATCATAGGTTTTATGTTCTTTATTCCTTTTTTAATTGTTGATTTAGTTGTTGCTAGTATTTTAATGGCTATGGGTATGATGATGCTTTCGCCAATGATAGTATCTTTACCATTTAAAATAATGCTCTTTGTATTGGTCGATGGCTGGGGTTTAGTGATGGGAACGTTAGCTAAAAGTTTTGGTATAGGTAGTTAAATGGAACCTGAAGTCGTTGTCGAAATTATGAGTAATGCTTTATTTTTAGTAATAAAGTTGGTTGCGGCAATTATTATTCCTAGTCTAACAGTTGGTTTAGTTGTTGCTGTTTTTCAAGCTGCCACTTCTATTAATGAGCAAACTTTAAGCTTTTTACCACGTTTGATTGTGACTTTATTAGCGTTAATATTTGGTGGGCATTGGTTAACACAAGAATTAGTTGATTTTTTTAAAACACTGATAATGAATTTACCAGAAGTAATGGGTTAATGAGATAAGTATGGAATATCCCTTATCTATTATTATTCAATGGTTAGCTGATTTTTTATTACCTTTCATTCGTATTTCTAGCATGCTTATGGTGATGGCCGGCATTGGGGCGAGAAATGTTTCTAGTCGCATTAAAATACCCTTAGCTATGATGATCACACTTGTTGCTCTTCCCACAATACCGCCTTCAGAGTTTACTAATTTATTTTCATTTGAAATGATTTTGGTTGCAATTCAACAATTATTAATAGGTGTGGCTATCGGTTTTGCATCTATTTTATTATTAAATACTTTTGTTTTAGCAGGTCAAATTTTAGCAATGCAAACAGGCTTAGGTTTTGCATCAGTAATAGACCCTGCAAATGGTCAAAGTGTACCTGCAGTTGGTCAGTTTTATTTGATTTTGGCTACTTTGCTTTTCTGGATTTATGGTGGACATTTAATGATGGTCCAAATGATTGTAAATAGCTTTATTATGATTCCCATAGATGGTACATGGTGGAACATAGATAACTTTAGAACAATTGCAATGTGGGGAGGTTGGCTTTTCACAACTGCGCTTGTATTAGCATTAGCTCCCTTAACAGCTATGTTGATTATTAGTATGTCATTTGGTGTAATGACAAGAGCAGCCCCACAGTTAAATATCTTTTCAATTGGTTTTCCATTCACTTTATTGACTGGTCTTGTCATTATTTGGGCAACTCTTGGTAATTTCACTGCACAGTTTGAATTTCAATGGCGTCAGATGCTTCAATTAATGTGTGGCATGGTTGGGTGTAATTAATGAACCTTAATTTTCTAATAGATAGTAAAATTAAGGTAAAACAAAATAAGGAATTGTATGTCTGAAGATTCCGGAGCAGAAAAAACAGAAGAGCCCACTCCCAAAAAACTAGAAGATGCACGTAAAAAAGGTCAAATTGCCCGTTCAAAAGAAACGGGTACGGCTTTTGTTTTAATTATGTCTGCTGTTTCGTTATTAATGTACGGCCCTGATATTGGCAACGCTTTACGTTTAATCATGACCCGAATGCTAAGTCTTAATCATGATGAAACCTATGATACAACAAAAATGTTTGCAGCTTGGGGGGAGGTCGCTGGCGAATTATGGTTTGGCTTGGCTATGTTTGTTTCAATTATTTTAGCAGCTGCGTTTGTTGGAAATACTTTTTTAGGGGGGTTTAACTTTAGCTGGGGAGCTGCGGCTCCAAAGGCAAATAAATTATCAATAGCAAAGGGCTTTAAGCGTATGTTTGGTCCACAAGCTGCAATTGAATTAACAAAGGCTTTGCTTAAATTTGGTTTAGTAGCAGGTGTGGCTGTTTTTATTATTATGAAGTTTTTTGATGAAATTTTACATCTGAGTTTGGAGTCAGTGCCTACTAATATAGAGCATTCATTAACGATTTTAAGTTGGGTATTTTTAGGCTTATCATGTACTTTAATTGTTGTTGCGTTAGTGGATGCACCATTTCAAAAGTGGAATCATAATAAACAGTTAAAAATGAGTTTACAAGAAATTAAAGATGAATATAAAAATAGTGAAGGTGATCCTCAAATTAAAGCAAGGATCAGACAAACACAAAGAGAAATGTCACAAAGAAGAATGATGCAAGATGTACCTGATGCTGATGTCATTGTAACGAATCCAACTCATTATGCTGTTGCTATCAAATATGATACTGATAAAGCAGGTGCACCAATTGTTTTGGCTAAAGGTATTGATCAAATCGCATTGCAAATAAGAAAAATAGCTAAAGAGCATGAAATCCCTGTTTTAGAATCTCCACCACTAGCTCGATCTTTACACCATTTCACAGAGATTGGGGCTCAAATTCCAGACCAGTTATTCATTGCTGTTGCACAAGTATTAGCATATGTTTTTCAGCTTAAACAGTTTAAAAAAGGTCGTGGTAAAAGACCTACTAAATTGAGTAATAAACTACCCATCCCTGATGAATTTAAACACTAAAAAAACTTATTAACACTATGGAATGATTTTTGCCTTAACCAGTCAAGTGTCAATTTTTTGAAATTGTAGTTTGTATGGATTTAAAAGCCGTTTTTACCCAGATAAATAATGATAAAATGGATTATCTAAAAGGTGTTGGTACACCTTTATTAGTATTGGCAGCACTTGCAATGGTGGTTCTGCCAATGCCGCCATTTTTATTAGATATGCTATTTTCATTTAATATTGCGCTGGCATTACTTGTTTTATTAATTACAGTTTATACATTAAAACCTGTTGAGTTTGGTGCCTTTCCTACGGTTATTTTGATTGCAACGGTTTTAAGGCTTGCCCTTAATGTTGCAAGTACTCGCGTTGTATTATTAGAAGGCCACAATGGACCAGATGCCGCGGGTCAGGTTATTGCTGCATTTGGTAATGTTGTAATTGGTGGTAATTATGCTGTTGGTTTAGTTGTTTTTATTATACTCATTATTATTAACTTTGTTGTAATCACTAAAGGTGCGGGTCGTATATCTGAGGTTTCAGCACGCTTTACACTCGATGCTATGCCAGGTAAGCAAATGGCAATAGATGCTGATTTAAATGCGGGTTTTATAACTGCAGATGAAGCAAGAGACCGACGAGGTGAAGTAACGCGAGAAGCAGATTTTTATGGTTCTATGGATGGTGCCAGTAAATTTGTTAAAGGTGATGCAATTGCAGGCATCGTTATTTTAGTTATTAATATTGTAGGTGGCTTGTTTGTTGGCATGATCCAACATGACTTACCTTTTAGTATTGCAATGGAAGTATATACTTTATTAACTATAGGGGATGGTCTCGTTGCTCAACTCCCTTCATTATTATTATCAATTGGTACTGCTATTGTTGTTACCCGTCAAAATGAATCTCATAAAATGGGTGAGCAAATAACAAAACAATTGGGTAATGAAAAAGCACTTTATATTGCATCCGGAATTATGATCACTATGGGGTTAGTACCTGGAATGCCTCATATCGCATTCATTTTCTTAGGGGTCGTAATTGGAGCTACAGGGTATTTTGGACACAAACAAGCCCGCATCGAAGATAGCCAAAGTGCGCAGGGAGAAGGTGGAGAGCTTACGACTAATGCTGATGGTACGGTTGCTCCTGCGGCACAAGAGCAAAAAGAACTTGGTTGGGATGACGTTCAACAAGTTGATGTGATCGGTTTAGAGGTCGGTTACAGATTAATCCCAATGGTTGATCAGGCACAAGGAGGAGAGTTATTAAGTCGTATCAAAGGTGTTCGTAAGAAACTTTCTCAAGAATTAGGTTTTTTAGTGCCACCTGTACATATCAGAGATAATTTAGAGCTAGATCCTAATGCGTATCAAATTACTCTTATGGGGGTCTCTACAGGATTGGGAGAACTAAAACATGGCAATGAACTTGCTATTAATCCTGGGCAAGTTTTTGGTCCTGTAGCAGGAGTTGAAACGAAAGACCCTGCATTTGGTCTGGATGCTGTATGGATAGGCCCTGAACAAAAAGATGAAGCACAATCATTAGGTTATACCGTGGTGGATGCAGCGACTGTTGTTGCAACTCATATAAGCCAGTTACTACATAATAATGCCGCGTTACTACTTGGTCATGAAGAAGTTCAAAACTTACTCGATATTCTAGCTAAAAGCCACCCTAGGTTAGTTGAAGGTTTAGTGCCTGATATTTTACCGCTTACAACCATAGTCAAAGTCTTGCAAAACTTACTTAATGAAGGCGTGCCAATCAGAGATATGCGTTCTATTGTTCAAACGCTAGTTGAGTATGGTCCCAAGAGCCAAGATGCTGACGTATTAACGGCTGCCGTAAGAATTTCCTTACGTAGATTAATCATTCAGGATGTGGCTGGACCTTCGAATGAAGTTCCTGTCATAACATTGGCTCCTGAGTTGGAACAGATGTTGCATCAGTCACTTCAGAATGCAGGCGATGAAGGTGCTGGCATTGAACCTGGGCTTGCTGAGCGTTTACAAAACTCATTAAGTGAAGCACATCAAAATCAGGAAATGTCAGGTGAACCTTCAATATTGTTGACTTCAGGTATGTTAAGAACTGTTTTATCGCGATTTGTTAAAAATACAATTCCTGGTTTAAGAGTAATGTCTTATCAAGAAGTACCAGATGAAAAACAAATTAAAATTATCAGCTCTGTCGGTCAGCAATAATTTAGATAAGGGGTAGAATGTGAAGATTAAACGTTTTTTTGCAAAAGATATGCGTACAGCACTTAACGAAGTTAAAGAAGAGTTAGGCGTGGACGCAGTAATAATGTCAAATAAAAAAATGGCAGATGGCGTTGAAATTGTAGCGGCCATTGATTATGACAAAGCTGCACCGACTGTTAAATCTGCTCCGCCTGTAGCACAGCAAAATCAAGTGAGACCTCAAACATTAGGTTCGCATTCCGCTCCTACTCAGATGAACTCTCAATATCGGGCAAAAGTAAATAATTTAGTACGTCCAAAACCACTAAAAGCAAAACCTGAACCAGAGGTAAATATTGCAGATAGTTTAGAAGCTTTACTTAATCGTCAGTCGGCTAAATCAAAATCAAGTGAATTTTCAAATATGTTTGAAAAAGCACTAGATGAAAATGTAGAAAATATAACAGATGAATCATTTGAATCTCCTTGGTATAAAGAGTCTAAAAATAATAATTCTCAAAGTTCAGTCAAAAATAGTGCTGAAAATAAAAAGATAGTTGACCAAAGTAATAATGAAATTTTGGCTATGCAAGAAGAAATGTCTGCGATACGTCAATTATTAGAGCACCAAGTTTCGGGTTTAATGACGCAAGATTTAGCTCGAAGAGATCCAACTCGTGCCTATATGATAGATAGATTAAAAGGAATGGGTATAAATGATGATGTAGCAGAGCAAATGGCCTGTTTTATTCCTGATGATGTTTCAGAAAAGAAAGCTTGGCAAGTATTGTTAGAAATGGTTCAAAGTCAGCTTTATACTACTAACAATGAAATATTGCGACATGGTGGGGTGTTTGCACTTGTAGGACCAACTGGTGTAGGGAAAACAACAACCGTGGCTAAATTAGCTGCATTGGGTGCACAAAAATTTGGCGCTGATAAAGTTGCTTTAATTACAACTGATACATATAGAATTGGTGCATATGAGCAATTAGCAACTTACGGGCGTATTATTGGTTGTCCAGTTAAACAAGTAAAAGATGCAAATGAATTAGCCGAAGTTTTGTATCATTTACGAGGCAAACGTCTAGTATTAGTAGATACTGCAGGAATGAGTCAACGTGATTTACGTCTAACAGAACAATTAAATACACTAATGAGAAATGTAAGAGTAGATATACGTAGTTATTTAGTTTTAAGTGCCACAGCACAAATGGGTGTCTTACAAGAAACGGTAAAACACTTTAAAAAGGTACAGTTAAGTGGCTGTATTTTCACAAAACTTGACGAATGTCTCAGTTTAGGCGAAATTATCAGTATTGCGATTCAAAATCGTCTGCCAATAGGGTATCTTACCAATGGTCAGCGTGTACCAGAAGATATTCGAGTTGCAAATGCTGAAAAATTGGTTAAAAAAGCAGAACAATTGTATGCTAAAAAAGCAAACGCACAATATCAAAGAGATTCAACGGTAGAATCTCAAACAGTAGGAATGTATGATTAATACAGTTATGGATCAAGCAAGTGGCCTGCGTAAAATGAAACAAAATAATAACGCCGTGAAAGTAATCGCAGTAACGGGCGGCAAAGGCGGTGTGGGTAAAACAAATGTCTCTTTAAATATGGCTATCGCTATGGGCCAGCAAGGTCAACGAGTTTTAGTTTTAGATGCTGATTTAGGACTGGCTAATTGTGATGTGATGCTCGGATTAAGGGTTGAGAAAAATTTATCACATGTTTTATCTGGTGAGTGTGAGCTTGAGGATATTTTAGTTGAAGGCCCTCATGGTATTCGAATTGTGCCTGCAACATCAGGCTCACAAACTATGGTTGAACTATCACCTTCTGAGCATGCAGGTCTTATTCGTGCATTCAGTGAGCTCAACGCTGATTACGATGTTTTAATTGTAGATACGGCTGCTGGTATCTCTGAAATGGTACTGAGCTTTTCTCGAGCTGCTCAGGATGTATTAATGGTTGTTTGTGATGAACCAACTTCAATAACTGATGCCTACGCTTTAATAAAAGTTTTAAGTCGAGAGCATGGAGTATATAAATTCAAAATAATTGCAAATATGGTTCGCAGCCTTAGAGAGGGGCAAGAACTTTTTGCTAAACTGTCTAAAGTAACAGATAGATTTTTAGATGTTGCATTAGAGTTAGTTGCCACTGTTCCTTTTGATGAAAACATGAGAAAATCAACACGTAAGCAAAAAACGATAGTTGATCTTTTTCCTAAATCACCTGCTTCGATTGCATTTAAAACATTAGCAACAAAAGCAAGCAAATGGCCAATACCTAATCAGCCATCGGGTCATTTAGAGTTTTTTATTGAAAAACTTGTTAACCGCTAAAGGCATTTTTGTTAGTGATTAAAGTAGCTGGTTATAGCGAAACTAACAATATGGCAAAAGTTGTTGAACAGCATACGCCACTTGTAAAACGAATTGCATATCATATGTTGGCTCGATTACCAGCCAGTGTTCAACTTGATGACTTAATTCAATCTGGCATGATTGGATTAATAGAGGCTGCCAAAAACTTTGATGGTAGTAAAGGAGCGAGTTTTGAAACTTATGGTGGTATAAGGATCAGAGGTGCTATGCTTGATGAGATTCGCAAGGGTGATTGGGTCCCTCGCTCTGTTCATAGAAATAGCCGGCAAGTTGCTCAAGCTATATCTGAACTAGAGTCTATTTTAGGTCGTGAAGTAAAAGATATTGAAGTTGCTGAAAAACTTGATATTACGCTCAATGAATACCATCATATTCTTAACGATGTAAATTCTGGCAAAATCTTGGGAATTGAAGATTTAGGTGTAGATGAAGATGTACTTCAGGTTTCATCAGAAAAACATATTGGTGATACTCCGTTTACATCAATAAAAAATGATAAATTTAATGCTTCATTATTACAGGCAATAAAAACATTACCTGAAAGAGATGCTCTTGTATTATCTCTTTACTATAATGAAGAAATGAATTTAAAAGAGATAGGACAAATACTTGACGTAAGTGAGTCTCGTGTTAGTCAGATACATGGACAGGCAATGATAAGGCTAAAAGCTAAAATCAGTGACTGGGTTTAAATTAAGTGGTTGTAACATTGAGTTCGTACCTCACAGGAGGATGTTTTGGATAAAAATATGAAAATTCTTGTAGTTGATGACTTTTCTACTATGAGAAGAATCATTAAAAATTTGCTAAGAGACTTAGGTTTTACCAATGTCCAAGAAGCAGATGATGGTAGCACTGCACTACCGATGTTGCAAAATCAAGAGTTTGATTTTGTTGTTACAGATTGGAATATGCCTGGTATGCAGGGCATTGATTTATTAAGAGCAATTCGTGCTGATGACAGTTTAAAGCATATACCTGTTTTAATGGTTACGGCTGAAGCTAAAAAAGAACAAATAATAGCTGCAGCACAAGCTGGCGTAAATGGTTATATTGTTAAACCTTTTACCGCAGGCACACTAAAAACCAAGTTGGAAAAAGTGTTTGAGCGATTAGGTTAAATCATGGAAGAGTTAATGATCACAACTGAATCACCTCAAATTACGCTTGAACAAGCAAAGCAACTTGTTTCTTTTTTAGAAAATAATAAACAAGAGCAAGCAGATGAATTATTGTTGCAAATAACAACACAAATGCAATCTGAGTTATTTGAAGAGGTTGGGAAGTTAACTCGACAATTGCACGATTCATTGAATAATTTTCAGCTAGATTCAAAGCTTACTGATTTGACGCAAGAGGCATTACCTGATGCAAAAGAGCGTTTGAATTATGTCATTAAAATGACGGAACAAGCTGCAAATAAAACGATGGATGCAATTGAGGCATGTTTACCTATATCAGACAAGTTGTCAGATGATTTAAATAAAATCAAACCATCGTGGGAACGTTTGATGAGTCGAGACCTTAAGCTTGGTGAATTTAAAACACTATGTCATGGACTTGATTCATTTATTTCAGATGCTCAAGGAAATACACAAAAATTACATAGTTTAATGACAGAAGTCTTAATGGCACAGGATTTTCAAGACTTAACGGGTCAAGTTATTCGTAGAGTAATAGAACTGGTTAGGGAAGTTGAAGATAGTTTGATCCATATGTTGAAGGTTTTTGGATCACCTGTTAGTGAAACTATTGAAGTTGAAGCACCTGAAACTGGTGCTTTAGAAGAACACACACAATCATCTCAAATTGTTGACAATACATTAGATCAAGTTGCTGAAGGGCCTATTTTAGATGCAGAAAATCGTGATGATGTGGTTTCTGATCAAGATGATGTTGATGACTTACTATCAAGTTTAGGTTTCTAAATGGGAGAACTGCTGCATGAGTTTTGAACTAGATGAAGATATTTTGCAGGATTTTTTGGTTGAAGCCGGAGAAATTCTCGAATTATTATCTGAGCAGCTAATAGAACTGGAAAATAACCCTGAAGATGCTGATTTATTAAATGCAATTTTTAGAGGGTTTCATACTGTAAAAGGTGGAGCTGGGTTTTTAGCTATGACCGAGCTTGTTGATGCCTGTCATGGTGCTGAAAATGTCTTTGATATATTACGCCAAGGGCAAAGAAGCGTTAATTCGGAGCTGATGGATGTAATTTTGCAGGCATTAGACTGCATAAATATTATGTTTGCCTGTATTCAAAATAGAGAACAACCTGAAGCTGCTGACCCTAACCTGCTTAAAGCTTTACATCAATTAAGTAAACCAGAATCTGAAGATGAGTCGATAGATCTGCCTAGCGAATCATCCAAGACAGAGGAAGTTGAAGATGCTGCCTCTCAAAGTAGTAGTGATGCAGATTTTGATGATGTCTTATTTGACATGGATGATGGAAGCTCAGATGATTCAGGAATAGATGATATATCAGAAGATGAATTTGAAAGTTTATTAGATGAATTACATGGCACCGGGAAAGGGCCTGCAGAAGATGAAAAACCTAATGAAACAACTGATATTTCAGGCGATGATATTACTGATGATCAATTTGAAAATCTATTAGATGAACTTCATGGTGTTGGATCTTTTGGAGAAGCAGAAGAGGAAAAAGAAGTAAATACAGCAAGTGCTTCTGAACCTGCTCTAGATTCCGATGATATTTCAGATGATGAATTTGAAGCTTTACTTGATGAATTACATGGCAAGGGCCAAGGGCCTAAAATTACAGAAGAAACCGTTGAAGCAACTTCTGTGAAAAAAGAAGCACCTAAAGCTGTAGAAAAACCTAAACCAACTTCTAAACCCAAACCTGTTGCTAAGTCAAAAGATGTCGCAAAACCAACAGCGAAAAAAGTTGAAAATAAACCAGAAAAGCAAGATAAAGCACCAGCAAAACCAGCAGCTGTTCAGGCTGAAACAACGGTAAGAGTAGATACTAAACGTTTAGATCAAATCATGAATATGGTTGGTGAATTAGTTTTAGTTCGAAATCGTTTAGTCAGTTTGGGGGCAACAAATAGTAGCGAAAGTATGAATAAGGCGATTTCAAACCTTGACGTTGTGACTGCTGACCTTCAAAGTGCTGTAATGAAAACACGTATGCAGCCGATAAAAAAAGTGTTCGGTCGCTTTCCTCGAGTTGTACGTGATTTAGCTCGTAGCCTGAAAAAAGATATAAACCTTTTACTTGTTGGTGAAGATACAGACTTAGATAAAAATCTTGTTGAAGCTTTAGCTGATCCTTTAGTACATTTAGTCCGAAACTCTGTAGATCATGGTATTGAGATGCCTGATGAACGTGAAGCAACAGGTAAATCAAGAACGGGAACAGTAACCTTGTCAGCATCCCAAGAGGGTGACCATATCTTGTTAACAATCAAAGATGATGGTGCGGGTATGGACCCCAATAAGCTAAAAGATATCGCTATTGGTAAAGGTGTTATTGATGCTGACTTTGCATCAAGAATGACAGATACTGAGGCATTTAATTTAATTTTTGCACCCGGATTTTCAACAAAAGAAGAAATATCTGATATTTCAGGCCGCGGTGTCGGCATGGATGTTGTTAAAACTAAAATTACACAGTTGAACGGTTCAATTAACATTGAATCACAAAGAGGAACAGGAACAACTCTTGAAATAAAAGTTCCTTTAACACTTGCAATTTTACCGACTTTAATGGTCTTAGTAGAAGAGCAAACATTTGCTTTACCTTTAGCTTGTGTTAATGAAATTTTCCATCTTGATTTATCAAAGACAAACATTGTTGATGGACAATTAACAATCATTGTAAGAGATAAGGCAATTCCATTATTTTATCTCGAAAAGTGGCTGGTTAGAAATCCAGCTTCAGCATCACAACAACGTAGTGGTGATGGGCATGTTGTTATTGTTCAATTAGGAACTCAACAAATAGGCTTTGCTGTTGATTCATTAATAGGACAAGAAGAAGTTGTAATTAAACCTTTAGATGCCTTATTGCAAGGAACTCCTGGTATGGCTGGTGCGACTATTACTTCTGATGGTGGTATTGCATTAATTTTAGATGTTCCAAATTTATTGAAACACTATGCTGGTAAAGTAAAATAACTAAAAGAGTAAATTGAATGGCAATTAAGGTTTTAGTTGTTGATGATTCAAGTTTTTTTAGACGAAGAGTCACAGAAATATTAAATCAAGATCCCGAATTAGAGGTGATTGATACGGCTAATAATGGAAAAGAAGCTGTTGAGAAAGCAGCTAAAATTAAGCCTGATGTCATCACTATGGATGTTGAAATGCCTGTACTTGATGGGATCAGTGCAGTTAAACAAATAATGAAAGCATCGCCAATACCGATACTCATGTTTTCATCTTTAACACATCATGGTGCAAGCGCTACATTTGATGCACTTGATGCAGGGGCTTTAGATTTTTTACCCAAAAAATTTGAGGATATTGCAAGAGATAAAGAAGAAGCAATTAGGCTATTACAACAAAAAGTTAAAGAAATAGGTCGGCGTAGAATAAGTCGTTTCTCTAGACCTATAGCTGCACCAATTGAAAAACAAAACCTAAGAAAAACAAGTGTTGCATCATCTAGCAATGACTTTAATGTACAAAGAAAAAAAACTTCAGATATTAGAGCATCAGGAAAGAAATATAAGTTAGTCGCAATTGGAACGTCAACAGGGGGCCCTGTTGCACTACAAAGTATATTAACGCAATTACCCTCTAACTTTCCTCATCCAATTTTATTAATACAACATATGCCAGCTGCATTTACGCCAGCATTTGCAATACGTCTAAATACTTTATGCAAAATTAAAGTTAAAGAGGCTGAAAATGGTGAAACATTAAAACCAGGGGTTGCTTATTTAGCGCCTGGTGGTAAACAAATGTTAGTTGAAGGAAGAGGTGCTCAAAAAATACGCATCTATGAAGATGATGGCGCTAGAGTAACTTATAAACCAAGTGTTGATATTACTTTTGCCAGTGCTGCAAAAAGCTATAACGACTCAGTATTGGCTGTTGTCTTAACTGGAATGGGTGCTGATGGTAGAGATGGTGCTAGGCTTTTAAAGCAGGCAGGATCTAAAATTTGGGTTCAGGATGAAAAAACCTGCGTTGTTTATGGAATGCCACAAGCGGTTGCAAACGCTGGTCTTGCAGAGGCTAATATCCCTTTACCTGATGTAGCAACTCGCATCGTTAGAGAAGTGGGTTGTGGATAAATTATCTATTTCAGGCTTAATATTAGCAATATCAGCAATCGGTTTTGGTTATTGGTTTGAAGGTGGGTTGTTACTTAGTCTCGTTAATTATTCAGCTTTTTTAATTGTTGTTGGTGGTACTTTAGGGGCTGTTATGTTGCAATCCCCAAAAGAATTGTTTATTCAGGGTATTAAAATGTTTATTTGGGTGATAAAACCACCTCACTACCCTGTGGATAAAGGAATCGAACAAATTAAAACTTGGTCTAATAAAGCGCGCCAAGAAGGTTATTTATCATTAGAAATAGAAGCACAAAATAATAATGATTACTTTATTTCTAAAGGTCTTAACATGATGATTGATGGCGTTGCACCAGATCAGTTTAGAGAGGCTATGGAAGTGGAGTTAATTTTACACCGTGAAGCCTTGTTAAAATCTGCAAAAATTTATGAAGCTATGGGGGGATATAGTCCTACAATTGGTATTTTAGGTGCTGTTTTAGGTTTAATACAAGCAATGAATTTCATTAAGGATCCTGAGCTTTTAGGCGCGGGTATTGCCACTGCTTTTGTGGCAACAATTTATGGTGTTGGTTTTGCTAATTTACTTTTTTTACCCGTGGCAAATAAATTAAAATGTGTAATTGAAGAGCAAATGATGTATCACGAGTTATTAGCTGAAGGCATGCTATCAATTTTACAAGGTGAAAGCCCAAGTAATATTGAACTTAAATTATCTGCGTATCAAACTAAAAAACATTACTCTCAAGTAAACTCTCTTACTTAGCTTTGAATCAGTATAAATTATGAAACGCTATCGTAGAACTATATCAGGATCAGAATCTAATAACCTAGATAGGTGGCTGATATCATATGCTGACTATATGACTCTAATGTTTGCTTTTTTTGTAGTTTTATATTCTTTAGCAATGACTAACGAAAATGAGTTTGAGATTTTATCTGATTCACTTGAGCAAGTATTTGATAAATCAGCTAATCAATATGAACAAGATGGACAAGGGGTTAAAGGGGAAGGTTTATTAACAAAAAATGCTGTTGATACTGAGTTTATATTATATGGAAATTCATTAAGAGATGAAGAAAAAGGTCCTGAGTTAGTTGATGGGTTTGGTGATTTAACAAATCTAAAACAAAAACTATTAGGCAGTCCGTTAGATTCTTTAGAACAAGACCTTAAAACAGCTTTATTTGAAGAGTTAGAAACTGGTCAGGCTAAATTGGAATTAAATCAAGATTGGTTAACAATAGAGTTGAATTCGGGCTTGTTGTTTGGCAGTGGTAGTGCTGTTTCTACTCAAGCCGCAAAACAAGTTGTTCGTCGCATTTATGATATTTTAAATGGAGTTGATAATTATATTCGCGTAAGAGGATATACCGATGATCAACCAATAAATAATGAAATTTTTAGTTCAAATTGGCAATTATCTGTTTCGCGTGCAACTCAAATGCTTATAGCGCTAGAAAAAGAAGGTATAAATCCAGCTAGAATGGCTATAGAAGGGTATGGCCAGTATTCACCATTTGCAAACAACAGTACAAAAGTAGGAAGAGCTGAAAATAGAAAAGTTGTTATTGCACTTTCCAAATTTGGCTTATTTTCAGAAAAAAAATTGGTTAACTTAGAAGATAATCTATCTCAAAAAAATAAAGAGCTAGAAATAAAGCTACAAGAAGTAGAGAATAAAGCAATAAAACAAGATGATAAAACGATTAAAATTATAAAGCTACCGGATGGCGGTATACGCATTACAACACGAGAAAATGAGCAGTAGAAAGGATCAAATTTGAAAATTTGGACGGTTGCAAATCAAAAAGGTGGTGTTGGAAAAACGACAACTACAGTAACTTTAGGTGGAATACTCGCATCTAGAGGTCATCGTGTTTTACTTATTGATACAGATCCTCACGCTTCACTTACATATTACTTCGGAATAGACTCAGAAGAGTTGGAAGTGAGTGTTTATGATGTTTTTGCTCGTAATAAAGGAATGTCTAAAGAAGAGATTTTGCAAGCCTTATGCCCCTCAACTATGGAAGGGGTCGACATACTACCTGCAACTATGGCTATTGCAACGCTAGATAGAAGTATGGGAAATAAAGGGGGGATGGGTTTAATATTGACTAAAGCTTTGGCTAAAATTTCTGAAGAATACGATTATGCTATTTTAGATTGTCCACCCGTTCTTGGAGTGTTAATGGTTAATGCATTAGCAGCAAGTGAGCGTGTTTTAGTTCCTGTCCAAACAGAGTTTTTAGCTTTAAAGGGATTAGATAGAATGATGAGAACAATGCAACTGATGCAAAGCTCTCAAGCAAAACAATATCAATATACCATCATTCCAACCATGTATGATAAGCGAACGAAGGCTTCATTAGAGGCATATAAAACACTAAGGGCAACATATCAAGATGCCGTTTGGCCAGGTGTGATCCCAATAGATACAAAGTTTAGAGATGCAAGTTTAGCTATGAAATCACCTGTAATATATTGTCCTCGTTCACGAGGTGTTTTTGCCTATATAGCGCTGTTGGAGTATTTGTTTAAAATAGAAGGAAAGGCACTAAGTGAGTTACCTCATGAATAAGCCTTTATTTGCAAATGAAAGAATAATGAAGCAATATTTAACCGCTTTATTAACTGAAGATGAAGCACTAATTAAAGCCGCTTTACAACCTGTTGAAAAATTATTGGAACAAGTTGTAGAACCTGAAAAAAAGGTTTTGACTAAAAAAAGAGTCGAACCGACGGAAATAAAAGTTAGCACTAAGCAAGATGATGAAAAACAACCTACAATCTCTAGTGTAGAAGATGAAATACTTGAATTACAAAAAACTTTACCTAAAACTAAATATGAAGCTGAATATCGAAAGGGAGAGTTTCAGGCGTTATTTTTTCAAGTCGCCGGTTTAACTTTAGCTGTTCCTTTAAAGTCTCTCGGTGGCATTCATAAAATAGGTGAAATTAATAAAGTATTTGCTAAACCTAGCTGGTTTAAAGGGGTAATGCTAAACCGAGGTACTAAACTAAACATTATTGATACAGCACAATGGGTTATGCCCGAAAAATATAATAAAAAACTTGAAGAAAGTTTAAATTATAAATATCTTATAATGTTAGGAGAAACTAACTGGGGTTTACAGGCCGAAAGCTTAGTCAATAACATTACATTACAAAATGATGATGTTAAGTGGCGAGAGCAAACAGGAAAAAGACCTTGGTTAGCAGGTTTAATAAAAGAAAAAATGTGTGCTTTGATTGATGTAGATTCGTTAACAGAATTACTTGACCAAGGATTAGATAGCAGAGAAATTGAAAAATAATTGTCACTAAGATAAGTAATGCCGTAGGAGCATGAATATGAATGAAGAAAGAATTACATCAGTGAATGCAGATGCAAGTGATGATGTATTGCAGTGGGTTACTTTTCGTTTAGAAAATGAAACATACGGCATTAATGTTATGCAAGTGCAAGAAGTACTGCGTTATACCGAAATAGCCCCTGTACCGGGAGCTCCTAGCTATGTATTGGGCATTATCAATTTACGTGGCAACGTTGTAACTGTAATTGATACGAGCACTCGTTTTGGCTTGACCGGCTTAGATGTGACTGACGATTCAAGAATTGTGATCATTGAAGCTGAAAAACAAGTTATAGGTATTCTAGTAGATAGTGTCGCAGAAGTTGTTTATTTACGCCGCTCTGAAATTGACAGTACACCTAATATAGGCACTGAGGAAAGTGCTAAGTTTATTCAAGGTGTTTCTAATCGTAATGGTCAATTGCTGATTTTAGTTGATTTAGATAAATTACTAAGTGAAGAAGAATGGAGAGATTTAAATGACTTGTAGTCATTTTTTTCATCTACAAAAACCTTTAATTTTATATAAGTAGGTTTTTAGATTTGGAAAATATCATAATAATTGCCATTTTATTCAGTTTATTTATATCATTTACAATAATAGGCTTTTTATTTTTCTATTATAAAAAAAGTAAAATAGAAAATAACCAAAGTAATAAAATTTTATCTGAAGTTAAGCATCAAAATACAATTCTGCGCAGTGAAATTGATGAGCTCAGAGGGGGAATGCTTAATATGGGAAAACGAATTGTGCAATTGGAACAAATGAGTCAGGAATTATCTCAAAATCAGCAAGAGCTTCAATTTGCCGATCCTGATTCAAAAATGTATTCTCGAGCAGTTAAGATGGTGGAGCTAGGGGCGCAACTAGACGAAGTAATGAAAGAATGTGAGTTACCCCAGGCAGAAGCGGAACTTTTACTTTCGTTGCATCAACAAAAGTAGAGCTCATGCTTTTATATTTAAAGTTCCTGCAAGGGCTTTCCAGCCTGGAGGGAATTTTCCTTGTAGTACATATGAAAATGCAATTAACTCGGCAATAATGATATAAAGCTCTTTTGGAATTTCTTGCCCCAGCTCTAAAGTTTTTAATGTCTCAGATAATAGTTTATCTTCATGAATTAATATTCCCTTCTCTTGTGCTAATTGGATAATTTGCTCAGCGAGTTCTCCAAACCCTTTTACTGTCACTGTTGGTGCAGCTGAACCATCATAAAGTAAACCTATTGCTGATTTTGTTTTATCCATAACTACACCTTAATATTTATAATGGAATGCTGTTTAATGAAGTCTGTATCTTGCTTTGAACCTTGTTCTATAGATATCTCTCCAATAGATAAGCCTTGCTCAATTAATCTCTGTTTTAACATACTTATGTGGGGCTGAGCCTTGTGTATTAAATTACTTGTACTACTTAAAAAGGTGCAATCAATATTTTTATCCATTAACTGAGCATGTGCTTGTAACTGGCCTAAATCGCCAAGATCAAAATTAAGTCGAATAAACCATACATCTTTGTCTTCATACCCCTTCTGTTGCTTTTTATAGTGGCCTAAGTTTATTTCCGTTTGTTTTACATTTTCTGGTAATTGCATAGGTAGTAAAAATTGAAAAAGAGAATTTAAACTTGTATCTGTTTGTTGATTGACACTATGTCCTTGAGCAACTTGCTGCTGTGACTGTTGAAAAATTTGCTGAATTTGCCCTAATTCTTGAAGTAAACTTTGACCGGGCTTTGAGTTTGTTTCTTTTATTATATTTGATAGTTTAGCTTTTAAGCTTGGAAATAAAAGTTGTAATAAATGATCTAATTTTTGTTGTGGCTTAATGGATATATCATTATTTTGTTCTGTTTGGTGATTTATAGTTTGAGCATATAGCATGCTAATTAAGAGCTCTTGGATTGAGTTTTTTATAACTCCTGTTTTTTCTGTATTAGTTAATAAGTTAGGTTGAATAAATGACAGTGTTTCTGAACGTACTTTTTGCGCGGAAATATTCTGTGGGTTAATCATTTTACTAAAGGCAATATTAACTAATTTATTTAAGTCTGGCGTTTGACTATTTTGTTTAATAGAAAGTGAATTTTCTACTTTTGGTTTATTTAAATCATTTACATCTGCTTGATTTTGATTTGGAATAAGTTTTTTTATTTTTTCCATTACAAATTGATTTAAAATATTTTTGTTTGTATTCAAGTCATTATTTTTAGTTAGTTCAGTATTTTTTAGTGGAGATGTTTTTTCACCAATAAAATTCACCGGTTTGTTAATATTGTCAGCAGTTTCTATATTTAAAACAGTTTTTTTTAATTGACCCTTTAATCTTGATAAATCAGTGGGGGCTTTAGGATTTATTTGTTCTGATTTATTTGTAGCTCCTGGCTCTATCTTATTTTTAACGCCTGATTGAGTTTGTTCTTTTGTCATCGCTATATTTATTTGGAGGGCTTTTTCATTATTGGGGTTTATTGAACCATCTGTGGAGTTGCTTTTAGTTGGCACTAATGCAGCTTTTAATGAATTAACTAACTTGGATATAGAGTGTTCTAAAATGATCGGCTTTTTATTTATTTGAGTAACAGCTTTGGAATTATCAGTATTTTGATTGATTTGTGTTGTAGTTTTGTTAGTAGTCGATGTTGTATTATTTTTAAGTGTTTGTTCAGTATTTGACTGAGGAGTGATATTCACCGAGGTATTATTTTGATTTTGTGGGTTTGCATTAATCCTTTTCGATAGATTAAGTTGAATAGGCTCAGTAATCGGTTCTATTTTTGTTATATTTTCTTTAGTGGTTAATTTTGCTGTTTGCCAGTTATTGATTTTAGGCGTGGTATTGACCGATAATTTCGTAATATTATTGTTTTGCTTTACTTCTATGTTTGTTGCACTTGCACTTTTTATTTTTAAATCAGCAGGTATTTGATTTAACCAATTTGTTAGTTTTGAAATTGGAATTTTTAACTCTAATGCGGGAGTATCCGACTTTGGTAAAAATATTCTAGCTGTAATAGTACCTTGGGATTCTTGTAAACTGAGCTTTATATTCTGTTTTGTTGATATCAAGGCTGCGATATTTTCAGGTACTGGGATATTTGCTTTAAGAGCAGGAATGTTTAACGTATTTTGCTGGGTTTTATTGAACTTTGCTAACAGTATAACTTCTTGTGGAAAGTGAGTTTCTTTTGTATTTAATAATAACTTTTCTTGGGCGCTTTTAGGTTGAAGTAATAAGTTCAAAACCTTAAGTAAGTCTTGCCGATTTAAAGGGGTTGTTGGTTTACCCATATTTTGTAATAAGGTTATCTTTAAACCGGACTCATCTATAATTAATTTTCCACTGCTTATTTGAAGGTTCTTAGTATTTTGATTATCTTCAAGAGCAATTGTCAACTTTTTCCATTGACCTTTAATTTGTACCTCTAATTGGAGGTTAGCACCATCCGTGCTGGCATTTCTAATACTATATTGCGTATTTGATTTAAGGTGTTTTTGTAAAATAGGTGCATCTTCAGCAATTAATAATTCCTGTTGTACTCGCGTTTTGGATATTCCTGTAGTATCTGTCATATCAGTCAAGTCATTTATTATCTTTTATTTACTATTTTAAAGTTTGAATTTTATCTTATTTTTATAAAAATCTAGGATAAAAAACTGAAAATTGGCATAAATCAAATTTTTGGTGATTCGCCCGTATTTCGGCCTAAAGCTTTTACGTTTTACAATATCATTATGATAGACTACTTCCTATATAAAATACCCCTACTTAATGAGGGGGCTATTGAGAGTATTTTTGTTGTTAAAAGTTGAAAATATTACATGCATTCGACAAGACCGTTGCTTATTTGAGAACTTAAGTTTTGAATTACCTCAAAGTACAATAATGCAATTAGAAGGTCCTAATGGTGCAGGTAAAACGTCTTTATTTAGAATTTTAGCTGGCTTTACCCGATTAGAGCAAGGTAAGCGTTTTTGGTTTGGTAAAAATGTTGTCGATGACGAAGAAACCTTTTTGTCTGAATTACTTTATATCGGCCATAAAACGGGTGTAAATACACAGCTTAATGCTGTTGAAAATATTCGCTTTTGGCAAGAAACTCATGGTTATACCCATATTTCAAAAAATGATGTGTCTGATTGTTACGATTTATTAGCTAACTTAGGGTTAGTCGGCCTTGAAGATATTCCGGTAAGAATGTTATCCGCAGGACAGCAACGTCGTGTCGCTTTGGCAAGGTTATGGATATCAGAAGCAAAATTATGGATGTTAGATGAACCTTTTACTGCAGTTGATAAAAAAGGGGTTACTTTACTTCAAGAGCAATTTAAGAAGCAGTTAGCCAGAGGCGGAAGCGTCTTTTTAACATCACATCAAGATTTAACTGAACATTTTGAAGACTTAAAAATATTGTCTTTGGAGTATAAAATTTGATGCAAAGACAATATTCATATCGCCAGCTATTCATTTCTGTTTATAAAAAAGATGTTTTACTGGCATTTAGGCAGCGTTCTGAAATTATTAATCCGTTATTATTTTTCTTGATTGTCATTAGCTTGTTTCCTTTGGGAATTGGTCCTGAACCTCAGTTATTAGCACGTATGGCGCCAGGTATCATTTGGGTGGCTGCACTTTTATCAACTATGTTAGGTTTAGATAAAATATTTAGAGATGATTATCAAGATGGTTCTTTGGAACAACTTCTTGTAAGCCCGTATCCAACTTCGCTTATTGTTATTGCTAAGGTAACAGCTCATTGGTCTATTACTGGTTTACCTTTAGTTTTGTTATCTCCTATGTTTGGTTTGTTGCTTAATTTAGATTCAAATGCTATGCAAGCTGCAATTATTACTTTGTTAATAGGAACACCGTTACTAAGTTTAATTGGTGCTATAGGCGCTGGTTTAACTGTTGGTTTACAAAAAGGGGGGATTTTACTGAGTTTATTGGTACTACCTTTGTACATTCCTGTACTTATTTTTGCAACTTCAGCAATAGATACCAGTGCGATGTCATTGGATTATACAGGGCAACTTGCAATTTTAGGTGCAATGTTGGCTATTGCTTTGGTTATGGCACCATTTGCGGTGTCATCGGCATTGAAGGTAAGTGTAAGTTAATTTATTTTTATATTGTTGTTTATATTCAATATAATTGCGTTGTTTCGTGTTTAAAAAAGTGTGGATTTGTTATGTGGAAGTGGTTACATCCTTATGCTAAGGCGCAAACAGCCTATCGATTGTGCAATACTCTGCTACCTTATTTTGCTGTGGTAGCAGTCGCGAGTATTATCATAGGTTGGGTTTGGGGCTTAGGCTTTGCGCCAGCTGATTACCAACAAAAAGATAGTTATAGAATAATTTTTATACATGTGCCATCAGCTATTTTGTCTATGGGAGCATATTCTTCTATGGCAATCGCTGCATTCATAGCTTTAGTATGGCAATTAAGAAATGCTGAACTAGCAGTGATTGCTATTGCACCTGTTGGTGCAGCAATGACTTTAATTGCTTTGATCACAGGTGCTGCATGGGGGAAACCTATGTGGGGGGCTTGGTGGGTTTGGGATGCCAGATTGACCTCTGAGCTTATTTTATTATTTTTATATTTAGGCGTGATTTCTCTTTATAATGCTTTTGAAGATAAAGGCAGTGCAGGAAGAGCTTCCTGTATTTTAGCTTTAGTAGGTGCCATTAACTTACCAATTATTCATTTCTCTGTTGAATGGTGGAATACATTACATCAAGGTGCAACTATTACTAAATTTGATGGTGGGGCAATAGATGCAAGTATGTTTTGGCCTCTGATGGTTAATATTTTAGCCTTTGCCGCATTTGTTGGTACTGTTGTTTTAATGCGATTAAAGAATGAAATATTGTTACGTGAAAAACATCGCCCTTGGGTGAAAGGTTTAATTACAAATCAAACTCAATTAGAAAATCAAAATGTTGGAGATAAAAATGCAGTTTAATTCTTTTTCAGATTTTATTTCTATGGGCGGGTATGGTTTCTATGTTTGGTTATCATTTGGAAGTTGTGCTTTGATATTGCTTGGTATTTTTTTAGATAGTAAATTGAGTCATCAACGTACATTAAACGCAGTTAGTAAACAATTAGAGCGTGAAGCACGCATTAAAAAAGCAAAACAGGAGTCAAAATAATGAACCCAAGAAGAAAAAAACGCATGATGACGGTACTTGCGGTTGTTTTTGGTTTAGGCACTGCTGTGGCTTTGGTACTTTATGCGCTGGAAGGTAATATTAATTTATTTTATACCCCTACAGAGTTAGTTGAAGGTAAAGGCCCTGAAAAACAAAAACCATTTGTAGGTCAAAAATTAAGAATCGGTGGCATGGTTGTGCCAGGTTCGGTTCAGCGTGATCAGGATTCATTGCATGTTGAATTTAAACTAATGGATACCGGACCAACGGTTAAAATAATTTATCAAGGGATCTTGCCTGATTTATTTAGGGAAGGTCAGGGGATAGTCGCGCAAGGAAAGCTCATTGCACCAAATACAATTGAAGCATTTGAAGTGCTTGCAAAGCATGATGAAAAATATATGCCTCCGGAAGTAGCCGAAGCTGTTAAAGGTATTAAACATGAAAAACCAGTTTACAACACAGTTAAAGGAGACAGCTAAATGATCCCTGAACTGGGTTATATCTCTCTAACAATTGCGTTAGGTTTGTCCATTTTATTATGTATTTATCCTTTATGGGGAGCGTATACAAATAACTTGAGATTGATGCGTGCGGCACCCGCTTTGGCTTTAGGTCAGTGTGTATTTGTTTTTCTTTCTTATGCAGCACTTGTTTATGCCAGTTTAACTGATGATTTTACGCTGGTATATGTTGCAAGTAATTCAAGTAGCAGCTTACCTTGGTACTATAAAATAACCTCAACCTGGGGAGGGCATGAAGGTGCAATGCTTTTATGGGTTGTTATGCAAGCAGGTTGGACTGCGCTTGTATCTATTTCATCAAAATCATTACCTTGGCCGCTTCGTGCACGTGTTTTAGGTGTATTAGGTTTTTTAGGTGTTGGTTTTATGGTTTATACCTTGCTTATGTCGAGCCCTTTTGAATCTTTATTACCTTATTACCCTGTAGAAGGGCATGATCTAAACCCGCTATTACAAGATCCAGGCATGATAATTCATCCGCCATTACTTTATATGGGTTATGTCGGTTTATCAGTTACTTTTTCTTTTGCTATCGCCGCATTATTAACCGGGAAACTTGATAATACTTGGGCTAAATGGTCTCGACCTTGGACTATAGCTGCTTGGTTATTTTTAACATTAGGCATTGCATTAGGAAGTTGGTGGGCATATTCAGAACTTGGCTGGGGTGGTTGGTGGTTCTGGGATCCTGTTGAAAATGCATCGCTAATGCCTTGGTTAATCGCAACTGCATTATTACATTCCTTAGCTGTAACAGAAAAGCGCGGCGTTTTTAAATCTTGGACAGTTCTACTAGCGATTGCAGGCTTCTCATTTAGCCTTTTAGGCACCTTTATTGTACGTTCTGGAGTATTGGTTTCTGTGCATGCTTTCACCACAGATCCTGGACGAGGCATGTTTATATTGGGTTTTCTCGCAATTGTTGTTGGTGGTAGTTTAGCTTTATATGCAATGAGAGCGTCAAAGGTAAATAGTGCCGGACGCTATCGTTTGTTTTCACGAGAAGTTGCTTTATGGTGTAATAATATTTTGCTTTGTGTTGCAACCTTGATTGTAATGTTAGGGACTTTGCTGCCTTTAGTTCATAAAGAACTTGGTATGGGTTCTATTTCAATAGGTGAACCTTTCTTTAATGAAATGTTCAGTTATTTATTAGTTCCTTTTGCTTTTATTTTAGGTATTGCACCACTATTGCGTTGGAAGCAAAATAAATTTAATGCACTGCAAAGTAAACTTGCTCTAGTTGCCATTATTAGCATAGTGATCACTGGAGCTTGGTTATATTCAAGTTACGATTTTGTTGCGCCCATTACATTTATGGCCGTGTTATTAGCTGTTTGGGTTTTTGTTTCAACTTTATTTGATATCGTAGAAAAAACTACAAAACAAACAAGTATAACCTTAGGCCTGAAGCAACTGACTAATAGCTATTGGGCTATGGTGAGTGGTCATATCGGTTTTGCATGTGTAGTTATGAGTGTAGCCTTAACATCGGCTTACTCCGTTGAGCGCGATGTAAGAATGCATCCGGGTGAGCAAGTTCAGTTAAATGGATATGAATATCACTTTGATGGCATAAAAGAAATTATAGGTGCAAATTATACTGGTCATGCTGCTGTTGTAAGTGTGCACTCTGAAGGCGAGAAAGTGGCAGAGTTACATGCTGAAAAACGTCGATATAATGTGGGTATGCAGTTTATGACTGAAGCGGCAATTGATGCTTCATTAGCCCGTGATTTATATGTTGCGTTAGGCGAACAGTTAAATGATGGTGCTTGGGCCCTTAGAATTTATCATAAGCCTTATATTCGTTGGATGTGGTTGGGTGGTTTAATTATGGCCTTTGCTGGATTACTTATTTTATTAGATAAACGCTATCGGGGCACATCAAGCGCTGAACAAAGGCAAAGTGGTAAAATAAAAACAGTGCCATCAGCTGAGGTACAACTATGAGTTCTGACAATAAAAAGAGTAAATTAGTATTTGCTGTGCCATTGATCATTTTTTTATTATTATGTGTATTTTTATTTAAAGGGTTATTTTCAAATCCAAGAGAATTGCAAACAGGTCGTTTAGGCCAAGCAGTGCCCGCATTTACATTACCGGATTTAATGGTCGATGATAAACTTTGGTCTGATAAAGATTTGGCCGGTAAAGTATATTTAATTAATGTTTGGGGTACTTGGTGTACAACGTGCTTAGTTGAGTTGCCATATCTAACCAAGCTTCGTGAGCGCGGTGTTAACATTATTGGTCTTTATCTTGAGCAGGGTTATGATCCAGATTTTGATGGTGAATTTAATATCCAAGCATTAAGGGATGAAGTCTCTCAAATGCTTGCCCGTACTGGTAACCCATATCAATACAATATATTTGATTTAAATCGTAGCTTAGCTTTTGATTTAGGTGTGTCTGGTGCACCTGAAACATTTTTAGTTGATAGTAAAGGTGTTATTTTATTACACCACACAGGTGATTTAAATGAGCGCATATGGCGTGCCAAATTCGCTTCTAAGTTTACCGAGTTAAAAGAGGTTAAGTTGTAGTAATGAAATATTTCCTTTTTGTATTATTAATGAGTTTTTCAGCTGTTACTTTTGCTGTTGAAGAAGCGCAAACTTTTCATAATGAACAGCAAGCAAAACTGTTCAAAGAATTGAGCTTAGAGCTAAGGTGCCCAAAATGTCAAAATCAAAACATTGCAGACTCTAATGCTGTTGTGGCTAAAGATTTACGTGATAAAGTGATTGAACTTGTAAAGAAAAATGAATCTAAAGATTATATTGTTGATTATATGATTGATAGATATGGTTATTTTGTACATTACAAGCCGCCTGTTACAGCATCTACTTTAGTACTTTGGATTTTACCCATTTTATTCGTATTAATTGGTTTTGGCAGTATCGTTTTTCGTCAAAAAAAATCATCGTTAAAGCAAGATTGGTCAGATAAAGATGAAGACAAATTGTCTAAATTAATTTTGAAATATCAAAATACATCAGTGGAAGATAAACAGGAGTTGAGTTAATGATATCACTTTGGTTCACCATGTTTGTTTTAGTATTAGTTGCAACATTTTTTGTGATTATACCTTTTATCCGAAAATCAGATGTAACTGCAGAACATTTATTACAAAGTAGTGGTGAAAATGAGCAGCGTATTCAAATCTATCATCAACGTTTAGCTGAATTAGATGATGATGTTCAGTTATCAAAAATGAGTAATGAAGATTTTAAATCTGCAGTTATTGAATTAAAACGCGGATTATTAAACGAACTTTCACCTGAGAAAAACCTCAATTTCAGAGGAAATAACGTTACTTTATTGGTTGCCGGTAGTTTATTTTTATTGAGCTTTACTGTTATTTTTTACTCTTTATCTGGGAATCATAATCAATTAATTCAATGGGAAAAAGCACAGTTAGCACTACCTCAGTTAGGTGAACGTGCCATGATGCAAAAAGGTGAACCTTTAACCTCAAATGAACTGCAACAGTTTGCATTAGCATTAAGGACTAAAATAGCTAAGCAAGGCGAAGATGAAATGGCCTGGATGCTCTTAGGGCAGGTCAGTATGTCATTAGGTGATTATAAAATGGCCATGCAAGCATTTGATAAAACACTTGTAATAAACCCAAATAATGTCACTGTTTTACTTAGTTATACTCAGTTAATACTCATTAGTGGTAACCCAGATTATAATCGAGCTGGAAGAATGCTAACTAATATTTTGGCTGTAGAGCCTAATAATTTTGATGCTATTTCTTTGTTAGGATTAATAGCATATGAACGTGGTGACTTAGCTGAAGCCAAATCTGCTTTTAATGTATTGCTATCTTCAATGAGCAAAGATGATGAACGTTATTTAATGATTAAGTCGCGTGTAGATGAAATTACAGCTAAGCTTACGCCATCTTCAACAAAGACTGATGACACTCTTGGTGCTCAGTCTCAGCTGAGAAAGACTTCAACTGACGCTTCATTTAACAAATTTGAACAAAGTTCTTCTGGACAGGCTAATGCTATAAAAGTGACAATTACGTTAGCAGAAAGTTTGATTCAAAAAATCCCTGATAATGCAACACTATTTGTTTTTGCTAAGGCTGTTTCTGGACCTAGAATGCCGTTAGCTGTTGTGAAAAAGAATGCATTCAGTTTTCCTTTAGACGTTGTTTTGTCTGAAGAGAATGCAATGGTTGAAGGGGTGTCAATAGCAAAGTTTGAGCAGGTAATTATTACTGCTAGGGTTTCAGTTGATGAAAATGTAATGTCTGCTGCTGGAGAACTTCAAGGGCAAAGTAAAGTTATTGAAGTTAAAAATTCACCTAAAGTAAATGTCTTAATTGATCAACTACTTTAATAAGGAATCTTAATGCTTAAAAATGGCGTGCTTTTTCTCATTTTATTTTCACTGATTGGCTGTGCTCAAATACCAGTAGAAAATCAAGATGATCGAGATCCTCTGCAAACAGTCAATCGACCTGTTTATGACTTTAATATGGATATTTTAGATTCATATATTTTAAGACCTGCAACTGTTGGTTATGTTGCAATAACACCACAGCCAGTACGTCGAGGTTTACTTAATTTTGCGGAGAATATCAATGAACCCGTTGATGGCATAAATGCAGCGCTGCAAGGGAAGGTTGGTAACGCAGGGGTAAGTGTAGCGCGATTTTTAATAAACTCAACAGTGGGAATATTTGGTTTTTTTGATGTTGCATCTGAGATAGGTTTAGAGCAAATTGATGAAGATTTTGGTCAAACCTTGGGTGTTTGGGGTGTTGATGATGGTGCTTATCTGATGCTGCCTGCTTATGGCCCTAGTACTGCAAGAAATATATCAGGTGACGTTATTGATGGTTTTGTGATCCCTTCTATCGCTTTATCTATGCCACAATCATTTTTGTTATTTGCAATAAAAGCCTTAGAAGCTAGGGCATCTTTAATTCCTCAAGAAGCGTTATTGAATGAATCTTTAGATCCTTATATATTTGTAAAAGAAGCGTATTTACAACGTCAAGTATATGACCTTTATGATGGTAACCCTCCGTTAGAGGAAGAGGTTGAAGACTTTGATGAAGACTTCTTAGAAGAGCTTTAAAATAAATAATAACCAAGAAAAGCTTGAATATCATATTCAAGCTTTTTTATTTGAACTCGTTTTATTTAGACATTGCATCCATTTGCGTATTAGCCCAGTTTACAGCGTCATGATATGCATCAGGTATGCTTTTAACATCTATTTTTAAACGCTCAGAAATAACTTTAGCATCATCCCATTGGGCTAGTTCATAATGTTCAACTAAAGAAAGGTAATCAGCGATAAGTCCTTCTTTGTTGAGAATTGCATCTTTAATCTCAATTGATAACGGCAGTTTTTCTAAAATGTCTTCCATTTTTTGATCTAATATTCCGTCAATTAAAGAAAACATGCCAGCTAAAAAGGCCATTGCAGTATCTTTCATTTGTCCATGTTTAATCGCTAAACATTCAGCAAACCTTGCACGAGTAAGCGATAGTCGCATTAATTCAGGGGGTTTTGTTGAAGCAACTTGTGCTGTGAATAGTACGGATAAGAATTTTTTTAGTTCTTCTAAACCTAACACGACCAACGCTTGCTTGATTGTACTGATTTCTGCTCTGCGATTAAATGCAGCTGAGTTTGTATAGCGTAATAATTTATAAGCTAAGTTTACATCGCGTTGAAAAACATCTGTGATTTTTTTCAAATCCATTTCTGGTTGAGAGGTTTCATAAAGCAGTTCAGCCAAAGTCATTTGTGATGGTGCTAGATTTTTACTCTGAATGACTTCTGGTTTTGAAAAGAAATAACCTTGAAAATATTCAAATCCCATATCTAATGCAGCCTGAAACTGCTCATGAGTTTCAACTTTTTCAGCTAAAAATTTCACATTGGGAAACTCTGAAACATCTTTAATAACATTTTGAATTTCATCCATCTGCATTTCTAAAAAATCAATTTTAATAATATCGATATATGGATAAAAATGCTTCCACACAGGGTTGTGAATGTAATCATCTAATGCAAGGGTATAGCCTAAATCTTTAAGCTCTTTAACGATAGCGAGTAGTCGCTTGCCTGGTTGTACGGTTTCAAGAATTTCAACGACAACTTGCTCTTTATTTAGCATCGTTGCATAACGTTTTTGAAGTGTTTCAAGTGTAAAGTTGATAAATGCAGGTTTATCGCCTGTCATATCATCTAAACCAAGCTGGCTACCTTCAATTAATTTTGAAGTTGCTTCATTTTCATCAATATTTGGAAATACATTGTCTAAGCTATCACGGAATAATAACTCATAAGCAAAGAGTTTTTTGTTGCGATCTAATATTGGTTGTCTTGCTGCGTAAAAATACATAAATTATGGACCTGTATCCTAAATGCTCAGTTTATTGTTCTGCTACTTCGAATATATTGTAAATGGGAGATTTTTTCATTATAAATTTTAAATTATCTGATCCTATTGTGTCATTTTTCATCTAATTCAGTCTTTATAGTTATGTTTGTTTGTAAATGTATTTAGGGTGTTTTCGTTTTAACTACATAGGTTATAGTAGTATTGATTTCTTCAATAATGTTATTATTCACGCAATAATAATTAATTTGTTTGGAGATTAGCTTGGAATTAGGTACTCTCGTTTCTTTGGCTATTTATTTTATGGTCATGTTAGGCATAGGTCTTTATGCTTATAAAAAATCAACTAGTGATGTATCTGGGTATATGTTGGGTGGTCGAAGTCTGAGCCCTAGTGTTGCGGCATTATCTGCTGGTGCTTCAGATATGAGTGGCTGGATGCTGATGGGATTACCAGGTGCTATGTATCTTTCTGGTATTAGTAGTCTATGGATAGGTATAGGTCTTGTTATAGGCGCATTTTTAAATTATTTAATCGTTGCTCCTAGGTTACGTACTTATACTGAAATTGCGAATGACTCTATTACCATCCCTGATTTTTTTGAAAATCGATTTGAAGATAAGTCTCGTATGTTAAGACTGGTTTCTTCTGTTGTTATTATCGTATTTTTCACTTTATATACCTCATCAGGGATAGTTGCTGGCGGTAAATTATTTGAATCATCATTTGGCATGAATTATGAGTTAGGTCTTTATGTTACTGCTGGTGTTGTGGTTGCTTATACTTTGTTTGGTGGTTTTTTAGCGGTAAGCCTGACTGACTTTGTTCAGGGTTGTATCATGTTTGTTGCTTTAATTTTAGTGCCATTTGTTGCAATAAATGAAGTTGGCGGAATAGACAAAATGCATGAGTCTATTACAGCTATCAATCCTGAATTATTAAATATGTTTAATGGCGTGAGCTTGCTAGGAATTATCTCTGCAATGGCATGGGGATTAGGCTATTTTGGTCAGCCACATATTATTGTAAGATTTATGGCGATTCGTTCAGTTAAAGATATGCCTGTTGCAAGACGTATAGGAATGAGCTGGATGATAGTATCGCTGATAGGTGCAATGGCGACGGGTTTTGCTGGCATTGCTTATGTTGCGTCAACGGGAATTCAATTAGATGATCCGGAAACAATATTCATTTTACTCTCACAGATCTTATTTCACCCATTAATTGCAGGTTTCTTATTGGCTGCAATTTTAGCTGCAATTATGAGTACGATATCATCTCAATTATTAGTGACTTCTAGTTCATTAACGGGTGACTTTTATCAAGCATTTTTAAATAAAGAAGCAACGGATAAGCAGTTAGTTTTAGTTGGTCGTATCTCTGTATTTTTAGTGGCTTTAGTCGCTATATTCTTAGCGTATGATAGAGATAGCTCTATTCTTACATTAGTCAGTAATGCATGGGCTGGTTTTGGTGCTGCGTTTGGTCCTGTTGTGATATTAAGTCTTTACTGGAATAAAATGAATCGTAATGGTGCGTTAGCTGGCATGGTTGTAGGTGCTGCAACAGTATTGTTCTGGATATATGCGCCAATTACAATAAATGGTCAATCGCTAAGTGCAACTATGTATGAGTTAGTACCGGGCTTTATTTTATGTACTTTGACTATCATTATGGTAAGTAAGCTCTCAGGTGAACCTGACAAGTCAGTTTCAAGTAAGTTCGATGAGATGCTTAAGGAACATTAAATTTTTCAAGGAAATTTAAATAAGGCCATTATCTGGTATTATTTTTAGCTAATAAAAAAGCATATTCAAACTATGAATATGCTTTTTTTGTCGTTGTAATTATTGCCAGATAGTAGCCTTAATAGAAGGGCTATTATGCTTTATCTTCAATACCAACAATTAACCAAGGAGAGTCAGCTTGAGTGAGATTTCTTTCTAAATGCCAAACTTCATCAATAACTTGCTCATCTGTTTGCTCTGTTAAATCACGGTACTTACCCGAAAACTTAACACTGACTTCCCATAAAATAGGGCTAGTATTTGCTCTGGCTAATTCACAATCTACAAACACAACTTGCGTATCAACGTTTTCAACATCTTTTCTTTCAGCTGTTAACTCGTTAAATAATTCAATTGAAACATATTCTTGAATTGTTTCTAAATTATTTTCATTCCATGCTTTTTGAAGTGTATGGTAATGATCATTAGCACCTTTTAAGAACCCACTTACATCAAAACCTTGAGGTAAGTTAAATGGGACTTCTTCAGACTGTTTAGCAGAGCCTGTTGTAAATGGTGTTACATTATCTTTTTGCTGCTGATTAGAAAAATTCTCACTTTGAGGGCCAGCATAAGCAGATTGTGTTTGTGCTTTTTTCTGCATAAAGCTTTTAAATAATTTGAATAATACAAATGCGACCAATGCCATCAATAGCATATCCATCATTTGCAAGCCTTCAAAGTCACCACCCATCATAGAGGCTATCAAGCCACCCATAAGTAGGCCACCAAAAATCCCGGCCATTAAGCCTTTTTTACTTGAAGATTTCTTTGGCTCTGTTTTTTGCTGTGTAGTTGTATCTGTTTTTTTTGCTTGAGTAGTTTGTTGTGTTTTACCTTTGCTACGGCTGCCAAATTTTTTTCGGGCTTCGGAATCAAAGCTGGTTCCTAGCATTAAAGTAAAAAGCGTAAAGATTATAAATAGTTTTTTCATAACTGACCTGTTTAAAAATAATTCGGTCACGATTGTAGAGTCTACAAAGTGCTTGTCAATGTGAAATGGAGAATAAGTACGTGGTTGTTTTAAAATTTAAAATAATATAATAAAAATATAAGCTTAACTTAAAGTTTGATTACTGTTCAGTTGAAATTTAGATGAGTGAATTTGAGTGGTTTCCCCCCGCGAAAATACGGGGGAGAGTTGGTTAAGCTTCCCAAATGATATTATCAGCGAGTTGCTTTTGATATTTATTTAAGCTTTGGCCTTTATCGCCGACCATAATGATGTTTGCTTTTTTAGTTTGATAAATTTGACCATTAAAGCGTTCATTCTTGAATTCAGATTCTGCCTTATAGCCATTTATCGAAGGCACAATAAATAAGGTTACCGGCCCTTGTTCGGTTTGAAATACTAAATGTAAGCTCCTTTGACCGTCAAAATCACAAAAAGTGGAATAAGTAATTTCACCTGGTAACTTAGACACGTGCCCACCAAAAGATGCTAGTTGTGTATTTACTTGATCTATTTGATATCTTCTATCCGTTGGATCCAGTGAACGAATTTCATGATTTACATGTGCTAATGCATGTTGTCCTATATCTAATGGCCCTTGCTTTAAAGAGAAATTAACTAAAACACTAAAACTAAATGCAACCGAGGCTGCAATTGCTAAATGTACTCGGCGTTTTTTCTTTTCAACTCTGTGAGAATCAATCGCTTGATTTAGGATTAACTTACTTGCTAGATTTTCTGGTACAGGAATATTTAACGCTTGCTCAATATCCTTGTCTAGCTGTTTTATATCATTCATGAACTTTTTTCGTTCAGGATCCGTTTGTGCAAACTCATCTAATAATGGATCTTGCACATGGGGTTCTGCATAAAGGCGGCGGCGAAATTCTAGCTCATCCATACTATTTTACTCCTCTTATTTGATCTTGAGGGTTTGTCATTGAGTCTTTTAATTGGTTTCTTGCTCTAAATAGTCGAGTCATTACGGTATTTTTATTCAGTTCTAAAATGGTACTAATTTCTTCGCCTGAACATCCCATGACTATTTGCAATAATAAAGGCTCTCTATATTCATCAGGCAATTTCATTATTTGACGTTGTAAATTTGTTTGCTCCATATTCTGCTCAAGAGAATCAGTTGTTGTATCAACTAGGGTATCTTGTTCAACATCAGAGTAATCAAATTGTTTACGCTCAAAACGGCGTGCGTTTTCTCTTCTTAATATTGTGATCAGCCAAGACTTCGCTGCTTTTTGATCAAGCAATGAGTCTAATGAGCGCCAAGCACGTAAAAAGGTTTCTTGTAATACGTCTTCAGCAATGCTGGGATCTCTGCATAACCAACATGCAAACCTATAAAGTTCGCTGTGGTATGTTTGAACCAGTGCTTCATAACGTTTTTGTTTATCAGCCATATCCAATATGACCTGACGATCAGATTTTTTATTTCCGAACATTGTAATTATTCTTATATTTTTTTGATGGCTATATTATCAATAGCCCTGAGGTGAAAGTACAGGTAAACACAATATCATTTATTATTTTTTACATTATTCATTAAATAGTCAGTTTAGAGCTAATAAAAGCGTGTTTTTTTTGCTAATATTTGCGCCTTATAATTTAAGCTTGGCTTTATGGAGCAATTGAATGTTTGAAGTGAACCCTGTGATGAATCAAATCAAGGATATTCGCGAAAGAACCGATATGCTTAGGGGGTACCTTTGACTACCCTCTGAGAAAAGAGCGGTTAGAAGAAGTGAATGCTGAACTTGAAGATTCTGCAGTATGGAATGAACCAGAGCGCGCACAAGCGTTGGGTAAAGAAAAGTCATCATTGGAAGCAATAGTTGAAACAATTGATGTTTTAGACGCCGGTGTTGAAGATGTAGAAGGCTTAGTTGAATTAGCTGTTGAAGCCGAAGATGAAGATACCTTTGTTGAAGCACAATCAGAAGCTCAGGCTCTAGTTATACAATTAGAGAAACTTGAATTTCGTCGCATGTTCTCTGGTGCGCAAGATGAAAATAACGCATATTTAGATTTACAATCAGGATCAGGCGGAACAGAAGCCCAAGACTGGTGTGAAATGTTGCTTCGTATGTATTTACGTTGGGCTGAAGCTAAAGGTTTTAAAGCACAAGTCATTGAAGTAACGCCAGGAGATGTTGCGGGTATCAAAGGTGCAACAATTCAAGTATCAGGCGAATACGCTTATGGTTGGTTACGTACAGAAACAGGCGTACACCGTTTAGTACGTAAAAGCCCATTTGATTCAAGTGGCCGTCGCCATACATCATTTGCTTCTGCGTTTATTTACCCAGAAATAGATGACAATATAGAAATCGATATTAATCCTGCTGAATTACGCATTGATGTATACCGAGCATCAGGTGCGGGTGGTCAGCACGTAAATACCACTGAATCAGCAGTACGTATTACACACGTACCAACAAATACGGTTGTGCAATGTCAAAATGAACGTTCACAACATAAAAATAAAGCGCACGCAATGAAACAACTTAAAGCTAAGTTGTTTGAGCTAGAGTTACAAAAGCAAAATTCTGAAAAGCAATCTCAGGAAGATGCTAAATCAGATATTGGTTGGGGTAGTCAAATTAGATCTTATGTACTTGATGATTCTCGTATTAAAGATTTACGTACGGGAATTGAAAACCGTAATACTCAAGCTGTACTAAATGGTGACTTAGATAGATTTATTGAAGCAAGCCTTAAATCAGGCTTGTAATTAATATAACGAATAGATAATAGAATCGATAAAGAGTTGAAAATGACAGATCAAATTCAAGATGAAAATAAGCTAATTGCAGAACGTAGAGGCAAATTAGACGCAATCCGTGAAAACTGCCCCGCAAATGGTCACCCTAACCAGTTTAATCGTGAACATTATACTTTGGACTTACAAGCTGAGTTTGGCGAAAAGTCAAAAGAAGAATTAGTAGAATTAAACCAGGTAGTATCAATTGCGGGTCGTATTTTAGCTAAACGTGGTCCTTTTTATGTTGTACAAGACATGAAAGGCCGCATTCAAGCATATGCAGCAAAACCAGTACAAAAAGATTTAAAAGAAAAATATGGTCAATTAGATATCGGTGACATTATTGGTGTAACGGGTGCGTTAAATAAATCAGGTAAAGGTGATTTATACGTAGATATGGCTGAGTATCAGTTATTAACTAAATCATTACGCCCATTACCTGAGAAATTTCATGGTCTATCTGATCAAGAAACTAAATACCGCCAACGTTATGTTGACTTGATCACTAACGAAGAGACACGTAAAACATTCCGTATCCGTTCTAAAGTCGTTGAAGGTATTCGTCGCTTCTTAGCTGAGCGTGACTTCATGGAAGTTGAAACGCCAATGTTACAAACTATTCCTGGTGGTGCAACGGCTCGTCCATTTGAAACACATCATAATGCGTTAGATATCGATATGTATTTACGTATTGCACCAGAGCTTTACCTTAAGCGTTTAGTTGTTGGTGGTTTTGAGCGTGTATTCGAAATCAACCGTAACTTTAGAAATGAAGGTTTATCTACCCGTCATAATCCAGAGTTCACTATGATTGAATTCTACCAAGCATATGCTGACTATAATGACCTAATGAACTTAACGGAAGATATGTTACGTACAGTTGCTACTGACGTACTTGGTTCACCTATTGTGATTAATACAACAAAAGATGAAGCGGGTGAAGTTGTCGATACAGTTGAGTATGATTTTGGTCAACCATTTACACGTATTACTATGGCAGATGCAATCTTAAAGTATAATCCAGATTTTAAAGCTGAAGTTTTTCAAGATCCAGAAAACCATTTTGAGGAATTGAAAGCTTACGCAAAACAAGTAAACGTTCGAATTCCTGAAAAGTGTGTTTGGGGTCCAGGCAAGTTTTTATGTGAGATATTTGAAGAAACAGCCGAGCATAAATTGATTCAACCTACTTTTATTACAGCATATCCTTGGGAAGTATCGCCATTAGCGCGTCGTAATGATGATAATGCATTTGTAACTGATAGATTTGAATTTTTTGTTGGTGGCCGTGAATTAGCTAATGGCTTCTCAGAATTAAATGACGCAGCTGATCAAGCTGAGCGTTTTTCGCGTCAAGTTGAAGAAAAAGATGCAGGTGATGATGAAGCGATGCATTTTGATGAAGATTACATTCGTGCACTAGAGTATGGCTTACCGCCAACGGCTGGTGAAGGTATTGGTATTGATCGTTTAGTAATGTTATTTACTGACTCACCGACAATTAAAGATGTTATTTTGTTTCCGCATATGCGTCCAGAAGCTGAGTAAAGTTATTTATTCATTATTAAATAATAAAACGCCGCAATAGCGGCGTTTATTTTTTGTTTTATTTAAGCTAAATAAATACTTTTTTGAGTTGATTTTACTCTAATGAAACATAAAATAAGCAATGGTGTGTAAAGTCTGAGCAGACAATAAAATACCTTGTAAAAAGGTTTGACTTATTTTTTGAATTCTTTATTATACGCCCCAACAAGACGGAGAGGTGGCCGAGTGGCCGAAGGCGCTCCCCTGCTAAGGGAGTATAGGGTTTGTAGCTCTATCGAGGGTTCGAATCCCTCCTTCTCCGCCATTTATTTTATATATGGTGTTGTCTTGTTAAGTAATTATGAAGTGGGCGCATAGCTCAGCTGGATAGAGTACCTGGCTACGAACCAGGCGGTCGGAGGTTCGACTCCTCCTGCGCCCACCACTT
>NZ_FOLO01000006.1:62359-62591 GCF_900112265.1 Pseudoalteromonas denitrificans DSM 6059 | reverse complement strand
GTGGGCGCATAGCTCAGCTGGATAGAGTACCTGGCTACGAACCAGGCGGTCGGAGGTTCGACTCCTCCTGCGCCCACCACTTTAGAAATTTAGAATAAGCAATCCGACATAGTGTCTGTTTTTTTATCTAAAAAATAAATGAAATATGATGTGGGCGCATAGCTCAGCTGGATAGAGTACCTGGCTACGAACCAGGCGGTCGGAGGTTCGACTCCTCCTGCGCCCACCACTT
>NZ_FOLO01000006.1:0-62349 GCF_900112265.1 Pseudoalteromonas denitrificans DSM 6059 | reverse complement strand
GTGGGCGCATAGCTCAGCTGGATAGAGTACCTGGCTACGAACCAGGCGGTCGGAGGTTCGACTCCTCCTGCGCCCACCACTTCACAATTTCATATAATAAACCGACATCAAGTCGGTTTTTTTGTGTCTAAAATTTGTATAAATTTAGTTAATATAAAAGCATATTTAGCTAAGTGGCTCCCGCTAAGCCTGAACTAGGCGATGTTTACTCTTATATTTATTTTTTAACTGAGTGAGCAAGTTAAATGAAGATAAATTATCAAAAGCTAAAATTTATTGTTCTAGACGGAATCTAAGTACCACACTTCATATGGGCAAGGTATTTGATCGAATTATAACGAGTTATGGGATTCAATATATTTAGCTTATTAGGAATGTCCACTTAGAATGCTGTGGTAATTAAATCGCCTTTAAAATATTCATAAGCAGTGGATATAAAATTGGCAAAATGAGAGAAGTTAAAACGGTACTTATGATCAAAGATACAGATGCAAAAGCGCCGATTGTCGAATTAATTTCAACGGCTCTTGCTGTACCGAGTGCATGACAGGCTGCTCCCATCGCTAAACCTTGTGCTGCTTTATCTGATACGCCAATTAATTTAAGTAGTGGATGGGCAAAAATGGCACCTAAAACACCTATTAAAATGACTATTGTGGCTGCAAGGGCTGCTATGCCACCTAAGGAACTCGCTAAAGCCATTGCAATAGGGGATGTCACGGCATTAGGAGCCACTGAAGCGAGAATTTGTTCATCTGCATTTAATAAATAAGCAATCACTAAAGCAATCGTTGTTGAGCTAAAAACACCAAAAGCACATGCAATTACAATATTTTTTAGTTGCGGTTTTATATAAATAAATTCTTTATATAAAGGCATTGCCAATGCAACGATAGCGGGCTCTAATAAGAAAGTTAGTGGCAAATTACTTTTTGCGTAGACGCTATATTGTGTATTGCTAATAATCAATATAAAAATGATTAATAGCATAGTCATTAAGATAGGATTTAATACTAACCAGCCCGTTTTATTTTGAATGTTTTTAAATATGAAAAATAGAATAATTGTTAATGGTAATCCATAAATAATCATAATTTTGATTTGTTTATTTTTTGAAAAATATGACCTACAACAGCCAATGTAACAATACAACTAAATATGACACTAATGCTGATAGCTACAATATTATTTTTAAGTAAATTTAAATGTTCAATCATGCCTACAACCGTAGGAATAAAAAGCAAAGGCATATATTTTAAAAGAGGTTGAGAGCAAGGCAATACTGTTTGATATTTTACTCTACCGCAAACTAATAAAATAAAAAGTAGTAGCATACCTGAAGTAGCACCTGAAAATATATTATTTGTAGCATATGCTGAAAGCTTGCCCAATAACAGGCAAGCTAAAATAATTGCTGCGCTTTTAATATATTTGATCAGGTTTCTCATATTTTAATGAATCAATGACAATACTGATTAAGTTAACAAATTAAGCATGATAAACATACTAGAAACTGAGCTACCATTTTGATCTGTCAGAAAATTTGACTTGTTGTTTGTGTGTGTTTGCTTTCATTACTCTGCGCGTATTTTTAGATAAAAGTAATTTTATTTGATTAAAAGTCTCTCTGGCTAAAGCTCTTCTAGTATTTATAGCATGGCTTGTTTGATATAAACGCTTCACTGCTGAAACCGTATCTGGTGATTTAGAAAAAATTTTATTAAGTAAAAGTTGTGTTTGTTTTTCTACATCATTACAAACAAAGCTCACTAAATTAAGCCTTTTAGCTTGTTGAGCATCAATCGTTTCGGCGTGAGTTGATAACCACATAACTTGATCATAGGGCATTAACTTAGCAAGTTGAACACTAGCCCCCATATCAGGACATAGTCCCCAGCGCGCTTCCATAATTGAAAGGCTTGCATCTGTATGTGCAACTCTATAATCCGCACCTAGAACTATTTGCATGCCACCACCCCAACACCGCCCTTGAATTTGAGCAATAACGGGAATGGGTAATGATTGCCAACCCAAAGTTACTCTTTGTGCTAAGTTGGCATTACCCGGTAAGAATTTAAATAATAATTTTAATACCTGAATGGGGTTCTTCATTACACTGGCAACATCAAGTCCGGTGCAAAAGTCATTGCCTATTGACTTGAGTACAACCGCACGAATATTTTTATCTTTTTTGATTGTTTTTATTATTTTATCTAGTGTCAGGAACATTGAAAAATTGAGCGCGTTCAGTTTTTCGGGGCGATTAAATATGACTATAGCAACCTGATTTTCGACGTTAAATTGTATTAAATCTTCACTCATCGGACCTCCTTTTTTTTGATTAGCCTAAAATTAATATGATAAAAAGTAAAGTTGGCTAAAGGTATAACGAAAGATAAATTATTATTTTACTCATGTTAGGTTCATTTAACGCGTGTTTAAATGTTTGATAGTGCTAGCCGATTTTAAGGTGTTGATGAAGAAAACATATTATTTTATCGATTTTTAATAACTTAGAATGAAATATAAATGGGTATTTATTATGTAAAATAATAAGTGAGTTTTTTGTTTTATATAACATTACATTAGCATTAATTCGTATTAGTATTGAATACAGAGTTTTATATTAATCAGTTTAATTTGAAGGAAGATTATTTATGTCCGTGCCATTATCGCTTAATAAATATAATAAACATATAAAATCACGCATTATACATGGGGCATTAATAACAAGCTTCGCATTTTCTTTAATTGCATGTGGCCAAAAAGAGCAAGTTAAGAAATCCGCGCCGCCAGCGGCAGTGTCTGTTTATCAAATTAAAACTGAAAAAGTTGGAAATTATCGAGAATTTGTTGCCCGCACTCAGGCGCATCAAGAAGCTGAAATTAAAGCGCGTGTTGAAGGGGAGTTATTATTACGTCACTTTAATGAAGGAGCTTTTGTTAATGAAGGACAAGCTTTACTTGAAATTGATCCTGCGGAATATAAGGCGGGTTTAGTTCAAGCGCAAGCAGATTTAAAAAGTAAACAAGCAGGTTCTGAGGGCGCAAAAAGAGATTTAAAACGTGGTAAAGAGGTTGCTGAAAAAGGTTTTATTTCACAGTCTGATTTAGATAAGTTGACCACGAATGCTGCGCAAACTGCTGCAAGTGTTAAGGCGGCTGAAGCCGCGCTTGAAAAAGCTAAACTCAATTTAAGTTATACAAAAATAGTCGCGCCATTTTCAGGGCAGATTGGTAAGGTAAATTATAATGTTGGCAATATTATTGGTCCACAAAGCAATGCTTTAGCGACTTTAACTGCTGTAGATCCTATTTATGTGAACTTTCAGGTTGAAGAAGCGGATTACATTACTTATTTACAAAAAAATAAAAACTTTAAATCAGCAGCTGAAGTACCTATGGACTTAGCATTACGTTTACCTAATAACTCTGAATATGGGCAAATGGGTAAACTTGATTTTTCTGATACTAAGATCGATCAAGGGACCGGAACTGTTGAATTACGAGCTGTTTTTGCTAACCCTGAAGGTATTGTTTTACCAGGTTTATTTGTGACTTTAATTGTTGAAAGTCAAAATAAAAAAAATATGTCATTGGTGCCTCAGGCTGCAGTACAAGAAAATCAGCAAGGAAAATTTGTTTTAGTGGTTTCAAATGACAATAAGGTGATCACTCGTCATGTGAAGTTAGGCCGTCGAATTAATGCTATGTGGGTAGTTGAGTCAGGATTAAAAGAAAATGAAAGAGTAATTATCGAAGGTCTTCAAAAAGTAAAGCAAGGGGTTGAGGTTAATCCTATCAAAAAGTCTGTAGATGCAATGACAGGCGTTATCAGTACGCTAAATGTTAAGTAGAGGCTAACGATGATCAGTAAAATATTTATAAGTAGACCTAAGCTTGCTTTGGTTATTTCAATTGTAATCACTTTAGCGGGTTTGATTTCTTTGGGATTATTACCCGTTAATATGTATCCACAAATCACACCGCCTCAAGTACAGATCATGGCGACATATCCAGGTGCTAGCGCGCAGATTGTTGAAGAGTCAGTGATCCGTCCAATTGAAAAGCAAATCAATGGTGTTGAAGATATGATGTATATTGAATCAACGGCATCTAACAATGGCACTGCAACGATTAATGTATTTTTTAAGGTCGGAACCGACAGTGATATTGCACAGGTAAATGTTCAAAATCGTGTGGCATTAGCTGAGAGTGGTTTACCTGAAGAAGTAAAGCGCCAAGGAGTGAGCGTTAAAAAACAGTCAACCAGTATGTTAATGGGCATCACTTTATATTCAGAAAAAGAAAATTTAGATGAAATATTTTTAAGTAACTATGCAACTAATTATTTAGCTGAGCCTTTAGGGCGTTTGAATGGTGTTGCTTCAGCATCTGTTATGGGGGAAAAAAGCTATTCAATGCGTATTTGGTTACGGCCAGATAAAATGGCTTCTTTAGGTGTCACTGTATCTGAGGTTCAAAGTGCATTAAAAGAACAGAATTTAATTGTGGCTGCTGGTAAATTAGGTGCTTCGCCGGCATTACCTAACCAACAGTTTGAGTATTCAATTCAAGCTAAGGGTCGATTACAGACAGTCAAAGAGTTTGGTCAAACAATTATTCGTGCTCATACTGATGGAAAGTTTGTTCGATTAACAGATATTGCAAGGATTGAATTAGGATCTCAAGATTACAGTATTCAAGCTAAGTTAAATGATAATGCTACTGCTTTTTTAGTTATTTATCAGTTGTCTGATGCGAATGCTACAGAAGTGGCTGCTGCGGTAAAAGCACAAATGGAAATTTTATCAGAGCGTTTTCCTGATGGTTTAAAATATTCAATTCCATTTGATACGACTAAATTTATAGACAGGTCCATTGAAGAAGTGATTGTAACTTTATTTCAAGCGGTTGCTTTAGTTGTTCTTGTCGTATTTTTGTTTTTACAAAATTGGCGTGCAACACTCATTCCGTCGGTTGCGATCCCCGTGTCATTAATTGGTACTTTTGCCTTTATGATGTTGATGGGGTATTCAATTAATACAATTACTTTATTTGGTTTGGTTTTAGCGATAGGTATCGTTGTTGATGATGCAATTGTTGTTATTGAAAATGTAGAGCGACTACTTAAAGAAGAAAAACTGGAAATAAAGGAAGCTGTTACTAAAGCAATGCAGCAAGTTTCAGGGCCAATCATTGCAACTACCTTAGTATTACTGGCGGTATTTATTCCTGTTGGTTTTATGCCCGGCATAACGGGAGAGCTATATAAACAATTTTCAGTGACAATTTCTTTTGCTGTGATTATTTCGTCAATTAATGCTTTAACACTGAGTCCTGCATTATGTGTATTGTTATTAAATGAAAAAGCCATGCAGCCTATAAAATGGCTAGCACCTTTAGAGCGAGCTATAAAAGGTATGACGGGAAGTTATACCAATAAAATTGATTATTTATTAAAACGTTCAGCGCGAGTGGGTGTATTAGCTTTGATCATGTTTGCTGCAACTGGATGGCTTGCCAAAGAGGTACCAACAGGTTTTGTACCAGGAGAAGATCAAGGATATTTATTTGTTAATGTGCAATTACCTGATGCGGCTGCAAATGCCCGTACTGCTCAAGTAATGCATAAAGTCAAAGAGGTTATTTTAAAAGATCCTTCCGTTACTGATTTTATTAGTGTTGCCGGTACTTCGTTATTAAGTGGTGCGGGTTCAAATAATGGATTAGGTATTATTATTTTGAAAGACTGGGAAAATAGAACGACGAAAGAGCTAGGTTTACGGAGTACGATACAGCGTTTAATGGGTCAGTTGTGGACTATGCCTGATGCTCAAGTAATGATTTTTAATCCACCCCCTATACCAGGCTTAGGGAATAGTTCAGGTTTTGAATTTAGATTGCAAGATAGTGAAGGGCGAGATCCTATGCAGTTGGCTCAAGTGATGAATGGTTTAATTTATGACGCGAATCAAAGACCTGAATTAATGCGTGTATTCAGTACTTTTAGAGCGAATGTGCCCCAATACTTTTTAGAGATAGATCGTAATAAAGTAAAAGCACAAGGCGTGTCATTAAGTGATATATTTGTCACTTTACAGGCACAATTAGGATCTATGTATATTAATGACTTTAATCAATTCGGGCGTACTTATCGTGTGATGATCCAAGCTGAATCTAAGTTTAGGAAAGACCCGTCCGATTTACGTCATTATTTTGTTCGCAACTCAAACGAAGATATGGTGCCATTAACAACACTTGCTAAATTAAAGCCAATATTAGGCCCTACGAGTATGAATCATTTTAATCTTTATCGAAGTGCTAGCATTACGGGATCAGCAGCGCCCGGTTATTCAAGTGGTGAAGCAATTAAGGTGATGGAAGAGTTGGCTCAAGATTTACCTGATGGTTACATTTATGAATGGGCAGGGCAATCTAAGCAGGAGCTTGAGGCGGGAGACTTAGCACCTATGCTGTTTGGGTTAGCAATTATTTTTGTCTATTTATTCTTAGTGGCACAATACGAAAGTTGGACAATTCCTTTTTCAGTTATTTCAGCGGTGCCTTTGGCTATATTTGGCTCTATGTTAACTTTATATACATTAGGTATGGAAAATAATATTTATGCTCAAGTAGGATTAGTATTATTAATTGGTTTATCAACTAAAACGGCGATATTAATTGTTGAATTTGCAATGGAGTTAAGAGCGAAAGGGCTGAGTATTTATGATGCTGCACTTAATGCGTCAAAATTACGTTTCAGAGCGGTATTAATGACTGCACTATCCTTCATATTAGGTGTTTTACCACTCGTTTTTTCAACGGGTGCAGGTGCAAGTAGTCGCATTTTTCTTGGGATTACTGTATTAGCAGGTATGATAACGGCAACTTTGTTTGGCACTTTGTTTATTCCAATATTTTATTCTTTGATTCAGAGGATGAGAGAAAAGTTTAAGGGTGAAAAATCGATCGCTTAACTTTTAAATAAAATTAAACAACAAAAAGCCAAGTTTTTACTTGGCTTTTTGTTTGGCAACTATTTATTTTAAGTATAATAAAGGCAATTAATAATATGAGTAAAAAATTATGACTGATTCATCACATTTGTGGACCTTAGAAGAAATTTCAGGCCAAGCTTATGAGGTTTTTTTAGAATTAGCACCTGACAACCTTAAAGCGCAAGATATTGAAAAATTTAATCAAGATCGTGAAGAACATGGCTTTATTGAAGAGGATATCGCCGATGAAAGCTGGAATACTTTTGTTGAATTTGAAATTGAGCCAGAAGACTATGCACAGGTGATAGTCGGTTTGGAATATGACAGTGTTGGTATAGAAAATAAAGATATTATTTTTGCTAAAATTTTAATTAGTAGAGATAAAGCAGCCTCATTTTGTCATATTATCTGGAAAGACTAGGAAGGATAGATGTACTACCACGTATTACTTGCTGCATTTTTTTTTGTTGGTTTTACAACACATGCTAAAAAACCTTTATTTGAAATATTATCTGATTATGATCAATTAGATACTGATGAAATTCATGATAAAAAACCTTTATTTGAAATATTATCTGATTATGGTCAATTAGATACTGATGAAATTCATGATAAAAGGCGTGGTGAGTTATTCTATGGTGATACCGAATTTGGTTTGATCGTTACCTCAGGCAATACACAATCTTCAGCTGTTAAATTTAAAGGCAGTATATTTCAAGACCTTGATAATTGGCGGAATCAATTCAAATTTGATAGCTTGCTAAAAAAAGATAAAAATACTGACACAGATGAAAAAGAAAAATCAGCGGAACGTTATTTTTTATCATTACAGGGTAATTATAAACTTGGTTCTGCAGCAGAATCATTTTTTATTTATAGTGAATACGAAAAAGATAAGTTTGGTGGTTTTAAGTATCAAACGTCACTTTCATCGGGTTATGGCAATCGCTTGTATTCGGGCCATAAAAACACGTTAGACTTTGATATGGGACCTGGAGTCAATTATCAGGTAAGTGATGATGATTTATCTGAGTCTGGATTTTTGCTGCGATTAGCTTTGCACTGGCAAAGAAATATATCGCAAAGAACTCGATTTAATCAAACTTTAAGTAGTGAAAAGTCGTTATCGGGATTAAATTCAAGGCTAAAATCTGAGACGTCTTTAGTAAGTCAAATAAATAATGACTTATCTTTAAAATTTTCATATCTATATCGTTATAACTCAAGCCCTGAAGATAACAAAACAAACTATGATGGTGAAACCAGTACCACCATAGTATATAACTTTAATTAAAGTATATTATTTCATACTTGAAATTGTAATACGCTAAAATTAATAAACCCTATAGAGAATATATTTTGACTCAAAAACTTATTTATCAACATAAACAGTTTGCTTACATCATTTTTGTATTACTAGGCTGGATAGCCTCATTTGTTATCTTGGCTTTGGTATTATTAGGACCAAACGTGCCAATTATTTTGTTTGCAATTTCACTTATTGTGATTGGGTTTATATTTCATGGTTTAACAATTAAGGTATCGGATAAAGATATTTCCTGGGGATTTGGCCCTGGTGTGTTAGGTAAAAAAATTAAACTATCAGATATTGAGCAAGTAAAGGCTGTCACAAATTCATTTCGTCATGGTATTGGGATCAGAATTACACATGATGGTTGGGTATATACAGTACATGGGTTTAGTGCTGTAGCACTTGATTTAAAAGATGGTACTTCTATTAGGTTAGGAACTAATGATCAAGAAAACTTATTAACTGCCCTAAACTCTAGGTTAGATAATAATTAACAAAAAACCCATTTATTTAATTAAGATAAGTGGGTTTTTAATTTTTCACTCTGGTGACTAATGATTACAGTTTTCGTCATGTTCGTGATGGTCATGTCCATGATCGTGACCACACCCACCTGCTCCATGAACATGTCCGTGTTGTAGCTCTTCTTCAGTGGCATCACGTACTTCTAATACTTCAACGTCAAAAGTTAAATCTATGCCTGATAATGGGTGGTTACCATCAATGACGACATCGTCACCTTGAATTTCAATAACCGTTACAGATTGTTCCCCTTGGTCTGTTGTTGCGCGAAATTGCATGCCGATTTCTACATCAATACCTTCGAACATTGACATAGGAACAGCTTGCATTAAGCCTTCATGACGTTCACCGTAGCCATCAATAGCCGCAACCTCTACAGTGAATTTATCACCAATTGTTTTATCTAAAAGTGCTTTTTCAAGACCTGGGATTAAAAAACCACTGCCAATAATCATTTCTAATGGGTCGTTATCAAAAGAGCTATCGATAGAGTTTTGATCTTTATCCATCACGCTGTAGTGCATTTTAACGACTTTATTTTTAGCTATATTCATACTTTTATTCTCGTATATTTAAATTATTCTTCAATAAGGCTATAAGGTAATGGCTTTATTTCAATTGAAATTGGGTTTTCTTGTTTTGTGCGTAGAAGTGTATCTAACGCAAGATCATTGGGCATGATAGCTAAAGCATATGCTCTGTTTGTATCAATATCAAAACTGGTTTGTATTAATTTACCTGCACGACGCCAGTTTTCCCCAAGTTGTTGTTCAACTTCTGTAGCTTCAAATGGTTTGTTAGTGTTTGCTTCAAGTATATACATTGCACGTTTGTTTTTGCCTAAAAACTTCATTCTGGCAACTGTTTCCTGACCTTTATAGCAACCTTTTTTGAAACTTATGCCACCAATTGCTTGTAAATTAACCATTTGAGGGACGTATTCAGCAATGGCTTGATTGTTGAGTTTTGGTTCACCAGCTAATATTGAAAGGCTTTGCCATTTTTGCTCACTTTCCAATAGTGTAATACAAGAAGGAAGTTGTGCTTTTTTATCTATACATAAAATAAGTCGATTATTATCGAGTTTGATTGCTTTTCCAAATTTGAAATCAATGGTGCTATTATTTTCGGTTGGTAATATGATTTCGAGCTCAGATAATACAGCAGAAAGGTCATCCCCAAAAAGTCCAACCAGCTGGTGGTTTTTATTTTGTTCAATGTCTACTTTTGCAAAGACTGCGTATTTTTTGAATTCAGCCAAAGCATTTTCAATTTCATCTTTTGATGTGATTGCAAAATAATCATCTTGGAAATTGAATAAACGCAATATAGACCAAAGTTTTCCTTTGGCGTCACATTGACCTGCCCACAAAAGAGCATCGTTAGTTAATAAGTTTACATCTTGCGTAATTTGGCCATGTAAATAAGATTTTTTATCTGGTCCGGTAAATTGGATCAATTGATCCGACAAATGGCAAGCATATATATGAGGCATGGGCATATTAAAGTCAGTGAGTTTATCTGCATATAATAACGTATTTGAAGTGCTAAACATTATAAATTTGTTAGAATAACACCAATTAAATTTAATAACTGATGGTTATAAATGGCAAATTTAGATAGTAAGGCAAAATTACGCTGGGCATGTCGTCGTGGTATGTTGGAATTAGATGTATTATTTATGCCTTTTGTTGAAGATGCATATGATGCTTTATCAGAAAAAGATAAAGGTATTTTTCAGCGTTTACTAGAGGGGGATGATCCAGATCTATTTGCTTGGTTTATGGGTCATGAAAAAAGTGATGATGAAGAACTTGATTATATGGTTCAGTTAATTTTAAATCGTGTAAAAGTATAACTCTTTGTCAGAAACTGAACTTAGCTACAAAATCACCTTTAATGAAAATAAAAAAGAAATGTGGGTAGTTGCACTCTTTTTTATTTTTGTCTCTCTTATATTATTTATTTCAAGTACAAGCATTACGAGCTATCTCACCGGTTTTATAACTTGTATTTTAAGCTATATATTTTGTCATTATAAAATAGATTCAATATGGCCTGTGTCAGGATCTCTTTTAATATTTTCAAAAGATAAAGTTCAAATCGTAATATCCAATATCAACACTTCAAATAGTTATAATGAAAAACCTGTTATAGCCAAGGTTTTATCTTCAAGTTTACATTGTGAATATTTTATTGTTTTACGGCTTAAACCTGAAATTAAAAATTTAGGTATTAAAAATAGACTTGTTTTAAAAAAGCAAAGCATGACTGCAGCTGATTTTACTCGACTGCGTCGTATGTTAGTAAATTTGAAAAATAATAAAAACTAAGACGCTTTTTTTGGTGTTAATATTGTTGGCTTTGGCTTTTTTAACAATTCGGGATGATCTAACGTATAATGCAAACCTCTACTTTCTTTTCGTGACAGTGCGCATTGAATGATAAGTTCAGCGACCTGTACTAAGTTTCTCAATTCGAGTAAGTTATTGCTTACTTTAAAGTTAGTATAATATTCTTGAATTTCTTGTTGCAATAACTCAACACGTCTTTGAGCTCGTTCAAGACGTTTTGTTGTACGCACTATGCCGACATAATCCCACATGAATAATCTTAACTCATGCCAGTTATGGGTTATAACAACCTCTTCATCTGAATCAGATACGCGACTTTCATCCCATTCAGAAATGTGTTCTTGCTGGTGTGGTATTTGATCTAATTTTTCTAAGATATCTTTAGCGGCAGCATGGGCAAAAACAATACACTCTAGAAGTGAATTACTTGCCATACGATTAGCGCCATGAAGTCCGGTATAAGCGACTTCACCTATGGCATATAAATTATCTAAATCTGTTTTACCATTAAAGTCAGTAACAACACCGCCACAGGTATAATGTGCTGCAGGCACAACGGGTAAAGCTTCTTTGGTAATATCTAATCCAATACTTAAACATTTAGCATAGATAGTAGGGAAGTGCTCAATAATAAAGTCTTTATCTTTATGGCTAATATCAAGATAAACACAGTTTGCACCTAAACGTTTCATTTCAAAATCTATGGCTCGGGCGACAATATCTCTGGGTGCAAGTTCGGCTCGTTCGTCAAAATCAGGCATAAACCGCGTACCGTCAGGGCGTTTTAAATAAGCACCTTCACCGCGCATTGCTTCTGTAATTAAAAAATTTTGTAATTCGGGGTGATATAAACTGGTCGGGTGAAATTGATTAAACTCCATGTTAGCAATACGACAACCAGCACGCCAAGCCATTGCTATACCATCACCACTGGCAATATCAGGGTTTGATGTATATAAATATACTTTACTTGCACCACCTGTTGCTAATGAAATAAATTTCGCCGAAATCGTTTCAACACGTTCTTTATTTCTATTCCAAACGTAAAGCCCTTGGCAGTTATTTTTATTTTTTTTAGAACGAACTAAATCAATTGCGTTATATTTTTCAAGTAAAGAGATATTTTTGTGCTCTTTTACACGAGAAATTAAAGTTGTTTGAACTGCTTTTCCTGTTGCATCGGCTGCATGCAAAATACGCCTATGGCTATGGCCTCCTTCTCTGGTTAAGTGATACCTTTCATTACCAGAATTATCTCGTTCCATATCAAATGGAACACCTTGTTTAATTAACCATTTCATACATGACTTAGCATTGCTAGCGGTATAATGCACTGCATCGCGGCTACATAAACCTGCACCTGCGTCTAAGGTATCTTCAACATGCGAATCTATAGTGTCATTTTTATCAAATACAGCCGCAATACCGCCTTGGGCATATAAAGTTGAGCCTTCGTTAAGAGGACCTTTGCTTACAACTAACACCTTACAATGATTCGCTAATGTTAAGGCTAAAGAAAGCCCTGCTGCACCACTGCCTATAATTACGACGTCAGTACTATAATGTGAACTTGGATGTTTTTTTTGGTTCATGTATTAGTATCACTTAGGTTACAATGCATATACTTAAACAATCTAAAGTACGAATTTTTAAATCGTTTAAGTATACTTTTCGTTTATTTTAAAAAAAATTGTGAAAGAATAGAACTTTTTATTTATATCTTGGTCTGATTATTTGAATTTAGACTTATTGTATTAAAAAACAGTAATAAAAATAACTAAAATTTTGCAAATAATAATAGGAGTACCGGCTCGAATGAGCGAGCAGGAATTAGATTTAGCGTTAATAAGAAAGGTTCAGCAAGGAGACAAAAACGCCTTCAACCTATTAGTTAGGAAGTATCAGAATAAAGTGGCGAGTTTGATTTCACGTTATGTATCAAACCATGCTGATGTATCTGATGTTGCACAAGAAGCTTTTATTAAAGCATATCGTGCATTACCTGGCTTTCGAGGTGACAGTGCGTTTTATACTTGGTTATACCGAATTGCAGTAAATTGCGCTAAAAATTATTTGGTGGCACAAAAAAGAAAGCCACCTGCAAATGATGTTGATGTTGATGATGCTGAGTTTTATGACGGTGCACATGCTTTAAAAGTAAGTGCAACACCTGAAAATTTATTGTTAAGTGATGAAGTTAAAAAAGTAATCTTTTCTACTATAGAGACATTACCTGATGACTTGAAAATGGCAATCACTTTACGAGAGCTTGAAGGGATGAGTTATGAAGATATCGCTGTAATAATGGACTGCCCAGTTGGAACAGTCAGATCTAGAATATTCAGAGCACGTGAAGCAATTGATATCAAGTTAAATCCTTTAATCGAAAACGAATAAGCGTCTATACTTAAAAGATGCAAAAACAGGCGAGTTAGAATATGACTATTAAGCAGTTAACCGAACAAGATAAAGCCGAAATTTCAGCATTTTTAGATGCTGAAGAAGGTTTGAGTGAATTTATGATTCAATCTGAAGCGGGGAAAACGCTAGAAAAATATTCTTTAATTGGCGATGTGATGCGCGCTAATGATAAAGATTTCATACATTTAGATATAGCAAGTAAAGTAGCTAGTCAATTGGAACATGAGCCTATTTTTGCTGATTTCAATAAATCAGACGTTGTATCTAATGTTCAAGTTGACGCTGAAAAAACTGACAATGTAGTGGCATTCAACTGGAAAAAACCATTCAGCCAAATTGCAATTGCAGCAAGTGTTGCAATGTTCGCGATAGTTGGTGTGCAAAATTTACCAACAGATGATGTTCAAGTAACAGAGTCTTTACCCTTGTTACAATTACAAACAACGCCCTTTGGTGGCGTGGCATCACCGGTAAGTTATTCTTCTGAAAAGCCAGCTTTACAAAATGCATCATCAAACTTGAGAAAATTACAACAACAAAGAATTGGAGCTTTAGTAATGGAGCACCAAAGACAAACACGTATTGCTACTTCTGAAAAAAAACTGCAAAGTGACGATTTAAACAAAATTAAAAATGAGGATTCCAAATAAAATAATGAGAAAATTCACCTCTTTATGTAGTATTTTTCTTTTTATTGGTAGTATTGCGCCTGCTTACAGCGACACTTCTGAGGCGCAAAACCATGAAGTTACAAGCCAATTAAACAAAGATGTTAAACCTGAATCTGCAAAATCATTGCTTATCAAAATGTCAGAAACAATTCATCATAATAACTTTAATGCTTCTTTTGCCGTTGTTAAAGGCAATAATATGGAACCTTACCGCTGGTTACATGGCATAAGTGGTAATAATGAATTAGAGCATTTAAGTTTACTTAATGGAGCCGGACTAGAAATATTCAGAATGAATGATCAAGTTACTTATTTTGAACCTCAATCTGAACCTTATACAATAATTGCTAAGCATATATCAGGTCCAATTCCTGATGTGTTTTTCCAAGATGTTACTCTATTAGAATCAGCTTATAATTTTACCTTAGGTGGTAAAGGACGTATTGCAGGGCGTGCCGCACAGCTAGTTAAAATTGAAGCAAAAGATACTTCGAAATATAATTATTGGTTATGGTTAGATTTAGAGTCGTCATTATTGCTTAAAGCTGCGTATGTAAATCAACAAGGTGCTGCGCTTGAGCAGTTACAATTGACTCATGTTAGTATGACAAAAAATATAGCGCCTGAGCTTATCAAGCTAAGTCAGGCTAAATTTCCACCAGTAAATTTAAATAATGAAAAAAGCACTCTTGATAAGCTAAAAGGTACGCAAGGGAATTGGCATATAGGCTGGTTACCGGATGGTTTCACACTATTGAAATCTGATCGACATAAGTTGAATATAAATAACGAATTAGCTGATTATTATTTATATGGTGATGGACTAATTGAAATTTCAGTTTTTGTGCAGAGACCATTACCTGGAAATAGAAGAGGTGGAGGGCTATCGTCAGGTGCAACATCTATATTTGTACATAATGCCAAAGGATTTGATGTATCTGTGGTTGGTAATATACCAGGAGATACGGCAAAAATAATAGCGCAATCTGTTCAGCGTAAATAATTTTTATTGAGTATGGTTTAAATGATAGAGCAAACGTTAACCGTAACGTCAGTTGAAGGTTTAAGAGCTTTTTTAAAAGCAGATGAAAAACCCAGTTGCGAAGGTTGTAGCGGTCAATGTGGCAGTAAAATATTTAGTAAGCTTTTTGGTGATAAGTCACCTGAGCTTGCTTTTGTTTTTGATGAAGAACTTAAAATTGGTCAAAAGGTCAAAATGGCACTTGATGACAGTCATGTTCTGAAAAGCTCATTAATGATTTACTTATTGCCGTTAATTTCGGCTATGATTTTGGCTATTTTTAGTTCCCTTTTATTGTCATTGTCTGAAGGTTGGCAAATTATTTTTGCGCTTGTTGGTGGGGTAATTGGTTTTTTATTTGCAAAAAAACAGCTGGAAAAAGTTAATTATGATATAAAACTCATAAAAATTTACCCAAATAGCCTGCCATTAACGCAAATAGATGGTGATTAGCCGCATTTAATTGTAAAATTCCTCTTTCGCGCTATTGTCGGTATTAATAGTTGTCCTTATTTTTATAGTAGTATTGAATCCAGTTTATGAAAAACATTCGTAATTTTTCGATTATCGCCCATATTGATCATGGTAAATCAACTCTTTCAGATCGTTTAATTCACTTTTGTGGTGGTTTAACTGACCGAGAAATGCAAGCACAAGTTTTGGATTCAATGGATATTGAGCGTGAACGTGGTATTACCATTAAAGCGCAAAGTGTTACTTTGGACTATAAAGCTAAAAATGGTGAAACTTACCAACTAAATTTCATTGATACTCCTGGACATGTAGATTTTTCTTATGAAGTATCACGTTCACTCGCTGCGTGTGAAGGGGCGTTGCTTGTTGTTGATGCTGGGCAAGGCGTAGAAGCTCAAACGGTCGCTAACTGTTACACTGCATTAGAAATGGGTGTGGAAGTACTACCTATTTTAAATAAAATTGATTTACCGCAAGCAGAACCTGAACGCGTTTCTGAAGAAATTGAAGATATTGTTGGCATTGAAGCAACCGATGCGGTGCAATGTTCTGCTAAAACAGGTTTAGGTATTGAAGATGTTTTAGAAACAATCGTGGAAAATATACCTTCCCCTGAAGGTGATCCAGAAGCACCTTTACAAGCTTTAATTATTGATTCATGGTTTGACCCATACCAAGGGGTTGTATCATTAGTACGTATTAAGCAAGGTGTACTAAATTCTGGTGATAAAATTAAAGTAATGTCGACTGACCAAATACATGGCGCAGATAATATTGGTATCTTCACACCAAAACAAACTGCAACTAAAGTTTTAAAAACCGGTGAAGTTGGTTTTATTATTGCTGGCATAAAAGAAATTCATGGTGCACCAGTAGGTGATACTATTACTTTAGCCCGAAAAGGGGCTGAAGAACCACTTGAAGGTTTTGAAAAAGCAAAGCCACAAGTATATGCGGGCATGTTCCCTATTTCATCTGATGATTACGAAAATTTTAGAGACGCTCTGGCAAAGTTAAGCCTAAACGATGCTTCATTGTTTTATGAACCAGAGAGTTCAACTGCTTTAGGTTTTGGGTTTCGTTGTGGTTTCCTTGGTATGTTACACATGGAAATTATTCAAGAACGCTTAGAACGTGAATATGATATGGATTTAATTACCACCGCACCTACGGTAATTTATGAAATTGAAACTAAACGTGAAACTATTCAAATTGATAATCCGTCAGAGTTACCAGCAATAAATGATATTGTTGAAATTAGAGAGCCTATAGTCGAGGCACATATATTAGTGCCAAAAGATTATTTAGGTAATGTCATTACTCTATGTATTGAAAAACGTGGTATGCAGACCAATATGTCTTATCATGGTAATCAAGTTGCGTTAACGTATGAATTACCTATGGCTGAAGTTGTAATGGACTTCTTTGATAAATTGAAATCAACTAGTCGAGGTTTTGCATCGTTAGATTATAATTTCAAACACTTCCAAGCTTCTAATATGGTACGTGTTGATATCTTAATCAATGGTGAGCGAGTTGATGCGCTGGCAATTATTGCACATCATGAGGGGGCGCAGTCTCGAGGCCGTCAGTTAGCAGAAGCATTAAAAGAGCTTATTCCACGTCAACAATTTGATATTGCGATTCAGGCTGCAATTGGCGCTCATGTTATTGCACGTACTACTATTAAGCAACTACGTAAAAACGTAATTGCCAAATGTTATGGTGGTGATGTGAGTCGTAAGAAAAAACTACTTAAAAAACAAAAAGAGGGTAAAAAACGCATGAAGCAAGTGGGTAATGTAGAAGTACCACAAGAAGCGTTTTTAGCAATCTTAAAAGTCGGTAAATAAGGAATACTTTTATTATGGCAGGATATTTTTCAACTTTTTTGGTGATTTTAACTCTAGGAAGTGGCTTAATTTGGTTAGTTGATCATTTTATGTTTGCGCCAAAAAGAAAAGAACGTATTGCATTGGCGCAAGTTTCATCAGGTGTAGAACTTGATCAAGAAGCCATTGAGAAAATAGCGCCTTTGCCTGCTATAACTGAATCTGCAATTTCTATCTTTCCTATGATTGCGGCAATCACGATATTTAGATCCTTTATATTTGAACCTTTTCAAATACCTTCAGGCTCTATGATGCCAACACTTTTGGTTGGTGATTTTATACTCGTTCAAAAATTTACTTATGGTATAAAAGACCCTGTGTGGCGCACACAACTTGTTGAAATGGATGAACCAAAACGCGGTGATATTACAGTATTTAAGTACCCTTTAGATACGAATGTTGATTTTATTAAGCGTGTAGTTGGTTTACCTGGAGATACAGTCGTTTATCGAAATAAACAGCTTTATATAAAACCAAGTTGTGAAGTTGATGAAAAACAAACTGCGGGTTTAAAGTGTGGTGAGTTTAATAAAGTCGGTTTGAGCATAGTGAATGAAGATGAATTTTCAATGCAAGGCATGCCTTTACCTCGTTTAACTGAATCACTTTCAGGAATTGAACATGATATTTTAATTAACCCTATGGCACTTGAAACTAAAGGTCGTTATTTTCAACAACCTGGGACTAAAGTTGACGAATGGCGAGTTCCAGCCGATAGTTACTTTTTAATGGGTGATAATCGTGACAATAGCGCCGATGGTCGTTTTTGGGGATTTGTTCCTAAAGAAAATTTAGTTGGTAAGGCTGTATTTATTTGGATGAGTTTTGAATTTGATAATACTCCAGATGATTTTTTACCCGGTTGGATCCCAACAGGCGTTCGTTTTAATCGCTTAGGTTCAATTCAGTAAGCCTTTTAAGTATTACAGCGTAATTTATAGATATGAAAATTAGATAATGAAAAAAGACGCAAAAGATTTATATTCTAAAATTGGGTATACCTTTATAAATCCACAATTATTAGAACAAGCTTTAACACATCGAAGTCATAAAGGTCAGCATAATGAACGGTTAGAGTTTTTAGGTGATTCAATATTAAGTTTTGTAATTGCCGATAAACTCTATGAGCAATTTCCTAAAGCCCGTGAGGGTGACTTAAGTCGTATGCGGTCAACTTTAGTGAGAGGCCAAACTTTAGCTGAATTTGGCGTTGAATTTAAACTGGGTGACTTTTTACGTTTAGGTCCGGGTGAATTGAAAAGTGGCGGTTATCGTAGAGAATCAACACTCGCTGATGCCGTAGAGGCAATTATAGGTGCTGTGTTTTTAGACTCAGGTATTGGTAATTGTCAGGAATTAATTTTAGCTTGGTATGCATCTCGTTTAAATGCGATATCTCCTGAAGTTAACCAAAAAGATCCAAAAACTTTATTACAAGAGTATTTACAAGCACGTAAATTACAATTACCTAGCTATACTGTAATAGATACTAAAGGCCAGGCACATAATCAAATGTTCACAGTTGAGTGTGCTGTAGAAGGTTTGGATAGTTTCACTTGTGTTGGAACATCTCGTCGAAAAGCTGAACAAAAGTCTGCTGAGATGGCATTGCAAAAATTAAAAAATGAAGTAAAAAAATGATACCTGAAAACGATAAATCTCAAGATGAGATATTTGAAAGCATCTTATCTGAAAGCTTAGAACTTAACCATGAAGCACCTGACACGCATTGTGGCATGATTGCAATTGTAGGGAGGCCTAATGTAGGTAAGTCTACTTTGCTAAATGAGATCATTGAACAAAAGGTAAGTATTACTTCTCGTAAACCGCAAACAACTCGTCACCGTATTATGGGTATCCACACGGAAGACAAGTACCAGGCAATTTACATTGATACTCCAGGTCTGCATATTGATGAAAAACGTGCTATAAATCGTTTAATGAACCGTGCAGCAAGTAGCTCAATTGGTGATGTAGAGCTTATTTTATTTTTAGTTGAAGGCACACATTGGACTGAAGACGATGAAATGGTACTTAACAAAGTTATGTTAAGTGGAACACCTGTTTTATTAGTTATAAATAAAGTTGATTTGGTTAAAGATAAAGAAGAATTACTACCTCACCTTGAGTTTTTATCACAAAAAGGCAAATTTCTTGATATTTTACCGGTTAGTGCAACAAAAGGTAAAAATATTGATGTGATCAAAAAGCATGTAAGAGAGCATTTAGAACCTTGTGAGTTCTATTTTCCTGAAGATTACGTGACTGACAGGTCAATGCGATTTTTAGCCGCAGAAATTATTCGTGAAAAATTAATGCGTTTTATGGGTGATGAATTACCTTATTCAATTACTGTTGAAATAGAACAATTTAAATGGCAAGACAATGGTGTTTGGCAGGTCAACGGTTTAATTTTAGTTGAACGTGAAACACAAAAACGTATGGTCATAGGTAATAAAGGCGAAAAACTTAAAACCATAGGTCGTGAAGCACGAAAAGACATGGAAACCATGTTAGATAATAAAGTCTTTTTAGAACTTTGGGTTAAAGTGAAATCTGGTTGGGCCGACGACGAACGTGCATTACGTAGCTTAGGTTACGGCAGTGAATAATCAAATGTTCATTATTAAATTGTGCAGCCAAATGGCTGCATTTTTTTGGCTTTAACATAATCATAATGAATAACCAACTTTACCAAGCATACTTATTACATAAACGTCCTTTTAGTGACTCACAAGCAATGTTAGATATCTTGGTCGATGGCGTTGGACAAATACGCATGTTAGCGCGTTTAAGTGGTAAGCATAGCGTTAAACATAAAGCGCAATTACAACCTTTCCAAAAATTATTAATCAGTTTTTCTGGCAATAAAGATTTAAAATATCTTAACCAATTTGAATTAGCTGGGCCACTTAACTTATTATCGGGTAGGGCTTTATATTGCGGGTTTTACCTAAATGAGTTGTGTCAAAGGATCGTACCGCATAATGAACCTATTGAGCAGGTATTTGTGCTTTATAATAAACATTTGATGTTATTACCGCAATCTGATGATTATGAAGCTAATTTACGTACATTTGAGTTTCAATTATTAGAATTGTTAGGCTATGGCATCGATTTTGAGTTTGATGTTGAAGGCGATAAAATACAAGAAAAATCGTTTTATCAATATCATGATGAAATGGGCTGGTTAAAACTATCTAGGCAAGAAATAAATGAATATGCAGTTAATGGTAAGCAACTGCAAAACATCCATCAATTTAATTTTATAGACTCTGCAACTAGAAATTTGGCTAAACAGCTGAGTCGTTATTTATTAAAACCTTTATTAGGTAATAAGCCTCTCAAAAGTAGAGAGCTTTTCATAAAACCCTGATTAAAATAATAAGGCATAGACAATGAAAGAAATTTTGTTAGGCATTAATGTTGATCACATTGCAACTTTACGTCAGGCTCGAGGCACAACTTATCCTGATCCAGCTCATGCGGCAAGTGTTGCAGAACATGCTGGTGCTGATGGTATTACAATTCATTTAAGAGAAGATCGTCGTCATATCCAAGATAGAGATGTGACCGTTATGAAGCAAACCATTCAGACCCGCATGAATTTAGAAATGGCAGTAACTGATGAAATGCTAGCAATTGCACTTGAAGTTAAACCTGAGTTTGTATGTTTAGTGCCAGAAAAAAGGGAAGAACTCACAACGGAAGGTGGTTTGGATGTTGCTGGCAATAAAGAAAAAGTAGCAAGTGCTGTTAAGCAACTAACAGACGCGGGCATTAAGGTGTCTTTATTTGTTGATGCTGATGAAAGTCAACTTCAAGCATGTGCTGATGTTAAATCGCCTTATATAGAAATTCATACAGGTGCTTATGCGGATGCAGAAAACGATAAAGAGCAAAAAGCAGAGCTAAAACGTATTAAAAATGGTGTTACCTTTGCTTCTGAACTTGGTTTAATTGTAAATGCTGGTCATGGTTTGAATTACCACAATGTGAAACCTATTGCTGCAATCGAGGCTATCTATGAGTTAAATATTGGTCATGCAGTTATTGCACGTGCTGCAATAGATGGTTTAGATACTGCTGTAAGAGATATGAAGCGCTTGATGCTAGAAGCGAGAACATAATTTAAGCTTGTTGTTGTATTGTCACTTACATGATTAGATCATATGAAAGTGACATTACTAAAGTCTATTATTAACAACCACTAATTTTGATTAAACAGATTTATAAATACGTTTGTTTTCTGCTTTTGTTAAAGTAACCACTTCCGTTTTTGCAATATAATCTTGCAATGCACGCTTATTTTTAAAGTCTAAAATTACAAGTAAATTACCTAAACCGAACAGTGAAGTTATAGCACGAATAAATGCTTGTATAATGGTGATTTTTGAACCATCTAAATTTTGTACTTTTAAACGCCATGAACGCATGCCAATTGTTTGACCACCTTTAGTCCAGAAATAAACAAAAAAAGCACAATTAACAATTATGAGCAGTGCAGTTCGTATGCCTTCTAGAATAGGGCTTTTTTCAATATAGTCAGAAACATCAATTGCAGAATTTAATGTTAAATAATCCAAAGAAATTAACCCTTGAACCACAAATAAGAAAATGATTGTTGTTAACATAGAAAATGCGATCACAACTAAAGCATCATAAATCCAAGATGCAAACCTACGACCAAAACCGGAGCGTGGAAATATTTCTTTTTGCAAATTATTTAACGGCTCTTTCTCTAATGTTTTTTGCACTCTATATCGCTCATACTCTAACTCAATATTTCATTTTATCAAAGTCACATCGTTCGTACTAGGAAATTTGAAAAACAGAATTTTCACAGAAGTTATATAACATTAAAATTTTATATTATTTTAAGAGAAGTATCATATGTTTTTATTAGAACTTTATTTACAGAATATACGCTAAAGTAATTGGATTGAGCAATTACCGAGCAGTTGACGCATAGTTCGCAAAAAGTACTTGCTGCGGCTAACCATCTTTGTATAATGCTTGGCATAGAGACGAGAGCAACTAATAAAAATAATTGTTATAAAGCTTGAGCTCTGAAGTGGTTTTTCTTTATTTTTTCATCTGTTTTAATATTGATTAAAGCGAGAGAGTGAAAGAAAAATTATGCCAGTATGATGGAATTGGTAGACATAGGGGATTCAAAATCCCCCGCCTTCGGGTGTGGCGGTTCGAGTCCGCCTACTGGTACCACTTTTAGACCCTTGCCTTTGGCAAGGGTTTTTTTATGCCTGAAATAAGAGTTTAAAAATGCTGCAGCTAATATCATGCGCTATTTTAAATTTTCTGACTGGACTTTCCTAAATTTACTTGACCAACTTTAACCCAGAAACATAAACTTTCAAAAATGATTAACTAATACTTCCTTTGCCAGTTGGAAGGTATTTTTACTGCGCTATAAAAGCAGTCATCTATATAGAGAGATTATAGGGAATCGCTTTTAATATCAGGCCAGACTTGTGAATCGGGTTTAGTTCGCCTATTGATAGCACTTTTGAATTTAGGCCTCTGGCAAGTTTTTTTATGCTTGAAAGAATCATTTAAACGGTTAAGCTTACCGCTGAAGCGATAATTGAAGACGCGATTGTTTCAACCATTTATTAATAGGATGAAGTTCTAGAATAGGCAGGTTAAAGATGTTTAATGGCACTATATTTAGCATATAATTTTTTAGATGAGGCTGAGTTATTAAAATTTTGTTTTTCTTTTGTTTGTTATTTATTTCTCCTTTAAAGTCAGAAACTTTAATAGTAGTTTTTGAGCATAACCCGCCATTTCAAATGATAGATGATAATGGGAAAGGTTATGGGCCTGTTTATGATTTTGCTGTTAAATTATTAAAATTTAGCCAATTGAAAGTGAAGTTCAGTGCTGAACCTTGGGCTAGGATCATGCAAAAGGAGTCTCAATTACCAAATCGTTTAATTTTGTCCATTTCAAAAACACCGCAAAGAAAAGAGCGCTTTATTTGGTTAACATCTCTATATTCAGGGCAGCAATACATATGGAAAAAAAGAGACGCTATCGATCCTACTAGAATTTTTGTCGGTATGGAAAGAAACTCTCATAAGGCGAGAAGTATTAAGGAGTACTTTAAACCTCAAAATGTATTTGAGTTTTTAAATTCAGCGAATGCGTTAGAGGCTTTAATTAAAGGACGAGTGCAGCGTTTTGTAGGCACAACTTTTGCTGTTTCTGGAAAATTAAATTCTTTAGGTTATCAAATAAATGAATTAGAGCGATTATCGTTATTTAATGAGTCAGGCTATGAAAGTCAGGGGCTGTATTTAGCTTTAACGCATGGAACGGAAAGTGAGATTAAATTTGCATTAAATAAGGCGTTAAAAACTCCTGAAATTCTTGCCGTCCAAAAAGATTTAGTTCAAAATTTTCAATTGGCAGAGATAGGGTTGTTGAATGACCAAAATTAAAGAGTTTAACTGAAAGTGCTAATTTAGCACTCTCAGTTAAATTTAATTAGGCGTCAACGGATCTTAATAAGGCATTAATACCTACTTTATCACGAGTTTGCTTATCTACTTTTTTCACTATAATTGCGGCATATAAGCTATGAGTCCCATCCTTTGATGGAATAGAGCCAGGAACAACAACTGCACCTGCTGGTACTCTGCCATAATGCGTTTCGCCAGTTTCTCTATCGAAAATACGTGTGCTTTGACTAATATAAACACCCATAGAAATCACAGCACCTTGCTCAACTACAACGCCCTCAACAATTTCAGAACGTGCGCCAATAAAACAATCATCTTCTATGATGGTGGGGTTTGCCTGTAGAGGCTCTAATACACCTCCAATGCCAACACCACCTGAAAGATGCACATTTTTACCTATTTGTGCACATGAACCTACAGTTGCCCATGTATCTACCATAGTGCCTTCATCTACGAAAGCACCTATATTGACGTAAGAAGGCATCAAAACAACATTTTTACCAATAAAACTCCCTTTACGCGCAACGGCATTGGGAACCACTCGCATGCCTTCTTGTTGAAACTGTTCAGGTGTATAATCGGTAAATTTAAGCGGTACTTTATCCCAATATTGATTTACACCATCATTTAAAACTTGATTATCATTTATTCTAAAAGAGAGTAATACAGCTTTTTTTAGCCATTGATGTACAACCCATTCATCTGATATTTTTTCTGCTACCCGTGCTTTTCCTGAATCTAGTAATGCAAGTGCAGTTAAAATTGCATTTTTTATATCCGTTTTGACCGTAGCGGGTGTGATATTATCGCGGTTATCCCACGCATTTTCTATTATGTGTTTTAAATCTGACATTATTTGTCCTTCTAATTATTCAGTTTCTTTATTTAAACTTTCTAATAATGTGTGGCTTATTTTTGCCTGTATCTCAGGAGCTAAAGCTTGATATTGTGCATCAGATACAACAAAAAAATCTTCTGCACGTTCGCCTATTGTAGTGATCCTAGCCGCATGAATATGTAATTTGGTTTTTTGAAATACATTGGCTATTTTTGTTAATAAACCTGGAATATCTACAGCTTGTATTTCAATTAATGTTCGATCTTTTCTACCGTGTGATCTGATAATAACCTGAGGTTTAATGTTAAACCCTTTAAAGCGTTTTGAGCGTGTTTTTTTTATTCTTATTTTTTTATTGGGTTCTTTAAGTGATTGTTCAATGCCACGTTTAATTGAACTTATTCGACTTGGTGATTCTATTGCTGAACCATTTTTTTCAAGTATTACAAAACTATCTATCGCGTAACCGTCTTTCGACACCATAACCTGCGCATAGTGAATATGTGTTTTTTTATTCCCTAAAAAGCTAACTAATCGCGCAAATAAATTAATTTTATCTGGGCTATATACAAAAACCTGCGTACCACCATGCATTGCTTTTTCAGAAACAATCACAACAGGTTGTGATAAATCTTTTGCTTCAAGTAAATGTTGGCTATGCCATGAAATTTGTAATGCACTAAAGCGAGTAAAATAATCGGCTTTAAAGCGATTCCATAAAAAATCAATTTGCGCTTCATTAAAGTTTAAATTTAATAGATCTTGTTTAGCTTGACGTTTTTTATCTCTAATTTGATCTCTTAAATCCATTGGATTTTCAAGACCTAATCGCAATGCTCTACGTGTAGATAAAAAAAGTTCTCGTAATAAAGTATTTTTCCAGCTATTCCAAAGGTTATCGTTGGTAGCACGAATATCAGCTAACGTAAGACAGTACAAATAGTTTAATCTTTTTTCATTTTTAACACGTTTGGCAAATTCGTTTATCACATCAGGATCTGTAATATCTTTTCGTTGTGCGGTTACTGACATTAATAGGTGGTTTTCAACTAACCAAGCAATAAACTTACCTTCAAAATCAGAAAATTGATGTAATTTTGCAAACTCTATAGTATCTAATGCACCTAATTCAGAATGATCGCCGCCTCTACCTTTAGCGATATCATGAAATATTCCCGCTAAATAGAGTAGTTCAGGTTTCTCCATTCGAACAACAATTTCACGACATAAAGGAAACTCAGTTTCACTTTGGGGTGAAAAATAATGATGAATATTTTGAATGACTTTATGTGTATGTTCATCAACTGTATAGGCATGAAATAAATCAAATTGCATTTGACCAAATATATTACGCCATTGAGGTAAATATGCCGCTAAAATACCGTGCTTATGCATTAAGGTAAATGCACGGCCCATACCATTTGGATGTTTAAGAAGCCTTAAAAAAGCAGTTCGGCATGCGGCATAATCTTGTAAATCACCTAACAAACGTCTACGAACTTGGCGCAGTGTTCTTAATGTGCTTGGATGAATGTGTGTAATTTTAGGGTTGTTGGCTATATGCTCAAATAACTCAAATATTTTCTCTCGGTTGAAGAAAACAGATGGGTCTTCTACTTTAACTTGATGATCAACTCGAACAAAATCATCATTTAATTGTTCAATTTTATGAGTATTTCTATCAGGTAAAATACTATGATCAAAATACCTTAACAGCATTTGATTTAACTCTCTGATCCGACTCATAATCCTAAAGAGTCGTTTCATCATACGCTCTACAGAGGCTTTTCCATCTGAACCAAAACCTAATAATTCAGCTGCGAGGGGTTGATGATCAAACAACAGTCTATTTTCAGCTCTTCCTGAGGCAAGATGCAGTGCGAACCTGATATTCCAAAGATTTAATAAGCACTCTAATAATTCTTGGTGTTCTTCATAGGTCAAATATCCATCAGTGATCAAATCACTTAAAGATTGGGATTTAAAATGTTTTTTTGCGACCCAAATAATCGTTTGAATATCTCTTAAACCACCTGGGTTTTCTTTTAAATTAGGTTCTAAATTATAAGTAGTTCCATGGCACTTTTTGTGGCGTAAGTCTTGCTCTTGTGTTTTTGCTAAAAAGAAGTCTTCAGAGTTCCAGGTTTTAGTTTGAATAAGCTTGGTTTGAAAGAGGTTAAAATTTTCCTCTGACCCATAAATTAAACGACTTTCTAAGAGACTAGTCGCAAAAGATACATCTTGTTTTTCATAATCAATCGTTTGTTCTAAAGTACGGACACTATGACCTATATCTAATCCTAAGTCCCATAACATAGTCACAAATTGACTTATTTTTTCGCATTCAGTTGTTGTTGGTTCTTTTTGAACCAATAATAAAAAATCGATATCAGAATAAGGGTGTAATTCCCCGCGTCCATAGCCGCCCACTGCAATTAAGGTCAAATTGTTATTATTGGCTAGCCCAAAACCTTGGAATAACTTGCAAAGTAATTGATCTATATAACAAGCGCGCGCTTTAATTAATCTTTCTACAGGTTGATATGAGAATTCTTGCTTAAGCCAAAGATAAAAATCTGCTATGGCATTTTTATAATCTTCGAGCAACTCACATTGAGCAAGTTGCTTGATTTGTATTTCGGGAACAGCCATAAGGTATTTACTAATGTTCGATAATTTTATCTATCGTATCATCAGCCCTAAGCGTTAAAATTTCAACTCCATTTTTAGTTACTAAAAGAGTATGCTCCCATTGTGCCGATAAACTTCTGTCTTTTGTGACTACAGTCCAATTGTCTTTTAATACTTTACATTGGCGTTTTCCGGCGTTAACCATAGGCTCTATTGTAAAGCACATACCTTCTTTGAGTATTTCACCTGTTCCAGGCTTTCCGTAATGCATTACTTGAGGTTCTTCATGAAACTCTGCGCCGATACCATGACCACAATATTCTCTGACGATAGAGTATTTAAAGCTTTCGGCATACTTTTGAATTGCAGAACCAATATCACCTAATCGGGCTCCTGGTTTTACCATTTTTATCGCTAGGTATAGGCTTTGTTGTGCAACTTCTGACAAGCGTTTACCTTGTATATTGGGTGTTCCAATATAAAACATCTTAGAAGTATCGCCATGGTAACCATCTTTAATTACAGTAATATCAATGTTTATAATATCGCCATCTTTTAGTGGTTTTTCATTTGGAATTCCATGACAAATAACTTGATTCACAGATGTACAAATAGATTTAGGAAAACCATGATAATTTAAAGGGGCTGGAATCGCTTTTTGTACATCAATAATATAATTGTGACAAATCGTATCTAACTCTAGCGTGGTAATCCCTTCTTTTACGTGAGGGGCTATCATTTCTAATACATCAGCAGCCAAACGGCCAGCAATGCGCATTTTTTCTATTTCAGCAGGTGTTTTTATGACTGCGCTCATTTATGCTCCGAAGCAAATTTCTATTCAAAAATTGAACAATTATTTTGAGAAAGATTGGAATTATACATGGCGTTATGGTATAAAGCGCGCGTCCTTTTTACAATTAAAATCTTCAGTTTTCGTTTTTTTAAATAAAAACGTCGTTTTAACTCATGATTTTATTGTAAATAAGAGGCACTAAACCGATATATTTTAATATATTAACTAAAAACACACACACATCGTCACATACGTTTGGGTGCATTGTTACATTAACAATGTTAGCGCTATGGGATGTGTGGAGGCTTAACCCTAAACTAAATTAAGGAATAAAAAAATGGCAAACGTTTCAATGCGCGATATGCTTCAAGCTGGTGTTCACTTTGGTCACCAAGCACGTTACTGGAATCCAAAAATGAAGCCTTTCATTTTTGGCGCTCGTAATAAAGTTCATATCATCAACTTAGAGCAAACTGTACCAATGTTTAATGATGCACTTTCTTTTATCGAGAAAACAGCTTCAAACAAAGGTAAAATTCTTTTTGTTGGTACTAAGCGCGCAGCAAGCGAAGCAGTTAAAGAAGCTGCTATTCGTTCTGACCAGTACTTTGTAAATCACCGTTGGTTAGGTGGTATGCTTACTAACTGGAAAACAGTTCGTCAGTCTATCAAGCGTTTAAAAGACCTTGAAACAATGAGCCAAGACGGTACTTTTGAAAAGCTTTCTAAGAAAGAAGTATTAATGCTTACTCGTCAAATGGAAAAGCTAGATAAGAGCCTTGGTGGTATCAAAGATATGGGCGGTTTACCTGACGCTATCTTTGTAATCGATGCTGATCACGAGCATATCGCTATTCGCGAAGCTAACAATCTTGGTATTCCAGTTGTATCTATTGTTGATACTAACTCTAACCCAGATGGCGTTGATTTCATCGTACCTGGTAACGATGATGCGATCCGTGCAGTACAACTTTATACTGGCGCAATTGCTGATGCTGTTATCGAAGGCCGTGAAAGCAACATCGTTGTTCAAGCTGAAAAAGACGACTTCGTAGAAGTTGAATAAGTATTAAATAATTATTTAATACTCAATAGGGGTTCGAGTTATAGCTGTATCGCTAAAGCTGAACCCCTGTTTATTTAATTTTAATTGTTTTAAGGAATTTAAAATGGCTGTAACTGCTGCCCTAGTTAAAGAATTACGCGAGCGCACTGGCGCTGGCATGATGGATTGTAAAAAAGCTTTAGTTAAAACTGATGGCGACATCGAGTTAGCGATTGAAGATATGCGTAAAAGTGGTGCTGCTAAAGCTGCTAAAAAAGCAGGTAACATCGCTGCTGAAGGTACAATCCTTATCAAGAAAGGCGAAGGTTTCGCTGCATTACTTGAAGTTAACTGTCAAACTGACTTTGTTGCTAAAGATGAAAGCTTCTTAGCATTTGCTAATTCAGCACTAGACGTTGCTGCAGCTTCAAAAATAGCTATCGCAGATTTACAAGCACAGTTCGAAGAAGCACGTGTTGCTTTAGTTGCTAAAATTGGTGAAAACATAAACGTACGTCGTGTTGAATACATCGACGGTGCAACACTTTCAACTTACCGCCACGGTGAGCGTATTGGTGTTGTTGTAGCTGGTGAAGCTGACGAAGAAACACTTAAGCATGTTGCAATGCACGTTGCAGCATCAAACCCAGAGTTTGTTAACCCTGAAGATGTGCCAGCTGACGTAGTTGAAAAAGAAAAAGCAGTTCAAATCGATATCGCTATGAACGAAGGCAAACCAGCTGAAATCGCAGAAAAAATGGTTGTAGGTCGTATGAAGAAATTTACTGGTGAGATCTCTCTTACTGGTCAAGCTTTCATCATGGAACCTAAGAAAACTGTTGGTGCTATTCTTAAAGAAAAAGGCGCAACTGTATCTAACTTCGTACGTTTAGAAGTTGGTGCTGGTATCGAGAAGAAAGAAGAAGATTTTGCTGCTGAAGTTGCTGCAACTGTAGCTGCTGCTAAAGCTTAATCCTATAATTTGTCTATATGTAGAGCGTTTTTGCTTTGCTTCATTAGGTAAAATTATTTAGAATAGCCGCGTTGTCATTTTTATTAATGAGCGCGGTTATTTTTTTGCCCGTTTTTATCCCTATTTCTAGTCAGGTAACTTATGAATATAAATCGAAAGCCAGTTTTTAGACGTGTTTTATTAAAACTAAGTGGTGAAGCTTTAATGGGCGATGAAGGATTTGGTATTGACCCAAAAGTACTTGATCGCATGGCTCAAGAAATTAAAGAGTTAGTAGAATTAGGAATAGAAGTTGGTTTAGTGATTGGTGGTGGTAACTTCCTTCGTGGTGGCACCTTAGCAGAAACTGGAATGAACCGTGTTGTTGGTGATCATATGGGAATGCTTGCAACAGTTATGAATGGCTTAGCAATGCGTGATGCACTTCATCGTGCGTTTGTAAATGCTCGCCTGATGTCGGCAATTCCGCTTAATGGCGTATGTGAGGCATATAACTGGTCTGAGGCTATCAGCTTGTTGAAAACTGGTCGAGTTGTAATATTTGCCGCTGGAACAGGAAACCCATTTTTTACGACAGATTCAGCTGCGTGTTTACGTGGTATTGAGATTGAAGCCGATACTGTGATCAAGGCAACAAAAGTAGATGGTGTTTATAATGATGACCCGGCTAAAAACTCAGATGCGACATTATTTAATAATTTAAGTTATGATGAAATTATTGAAAAAGAATTAAAAGTAATGGATTTAGCTGCATTTACATTGGCTCGAGATCATAATATGCCAATCAGTGTATTTAATATGAATAAACCTGGTGCACTAAAACGTGTGATCATGGGTGAAGATGAAGGTACACTTATCTCAGATAAGAGCTCAATTGAACCAGTAGAATAACTTGATTTCAGAAATAATACTCTAGTTTCAAAAAATATAGGAATAACACTGTGATTAACGAAATAAAAAGCGATGCTAAAACGCGCATGAAAAAAAGTGTTGATGCATTAGCGAATCAGTTAGCTAAAATTAGAACTGGTCGTGCACATCCAAGTCTTCTTGATAGCATTGTGGTGCCTTATTACGGCGCAGATACACCGCTAAATCAATTAGCTAATATTGTTGCTGAAGATGCGCGTACATTAGCCATAACAGTTTTTGATAAAGAGCTTACAAAAGCGGTTGATAAAGCAATTATGATGTCTGATTTGGGTTTAAACCCAATGTCTGCTGGTACCGTTATTCGTGTACCTCTACCGCCATTAACAGAAGAGCGCCGTAAAGATTTTATCAAGGTAGTGCGTGGTGAAGTTGAAGGTGGTCGAGTTGCTATTAGAAATATACGTCGAGATGCAAACAGTGATTTTAAGTCATTGTTAAAAGATAAAGAAATCTCTGAAGACGAACAACACCAAGCTGAAGATGAAATTCAAAAACTAACTAATTTGTTTATTAAAGAAATGGATGAACAATTAGCAGCCAAAGAAAAAGAATTAATGGAATTTTAATCTCAAGATACGTTTTATATAACGTAAAATATTAGAGATTAAACGTCGCCTAGGGTATACTAGTCGGCGTTTTTTTATGGAATTTATATTGTTAATGGTTCATCAATGAATGAAATAACACAGCAAACTTTACCTAAACACATTGCAATTATTATGGATGGGAATGGACGATGGGCGCAAGCTCAGGGTAAACCACGTGTTTTTGGTCATAAAAAAGGTGTTGATGCTGTTCGTAATGCGGTGACATTCTGCCAAAAACTAGAAATACAATCGCTTACGTTATTTGCATTTAGTAGTGAAAACTGGCAACGCCCAGAGCAAGAGGTTACTACCTTGATGGAGTTGTTTATGTTTGTGCTTACCAAGGAAGTTAAGAAGTTACATAAAAATAATGTAAAACTAAGGATTATGGGGGAGTTATCCCGTTTTTCTGATAAGTTACAGAAGCGCGTTATTGAGGCTGAATGTTTAACAAAAGATAATACAGGTCTTTGCCTTAATATAGCCGCTAACTATGGAGGGCGCTGGGATATTACGCAAGCAACTCAAAAAGTTGCAGCATTGGTATCTGAAGGTAAAGTAAAAAACGAAGACATTAATGAAGAACTCATTTCAAAACATATTATGATGGCTGAGCAACCCGCGTTAGATTTATTGATCCGAACCGGTGGTGACTTACGTATTAGTAACTTTTTGTTATGGCAAGCAGCCTATGCAGAACTCTATTTTACTGATACCTTATGGCCTGATTTTAATGATGAAGCATTTGCTGATTCAATTGCGTGTTATGTATCAAGAGAGCGACGTTTCGGTTGTACCGGCGAACAAATAAAACAATTACTCGCTTAATGAAATAATAAGAACTCACGCAAGTGTTCAATTTAAAAGGTAAACAGTTTGCTTAAACAAAGAATTATAACTTCAATGGTTTTAGCGCCAGCGGCTTTGGCACTTGTATTTTATACACCACTGATGATATTTAGCTATATTGCAGCACTTATTGTATTAGTTGGCGCTTGGGAATGGTCCGGCTTTATGGGACTAAAAAAAATCACATCTCGCTTTGTATATGTTACTTTCATTGCACTTATTCTTACCGTATTACATTTTCATTGGCCTATAGAATTATTATGGCAAAATAATAAACTTTTAGCTGATGCTAATTATTTATTCACTTTATCAGTTGCTTGGTGGTTAGTTGCCTCAGCTTTGGTATGGCAATATCCCTCTCTGTCTAAATCTTGGAATAAAGGTATATTAATGAGAGCTTTGGCTGGATTTTTAACCTTAGTTCCTTTGTGGTTAGCACTAAATGCGCTTAGGAGTGCGTCTTACTCTGAGTCTAGTTTACATGGTTCGATTTTAATCATGATTGTATTGGGCATAGTTTGGAGTGCGGACATTGGGGCATACTTTTCAGGTAAAAATTTTGGCAAACATAAATTAATGCCAAATGTCAGCCCAAATAAAACCATAGAAGGTTTAGCCGGTGGTGTTATAGCAAGTACGCTCTTTATTTTAATTTTTTGTTACTTTGCTGGAATAGAGCAGAATAAGTGGTTTTTATATGTATGTATCACTGTATTTATTGCTATTTTTTCTGCCGTGGGTGATTTATTAGAAAGCATGTTTAAACGTGAAGCAGGTCTTAAAGATAGTGGCCGTTGTTTACCTGGTCATGGTGGTATTTTGGATCGAATTGATAGCTTAACAGCTGCAGCACCGATATTTGTAGCGTTTTATGCTTGGACATTAAATTCATGAGTTCAGATGAGAACTTTATGACGTCAGATTTTAAAAGTGTTTATATATTGGGCTCTACAGGCTCAATAGGTGTTAGCACATTAGATGTTATCCGCCAAAATCCTATATTTAAGGTTTTTGCATTATCAGCTGGTAAAAATGACACTAAAATGCTTTCGCAGTGCATTGAATTTAAACCTAAATATGCTGTTATGTTTGATGCTGTTAAGGCTCGTAAGCTAAAAGATGCATTGCGTTCTCATAATACATCAACAATTGTTTTATCAGGCACTCAGGCTATGTGTGATTTAGCACAGGTGGATGAAGTTGATATTGTGATGTCTGCAATTGTTGGAGCCGCTGGTTTGTTGCCCACATTAGCTGCTGTTGAAGCAGGAAAAAAAGTATTGCTGGCAAATAAAGAGTCCTTAGTTATGTCTGGGCAATTATTTATTGATAAAGTTAAAAAACATAATGCGACTTTGTTACCAATAGATAGCGAGCATAATGCAATTTATCAATGTCTACCAGCAGCCATGCAAAATAATGCTCAAAACACTTCTTTAATTGAGCAGGGCATAAATAAAATTTTACTAACGGGCTCTGGTGGACCATTTTTAAATCGTGATATTAATACTTTTTCTCAGGTAAGTGTTGATGAAGCTGTAACTCATCCAAATTGGAATATGGGTAGAAAAATATCAGTAGATTCAGCGACTATGATGAATAAAGGTCTTGAATTCATTGAAGCTAAATGGCTGTTTAATGCAAGTGTTGATGACATTGATGTCGTCATACATCCACAAAGTATTATTCACTCTATGGTGCAATACAAAGACGGCTCAGTGCTTGCTCAAATGGGAAATCCTGATATGAGAACACCTATCGCACATGCGCTTGCTTATCCAAAACGTATTGAATCAGGTGTTAAAGCGTTAGACTTTACAAATATGGCTAACTTTTCTTTCACTGCGCCAGACTTTTCCCGTTACCCAAATTTAAAGCTTGCTATGGATGCGTGTCGCTTAGGTCAAGCTGCAACTACGACTATCAATGCCGCCAATGAAATTGCTGTAGGTGCTTTTTTATCAAATAATATTTCTTTTACTGATATTTATAAAATAAACTCCCAAGTGTTGAATATGATGCCAAATAATCATGCTGACTCATTAGAGGATATTTTAAATATTGATGAAATAGCGCGAAATTATGCAAATGAAATCATTAACAAGGAAATAAAAGATGTTTGATTTTATATGGAATTTAGCATCATTTGTGCTTGCTTTAGGGATTTTAGTCACAGTTCATGAATATGGTCATTTTTGGGTTGCACGAAAAGCAGGTGTAAAAGTACTTAGGTTTTCAATTGGTTTCGGTAAGCCATTAATAACTTGGAATGATAAGTTAGGCACTGAGTATGTTATTGCGGCTATTCCATTAGGTGGTTATGTCAAAATGCTTGATGAGCGTGTTGAAGCTGTTGATGAAAATGAAAAACATTTGTCATTTAATAGTAAACCCGTGCTTTCTCGTATTGCCATTGTTGCCGCGGGCCCTTTAGCTAATTTTGCTTTTGCGATTATTTTGTTGTGGACAATGTACATGATAGGTGTGCAATCAATTAAGCCTGTAATTGGTGATGTTGAGCCCGATAGTCGCGCATTTTTAGCTGGAATTAAAGCAGACCAAACCCTTATCTCTATTGCCGGTGAGACTGTTTTTGACTGGCGTGAAACCACTTTTTCGCTCATGCAAAATATGGGAGAGGAAAAAGTTGAAATTATTGTTAATGATCCCATTGAAGGTCAGATAGTAAAAAATTTAAACCTTAAAAGTTGGACGTTAGATGATAATGTAAAATCCCCCATTCATGCTATTGGCATTACGCCATATAGGCCGCTTATTACGACAGAGTTGGCGCATATTGCTGAAGATTCTGCTGCAAAAAAATATGGCTTGAAAGTGGGTGATAAAATTTATTTAATCGATGGTGAAAAAATTTCAAACTGGCCACAATTAGTTAAGCTTATACAGGCATCAGCAAATAAACCATTACTTATGACAATCAGTCGTGGTAGTGAAAAATTAAACATAAAGGTTGTACCTGATAACAAACCAACAAAGGATGGGTTTAGCCAAGGTTACTTAGGTGTGATACCTTTAGCATCAAAATGGCCTGAAAGTTATATATCAACAAGGCAATATGGCTTAATTGATGGGTTTTTTCTCGGTGTAGATAAAACTTGGCAGATGGTTTCTTTAAGTTTTGAAATGATTGGAAACTTGTTAACAGGGCAGGTTTCAGTTAAAAACTTAAGTGGTCCTATTGGTATTGCACAAGGTGCTGGTGCAAGTGTAAGTTATGGTTTAGTTGCTTTTTTGAGCTTCTTAGCCTTGATCAGCGTTAATTTAGGTGTTTTTAACTTATTGCCCTTGCCAATTCTTGATGGCGGGCATTTAATGTATTACATAATTGAACTTATCAGAAAAAAACCAGTCTCTGAAAAGACACAAGAATTTGGTTTTAGAATTGGCGCATTAGTTTTATTATTGTTGACTGGCTTTGCGTTATTCAATGATTTTATGCGGTTGTAAAGGGTAAAAGATAATAAAATGGCTATAAAAAAATATTTGGCTGCAACAAGTTTAATTGGGGCGAGTTTTACCTCGTTAGGCCAAACTGCTTTTATCGTAGACGATTTAAAAGTTGAAGGGCTGCAAAGAGTTGCCTTAGGTGCAGCATTAACACATATCCCTATTAATGTAGGCGATAATCTAGATGACTATACAATAGCAAAAACGATTAAGTCATTATACAGCTCAGGTCACTTTGATAATATCAAAGCTTATCGAGATGGTCAGACATTAATATTTAAAGTAAAAGAACGTCCGACAATTAGTTACATTGAGTTTGATGGTAATAAAGATATTAAAGATGAGCAGCTTGATGAATCTCTCGAAGGTAAAGATATTCGAAAAGGTGAACCTTTAGATAGAACCGTTATAGATAATATTGAAAAGGGTCTGGTTGAATTCTTTCATAGTATTGGTAAATACAATGCGACTGTTGATGTAAGCATAACTAATTTACCACGTAATCGCGTTAAGCTAAAATTGAAATTTGATGAAGGTGAAGCAGCTTCTGTTCGTCAAATCAATTTAGTCGGTAATCAGTTATTCTCAGATGAAGAGTTATTGCAACAAGTAGAATCACAACAAGATTTATCTTGGTGGGATTTTATGGGCAATGATCGTTACCAAAAGCAAGCAATTCAAGGCGATCTAGAAAAGATACGCAGTTATTATTTAGATCGTGGTTACTTGCAATTTAATATTGATTCCACACAAGTATCTGTCAGCCCAGATAAAGAAAATGTATATGTTTCAGTTAACCTCACCGAAGGTGAGAAATTTAAAGTGAGTGGTTTTGACTTTATAGGTGATTTGTTAGATAGAGAAGAGCTTATTCGCTCAGTCATACCTCTAAGAGCTGGCGAACTTTATAATGGCTCTGTTGTTACTTCCTCTGAAGAATTTATTAAAAGTTACTTAGCACGTTTTGGTTATGCGAATGCTGAAGTAAGAACAATTCCAGAAGTTGATGAAGAAAAAAAAGAAGTTAAGCTTACTTTATCAGTTAATCCTGGGAAACGTGTTTATGTAAGACGTATCAATGTTTCAGGCAATGCAATTACCGCAGATGAAGTGGTTCGCCGTGAAATGACTCAGTTAGAAGGTGGTTGGTTATCAAATCAATCATTAGAGCGTTCAAAAATTCAAATGCAGCGTTTGATGTATATGGAAAGCGTTGAGTTTGATGTGACACCTGTGCCTGGCTCTGATGACCAAGTTGATGTAGATTTTACAGTAAAAGAACAATCAGCTGGTAGCTTTAATGCAGGCTTAGCGTATGGCTCTTATAATGGTTTACAATTTAATATCGGCATTAGTGAATCTAACTTTTTAGGTTCCGGTAACCAAGTCGCTTTTAATATTAATACATCAACAGGTTCAGAGTCGGTTAGTTTATCTCATACGGACCCTTACTTTACACCTGATGGCGTTAGCTTAGGAAACCGTATATTTTATCGTAATTATGATGCTAGTAAGTTTAGCCTTGTTGATTATAAAAGTACGTCTTATGGTATTGGTAGTAGTTTAGGGTTCCCAATTGATGCGATTAATCGTATTAATTTTGGCGCTACTTTAAGTAAAGAAGAGTTATCTCAATTATCTGAATATGAGCAAACACGTATAATGCGTGAAACCTTCTTAGACCCTGAAGATCCTGATGCAGGCTTTGATTTTACAAAAGTAGAATTGAGTATTGGTTGGTCAAGATTAACACTCAACCGAGGTTTATTCCCAACAGCTGGTTCTCGCCAATCATTAACGCTAAAAGCAACAACACCGGGATCAGACCTTACTTATTTTAAAGTCAATTATGACTCTAAATTTTACTGGCCTATTAGTAATGATCATAAATGGTCATTTATGACACGTGCAGCATTTGGTTACGGTAATGGGTTTGGCACGACAAATGGCTATGATCAAATTTTGCCGGTTCAAGAGTTCTTTAGAATTACAGAGTCAGAATTACGTGGCTTTGATAGAAATACAATATTACCTAGAGCTGTACAGCGTAACCCAAGTCCATTACCTGGTTCGCCAACACCAGATGGCAATGCGAGTAATATTGGTGGCGATCCTGAATTTGACCAAATAGGCTTGGCTGGTCGTATTGGTGGTAATGCTAAAGCACTTGCCGGTTTAGAATTAATTGTACCAACACCTTTTTTAGATGATGAAAATACAAGTTCAGTTAGAACAAGTTTTTTTGTTGATGCTGCTAATGTTTGGGATACAGAATTTGATGTGAACCGCTTTTCTAACTTATCTGTAGATCAAAGGGCTAAACTAGATGATTTTTCTGACGCTTCGAGGTTTAGGGTAGCAACAGGTATGTCAATTCAATGGGTATCTCCAATGGGGCCTATGGTGATTAGTTTTGCTTATCCACTTAAAAAAGAAGAAGATGACAAGACTAAATCAATTAGCTTTAATATAAGTAATACTTTTTAGATAGAATTTCAAAGGAATTTATTGTGAAAAAAATAATTAAATCAAGCATATTCGCAACTATGATGTTAAGTACTTCATCAACCGTTTTAGCACACAATGTTGCTGTAATTGATATGCAAAAGATTTTTAGTCAGCTGCCTCAAATGAGCACAATCGAACAAACTTTACAAACAGAGTTTTCTGAACGTCGCCAAGAAATTGAAAAATTACAAGGTGATATCCGTTTTGAAGCTGAGAAGTTTAAGCGTGAAAGTGCAACAATGAGCAAAGCGCAAAAAACGGCTTTGACTGAGAAGTTACAAAAAATGCAACAAGATTTTGCTGCAAAAGCACGCCCTCTAGAGCAAGAAATAAAAACACGTCAAAATCAAGAGCTATCAAAAGTACAAGCTTTAGTATTAAAAGCTGTAGAGTCTGAAGCTAAAGCGAGTAAAATTGATGAAGTTAAAAGAAAAGAAGCTTTAGTATATTTTGATGCTAAAAAAATAAAAGATATATCAGCTAAAATCGTTGAAAGAGTAAGTAAACTTAAATAATGCAGCATTTTACACTTGCCTATTTGGCTGAATACTTAGGTGCTGAACTTGTTTTTAGCGAACATGAAGAAGACTCTAATAATGCAAATGTATTAGAAATAACACGTATTGCAACTTTAGAGTCAGCTCAGAGCGGACAAATTAGTTTTTTAGCCAATAAAAAATACCGAAAGCAACTTGAAACTACACAAGCAAGCGCTGTTATTTTAACGCAAGCAGATGCTAAGTATTATACTGGTAATAAATTAGTACTGGCAGATCCCTACGTGGCTTATGCAAAATTAGCACAGCTAATGGATACAACACCAAAATCGGCGAGTGGTATTCATTCATCAGCTGTTATCCATGCAGATGCGATTGTGAGCGAAAGTGCTTCAATTGGCGCTAATGCGGTTATTGAAGTAGGCGCTATTATTGGCGATGATTGCCAAATTGGCCCTGGTTGTTTTATTGGCAGAAATGCTAAATTAGGCTCAAATTGTAAAATTTGGGCAAATGCAACTATTTATCATGAAGTCGTGCTAGGTGATAACTGTATTATTCATGCTAATGCAGTTATAGGTTCTGATGGGTTTGGTTTTGCTAATGAGCAAGGTAAATGGATTAAAATTCCTCAGCTAGGCTCTGTTGTTTTAGGGTCAAATGTTGAGATAGGTGCAAGCACCACAGTTGATAGAGGGGCATTAGGTGATACTGAAATACATTCTAATGTCATTATTGATAACCAATGTCAGATTGCACATAATGTTGTTATTGGGCAAGGCACTGCTATGGCTGCGTGCTCAGTAATTGCAGGAAGTTCCAAAATTGGACAATATTGTCAAATTGCAGGCTTATGTGGCATTAATGGCCATATCGAAGTGTGTGATAAAGTCATTTTAACCGGAATGGCGATGGTAATTTCGTCAATTACGGAACCTGGAGTGTATTCTTCGGGTATTCCCCATAGTAAAAATAGAGATTGGCGTAAGCAAATGACACATTTACGTCATATTGGCGATATGAACAAAAAAATTAAAGAGCTTGAAAAACTCTCAGCTTCTTTAGTTAAAGTTGAATAAAAGGAATAATATTTTGGCTGAAGAATTAAATGGCTTAGATATCCAAGAAATTATGGCTCTATTGCCACATCGCTATCCAATGCTTTTAGTTGATAAAGTTGTCGATTTTGAAGCGGGAAAGTATTTGCATGCAATTAAAAATGTTACTGCAAATGAACCTATATTTACAGGACACTTTCCTGGACAGCCTATTTTCCCAGGTGTAATGATATTAGAAGCTTTAGCGCAAGCGACAGGACTATTAGGATTTAAAACCACAGAAGGTCGTGCTGAGAATGAACTATACTTGTTTGCAGCAATAGATAACGCTCGGTTTAAACAGCCTGTTTATCCTGGTGATACGTTACATTTACATGTAGATTTTATTAAAGAACGTCGTAATTTATGGAAGTTTTATGGTGAAGCAAAGGTAGACGGCAAGGTTGTTTGTTCTGCTGAATTAATGTGTGCAAGAAGAGAGTTATAAGCGTGATCCATCCCTCTGCGATTATTGAGCCTGGTGCTCAACTTGGTAAAAATGTAAAAGTAGGTCCTTGGACTTATATTGGCAATGATGTTGTGATTGGTGATGATTGTATTATCGAATCACATGTTGTTATAAAAGGGCCATCTGAGATAGGCTCTGGAAATCATATTTTTCAATTTGCGTCTGTAGGCGAAGCTTGCCAAGACAAAAAATATAATAATGAACCAACAAAACTGATTATTGGAAATAATAATGTCATTCGTGAGAGTGCAACAATACATCGTGGTACGATCCAAGATGAAGGTATTACAAAAATAGGCAGTAATAATCTATTTATGGCATATACCCATGTTGCACATGATTGTATTGTAGGTGATAACTGTATTCTTGCTAATAATGCGAGTCTTGCAGGACATGTACATGTTGGTAACTGGGCTATTTTAGCGGGTAATTCAGGTATACATCAATTTTGTCATATCGGAGATCATGCTTTTGTTGGCATGTATTCGGGTGTGAATAAAGATGTACCGCCATTTGTTACTACTATTGGCACACCAGCAAGAACCGTTGCAATTAATACAGAAGGCATGAAGCGCAGAGGCTTTGAATCTGATGAAGTGATGGCAACTCGTCGCGCATACAAAACATTATATCGCAAAGGTTTAACTGTTGAAGAAGCGTTGATACAAATGGCTGATGATATTAATAATTATCCAGCTGTTAAAACCTTTGCCGAGTTTGTCAAAAATTCAGAGCGTGGTGTTGTGAGATAAACCTGTTAAGTAGCTTTGCTTAAATTATTATTTTCAGGGTACTGATAAAGCTAGCCTATAAGTTTTAATTCATTATAAATGCAATAATTCACTGAAGTTATTGCATTTATAATAGCTAATGACTTCAAAAATGATGCTGTATCATTTATAAATCAGTTTAGTGCATTTAATTTGGAATACATTCATCTGGAGCATCATTACCTGTTCTAGCACTAGATAAATAACGTTCACTGCCACCACCTACTTTTGCTGTCATATCTATTGGAAATACTCTTTTGTCTTTAGATAAATTTTTAAGTTTCTTTTTATTTAGTTTTAATATCATTTTACTTCCTAATCTATATTAATACTTGAAGCTGCCAATATAGTGTAAAATTTTAATATCCGTAAATAGCTTTAAGACAGTTCATAGTTCATTTCAAGATAGACATAGTAACTTAGAAACTAATTCTCTTATTGTTAAGCATATAGCTGTAAAAAAACTTTGAATGCCAGGTTATTTATAGCAAATATGTAACGATCTTTTTTGTTAAGTCATTACCAAATAATCTTTGTTGTAACTTATGAAAATTGTATTTAATGCTTATCAGAGCAGTTCAAAAACGATAAACTATTCAAAAGTTGCTAAAGTCGTTTTACATAAAAAGCACACAGAAAAGTACAAAAGGTAAATAAAGATTGTTAGAGAATACAAATGTGAATAATAAGGTATTACGTATTGGCATCATAGCTGGAGAACATTCAGGTGATATTTTAGGTGCAGGGTTAATTAAAGCGATTAAGGCTATTAATCCTAATGTTCAATTCGAAGGCATTGCTGGACCAAGAATGAAAGCATTGGGTTGTCATTCTTATTTTGCAATGGAAGAATTGGCTGTAATGGGAATATTTGAAGTATTGCCTAAACTAAAGCGCTTACTGAATATAAAGAAAGAAATTGTTCAGCATTTTGTGAATAACCCCCCAGATGTATTTATTGGAATAGATGCGCCAGATTTTAATTTAAGAGTCGAAAAACCTTTAAAAGAAGCGGGTATAAAAACAGTACAGTATGTGAGTCCTTCAGTTTGGGCATGGCGTAAAAAACGTATTTTTAAAATAGCTGATGCAACAAATCTAGTTTTGGCTTTATTACCATTTGAAAAAGCATTTTACGATGAACATCAGGTACCTTGCAAATTTGTTGGTCATACATTAGCAGATGAACTGCCATTGGTTGTTGACCAAGATGAAGCTCGTAATAAATTAGGTTTATCTCAAACGGATAAAGTTTTAGCTTTATTACCCGGAAGTCGAGGTTCAGAAGTTAAAGTATTAAGCGAACCTTATATTCAATCTGCTAAGTTACTTAAGAAAAAAATCCCAGAATTAAAAATTGTAGTCCCTTTTGTTAATGATAAAAGAAAAACTGAATTTTGTGATTTTGCACAAAAATTAGCACCTGAACTCGATTTTATTATGTTAAATGGTCAATCTCGTGAAGCTATGCAAGCTGCAGATGCAATTTTGTTGGCATCAGGAACCGCAACTTTAGAGGCTATGTTTTTTAAAAAACCTATGGTTGTTGGTTATAGGTTGAAGCCGTTAACGTATCATTTGTTAAATACTTTTTTTACCTTTGATATTAAATATTTCTCATTACCTAATTTATTAGCTGATGATGCTTTGGTACCAGAGTTGTTTCAAGCACAATTAACCGCTGATAATTTGGTTGAAAAATTAGAGCCATACTTGCTAGAAGATCAAACAAAGTTAAAAAAGACCTTTATGAAAATGCATGAAACACTACGTTTAGACGCAAGTAATGAAGCAGCAAAAGCTGTGTTGGAATTAATTAAGCAAGGTGCGTATTAATGGAAATACACCGTCCAGATACCGATTTTATAGCTGGTGTTGATGAAGTTGGCCGAGGTCCCCTTGTTGGAGACGTGGTAACGGCTGCTGTTATTTTAGATCCTAAAAAGCCCATTGATGGTTTAGCAGATTCAAAAAAACTCACAGATAAAAAACGCCAAGCACTCGCCTTAGAAATTAAAGAAAAAGCTTTATGCTATTGTATTGCCCGAGCAAACATTGATGAAATTGATGAGCTCAATATTTTGCATGCCACTATGCTTGCAATGAAGCGCGCAGTTGAAGGTTTAGCAATACCAGCTGAGTTTGTTTTTATTGATGGTAATCGATTACCAGATATAAGTGTTCCTGCACAAGCAATAGTTAAAGGCGACAGCTTAGTTGCTGAAATAAGTGCAGCTTCTATTTTAGCAAAAGTAGCGCGTGATGATGAAATGATTCAGTTAGATAAAGTTTATCCACAATATGGATTTGCAGGACATAAAGGTTATCCTACCAAAGCACATATAGCAGCTCTTGAAGAACATGGAATAACGCAGCATCATAGAAAGAGCTTTAAACCAGTTAAAAAAATTATTGAAAGCACCTTTTCTACAAAAAATGCTAAATAGGACCTCTCAAACAATATGAATCCCCCTAATTTTGTTCATTTACGCGTCCATAGTGATTTCTCTTTAGTTGATGGGTTAGGTAAAACTAAGCCTATTGTTGCTAAAGCCGCTGAATTAAACATGCCTGCATTAGCAATTACAGATCAAATGAATTTATGTGGCTTAGTGCGTTTTTATGGTGCAGCACATGGGGCAGGTATAAAACCAATCGTTGGAGCTGATTTATGGGTGCAATCACCTGAATTTGAAGGTGAAGTGTGTCGTTTAACCGTTTTGGCAAAAAACAACGTAGGCTATAAGAATTTAACCGTATTAATTTCTAAAGCCTATCAAAGAGGCCATGTTTTAAATCGTGCTATGGTTGATAGGGAATGGTTAATTGAACATAAAGAAGGTTTAATTTTACTTTCTGGGGCAAAAGATGGTGATTTAGGTAAAGCACTACTTAAAAATCAAATTGAACAGATTGAGTCGATCACGCAATTTTATCAAACTCATTTTCCAGATCATTATTATATTGAACTAATTAGATCAGGGCGAGCAACTGAGGAAGAGTACTTACATTATGCTGTTACTCACGCCAGTCAAACTCATTTACCCGTCGTTGCGACTAATGAAGTTGTATTTATAGAGCCTTCAAAGTTTGAAGCTCATGAAATTAGGGTTGCAATCCATGATGGTTTCACTATTGATGATAAACGCCGACCAAAGCGCTTCTCCCAACAGCAATTTTTTAAATCTGCAGATGAGATGGCTGAGCTTTTTAGTGATATTCCTGAAGCACTAAAAAATACAGTTGAAATTGCAAAAAGATGTAATGTGACAGTTAAGTTAGGCGAATATTTTTTACCTGATTATCCAACTGGTGATTTAAAGATTGAAGATTTTTTGGTTCGTGTTTCAATTGATGGTTTAGAGGAACGTTTAGGTATTTTATTCCCTGATGAACACGTTAGGGCTGACAAACGAAAACCATATGATGATCGTTTGAAAGTAGAACTTGATGTGATAAACAACATGGGTTTTCCTGGTTATTTCTTGATCGTAATGGAGTTTATTCAATGGAGTAAAGATAATAATATTCCTGTAGGGCCTGGTCGTGGTTCAGGTGCCGGTTCTTTAGTTGCATATGCATTGCAAATTACAGACTTAGACCCGTTAGAGTTTGAGCTTCTATTTGAACGATTTTTGAACCCTGAGCGTGTTTCTATGCCGGATTTTGATGTCGATTTCTGTATGGATAGACGTGATGAAGTTATAGATCATGTTGCAGCGCTATATGGGCGTGATGCGGTATCACAGATAATTACTTTTGGAACTATGGCAGCAAAAGCCGTAATTCGTGATGTAGGACGTGTATTGGGGCATCCTTATGGTTTTGTAGATCGCATATCGAAACTAATACCAGGTGATCCTGGCATGACTTTAACAAAAGCATTTGAGGTAGAGCCAAGATTACCAGAAGCATACGATGGTGATGATGAAGTAAAAGACCTTATAGATATGTGTCGTATCTTAGAAGGGTGTAACCGAAATGCCGGTAAGCATGCTGGTGGTGTTGTTATATCACCAACAACGATTACAGATTTTGCAGCATTGTATTGTGACGATGAAGGTAAATTTCCGGTTACACAGTTTGATAAAAATGATGTTGAAACAGCTGGCCTTGTTAAGTTTGATTTTTTAGGTTTACGTACCTTAACTATTTTACAGTGGGCCATAGATATGGCCAACGAACGACTCACTCGCGAAAATAAAGATCACATCGATATTACAGCGATCCCGTTGGATGATAAAAAAAGTATTGAGTTGTTATTAAGGGCTGAAACAACTGCGGTATTCCAATTGGAATCTCGTGGCATGAAAGACTTAGTTAGAAGATTACAACCAGATTGCTTTGAAGATATGATAGCCCTCGTTGCGCTATTTAGGCCCGGCCCATTACAGTCAGGCATGGTAGATAACTTCATTGAACGTAAGCATGGCCGAGAAGAGGTTTCATACCCTGATTCAACTTGGCAACATGATTCATTGCAACCAATATTAGAACCTACCTACGGTATTATTTTATATCAAGAACAAGTAATGCAAATTGCTCAGGTTTTATCTGGTTACTCTCTTGGTGGTGCAGATATGTTACGCCGAGCCATGGGTAAGAAAAAACCTGAAGAAATGGCGAAGCAGCGTGCAACCTTTGAAGAAGGTGCTGTTAATAATGGTGTCGACGGCGAGCTGGCGATGAAGATCTTTGATCTGGTTGAAAAATTTGCCGGATATGGATTTAATAAGTCTCACTCAGCCGCATATGCATTAGTATCGTATCAAACACTTTGGATGAAAACGCATCACCCTGCGGAGTTTATGGCTGCGGTAATGTCGGCAGATATGGATAATACCGACAAGATAGTGACACTTGTTGATGAATGTGAAAACATGAATATGCCTTTATTACCACCAGATGTAAATTGTGGTTTATTTAAGTTTAATGTAAATCTTCAAGGGCAAATAGTGTATGGCTTAGGGGCGATTAAAGGAGTAGGTGAGGGGCCCGTTGAAACTATTTTAGAGGCGAGGTCTCGAATAGGTCAGTTTAAAGATCTTTTTGATTTTTGTGCCAACATTGATTTAAAGCGATTAAATAAGCGTGTTATTGAAAAATTGATAATGGCGGGAGCGCTTGACAGTTTAGGGCCTAAAGTAACTGATAAAAAAGACAAAAGTGCTGTGCAAGGTGCCAGAGCAACATTAATTGCCAGTTTACCTGATGCAATTAAATCGGCTGCTCAACATAATAAAGCACAAGAATTAGGGCAAGATGATTTATTTGGTTTATTAGCTACAGAGCCTGAAGATGTTGCTCAAGCATTTATACATGTACCTCGTTTTTCTGATAACGAATGGTTAGAAGGTGAAAAAGAAACCTTAGGGCTTTATCTAACGGGCCATCCAATTAATCAATATCGTAAAGAATTAAAACATTATACCAGTGGGCGTTTAGTCGATCTGCAGCCAACTGACCGTGATGTGCAGACAACTGCTGCAGGTTTGGTCATAAGTACACGAGTATTGATCAATAAAAAAGGAAAACGTTGGGGTTTAATTACACTTGATGATAAAAGTGCTCGAATGGATGTGCGTTTTTTTCCTGAACAGTTTGAAACTTTCGAAGAATTGTTACAAAATAACAATATCTTGGTGATAACCGGACAGGTCAGCTTTGATAACTTCTCTGGAGGCCTTACAATGACGGCTCGAGAAGTATGTAAGATAGAACAGGTACGTGAAAAACGCATTCGAAATATAAAAATGAAAGTGAAAATGCAAAATATTGATGATAAATTCTTCGATAAGTTGCAAAATGTACTTGAACCTTATAAATATGGTACTTGTCCTATCATTATAGAATATGAACGCCCGGATATAATCACGGAGCTTTCACTAGGTACCCAATGGTGCGTGACGCCAAGCGATGACTTATTACATAGGTTAGGTCAATTGGCAGCGCAAGATATAGATTTAGAATTTAACTAGTTAGGTTTTTTAGAGCATGAGTCTCAATTATCTGGATTTCGAACTTCCAATCGCAGAATTGGAAGCAAAAATTGAAGAATTACGTAGTATTGGTAACGTTGGTGAATTAGACCTAAGTCTTGAAGATGAAGTCAGTCGCTTAAAAGAAAAAAGCACAGAGTTAACACATAAAATTTTCTCTGATTTAGGAGCATGGCAAGTTCAACAACTTGCGCGTCATCCTTTACGTCCATATACACGTGATTATATAGATCATATTTTTACTGAATTTGATGAGTTATGTGGTGATCGTGCTTTTGCAAATGATCCTGCAATCATAGGTGGTATTGCACGTTTAGATGGCGAACCAGTAATGGTTATTGGTCATCAAAAAGGGCGTGATACTGCTGAAAAAATAAAACGTAATTTTGGTATGCCAAAACCTGAAGGTTACCGTAAAGCATTACGCTTAATGGAAATGGCTGAACGTTTTAATATGCCTATTATCACCTTCATTGATACTCCTGGTGCTTACCCTGGTGTTGGCGCTGAAGAGCGTGGGCAAAGTGAAGCCATTGCTAAAAATTTAAAAGTAATGGCAGGCCTAAAAGTGCCCACTATCTGTACTGTTATTGGTGAAGGTGGATCTGGTGGTGCGTTAGCTATTGGTGTTGGTGATCGTGTAAATATGCTGCAATATAGTACTTACTCTGTTATTTCGCCTGAAGGTTGTGCCTCTATTCTTTGGAAAAGCGCTGAAAAAGCATCTTTAGCTGCTGAAGCTATGGGTGTAACTGCTGACCGTGTTAAAGAACTTGATCTAATTAACAATATCGTTGATGAACCTTTAGGTGGTGCGCATCGTAACCACGAAGGCATGGCCAAAAATTTAAAAATGCAATTAAAACGTGATTTATCAGATCTTAAAGCATTATCAACAGATGAAATGCTTGAACAGAGATATGATCGTTTAATGTCATTTGGTTATTGCTAATGATTAGGCTGCTAGAGGCAGCCTTTTGATGAAAGCTTCCAAAGTTTATAAAGCATTCAGTAATGTGCTTGTACATAATTTGAAAACTATAAAGCCACAATCAAAAACTTTGACTGTGGCTTTGTCTGGTGGAGTAGATTCAGTTGTACTACTTCATTTATTACACACCTTTAATAAGTTACATCCTGAATTTAAATTAGAAGCAATTCATGTTGATCACGGTCTTAGCTTAAATGCTAAAAATTGGCAGACCTTTTGCTCAAATCTATGCAATGAACTTGATATTCCATTAAAAATTGCTGAAGTAGAAGTTAAGAAAAAAGCGAGACAAAGCCTTGAAGCTATAGCTCGGGAGCAAAGATATCTGGCTTTATTCAAACTATCGGAGCCTACAAGTGTCATTTTTCTTGGTCAGCATCAAGATGATCAAGTTGAAACTTTTTTATTGCAGCTTAAAAGAGGGTCTGGTTTAACAGGGCTAAGTGCAATGTCGATGTTAAGCCAACAGCAAGGGCGGAGTTTATTTAGGCCATTATTAAATACTTCAAGGGAGCAGATTGAAGCCTTTTCAGCCCAGTTTGGTATTCAGCACATTATTGACGAGTCAAACGAAGACACAATCTTTGATCGTAACTTTTTACGCCATGAAGTTGTGCCATTATTAAATCAAAGGTTTAATAATTTTAACGCCTGCGTTTCAAGAAGTGTCGATTTATTGCAGCAGCAGCAAAGCTTAATTGACGAAATATCTCAATCAGATTTGATACAAGCTAATAAAAAAGCACACTTTAAAAGTAGTAACTCCTTGCCAATTTCATTTTTAGCATCACTTACACACGCCAGACAAGCTAATTTAGTTAGGCATTGGTTAGCACAACAAAATAGCTTAATGCCGTCTAAGATGATGTTAGAACAGATACTCAATCAGGCTATTAATGCAAAACAAGATGCTAAAATATGTATTCAAATAGGTCTTAATACACTACAAAGGTTTAGAAATGAATTGTATTTTGTTTCCCCTAAGCAGATACCTGAAAACGTATTCAATTGCATAGGAAGTAAAGTTGATTTAAGTAATGGTGATGTATTAGAGAAGCACTGTGGAAAAGGCGTTCGTGAGCTACATTTTGATGAAAAATTAAGTATTCAGTTTGGAGTGCTAAAAGCACGTATAAAACCAGTTAATAAACCAGGGAGTAATACCGTTAAACATTGGCTTAAAGATGCAAAAGTCCCCACTTGGGAAAGAAATTTAGTACCTTTAGTTTTTTACAATGACACTTTAGTTCAAATTGTTGGTTATTTTATAAATCAAAATTATGCGCATGATCAAGGTGTTTTTTGGCAACGTATAGAAGAAAATAAAATATGAGAACAAGTCCACAAGTTGGAAGCTCTATTATCTCACAAGCTTACATAGGCTTTATTTTATCATTACTGATTATTGTACTTTTGTGTATTACGACTGAAATATATATTTTTTCGATAATGAACGGTTTGATTTCAGGTGCATTCACTTCCACATTGTTATTATGTTATTGGCGGGGAAAAGGCGGAGTATTTTTTATTTTAGCCTTAATGTCTCCGCTATTTTTAATTGTTTTTACAGTTTTACCTAGTTTTATCGCTTTGTTTCAGTTGATAGCATCATACTTTTTTGGAACGTCTACTTTATTAATGTTATATGGTTTTGCAAACAAAAAATAAATCATAAGCTGTAACAAAGAAAAATCACTTTGTTACAGTATTTTAAAGCAATCTCTACCAGCTCCTTTTGCTTGATATAGTGCTTTGTCAGAACGTTCAAAAACACTTATCTGATCATCTTTTACTTTTGCTAAAGTAAACCCAATACTTGTAGTAACATTATGTTTGGCTAATAAAGCATCTTTATGTACTAATCTTTGTATTCGATCGGCAATGATATTACAAACTCCTTCCTGGTTATCGTCAATTAAAATTGAAAATTCATCTCCCCCAAACCTAAATACAGTATCTATTCCACGGATACTTTGCATTAAAAGAGCTGAAAACTGAACCAAAACTTGATCACCTAATAAATGTCCATGAGTATCATTTACCTGTTTAAAGTTATCTAAATCTAATAACATTAAACCAAATCTTCTGTGATGACGGCGACAGCGATCCAATTTTTTATTTAAATAGTCATTAAAGTGGCTGCGGTTACTCAGGCCTGTAAGCGTATCTTTTGTTGCCAGTTTTTTTACGCGATAAAACATTAATGCATTTCTTAATGGATATGCCAGTACATTATGCAAAAGTTGTAGTTTTTCTTTTATAAAAATACTGATTGGCTTTTGACTAAAATAAACTAATTGGCCTAAACGTTCACTTTCTACTTCTAAATCAAAAGCAAATGCTTTTCCTTGATGTTTGCTGCCAGACATTTCAATAACACCATCTGTGCTATGAAACTGTAATCCAGAAATTGGAAATAACTTCGTGGCTTCCAATGAAAAAATATTAATTAACTTTGTTAACTCTAAAGTCTTTTGTAATTGAGAAACTAAACTTTGAATATTCTCATCATTTAGAGGACGGTAATAATCGGCCGTGGTTGGCAAGTATTCTCCTCTACTTGAAGCAGATTGTGTTAAAACATGTACATTTTCCACTTGTTTTCCCCACTAATGAAATTATCTAAAATGCATTGATGAAATAAAGCACAAATTATGCCAGTTATGTATTTGTGATTTTTATTGCCAGAATTACTTCAATAACTAAAATTAAAACAAATAGTTGCTATATTTAATTTGATATATCAGATTTTTGATAAATAAAAATAAGAAGGAAGTCTTACTTGCAAAGTGTTTTCAGTGAAATTTTCAGTCTCTTGGTAATTGCTGTATTACTTGTTTGGATATTCAAAAGAATTAATTTACCACCTATATTAGCCTACCTTGCTACGGGTCTCATTGCTGGTCCCTATGCATTAGGCTGGATCACTGATTATCAAGAAATTCATTTAGTTGCAGAGTTTGGTATTGTATTTTTATTGTTTTCATTAGGTTTAGAATTTTCAATACCTAAATTAGTTGCTATGCGCCATGTTGTATTTGGCTTGGGTACTGCACAAGTTCTTATTTCTACTTTTCTATTAATGTTAGTTGCAATCATGTTTGGCACCAGCTGGCTGAGTGCTTTTAGCATTGCCAGTTTATTGACACTTTCATCAACAGCAATAGTTGTGAAACAACTTAGTGAATCAGGAGAGTTGCATACCAGAAGAGGACAATTAGCGATTGGTATTTTATTATTCCAAGATATTGCCGTTGTGCCTCTATTAATTGCGTTACCACTTTTAGCTGGAAGTGGTGATCAACATCTCCTTATTGCTTTACTTATAGCACTGGGTAAAGGGGCCTTAGTATGTGGTTTATTATGGGGAATAGGAAAGTGGATTTTACCACGTATATTTAATGAAGTGGCAGAAGTACGAACTGATGAATTATTTGTTTTAACGACTTTGTTAGTGACATTATTTGCGAGTGCATTGACCCATTTTTTTGGTTTATCTATGGCATTAGGTGCATTTTTAGCTGGGATCATGTTAGGTGAAAGTCAATATCGCCATCAATTAGAAGCAGATATACGACCTTTCAGAGATATATTAATGGGATTGTTTTTTGTCACAGTTGGTATGCAGCTGGACATGACGTTTGTATTAATGAATGCGAGTTGGGTTATTTTAGGTTTGTTAGGGCTTATTTTAATAAAGTGTTTAGTCATAAAGTTATTAGCTCGTTTTATGGGGGAAAGCCATAAAGATTCATGGTCAACGGGTTTAATGTTATGCCAAATGGGGGAGTTTGGTTTTGTATTAATAGCGCTTGCTTTACAGCATGAGTTAATCGCTTCATCTTATGCCTCTTTATTAATTGCTGTTGGGGTACTCTCGATGGCAGTGACACCATACCTAGTTGATAACAATCAAAAAATTGCTAGGCTTCTTTCTCATTCAGAAAAAAACAAACAAAGTAACAATGAAAATCCAACATTTAAATCCGAACTTGAAAATCATGTTGTTATATGTGGATTTGGTCGTGTAGGGCAAACGGTTGCACGTTTTCTAAAAACAGAAGCGATTCCTTATATTGCACTGGATGTTGATCCTGTTCGTATACGAGAAGCACAGGCCGCAGGTGAAAATGTACATTTTGGACATGTAAAACATAAAGAAGTATTAAAAGCTGCTGGTATTGCAAATAGTAGATTGGTGATAATTACCTTTGCTGACTTTGATAAATCTATGACAATAATCAATGTTATTAAACAAATTGCAGATAAAGTTAAAATTTTAGTCAGAATGAAAGATGATAGCCACTTAGGTGAGCTAAAAGATGCTGGTGTAACTGAAGTTGTACCTGAGTCATTGGAAGCCAGTTTAATGCTCGTATCGCATGTTTTGTTTATGTCGGGCGTTCCTGTGAAACGGATTTTGAGAAGAGTACAGCAAGAGCGAAAAAATAGATACGGGCTATTACACGGTTATTTTCCTGGTGAAAACTCAGATATTGCGTCAAGTTCAAGTGAAAGGTTAGAGTACTTACATGCCGTTGCTTTAACTGATGATGCATTTGCAATAAGTAAAACCTTAGAGCAACTAGCACTAGATAAAAAGCGTGTTGATGTTATGGGACTACGTCGGGAAGGTAGAGAGATTTCACAGCCTCTACCAGGTATGATTTTACAATGCCAAGACATTCTCGTAATCAGAGGGAAGCCTAGACAAGTAGAGAGAGTTGAAAGATACTTGTTAGAAGGGGATTAAAAAAGGCTATTAGTGAAAGGTATTTATGTATTTGGCATTAGTTAATTTAAGATTTATTTACATTTTATATCTAAAAATTCCAAAATTTCATCTAGTTGATTTAAACCATCTTGATAACCAATCTCAATTAAGTGGCGAGTATAAGACTTTTCAAATAAAAGGTAGCTAGTTAAACTAGACTCTGAATGCGCTTTAACCCCAATCAACCTTAAAATCATTTTTATTGCCAATGGCATTTTATCGTAGTGCTCACAGGCAATGGCATTAAAGTTTTTAGAAGGGTTAATAACAAAAGTTTCAACACGCTTGAGTTCTTGATGTTTATCTCTTGCTGGCAGTAATGAAACAGTTCGATTTACTCGTTCAAGTCTTTCAATATCAGAATGTAATGTATCTGAAAATATCGTATCAAGCAGATGACCTGCAATGCTAGAAATACCAGGGTAATGAGGTTGAAAACCAAGGTATTTATTATCGGTTGGTTGATCAACCCCAATAATAAAAATTTTATTTGCACCTAAGTGAATAGGGGGACTTAATGGAGAGAGTTGATGTATTGAGCCATCTCCAAAATAAGCCTGATTTATTTTGATACTTGGAAATACCATAGGAATGGCACTTGAAGCCATTAAGTGCTCAATATTAATTTGAGACTGCTCACCACATCGTTTAGCTCTTTTCCATGGAACGCTATCTTTAGCTTGGTAAAATGCGACTGACTCCCCACTTGAGTAGCTAGAAGCGGTAACCGACAAGGCACGTAAATAACCGTTAGCAATATTTTTATCTATTCTTTTAAGCTCCATAATACTTTTTAAGTAACTTCTTAAAGGTTGATTATCAAGTAAACTTGCCGGTGGATGGTTTAGATGATCCGATTGAAAACTAGAAAGCATGTTAGTTAATATGTGCCCAAACACATGACGAAAATCGCTGTGATATACCTGTTTTGTGCTAAAGTTTTTCCACACCCACTCAAGCTTTTTTACACCTAAGTGAAAACACGAAGCATAACTGGCAACAGCAGTTGCATTTATAGCACCTGCTGACGTACCATTTATAATACCAAAAGGTGAAGGACAATTACGCGGTAGTTTAGTTGCTATAGCTTTGAGTACGCCAACTTGGTAAGCTGCTCGTGCGCCGCCTCCAGTCAGTAACAAGGCTGTTTTATTTGCGGGTACTATATTATGCTGTGTTGTTTTTTTTATCATGCAGGCATAATCAACTTTAGTTGAGTTGTTTTCTTTAATTTAGAAGATATTGAATTAAAAAGAAATTATTTATTTGAATATGAGTGAAATATGACTGAAAAAATGGATCAAGAAGACTCTAAAGTGACTAAAAAACGTATTTATATGTTTGCATTAGTAATTATGTTAATCGTAATCGTTATTGCGAGTATTAAGCTATTTTCTAAATTGAACACCAATGAAAGCACAGCACCAGTTGCTGTTGTAATACCAAAATCAGAAGTCATCGTTCCTGAAGTAACTGAATCTCAAATTGATGATATTGTATCACCAGAAGTCAAAGAGCAGCCAATATCTGTTATTGAGCCTGTAGAAACAAAAGCTTTACCCATTGCTGTTGTTAAAACTTTGCCACAATTGAATGACAGTGACCTGAGTATACAAACTGAGTTAACTCAGTATTTTGCAAAACAAACCTTAAAATTATTTGTTAAAGATGACATGGTTAGACGTTTTGTTGTATATGTTGACAATATTGGGAAAGGTAAAATAGCAAAAAAGCATAGTCCACTGATAGAGCCTCAATCAAGCTTTAGTGTTATAGATGGTGATATTTTAACGATTGCACCCCAAAGTTATGATCGCTATACACCTTACGTAGAATTATTCACTAGTATGACACCACAGCAAGCAGTGAGCTTTTATAAAGAATATAAGCCATTATTTGATGAAGCTTATGAAGAAATTGGTTACCAAGAACGTGACTTTGATGAAGCTATTTTAGATGCAATAGACATGATACTAACAACGCCAATAGTAACAGGAAATGTACCTTTACTGACTGAAAGTGTTGTTTATAAATACGCATACTCAGAATGGGAACAATTACCGCCAGCACAAAAGCAATTATTAAGAATGGGTGCTCGGAATGTTAAAAAAGTTAAAAGTGCACTTAAAGGAATAAAAAAATATTTAGAAGTGCCAGAGTAGAGAGCTAGATACACTAGATAAAATGTAAATAACAATACAAAAAGCTGAGTTTTATACTTAGCTTTTTCATTTTGTACAATAACCATGCAAACAGTTGGATATTTTAAATTTTAACTTGAATTAATCTACATAAATAGTGATAATCCGTTCCGCGTCTAACAAGACCCTCTATGGTAGTCTTATTGGTCCTCTCGCAACAATAGTTCGTGAACTTGGTCAGGCCCGGAAGGGAGCAGCCACAGCGAATGACTTGTGTGCCGGGATGTGGCTGGTAAGACTGCCACCCAATCTATGATATTTGTAGTTTTCACCATAAGTTGACATAAAGTGAAATCAACTATCAACTATTCACCAAAACCTGCACCATAAGATGGCATAACCTTGCATATTTCCACTATTAGTTTACATAAAGTTACGACTAAACTGAACACTTAAAATTAAACTAACAATACGATACAACTGGTTAAAGTTTAAATGCCTCATGGCAACTTAGAGCCTATTGCGATCGTTGCCCTGCAGGTAATGAAATGTGGTGTAGTGGTACAAATTTAAAAAGTGGCGAACGGCTCTACACACGGTTTGCGGGTTATTTAAAGGATTGTAAAAGCTGCCAGTCACAACAGCAGTGTTTGTGAAAAACGCCCATAAAAACGGGGCGACATGTCCAATTTTTAAATGACAGTGAATTAATAACACCACCAATAAAGGCATTAATAAGTTCACCTTGCGAGGATAAGATAAGTGAATGCTCAGTGAAAAATTTACTGTTTAGTTCATAACATAGAAAAGTTAAGAAATAGCCTACTTTAAAGATGAAACCCACAACCCTCCCCAAATATCATTCAAATAGGGTCTTTTTACTTATAAATTTCATTCTAGTTATAAAAATAAAAAATCAGCAGAAACGTAAACGTTTTTGATTGTTAAAACAATTTAATATCAGTAGAGTGTCTCGATTGAAAAATATAAATAAAAACGGGTAATTCTACAGGCTCGTTACGCGTACGAGGTGTGCAGATAAATGAAAGTCTATCTATATGATGAGAGGAATACACCTGAGGGGGGGGGGTTAGAGTTTATTGGCCTGAAGAAGCGATTGATCTTCTTAAATCGGGTAAAGTTACTGAATTAAGTCTTGATCATGACCTTGGCGATGATGTCGTGCTTTGGGTTGAAGAGGCCGTGTTTACTCAAGGGTTTGTTCCACCAAAGATAAAAGTACATTCTGCTAATACTTCTGCTCGTGAGAAAATGGAACTTGGTCTCATGAATATTGACGAAAAGTAAATGAATAAAGCACGTAGCATAAGCCAGCAATCAGACTCCGTAAACTGTGGTTGGCGTTTTATTCTTATGGAGAGTTGATGAATATAAATCAAGAGTTGATGTTCTTTTGGCTTGTGATTGTCTTGATGATAGTATCAGGTCTCTCAGGAGCATATTGTAGTTATAAACTGAAACCTATGTCTGTGACTACAAGGCTTATAAAAGCAATAGCTCTGGTTTCTGGTATTGCTGTTAGTATTATAACTATTTATTTATTAATTGAATATCCAAAAACAACGTATAATTAATTATTTAACGAACATAACAAGCAATTTTATCAGGTCTAAAAACTGTGCGGGCTATTTTCGATTCGCTACATTTTAGCCCACAACTATGGGCCTCTTAATGAGGAGTTATTTTTTTCTTAGGATTAGTGAATGGACGTCATAATTCCAATATTTATCTTTAGCCTAGTTCTTCTTGCTACTTTTTTAGTATACAGAAAGTTAATTATTCAACGGCAAATATCATTTATCAAAAACTATAAATTTCCTGAAACAGTAAAAAGTAAAGTTAGTGAAATTTATCCCCATTTAGACTCATCAGAACTGCAACAAGTTATGAGAGGGTTGAAAGATTACTTTTACTTAATTCATATTGCTAATAAAGAGTCTGTAGCTATGCCGTCCCAAATTGTAGATGTAGCGTGGCATGAATTTATTTTGTTTACTCGTGAATATGATAAGTTTTGCTCAAAAGCTTTTGGATATTTTGTTCATCATACCCCAGCTGAAGGAATGAAAAGCCCAATTGAAGCTCAGATTGGGATAAAAAGGGCTTGGGAGCTATCTTGTAAAAGAGAGTTAATTAATCATTTCGAACCGAAAAGACTGCCTGTTATTTTCGCATTAGATGCAAGGCTTAAAATCAAGAATGGGTTTTATTATGAGCTTAACTGTATCTCTTCGGTGTCCGATAAAAATGATAATATTCAAAAAGAGCTTCGATATTGTGCGGGTCATATAAGTATATCAGCAGACTACGCTCCTACACTTGATGGTAAACCTGCTGAGGGAGGAAGAGGTTGCAGTGGTGGAGGGCATTACACTGGATGCAGTGGCTCTGGAGGTTGTAGTAGCAGCGGAGATTAGAAAGTATAAAAATGTGTCAAACGCTTGATTCGCATTCATTATTCGCATAATTTTAGCCAAGCTTAATCAGCATATTATGCGGGCGTTGGTATGAGGATATATTTAGTAAAAATGAAATATTTTTTAGCATGCGCCATTTTGTTTTTTTCTGTCTCATCTTTTTGTGAAGATATTAATATTGAAGTTAAAAAATTAATGGGTTGGTTGGATTCTGCTAATGCTAAAATTAATGCAACAGAAGCATTAGCAAATGGTGATATAAGGTTATGGGCCGTAAAAGGGTTTACGCTTTACATTCCTAGTGTAAAAAACGAGCAAAAAGAAATTATAGAAAGAACAGCAATAGTTAAAAAACATAGTTTTCGTATAATTAAAGGAACAAGTGATGCGTTAGTAAGTGAAGAGCATCAAAGGTTAAATCATCTAGCTTGGCAATACGCGAAAGAATACAATAAATTCATATTAGCTAATTACATTGATGATTCGCTATAAAAATGCGTTAAACACCTATAGGAATTATTAACTTGCCCGTAGAGATTGTAGGAGATGTTTTTTCTGGTATTTTTCGATTTATATTAAGAATATTTGTTGAAGTAATATTTGAATTTTTGATTAAAGGCGTCGGATATCTATTTTGTCGGATGTTTGGCAGAAAAGTTGATCCTGATGGTCTCACCGTAATAATTGTTGGGCTGGTTATTTGGGGGCTGGTAATCTTTGGAGGTTATCAATTATTGTCTTTTTTAGAAATTGATAGTTGCTTAGATACTGGTGGAAAGTATAATTACGAGCTCAAAGAGTGTGTTTTAAGTGATTAATAATATTGATGTAAAGTGTGTGTCGGTGCTTAACAAGTACCATCACTCAGAAATTTACTCCCTCCGCTCCCAAATTTCCGGTGTAGTAAACGTTAACCCTCATTGGAGAATAAATTGACTATTGAAGTTTGGATTTCATTCATTGCCGCATCAATCATTTTATGTTTTTCACCTGGACCAACCGTATTTTTGGTTATGGGACAAGCATTAGAGTACGGAAAAAAATCAGTTACTCCTTTGGTGGCAGGTACCTTATCTGGTGATGTCATTGCAATGAGTTTCTCATTTGTAGGGATGAGCGCTCTTTTAGCAACATCCGCAACATTATTTAGTATTTTAAAATGGGCTGGTGCACTATATTTATTATATTTAGGTATCAAAGCTTTTCGTACAAAATCTAGTGCCACAGACGTTGAATCGAAGCAGATGGAAAAAGGCTCTGTTTATTTTAACGCTTTATTGGTAACTGCTTTAAATCCAAAAAGTATTATATTTTTCATGGCTTTTTTCCCTTTATTTATAAACGCTCATGCCCCTATTTTACCACAAATGCTAATTATGGCTGTAACCTTTCTTACAGTATCAACTTTGAGCGTTACGTTTTACGCTACATTTTCAGGCATATTGCGTAATAAAGTTAGTTCGGTTAAATTTCAAAATGGTTTTAATAAGGTTAGTGGTGGTATGCTTGTTGGAGCTGGTGCTATTACGGCAACAATACAAAAATAAAGGCTTACAAGCCTCTAAATCAAGATTCACCAAGGGTGTCTGCCAATAGCTGCGCAAACTCACTTATTAGCGGGGTGTTGCACACCAAAGGATAGGGTATGGATATCATTACAATAATTCACGTTACTCTTGCTGTCACTGCGACCATAAGCGGGGCTATTGTTATGTCTCGTAACAAAGGTGATATTTTTCATACTCAGTTGGGCAAATTATTCGTAGCAAGTATAGTCTTAGTAAATATTACAGAATTCGCTTTTTTACCTAAATATGGTTTTTCTATTTTTCAGCCCCTCGCTTTATGGAATTTAGTTTGGGTACTTTGTGGTTATTATTATGCGGCTAAAAAACCAAATAAAAATTGGCTAATTACCATTTTTATTTTATGACATATGCTTATGTCGGTGTTGTAGCAGCGGCTGTTGCAAGAATACCTTTAAGTTTTGGTTTTCTCCCTAATGAATCCGCTTTTATTGCAATTGCGTTTGTTTTTGGTATTTCAGTTTATATCATCGAAAAACAAGGAAAGAAGTTACGCACTATCGGTGAATAACATACAAGAGACGATGGCTTAAAAGCCCCTTACTTAAGCCTACTTTTTAGGTCAGTTGAATGCCTGCTTTGTTTAGATCTTTAGATCCCAGCCAGTACAACTAATTTAGCTGCAACTCATAACTTGAGGACTGGTGTCGAAAAAGCCTACATTGAGTAAGCCACGGGGAATTGGCTCTGAACTATGGGGATTGTTCCACCGGTTTATTCCGCTGTTGTATTATTGTCTCGCTGTGGAGTTCTTATAAAAATAACTGCTTATTCTTGCCTCTATACTATACTTTTGATTAGTTTCTATTTCACAAAACATTGTACTGGTTGTTAATTTCATTATTAGTCCCAAATCGTACTTTCAATAATCAGATAATTCGACACTGGCTTCAGGGGGTTATAAGTGTCAATACCCATCATTTTCAATGTGAAATAAATAAAACTTAACCTAGTGCTTGCACCATTTTATCAAATGGCTTGTTAGGGGGGGATATGAGGTTACTTGGAATAAGTTTAGTAGTACTAATGTCTACTAACGCTTTTGGATATGAGCTACCAATAAAAGCCTGTTTTACAGAATGGTATCCGTACTCTTATATTAAAGATAACCAACCTACTGGTTTATCCATTGATATTTATAGCGCTCGTTATCAAACGAGCGGGATTAACTATATCTTATGAAATGAAACCTTGGGCAAGATGTAAGTTAGAATTTTCAAGTGGAAAATTTAATGCCCTTGTGGATGGAGATTTAGATATTCCCAATTCACTCAACGCAAAACATGGGCCCATTTCTTGGGTGATATTGTTTTGGGTTCATGAAAAGAGTTCCTATCAAAAGTATTTAGGCTATTCTCAATTTGACAATAAAAATATAGGCTATGTCCGAGGCTATGCTTACCCTAAGGAATTTTTGGACTATCGGCGGTATTATCATAAAGTTGATGTCACAAATGACTTAAAAGGATTAGAAATGTTAGATAAAGGACGTTTCGATGCTTTTTTGGGAGATCTGGTTAATAATGATCAATTGGTTAAAGAGAAAAACTTAAACGTCAGAGCACTAGCCCCTGTAGTTGAACACAGTTATTTAACTTTAAGTTTTTCTGAAAGCTTGCCTGATCAACATCATAAATTTGAGACGGCACTAAATCAAATGTATCAAGATGGAAGCATTGATTTTTTTTATAAAAAATATTTGGGTATTACTTATAAAAAATTTATTAAAAAATATGTGGAGAAGTGAAAACAATATAAATGTGAATACATATACTGATCCCTGCTTATATTTCAATAGTGCGCTAAACATGGGGCTATGTTAACTCATAACTTTGGTCTTTAAAGTCGCAAAACTGACTCTTTTCATAAATCTTATTTTGGATATTTTGGACCTATAGTAGATCTTTGCATGATTTTAACAAACAAACCTTGTTGAGTAGTTTAGTTATAAATAGGCGGCTGTTCACCGTTTTAGGCTCGAGCTGCTGTTAAGATTTGTATTATAATTCAAACCGCTTAAATCGGTTCTGGCTAATACCATTAGAAAAAACTTCTGAATGTGTACATCGAAATTCAAGTGTATCCTTTAGTTGACCAAACAACGAGATCCCACTTCCCAATAAAACAGGAATAGTCGTAATTATCATCTCATCGATCAAATCTTCATTTAGAAAACTCTGAATTGTAACACCACCATCAATATATAAATTTGTATAACCGTTACTTTTTAGTTTCTCAGTTAATTCTTTTAAATCACCATTCACTAAAGAAACTTTGTCTTCGTAACCCTTTGGCACTGAATTAAGCGTATTACTTAAAACAAATACAGGCTTTGAATACGGCCAATCACACTCTAGTGTTAGCACTAGCTCTAAGGTGATTTATTAGCCTTTAAACATAATGCTAAAGGTGAAATTATTGCGTTACTCAAAACAGATAATATGCAGCAATGTCGGGGATAATACTATTATTGTTAACTAACCTGAGATCTGGTTAAGCATCGCCATTTATTAGTCTGGCATCATACCAAATACATCTGCTGATAGTTTTATACACGGCTTCTGTTTCTTTAAGCAATAAGCCACTATTCCAGATATCAAGTTGAGCATGAAACTTGTTTCACTGCGATGGCGGCTATGTTCTATTTGAGATATATTTTTCAACTGGTCATTGATAGTTTCAATGATGTATCTCTTTGATAACATGGCTCTATCGAAGGCTGACATGGCTTTCGACTTCATGTTTTTTCGAACTGTTGTAATCAAATCTACATCGAGTTCCTTTAGTTTTTCATTTAACTCTTTGC
>NZ_FOLO01000032.1 GCF_900112265.1 Pseudoalteromonas denitrificans DSM 6059 | reverse complement strand
TTTTATTTGGCGGTGACTTACCATTATTACCGTGAACAGCAAACTGAATACCGACTTGTTGATAGGCCTTTACATAACGCTCAATAGTGCGCCGAGACTTACTGAGTAATTTGGCCGCATTGGCAATTGTTATTCTATCTTCGATAACTTTAGCAACGATATCAACGGTGAGTTGAGCTTTAGAATCCATCACAATCATCCTCAACACCCCCTTAGTATTAAAAAGAAATAACACTAACAGAGATGTATAAAAAGAGATCGACAGTTTCCCTTGGTAATTAGCGACTACGACAGAATCGCTTGGTAATTAGCGACTACGACAGAATCGCTTGGTAATTAGCGACTACGACAGAATCGCTTGGTAATTAAGATACGACAAAGTCGCTTGGTGTTAACACACTTTCCAATTTTAGACTTGACCTAATCGTACAATTGATTAGGTCAGCGATGAGTCTAAAGCTGCCATTAGATATAATATTAAATTCATTGCTCTATCTATAAAATCAATCAAATAGTTTAATATCAATTTTAATTCCGATAATCAGAAATATAATGCTCAATGTTTGAATATTGTGAACACTCATAAAGAAGTTTAATGCCCATTGAAGATTCCGCACTGTTGGGACTTCTCATCCGTTTACAATTGACCACGAGTCCGCACAAATGGAAAACTATTAACGATTTAAACATTTGTTGACGAATTGGTGATATTTCTGGCTTACGTAATAGTGCTTATTGTCACTATTATGGCTGAATACTGCCGATATAATGACAATAAGCACTATTACGGTAGCGAGGGCGTATGAAAATTTAACTACTAATACAGAAGAAAACCATCTTCCGCTGGCTTTGAAAGGGGATATTTAATCTTTTTCTTATTGCATATCTATTTGAATACCTACTAGTTTTGGCTCTGGAGAGTCACCTTTTAATTCTAATGTGATTTTTTCAAATATTTCTTCATACTCGCCATCAGAAAGAGTATTTCTAAGGGTCAATAATTGGTCTTCGTTTATTGTTGCAATATATTGTAAACCTAAAGCTTTTGTTAGTGCATGACTTTGTTGTAACAATATAGCTCTTTGTCTTGGTCAATATCACTAAACATACGACTATCATGGAATACACTTTGAAAACTATTCACCGAGGAGTTAATTAAGTTATTTAGATCGTAACAAAAGATCTTAACTTCATTTATTCCATCCGAAGCATCATTTTGAATTTTAAAGCTAATATTAAACCGCTCTTGGTTATTGCCTTCATTATTTTGAATAGAAATACCTGCTGGAACTTCAGGGTAGAACCGTTTGGCTAATTCACTAAATCCACTATATGAGCTACTATAACTAAACAGCTTTTTTCCATGCATCAAGACCTTTTTTAAAGCATTTATTCAGCAGTAAATCTTTTTCTCCTTCACCTTTAGACATCACCTTGTTGATTAAGTAAGTCAATTTTGCTTCCTTTGTGAATTTTTCTATTGTACGAATATATAATAAAGTCGTTTCGATATCTTTATGCCCAAGTTGCATTTGAACAATTTTATGAACATCACTAGCTACCATCTCATTAACTGCACTAAACTCAGTGTTCCCTGTGATACTACAAAGTGCTTCATAAACTACCTGAGTTGCCCCTGTATGACGCAGCATATGCGGGTGCATATCTATACCTATTTTTTCACCAGCTCGCGTTAATGCTCGTTGATAATCCCTGACAGTGACAGGTGTTCCATTACGTTTTAACCAGCTAAACCTCATATCTTTTGTAATATCACGCTGTTTTGCATATTTCTTTTTACAGTAATAATCCTCAAAATTACTCTGTCGTTCGGCATAATTCACTATCTTTGAATTAATATATTTCTCATGGATTTCCTGATGAACATCTGCGGTAAGAATACATTTTTTAACTGTTCCACCTTTATTATTGTAAAATATATATTGGGACTCATATATCTCACTACGAATTTTCGAATCACGTACTGCAACAGGGTAAGGTTTAAATTTTGGGTTTAATTGTGTCTGAAAAAGTGGAAAATCATTCGTTAATGCACTCACTCTAAGAAATGTCGTGATATCTGCGAAAGCCATTGCTGCATAAACTTCATCGTCTTCAGAGAGTTCCTTATATAATTTTTGAAACTGCTCAATCGAGATTACATCCTCAGAATAATTTTCTTTTTTCGCTTTTAATCTGGAGTCAATCGCAGTTTCCTCCTCACCTGTTTGGGAATTATCATATGATGTATGTGACAAAAGATTACTATCTTGATTAGGTTTATATTCTTTTTCAATAGTATCTGGCATAAACATATTATGATCTATTCCACGATAAGTTAGATACCGATAAAATGCTCTCCAGTCTTTTACATATTGCTCCAAAGATTCTTCTTTCCAAGCCCCCTCAAATTCACCAGACTCTTCTGACAATTCCCCCTTACGTAACGTATCAATAAGTGGTTTCATGTTATTTTCATAGTTGGCAGTTCGATAATCTATACCAACTCCTTTTTTATTTCTTCCATCATCCATAAATTCATATTCTTGAGCAGCTAATTGATTAATAAAATAGACAACACGCTGCAATATATCCGTTAATCGCTTTGTTTTAGCCTTCCGATACAGCTTATGAATTTTTTGTGGATGTAAGTCCCTCATTGCTATGAAATCTACCAGTTCTAAAGCAACTTCATTTGTCTCAACAAAAAATGGAACGGGCATGGTTAGGCTTTTATGGTTAAATAGTTCTATTTTCATAATTCAAACCCGACTTGAATTTGTTCAAACGCAAACCCTCGATTTAGTACATTTAAAATGGCATTATCGGGTGTAAGTATCACAACTTTTTTTTTCGCACGAGTAACGGCTGTGTATAGCCAGCTGCGCTCTACCATTTTAAAGTCTTCAACAACAACGATTGCAGTATCGAATTCAGAACCTTGGCTAGAATGGCATGTCAGTGCATAAGCAAACTGTAAAAAATACTGCCCTTTTTCATTATCTAAAATTTCATCGATATTTAGGTAGACGATGCCTTCGACACCAAAATTAACCACCATTGTCATATCTGTTTGCCCGATGATGACTCCGGTGCTACCGTTTACCAAACCAATGTGTTTATTATTTTTTTTGTAAATAACGACATCACCAATGCGGAACTGCTGTGAAATTTTGACAATAACTCTGTTTTGGGAAAATGATTTATGTATACGAGTGTTAATCTTAGCTACAGTGCTTTTTAGAGGCGCTATTATATGCGCCTCATTGTTATTGTATGTATTGATATAATACTGATGTTCAAGGAGATTTAATAATTCATCTTGATGTGCGTATTCAATGATTTCGACATTCTTATTTGCATCAAACAACACTCCATTTTTAATACTCTGTGCTACGGTATTGATACCACTATGACTTCGAAAATTTTCAGTTAATTCAATCGAACATACCTGCTTGCAGTGCATCAATTTGTGAAAAATCAACCCAGCTCCGACGGGCGGTAATTGCGCCCAATCCCCTATAAAAACAAGTCGAAGCGGTCTGCCCTCAAATATTTGTAGCAATCGATACATTGATTGCAGATCAACCATACTGGCCTCATCGATATGTACAACAGGCATTGTGTATGCATCTAAAAAATCAGGGTTTATATCGACCTTATTCAGTAGGGATGCAATCGTAAAGGCATCATCGGCAGTTTGCTGCATTAATCGTTGGGAGGCTTTACCTGATAAGGCAACCTGTAATACATTGTTTCCAGCCATTTTTATCATTTCATTAACGCAGTATAAAACGCTCGTTTTACCAGTCCCAGCACCGCCACTCACAAGCGTGACTGCATTATTTAAAATCAGTTGCACTGCATTTTTTTGCTCTGTGGATAGGTTATGTTTAGAAGGCAGCAAATATTTATCAATTTCAGAATCACTAACAATAATTGGCAATGGATTGTTGTTTATCCTGCCTCTCAATTGTTCGGCAACATAATTTTCCATGATTGCTGCTGTAGCAAGTGCAAATTTGGGGTTATCGTTTATGTTAGTTATCGCAATACGAGTCCCATTATTGAGAACATCTGCAATGGCAATATCTAGTGAATTATTTGCTAAAGTCCCATCCTTAAGCAGTTTACTTAATTCATTTAGCAGAGTGTCCGTTTTGACTACCGTATTTCCATCATTTAATTGGGAATACAGCACCTCCTCAACCGCACACATTAATCTTCTAGGATCGTCATCTAAAATCCCCATTGCGTTTGCAAAGCAGGAAGCTTTTTTAAAATCTGAAAATGCCCAAATTCGAAAAGGATCTTCTTTTAATTTTTTTACTGTTTGGTCTGAATAGGCTTGGTATGCCTTTTTAGCGGCAAAACGCAGGTCGTTGCGATATTTAGGAGTTGATTGTGATAAAACCTCCTGCATAAATTGGATTAATTGAACTTTACCAGTTTGTTCTGTCCACTTATTGCAAATTGCGGTTGCAAGCGCTCTGGAAACACGAGGGACAGCACATAAAGCGTCAACGTCATGTGACTCAATTCTATTTATCAAATTATCATTAAAATGAACTAACAGCCTGTCTGCTGTGGCGCTACCTACACCCACTGTTGAACAAACAAAATCACTGATAAGGGCATGGGTTGGTGGTGTATAGTCAGCATCCGAAACCACTAATTGTGAACCATATTCAGTAAATTCCATTTCTCCTGTGATACTGACATAGTCATGTAACTCTACAAATAAATAAGGCTGCCAGGAAACAACTTTAATATTTTCACCTTTAGTTTCAAAGCTGATCACCTGCATTTTTTTAGATTCATATACAATAGCCTTAACAACACCGCTTATTCGCATTAATGTATGCTCCCTGCCTTAAAAGCTGATTTATTATTAGTTAACATCCGTTTTTTCTCTTCTTCGTACTGTTTTATTTCCCGTTTTAGTTGTCGGTTTTCTTCTTTGCTAGCCATCAGTTTGTTCTGTGTTTTTATCATTTCCTGACGAAGAGTTGATAATGCGCGCGATGTCATCGTATCCTGCATCTCATCTAGTGCAGAATCAGCCACATAGCTAATAGTTTTAACCTCACCATTTACAATTTTTATATCAATCACTTCAAGTAATTCCCTTACTTCATCATCACGACTAAATAACGGTGAGACATATTTAACCTCATCGACGGGGGTGTCTAGAAAATATGCCCATAAAGCCTTTCGATATAACAACCCTTTAAGATTTACAGGCCATTCGTATTTTTCATTTTGAAGTCGTTTAGTAATAAACTCCTTTAGTGCAGTAACTGTTTCAGAGTTACGCTCAACGCTACTTTTCTCGCCAACTTTCAGTAACCCACGTTTAATCAGCTCTTGGGTAAAACCAGATATTTCGGCCTTAAATGTTTGACGTATATTAACTGGCTCTATGCCATAACCAACCTTGTCAGCAATGCTTTTAAGCTCAATCTTAGAACGTTTTTTGTTTAAATATTTAATCACTTCATTATCTGGGAGTCGTGATATATCTGATAACACTGCGTTCAACATCATTCTTCGTAATTGACCAAGTGCTGTTTTACCAATGCTGCCATCATTATATTGTTCAATTAATTGTAATTTATTGCTCATAACGCACCATCTCCACCTCATCGAACATTTCTGTTTGTAAATCAGGCCACTCAAACTTCTCCAGCTTTTCAATTATTAATTTATCGTCCATTTTTTTATCTGACTCTCGTGATTCGTTACGATATAGCAACTGATACTCATCGGTATCAAAAATGACTGCGCATATCCTGATATCTGAGTTTTGCACATACAAATTGATAATTTCAAACCACTCTAATCTGTCATATCTAGTCAAATTAGTTGCATCAATCACAACAGCATGGCGGTCTTGGGAATACACATCACTTCGTTTAGACCATTCGGTTTTGCCTGCACAAGGCGATCCCATTAACATATAAACTCTCGTTGGCACCTTGCGATTAAGCGCTTGCTTTAATTCATTTTTTGTTTTTTTCCATGCTTTGTTACGTAAATTTACATCATCAAAGTAATATCGATTATTTTTTATTAAATACTGATCTGGTGAAATTATAATGGGAGCTGAAAAGTGTATGATGTTAGACGTTTTTCCAGCATGAGCGACATCTATTGCTATTTTCTCAAGATGCACATCTTCCTGCTCTTGTAACTTGCTTTTGTTGTGTTCCAATCGGTTTTGCAGTGAAATATTGTCTACGCGGGACTGTTGTAACTGAGCAGATATGTTTGCTAACCGCTCTTCAAATATATTTAATTTTTTCTGTAACTTAATTAACGGTGAGTCTTCAGATAATTCATCAAAATTTTCCTGAAAATGATTAATTTCATCCCTAACATCGGTGTAACGCTTAAGAATATCCTTATCTTTCAGTGCTGTTCTACTATAAAAATAGGTTTTTGGAACTCTCGCCCGATCAAGCACTTGTGCAGCAGATGCAATCGTTTTTTTATTCTGTATTAAAGCTTCATATTTCAAATCTGATAATGCATCCCTCAATGCCAGAATCCGCTCTTCATGACTACGTTTATCATATTTTTTTTGAGCTTCAGAACCTTTTGCAGTTAAAATTTCTTCATTTTTATTAGGCATCCAGTAACTCCATCATCCGTTCATTGAATACCTGTATTAGCGGCTCTTTATAGACGTGCACAAACATTTCTGCCTGCTCTTTCAATACCTGAGGGCTGTTATCATCAGATTTAGTCACTTTTAGATAAAATTCAAAGCTTTTCAGAATGGGTTCGCTCACATCAGCTAACATGAGCGCATCGGCACATTTAATACCAACGCAGTTACTTGGATCTGGTAGATTTGCTAAAGCATCTGTAATCGATTTCTTTATATTGCTCGCTTTGCGGTCTTGATGATTTTTGTGTGCTGCACATGGACTGTCAGAACCATCACTGGTTGCACGCATACATACGACTGACATCGGAGTGATAAATGCGTGTATTTGTTCATCATGAATGTAACCATAAATGATTCCAAACAAGCGTTGTTCTAGTTTTTGCATGAGTTGAACTTCATTCAGGCTTTCATTTTTTAACTGAGTCTCTTCTTTTATCCCCTCCCTGAACCTTTCTACATTGGCTTTCATATTATCACCAGCCTGACCGCCAACAGTGCCATTAATAACATTTGAAGTGATTTTTTTTGCGAGTGTCTTAGTGTGTTCAATGATCAATTTTTTTCGTCTGTTCTGAATGAGTTTGTTATTTCGTAGATACTGCTCTGGCATTAATGCATTTGAGTGCCCAAATAATTTTTTCAATAATAAAATTGCGGCACTTGAATGTTCGCCGATATATCCAGCCAATGTTGTTCTGATACAGTGTGCAGTCGCCTCTGAATCTTCATCCTCGACGTTTGCAATCGAAAACTCATAATGGTTTGGCAACGCTTTCAGCAATTTATTGAAACTAGCACCACTCTTTAGCATGCCTATTTCATGCGACTCTAATACTCGCGTATCCTTTCTATCTTGCTTGAGGTGAGTTGTTACAAGAGCAGTGGAATCGCTATCCCACCGCAAACACTCTAACAATTTAATCGCCTTATGAGTTATCTCTGGGATGGGTAATACATCAGTTAACTTTGTTTTCTCCATGTAACACAGTAACCAATAAATGCTTTTATCTTTTTTTGATTGTTTAGAGCAACCAATTCGCAATTTACGCATATCGATATTACGAAGACCTGTTGTTAGTAAAATTATCCAAGCGCAGCTGCTTTTGGCGAGAGTCATTAATTCTGTCAGGCAGGAGGTCATAACATACCTCACCCCCTTTGCTGAGGCATAGGCAAATTTTATTGGCAAGAAGTATTCGATAGTTGTTTGATACTGTAGAACGAACTCTGTAAATATTTTTGATTTACAGTAGTAATCCCAGCGTTCGCACTTTTCATACTGTTGCCGTAGTTCAGTAAAAAACTCACATAAACTTTCAAAATGTAGCTCAACAAACGGTGTAGTATGTTTAACAATATGAGAAACAGTCTCAAATGGGATGGGTGGATAATATCCCTCTGTTTTAGCAATTTTTTCAGCAGTTGCATTCCTATTTACATATTCCTCTATCGTAATCCCCTCATTTAACCACGGCAGTTGTAACCCTTTAGTTAAATATGCAGCGGCATCACTGAGCTTTAGAACTGAAATGTTCTTTAAAAAATTACAAACTTGTTTTGTGCCTAAAACTGAACGATTTACACCTAGCTGTATTATCATATTGACCAAATAAGTATCGAGCATTAAAAATGTTGAAAACGGCTGATTGCGAAAGGCTGTAAATATATCACTACACATTTCATGATTAACCAAATATGACAAAAAAACACCCATATGAGATCTAATTGTGCTGCAACTTAATTTGCATTGCTCATTCATTTCATAAAAAAGAACACGCATTAAAATCGCTAACGGGAACTGCTCACGCTTAGGAAACCAATCAGAAAAGTTTATCGAAGTCTTACCTGAGCCTGGTTCTTTCAGATACCAAATATCATCCATAAATTTAGGAGAGCGTTCAACACCACTTTGATCATCAACGACTTCTCGCAAAAACGACATTTTTTTATCTCGGTATTCAAGAACAATCGCATCGAGCAACTGCCACTGCTGTAAACCTCTCTGGCGCAGAGAGTCATCATTATCCGTAATGGTTACTGGCGATGTATGTGTTTGAATGACCATAATCTAATCCTTTATCCTTAATTCAACTGTATAATATCGGGGAGTAATTGTTCGCCATTTCGTATCGCGTCAGTTGCTGATTGATAGCCGTTATCGTAAATTAATTCGCCATTCATGTGTTGATTGCGAAAACATTCTAATGCATCGAGGGCGATTAAGCGGCGATCTTCAACTAATGTTTTGAACTGAGAGTTGTTTTTTGCAAATTGGTCATACTGCATGACGCGATAACAGATAAGCCTGATATGTTCGGCGTATACTTCACTACGCTCGCAACCCAGACACATATCATATTTGTGGCATCGTCCAGCAATTGGATAATCGTGCGTAGGGTCAGTATTGTCGGTACAGTCGCATAAATATACAGCAAGGTTTTTGCCAGTATCTCGTTCTTCATCAGATTTTATTTTTCCTTTGAAATTCAAGGCACTATCTATCATTTTGCTCTGCAATGCTACAATCGCCGCATTAATGGCCGTTGTGCCTCTACCTGTATGTGATATGTAGGAAAACCATGTTGTATCAAAATCCTTATGATTTGCTGCATTTTTAAGTAGGTATATCAATTCATCAGGTGTATTCACACCTTCCAGAAGGCGCACCGTTTCACTGCCGATGAAGCTTTTACGAATACGCATGGTTTCAATAGAGGTTAACGGTTCATTATTATCATCCGTAATTGCAAAATATTGGCAAAAATCTACCAACCTGTTCCGCAACATATCAGTTGAAATATCGAAAAAAAACTCTCTATTTGGGTCGCCAATCGCTTCATCATAAAACTGCATATATTTAAAGAGCGGAGAACTAATTGAGATTATGATTGGAATATCAATGGAAGTTTTGTTTTTTCTGCCAACAACCTCAATTTGGCGCTCATTAGGGCTATTGTTACGCAATAAATCACTATAGTTTTCAGACCAAGGCGTGTTATTTTTTTTGTAACGCATACGTATTGATAACGCCACTTCACGATTAACACCTGTGTTGAGCATAAAATAAAGCACTAATACTACTTGCCAGTGTTGAGACTCTAATTTAAAGAACTTATTAAAATTATCTGATTTGGAGTTTAACGCTGACCACATTTTTTGCTGTAAAAAAGCTTTGAATTTATAATAATACTCAGTACCTTTACCCTCGTATTGTTGACCTAATACTGCTTTATTTAAATGGTTTCTAAAATTATCTTGCGTATATTTTTCAATGTATTCTGATAAACGCACTTTTTTATTATAATAAAGTAGATTTTCAAATAACTTTTGATGACCAATCTCACCTGACGTTAATAACCTATAGGTTGTTTTACATGCCATTTTTGGCCTTTCGATATAGTCACCTCCTAAAGCCTCTTGCGTTAATGACATCATGTGCGTGTAACGTTCTTGCCATAACTCTAATTCGTAGTAGCTGGAAGCTAATAGCTGAAATAAAACTTTGTCGGAATAATCCTTATGCTCCTCAGAAAAATCATCGATATCCTCAACTGTAACCTCACGCGTTAATGTTTCAAGCCTCTCCCTGCCAGTTCCAACATTTATCAATTCAATCTTGAGCGACTTTAAATGTGGGTGTGCATCAAATAAAATCCGTAAACTCGATTTCTCGCCAGATACACTTTTTATTTGGAGTTCATTCAAATGCTTCTTAATGTGATAAAATGAAATGTCTTCAATTTTTTTAATATCATCAGAATTTGATACAAAAACAAAAAGACGCTCAATCATTTTGGAGATTTTTACTATTTTTGATTTTATTGCTGGATATTGTTTTATTACCAAGCGAGCAAAAGTTTTGGCAAATTCTTCACCAACCAACTCTTTACCATCCGATACAATTTTAAATGACCTTTTAACACTGCAATGATTAGTTTTTATATGTTGGTCATCCTCAGGCGTTCTATTTTCAAAGAATAAATAAAACTGTTCAGCTTTTAATATCCGCTGATACGGAGGCAGACTTGTTTTTGAGTGTACGGTCGAAACATTTGTTGTGTTCGCTGCTTTAGAAGTGGTTACTCGTTGTGATTTTTTCTTTGCCATTAAACTTACCTATTTTAAAAGTGACCAATTAAAATATAGATAAGGATAAAGTTTTCGTCAAATGAGAATGTTACCTTTTTTATGCAGTGTCGTATTTAAATGCATGCGCACCTTCCACATCAACTTTATAATCAGCTGCCTGTGTTGTTAAAGATGTTGCGCCTAAAATAAGTGAACCCGCTAAAATCGCTGTTGATATAAATTTATTTTTCATCTGAATTACCTTAATTATTCGTTTATGTATTTCTCATTTTTTGCAGTTGAAATTTTCAACATGCGTTTTAAAGTATCGTTTTTGTTAATAAAATGATGTTTAAGAGCAGCCAAGCCATGTATCCCAGCCAGTGATACCAGACTCCAAGCCAAAATATTATGAATACTGCCTGCAATATCTTCTTGATTTTCTATCGTCACTGATAATGCAGGGATAGAGAGCAAGCCAAATACATCAATATCCCGACCGTCTGCCGTAGATATTAAATAACCACTCAACATCAATACTATCATTAGAATATAGAGTGCAATATGTGCAATGTGTGCCGATTTGATTTCAAAATTGCTGGCATTTTTCACTGCACTTTGAGGTTTAATGTTAAAAACTGTCCAACACACCCTCGCGATTAAAAATCCAACCAAAATCATACCAATGCTTTTATGTAAATCTAAAGACCCTTTGTACCAAGCATCATAATAACTCAATTCAACCATATACAAACCTAAACCAAATAAACCAAAAATGGCAAAAGCCATAAGCCAATGAATTGAAATGGAAATTAAGCCGTAGGATGTATTTGTATTCTTAAACATTTTATTTACCTCGTTTCTGTTGTGCCTATAATAAAAGATTTATTACTATTAAAAAATATCATTAAATGAGAAACTATTGTGCATATTTGCACAACTGGTATCGATATAATGAAAGGAATTTCTTGGGACGACTACAAGGTTGCTTATCAGGTAGCCATTGATGGCACTTTAAGCCAGGCAGGGAAAACACTTGAAATGAACCATGCCACAGTACTTAGGCATGTAAACAGACTTGAAAATGCATTAGAGATTAAACTATTTATTCGACATCAAAGGGGCTATCAACTCACAGATGCTGGAAGTGTACTTATGGATGAGTTACCTGATTTAATTGCACAGTTTTCACGATTAGAAAATAGACTACACAATGTAGAAGGACAAATAAGTGGGGAGCTTAGGATCACAACTTTGAGTTCATTTTCTGCTCAACTAACACCCATTCTAAAAGAGTTTAGAGATAGTTACCCCCTGATCCGCATAAAGGTATTGTCAACTGATGATATTGTACCTTTAGAATCAGGCGCCGCACATGTTTCACTTCGCGCAGGTCCTAAACCTAATGGCCCTGATTTGATTGTGAGAGAACTCACTAAATTAGCAACGTCTTATTATGCAGCACAATCTTATATAGACAGTTTTGGCACACCTAAATCAATAGAGGAGTTGAATAAGCATTTATGGGTATTACCCACTTCAGACAAATATCGCATACCCTTTATTCGCCATATCGTTGATAATATTGATAAAGATAAAATTATATTTCAAAGTAACCATTTTCCCGATGTCAATCAAGCTGTCATTGCAGGTATGGGTATTGGACCTTTAGGAGACTCTCAAGCAATCATGAATACATCTTTAATTAAAGTACCCATAAACTTACCCATTACTCAAGAGTCAATGTGGTTTGTTTATCATAGAGATTTAAAACATAGTGCCAGAGTAAAATGTTTTTATGAATTTTTTACTAAACAGTTATCCTAATTAATTTTTTGTGACCTTTGTAACTAATAAATATATTAGCCTAGTTACTAAAGGTATTAAGATATATGTCAGTACAGGTACAATAATCGCAACTGAAATAATCGTAATGTAAAGATCATTATCACTGACATTTTTTGCTACAAATGCAGGTATATAATACACAAGAGGCAATAATAATATAAAAGTAATAAATGCCATAACATGTCGATTTAAAGATTTATTCATATTTTTCCTAAAAAGATGCTCCCAATCACTTTTAAATCTAGGGTGATTAAACTGATTGGGAAATTTATTTATTTTGAAAAGTGGCTGTTCATAACATAACCATAAGGTGTTGTATGATGTGTTAATACCTGACCTAAAACTTCACCATAGGGGCTTCGCCAATCATGCATAATTTCAGCTAATACAGAAGCCCATGTTGTCACCTTAACACCTGCTTGCGTTAATCTATGTATAGTGACTTCTTGAACCGTTTTGTTCCATGTGCCAGATGCATCAATCACAGCATATACATCATAACCTTCAGCAACAGCCGACAAAGCTGGAAATAATAAACATACATCTGTAACGATACCTGCCATAATTATTTTTTTTCGGCCTGTTGCTTTTATCGCATTTTTAAAAGCATCACTATGCCACGCATTAATTTGACCTTCACGTTCGATCACCTGCCCTTTTAATACATCTACAATCTCAGGCATGACGGGACCATTTGGCCCTTCTGGTAAACTGGCTGTGATCACAGATGGCATACCAACTGCTTTTACGGTATTGCATAGGCCAAGAATATTATTTTTTAGTACTGTTGGGTGTTCATCCCCTACGCATGACATCAAGCCTGTTTGATGATCTATCATAGCAAGCACAGCATTATTTGGTGTTAAAAATTCGGCTTTTTGTATTGAATTCATATTATTACTCTCTGTTAAGTTTTCAGTTAAATTATGTTAATCTGTATAAATAAAGATGACTTGTGCGTCACTTTTTGCTTCAAAAGTCACTGCACTCTCACTTTTTATCAAAGTCCTCGCTTCAATTTTTTTACCATTGATAAAACCATGGCCTTTGCTTATATAAGCCATTACAGGACCTTCTTTAACGAAGGTTTGACCTGTTTTCGCCATTAATACATCAATTGATGTTTTACTATAAAAAGTATCCTCTTGATTTTTATCACCGCCATAAACACGCGTCAGTTCACCCATGCTAGGCTGATAAATTTTATAACCTGCGGCTTCGCCTTGTTGATCTGGCATAACCCATAATTGGATCATATGATTCTCCTGATCATTAGGGTTTATTTCATTATGTTTAAAACCTTCACCACCAGCTCTTTGTACTTGAACACTGCCTGCCATTAATGTTTGACCATGCTCTAAAGAACCAGCGTGACTTACTTGTCCTTCAACCATGACAGAAATGACATCAACTTCTCTGTGACCATGCATACCGGTTTCACCTAGGGGTAAAAAATTGGCATCAGCAAGATATACAAAGCCCCCGATACCATCAAAAGTATTATTATGTCTTGGGTTTTTAAATACACGTCTGTCAGTAACAAATTGCCGCTCGGTTAATCCAGCAAAACCACCTTGTGCTAATTCATCAAAAGTTAAAATTTCCATCGCCTACTCCACATAATTTCTCTTGTCATAATTTGAAATAAAGAATAGTTTAGATCGTAAATGAGATAAATAAGCAAAAAAGCAACTTTGCGTTCTATTTAAGGTAACAATTTGACAAATTTAAATGACATGATGGTATTTTTAACCGTTGTAGAACAGGGGAGTTTTACATTAGCCGCAGAGGCACTCGCACTACCAAAGTCAAATATCAGTAGAAAAGTCTCACGTCTAGAACATTCTCTTGGTATTAGACTATTAGAGCGTTCTACACGCTCTCTACATTTAACTGAAATTGGACAAGTCTATTTTGAACATTGTATTCGTATAAAAGAAGAGCTACTCAGTGCAAATTCATGTATAGAAAATATGGCTGTCGCCCCTAGAGGTAATTTAAGAATATGCGCATCTGTAACCATAGGGCAAAGTGTACTCGCTCCCCTACTAACAAAATTTAACCAAGTCTATCCAGAAATTAATATCGAATTAAAATTAACAAACCGTAGGGTTGATATTATTGAAGAAGGTTATGATTTAGTCCTTAGAGTGGGAGAGTCTTCCGACTCTAGCTTAATTTCAAAAAAGCTACTGAATACACAATTAAAACTATATGCAAGTCCAGCGTATATAAAGAATAACCAAGCTATAAATATCACAATACATAATTTGCCCCAGCATAAATGTTTATTTATGAATGCTGTTTCACAAAAGCCTGTCTGGGAGTTAAGTAATTTTACCGATAATAAAATAGTAAACATTACTCCTATATTTAAAAGTGATGATTTTAATGTCATTTATCAAATGACATTAGCGGGTGCAGGGATCGCTTTGTTGCCTGACTATTTATGCCAAACAGATATTAAAAATAATAAACTTGTTCCAGTAATTGAGCAGTGGCATGGACAATCCATTAATTTATATGCCATTTTTGCCAGCAGACGTGGTGTAACACCTAAAGTCAGAGTCATGCTTGATTATTTAGAAACGCAATTAGGCTTAATTAAAAAATAACAAGTCTTATATTTTTTATCACGACTATGACAAGGAAGTCATAAAATAAATCCAAAAACACAAGGCTAGTATTTAAAATAAATAATAGTTGAAGCCTTTTTTGAGATATGTATAAAAATACTGATCCAAACCAACCCTTTAGTTACAACTCGTTCGCGTAGACCTATTTACACTCAAACAATGCAGTCTAAACGACTCTAGAAAGTCACTTTGACAACACGAAATGTGCAGTCAAAATGACTACAACATAAACCCAAAATAACTCAACATACTGATATTTAACAATTAATAAAACTGGCACTGCTTTTGCTATTTAATAATCATAAGTAATTAAAAATAGTTGGAAAATTATGTATTCACAATTTTTTATTGATAACAGTTTTGGTTTTAATAAAACACAAATCAATTTTCAAAAATGCATTATCGGCGGTAATTGGTTAATGCTGGTTTCTTTATGTATTACATTACTGTGTTTATCTATGACATTCGGTTTTGATCATTTAATCAATATGTATGTACAGATTGCTGGTCATATTTTCACAATTGTTTTTGCTGGAGTTTTCAAAGTGGGATATGTCATACGTTGTGTCGGTGTACACGGGCTAGGTTATAAGGTTTTTTAATATGATGGAAATTCATGATCCTGAGTTAATGATGTTGAAATATAAACAAGAAAACCAAAGTTTTAAACACAATGAAAATAAAAATTCATTAAGTAAGGTGTTCGAACACAGCTTTTTTGAGCTTGCTTTTCGCCCTTTTTTTATTTTTGGCACTACAGCATCAATGCTTAGTTTAGCTATTTGGATTTTGCAATTAAATAATATTGTAATTTTAAATCAAACAGGACTTACACCTACAGTGTGGCATATACATGAAATGATATTTGGTTTTGCCGCCACTGTCGCCGTAGGTTTTATATTGACAGCGGGTAAAACTTGGACCAAACAACCTAGTATCACTGGCAAAAGTTTGGTTTTACTTTCTGTATTATGGTTATCTGTCAGAACAGCCATTTATATCAATACAAATACTTCAATTGCCATTGCCATTGTATTGCAAATGCTCTGGTGGTTCGTGAGCATAGTGGTGTTTGTTTCTATGGTGTACCGTTCTAAAAATAAAAGAAATTATTTATTTATTCCACTACTTAGCGCCATGATGATAATGAATTTAACCATTTTATTAGCTGATATGTTGAGTTTCACACAGCTGGCAATGCATTTATCTAGAGCCAGTATTTTATTATTCACGATCTTGATGGGCATTATGGGTGGTCGTGTGATCCCATTTTTCACACAAAATGGTGCAAAAACGGATGCAATAGTGTCTCCTCTTTGGATCGATAAATTGCTGCTGCCAGCATCAATAACAGGCATTTTTGTGTTTATCTTAGGCTTTTTTATCAGTCTCCCTTTTACCCCTGCACCTCTGATGTTGTTATCTGGTGGTTTACATTTGATCAGGCTCAGTTTTTGGAAAAGCACAAAAACCTTGCCGATACCATTACTTTGGTCACTGCATTTATCGTATTTATTCATGGCTTTAGGGTTAATATTATTAGGTTTAAGCTACTTTGATTTAACTTTTATCAATATGCCATTTAGTAATGCACTTCATATGATCACGATTGGTGCGATTGGTCTAATGGTATTTGCAATGATGAGTCGTGTATCTCTTGGTCATACAGGAAGAGCCTTGGTATTAAATAAAGCACTCATACTTGCCTTTATATTACTAATTTTAACAGTGCTCATTCGTACCATTTTACCATTATTTAATATTATTCAACTGGCGTGGAACCTGAGCGCATTGCTTTGGATTTCAAGTAGTTTGATCTTTATTTTTATATATTCACCCATTTTATTTGCTAAACGCATCAATTAATAATTTAAATTAGGAACATTTATGTTAACTGAAAAAGATATTACTTTAGTAAAAAGCACGATCCCTTTATTAGAAGAAGCTGGTTCAGCAATTACGGAATATTTTTACAATCGTATGTTTAAACACAACCCTGAACTTAAAGATATTTTCAATATGAGTAATCAACATACAGGGAAGCAAAAAGTTGCATTGTTTGAAGCCATAGCTGCTTATGCTAAAAATATCGAAAACCTTGCTGCGTTAACAACAGCTGTAGAACGTATTGCGCAAAAGCATACCAGCTTTAATATTCAGCCCGATCATTACAACATAGTTGGCCATCATTTATTAGCAACATTACGTGAATTAGCCCCCGATGCTTTCACAGCAGAAATAGAGCAAGCATGGGCAAATGCATATCAATTTCTAGCTGAAATTTTCATTAGTCGAGAAGACGAACTTTATACACAAAGAGCCAATACTAAGGGAGGCTGGCGCGGTAAACGCCAATTTAAAGTAATTGAGAAACTTGATGAGTCAGCATTAGTCACAAGTTTTATCTTTGCACCTATTGATAATTGCGATGTAATTGATTATCAAGTAGGCCAGTATTTAGGCATTGAATTAACACCTAATGGTGCACAAAATGTAGAGATTCGTCAATATTCACTCTCGAATAAACCAAACGGTAAAACTTATCGCATATCTGTTAAACGCGAACAGGGTCAGTTCCCTGGTTTGGTTTCAAATCATTTGCATGACAATGTTAAAGTAGGTGATTTAGTAGATATTCATGCACCTGCAGGTGACTTTTTCTTTGTAGATCGCCAGTCACCAGTTGTACTAATTTCAGCCGGTGTGGGTGTAACTCCTATGCAGGCAATGTTAGAGCAAATGTCAGATAAACAACATAAACAAAAAGTGCACTATATCCATGCTTGTGAAAATAATGAGCAGCACTCATTTAAACATAGAGTATTAGAATTATGTGATAAACATGCATGGCAACATAATACCTGGTATAAAGACAAAATTAATGATGAAGCTAATATACATCAAGGTTTCATTGATTTTACATCACTCGAACTACCGACTGATACAGGACATTTTTACATGTGTGGCCCAGTAGGTTTTATGCAATTTGCTAAAACCTCTTTGGTTAAATTAGGTATTTGTGAATCAAGAATACACTATGAAGTATTTGGACCTCACGCTAATTTATAACTTAAGAACACTTTAAAATAAGTTAAAACTTTCAGTATAAGACCAGGTACTTTTGCTTCTGGTCTTTTTTATATAGATACGATTGTAATTATTTAAGGTTAATACTTAACCATAACTTTGAACTTGGTAAACGTCTTGATGTAGCAACAGACAAAAATGCCAATATCAGAAAATTATTAAGAGGTAGAGCTAATCTTATAATTCAAGAAACAGCATTAATAGCTCACTATATTTCGATAAAACAAGAAGTTGATCTACATCGTAAAATACAAAACTGCTTCGCTTCAATCACATTTATTTTGATCTATCACAAATCATAAGCTTTTTTGAAAGAGACAATACATTATCTAAAAATATTCTGGTAAAAAAATGAGTACTCTCCCTCAATACGCAAAAACACTTCCTGACGGTCATCCGGTAAAGGTTTATTTTGAAGAAAATAATTTAATTGAAACTTTGTTATATCAGATTATTCAGATAGATATTGCAGAAGATTATGAATTGTTTTTTAACATATTTAATCAGTTATCTCAGGTAGAAAAACACTTTGCTCGAAAAGAGAATCAGCTATTTCCTTATCTTGAGAAGCATGGCTGGACTAGTCCAAGCCAAGGAATGTGGGCATTTCACGATCAAATTAGAGATTTATTTCGCGATATTAGAGCCTGTATAGACGCTAAAACCTATACAGATATAACAAGAATTTTAAGCAATATTGCATTTGAGCTAAATCGCTTAATGACAATTGAAAGAGATAGGCTTTTCCCAAATGCTTTAAATTTACTCAGTGAAGATGATTGGAAGGAAATGCGCGAAGGTGATTTAGAAATAGGATGGATGCTAGAAAATGATCCAACTCCTTACCCTAAAGAAACCTATGTTCACCCTTCACAAGACAGACGTACCCGACAACTCCCCTTCTCAATTACAGATAGAATTCGTTTGAATGAAGGGTATATGACATCCGAACAACTGAATTTAATGCTTCAGTTTATGCCTGTAGATTTAACCTATGTTGACGAAAACGACAAAGTTATTTTTTATAATCGCGGTGAAAACCGTGTTTTTCCACGTTCAGCAGGGATCATAGGCCGCGAAGTGAAATTCTGCCACCCACCAAAATCTGTTGATACCGTTTTACAAATTTTAGAAGAATTTAAAAAGGGAACTCAAGATACAGCTGAGTTTTGGATCAACTTTAAAGACCGTAAAATTCATATCCGTTATTTTGCCATTAGAGATCAAGATGATAACTACAAAGGTGTCATTGAGATGTCGCAGGATATTACAGAAATTTTAAAAATTGAGGGTCAAAATAGACTACTCGATTGGGGATAGTGCTAAAACGAGGTGAATAAAAAACATTCATCACATTTTGTATTTAGAATTCAAAGTTAAAGTTTTAGGAAAATATATGAAATCGATCTACCCCGCTGTTATTATATGTATTGTTATTGTCGTTATCTCAGGTGTTGTATTTTTTCATAAAAACAGTATCAATATTATAAAATCGCCTCCGGAGTCATTAGCACAATGGTACAAACCTCATAATAAACGCCAAGTATGGCTGCACAATATGTTTAAACTTAGAAGGCAAATGCAAGCGATTGCATTTTATGCTGATATAAAACACGAGAAAAATTTAAAAAAATGGACAAAACAATTTAGTGAACACTATATAAAAATTGCAACTATGGTGCCTCAGTGGGCTAAAAAAATTGATAGAGATGCACTTAGCGCATTGCACAACAAGGTAAAAAACAATAACTATCAGGAAATCGATGTTCATCTAAAAGAAATAGAACAGACATGCAATAACTGCCATGATGATTATAGGGCAATCACAGCAATTAAATACAGAGCACCTGACTTTTCTAAATTACAAGTCAATTCAAAAGCTTATTCATCTCACATGAAGAAGCTCAGCCACACAGTAAACCAAATTAAAATAGCTTCAGCTGATAACATGAAAGATATCGCAAATGAAAGTTTTCATAATTTAGAGTCAGGCATAATAGAATTAGGAAAAACCTGCATAAATTGTCATAAAAATAAAAAGCAAACCTATCCAAGCGCCCAAATGAAAAAAACGCTATTACAGCTTAAAACCCACCTCAATACAGGTACTTTAAAACAACAAGGCCGCGCTTTAGGCACATTTGCAGTACAAGCCTGTGCCAATTGCCATACAATCCACCGCTTGTCTTTTGATATGAAAGAAATATTAAATGCTGGCACCAATTGGAACAATTTAATGAATCATGGTAAATAGCCTGTGAAGAATATTTAAATTCCATTAATTATATGACCATTTAAAATGGTCTAAATATACAACAAGAGTACTGCTTCCATAAATATTTCTACCTAGGTTTAAGCGAAAACCATAAACCCGTATTTAAATCCTAATGTACTGCTATTACTCATGGGTGCCTTGCGTTTATTTTTTAAAGAGAGACAAATCGGAGAAACACCATTAAATAAAGTTTTTTGTTTACTTAATAAATTTAAAGTGCGATATTTACTTTATTGTTAAAATTAAAATAGTATTTATGAGTAATTTATCTCAAGACAAAATGACTTTAACTAATGCCTCTTTAGTGACTGATAAACATAAAGCTGAGCAAATACTTTATGTTACCTTATTGGTTACTTTGATAAGTATTGCAGGTATTGCCCTACCTTACCCTGTTTTAGCACCATTATTTGCACAGGGTGACTCTCAGCTTACCCAGTTTTTAAATTTACCTGCGGAACTCTTACTTGGGATCATTTTAGGTATTTATCCTTTAGGTATAATTTTAGGCAGTAATTTTATCGGTGCAGTATCTGATCATTATGGTAGGAAAAAATTACTGAGTTTAACCTTAGTTGGTAGTGCCATAGGCTACAGTTTAACGGCTATTGCTGCTGCATCTGAAAACTATGTTCTTTTTGCACTTTCACGACTTTTAACGGGGTTATGTGAGGGTAATATTGCAATTGCCCGTGCTATCGCAGCAGATCTTCATCCTGTCATTGATAAAACGCGTAGTTTTTCACTTGTCAGCGCTATGGGCTATGGAGGATATTTATTAGGACCGCTTGCCGGTGGTTACCTTATTTATTGGGGTATAGATTCTGTTTTTTGGGCTGCCGCTGTTGCATGTTTAATTTGTGCATTCGTAAGTCATTTTTTACTGCCTGAGAGTATGAATAAAACAGATAAACATGCAGAGTCTGGCTCTAGCTTCACCTTACTTAAACAGCCCGATTTAAGACGATTCTTCATTTTATATTTATTTTTAACTATGGGAGTAAATTTGTATTATGAATATTATCCTCTTTATTTAGTGAAACAGTTTAACTATATTCCTGTTGATATCAGCTGGGCCACAGTATTTTTAACAACTTGTATGATCATAACAAGCATTACAATTAACCCTATTATTCAAAAAAAATGTACTCATGCACAAGCTGGCATATTAGGCATCATTATTTATGGTGTTTCTCTAGCTGTATTACCTTTTCTCACAAATAACATTTATTTAGTTACCTTTGCTCTTATGGGAGCAGGTATTGCAATTTATAATGGTTTTTTACCAACTTACCTCTCTAATAGTTATGAAAATCGCGCCCAAGGTAAGCTTATGGGCATGCTAGTAACCATATTTTGTTTAGGTAATTTATTTGCTGCTATCATAGGAGGGCTTTTATCTATGTTCAATGTCACTTGGGCTTTATTACTAGGCTCTGTAATGAGTTTTATAGCCGGTTTAATCTTTTATCATGGACATTATATTGTCAAAATCTGGCCGCTAGCCCAAAAGTAAAAAACAGGCCATACTTATTAAAATAGATAAACTGTATATTTCCTATACTGACAAATTAATACTTTCTTACAGATTATAAATTTTTATTAAAATAACTTATGTTAAATATAGATGTAATTAAAAAATTATTTGTTCAAGAGTAATCAAATGCATCATTTTAGAAAAAATATATTAATTTATTCCATGGTTTTAGCATCAAGTCTCAGTTCGAGTCATGTATTAGCAGCAAATAAACAGTCAAACTCAAAAAAAATTGATTTTAAAGAAATTACAATCGAAGCACCTTATAAGCTTATTCAGCCTGTTATGGCTGCTGACTTAAAACAAGGCAATGCAAAGGAGCTCATACTATTAGGTGTAGATAATAATAAAAATAAATGGCTTGTTATTTATCAATATAATGAGGTGAAAAGTAACTATGTTGTGCTTAACAAAATACAAATTCCAAAACAATTTTATAGCTTTGATTTAAGTGAATACAAAAAAGAGCATCTACAAAATCTATATTTTTTATCAAGCAGTCACATAGCAAAATACAACATTCATAAAAATCAATTTGAAACAATTACCCAAATTAATTCGATCTTTTTAAAAGAAAATCCTGAACACATTAATCGCGCACACTTTATTAAAGATTTTAATAAAGATAATCTTGACGATTTTATAATGAGTGATTTTTCAAATACGCAAATATTCATAGGCCAAAGTAACAATACTTTTATTGCCCAATCATTACCCATTCCAGCAGATATTAATTTACATAAAGATGGTGCAACTTATAAACAAGCAAAACTCTACTTTGAAGACATTAATTTTGACAATAAAATCGATATTATTAAAGTAGGTGAAGGTAAAATGCAGACTTTTAATCAAGTAGAGAATGGTCAGTTCAATTTAATATCTAATGAAATACACATTGATAAATCAATCAGTGGTACTGAGTGGTGGAATAAAAAAGATGAAACAGGTGAAAATTTAGATCAAACTGAACTTGAATATCGTAAATTAGAAGAACTACGTGATATTAACTTTGATGGCATAACAGATATGGTTGTTAGATTTACAAAAGTGTCCGGTGTTTTAGATAGAGTGAATGACTATGAAGTCTATCTTGGTACAAATTCAAATGATCAACTCATTTATGATAACAAACCAAATAGTGTGATCCATGCTGAGGGTACTTTAACAGGGCTAGAGTTCATAGACATAGATAATGATAAAAAACCCGAGGTCATGCTTGCTGGTTTTGATATTGGTTTATCACAAATAATAGGTGCATTAATAGCCGGAAGTATAGACCAAGATGTTTACCTTTTTAAAATGGATAAACACGATAACTACTTAAAAAAACCACATGTTAACAAGGAGGTTGAATTAAACTTCAGTCTCAGTTCAGGGCAATCAGGCAGTGCAGTGGTTAAACTGGCTGACTTAGATGCTGATGGCTTAAAAGATTTAATTTTGTCTGATGGGGAAGATGAGTTGGATATTTATTTTGGCCAATCAGGTAAAAAGTTATTTTCACGCCGTGCCGTAGAATTCGATACCCAATTGCCTAAAGATGGCAATTCCGTATCTGTTAGCGACTTAAATGATGATGGCAAAGATGATTTACTGCTAAAATTTAGTAAATCCGATGACAATTCTAATGGTCATGATTTTAAAATTTTGTTAACTCAATAAATATACTTCTCTCTGTGCGCCAGTGTTAGCTAGCGCATTAAAGTTATCTAAAGCCATATAAAGTCGAATTTTATCTATATTTGAGCTCATTCAAGACCCACTTCCGTTTACGTAAACTGCAAAAGTAAAATTAAGCTAATTTTATGCAATATTTGTTAAATTTTGGTGTGACTTAGCAAAGTTTATTTGATACATATATTATTAATGAATTTAATCACTTTTATAGAATGGGGAATGAGGTATGTGTTCTATTTTTGGCGTACTGGATATCAAAACAGATCCTACGCAATTACGTAGCCAGGCAATTGAAATGTCTAAATTACTGCGACATAGAGGGCCAGACTGGTCAGGTGTTTATTCATCAGACAAGGCTATTTTAGTACATGAACGTTTAGCAATTGTTGGGGTTTCAAGTGGTGCCCAACCCTTATTTAATCCTGAGAAAACACATTATTTAGCTGTTAATGGTGAAATATATAACCATAAAGAATTAGCAAAAAATTTGACAACAAATTTTGAATTTCAAACAGAGTCTGATTGTGAAGTGATTTTAGCTTTATATAAGCAAAAAGGGGCTGAGTTTTTAGATGATCTTAATGGTATTTTTGCATTTTGCTTATATGATGAAGATCAAGATGCCTATTTAATTGGGCGAGATCATATCGGTATTATTCCGCTTTATACGGGTTTTGATGAGCATGGAAACTTTTATGTTGCTTCAGAGCTAAAAGCACTTGCCCCAATTTGTAAAACGATTGAAGAATTTCCACCAGGTCATTATCTTTGGAGTAAAGATGGTGAGTTAAAGCCTTACTATACACGTGATTGGCAGGAATTTGATGCCATAAAAGATAACGCTGCAAATGTGCAAGATGTTAAACAAGGACTCGAAGATGCTGTAAAACGCCAGCTTATGTGCGACGTACCTTATGGTGTTTTATTATCCGGAGGATTAGATTCATCGGTTATTTCTGCCATAGTACAAAAATTTGCAGCAAAGCGTATTGAAGACAATGATGAATCAAATGCATGGTGGCCACAGTTACATTCATTTTCTGTAGGCCTTGAAGGTTCTCCTGACTTAATCGCAGCACAAAAAGTAGCGGATATGATAGGAACTGTGCACCACCCTATTCATTTTACAGTACAGCAAGGCATAGATGCATTACGTGAAGTTATTTATCATTTAGAAACATATGATGTAACAACCATACGTGCTTCTACTCCTATGTATTTAATGTCACGCCAAATTAAAGCTATGGGGATAAAAATGGTACTCTCTGGTGAAGGTGCTGATGAATTATTTGGTGGATATCTGTATTTTCATAAAGCACCTGATGCACAAGAATTTCATGAAGAACTTAACCGAAAAGTATCGAAACTTCATATGTTTGACTGTCTGCGAGCAAACAAGTCTATGGCTGCATGGGGCGTAGAAGCACGCGTGCCATTTCTTGATAAAGAGTTTGTAGATATAGCTATGCGCATCAATCCACAAGCGAAAGAATGTAAAGATGGTAAAATTGAAAAACATATTTTGCGTGAAGCATTTGAAGGATATTTGCCTGAAGAAGTGTTATGGCGCCAAAAAGAGCAGTTCTCTGATGGTGTAGGTTATAATTGGATAGACTCTTTAAAAGAGTTTGTTGACGAGCAAATAACTGACTCTATACTAGAAAATGCAGAGTTTAAATTTCCAATTAATACGCCCGACTCAAAAGAAGCTTATTTCTATCGTAGTATCTTTGAAGAGCACTTTCCTGGTGATGCCGTTGCTAAATGTGTACCCCATGGAAAATCTGTAGCCTGTTCTACACCAGAAGCTCTCGCTTGGGATGAAGCATTTATGAAAAATGCAGACCCATCAGGGCGAGCTGCAGGCGGTCATAATGACGCATATATACAAAAGTAAATAACTTTCTTGTGTAGGTTTAATAACCTGCACAAGTATACTCACTTTAAATACTCACAATTTATTATATAACTCTACCTGCAAACCTAGCTTCATTGTATAATGTCGCGCTTTTTTAATTATTTATACTATTTTTGTATTATCACCTGACGGTACTAAAATTCCCGGAGAAACAATTTGCAATTTGAAACACTAGGCATTGATATACGTTTAGCCAAACAGCTAGCTCATCAAGCGATCACCGAACCGACTGAGATCCAACAAAAAGCGATTCCTGTTGCAATTACAGGCAAAGACTTATTTGCTCAGTCAAAAACTGGTTCAGGTAAAACTCTTGCATTTTTATTACCTGCTTTACAACGTGTACTTAAACAAAAAGCACTGAGCAAACGAGACCCTAGAGTTTTAATCATTACGCCCACAAGAGAACTTGCCAATCAAGTATTCACCCAATTACGCATGCTCATTGCTGGTACAAATTTATTAGCAACAAAAGTGCTTGGTGGAGATAACTTTAATGAGCAGATCAAAGCCCTTAGAAAAGACCCTCAGTTTATTGTAGCAACACCAGGGCGTTTAGCGGATCATTTAAAACAAAAATCATTTTATTTAAGCGGTTTAGAAATGCTCATATTAGATGAAGCTGACCGCATGATGGATTTGGGTTTTAAAGAAGAGTTACAGCTCATCAATACAAGTGCAGATCATAGATTACGTCAAACACTTATGTTTTCAGCTACACTCGAACACGCAGAGTTAGATACATTATCAAGCAACCTTCTTAATAAACCAAAAAAAGTAATCGTAGGTTCTGCAATTGAAAAACATGACGATATAACGCAAAACCTTTTCTTAGCCGATCACTTAGATCATAAAGAAGCTTTATTGAATCATTTTATCTCTCAAAAAAATGTGGGCCAATGTATTATTTTTACAGCCACCCGAGGTGATACACAACGATTAAGCTCGATGCTTAATGAAAAAGGATTCAATTCAGCCGCCCTGTCAGGTGATATGAGTCAAAATAAACGTCTTAAAATCATGGATGCTTTTAGTCGAGAACAATATCAAATACTTGTTACAACTGATGTTGCTTCACGGGGTTTAGATTTATTAAGTGTCACACACGTTATCAATTTTGATTTACCAAAAAATTCAGAAGAATATGTTCATAGAATTGGGCGAACAGGTAGAGCTGGCTTTAAAGGACACGCGATTTCATTTATTGGCCCTAAAGATTGGAATAACTTCTTAGCATTACAAAAATATTTACAACAAGAATTTACATTTTTAACAGTAGACGGCCTTAAAGGTAAATTTAAGGGCATCAAAGATAAAACAGTTAAGAAACCAACTGAAAAAATTAAGAAAAATGTAAAAAAAGTATTTAAAAAATCGACAAAAACATCGAACAAAAAAAATAAAGCGCCTATTCCCGCACCATTTGATATTGATGGTCAAAGCCCTTTAAAACGTAAACCAAGAGTCAATAAAGAGACTCCAATACAGGATATTGATGAATGATCACTTTAGGATGTTTTCATGCACTAACGATAAATGAACGCTCAGGTGAAGGTGCATATTTAGATGGTAAAAATCTTGGTGAAGTATTTCTCCCATTAAACGAACTCACGGAACAAGACATAGCTGGTAATGAAGTCAACGTTTTTGTATATCTTGACTCTGATGGCTTAACCACAGCAACAAAAAAGACACCTAATGCACAACTTGGTGATTTTGCGCTAATGCGTGTAAAAGAAATAAATAATATTGGGGCTTTTTTAGATTGGGGGATAGATAAAGATTTATTAGTCCCCTATGGTGAGCAAAATCCAAAAATGGAACAAGGTATGTCCTATCTTGTTGGTGTTTACTTAGACAATGCCAGTCAAAGACTTTGTGCTTCAAATAGATATAATAAATTTATAGGTAAAGCTGAGGCAAACTACAACTTTAAAGATAAAGTTAACTTGATTATTGCAGGTCGTACAGATCTTGGATATAAGGTAATTGTTGACAAATTACATTGGGGAATTGTTTATTATGACCAAGTATTCAAATCTTTATTTGTTGGTCAAACAATGCCTGGCTATATCAAGAAAGTACGTGAAGATAATAAATTAGATATTGTATTAGAGCCTATTGGCATAGCCAGTGCCCATACATTAGCTGATAAAATAATTGAAGAACTTAATAAAAATAATGGTTTTTTGCCTTTAGGTGACAAATCTGATCCTGAACTCATTAAAAAAACCTTCTCATGTAGCAAGGCTAACTTTAAAAGAGCTATTGGCGGTTTATTTAAAAAAGGTGTTATTGCTATCGAAGCAAAAAGTATAAAATTAAAATAGCATATAAATGAGTTCATAATAAAAAGGTGTATTGCGCACCTTTTTATAAATAATGGTTTAGCTCGATTTTAGAAAATCCGGTTGGCATAATACATCTATGATATCTTCTTGAATAATCTAATAACTCTTCAGTGTCACTAAATTCTATCGGAGCCAACCTGAAGATTCTCTCATCACATTCACTCTGAAAGTTTTCTTGATATTGAAGGCACTCAGAAACCGATGAGCCACGGGCTTCTAGTTTTTCTTTAAATTCTTCACAACTTAGCTGAACTAATAATTTAATTGCTTTTTTAGCATCAAATAAACTCACATTATTTTCGGATACTTTTTTCACTAACTCTGGAAATGCAGTTCTTTTGTTCTCAATTACAAGCCAATTATTGTAATAATATCCAGCAACAATTACTGCGACTAAGATAAATAAGTACTTCATTTATATTTCTCTAATATTTTTTATTTTGTTTAATTAATTGTGACACATATATAAATAATGAAAAGTTATATATTGTATAAATAGAAGAACTAAATATGGTCCTTGATAACTCAAGGCCCATATTTATTATACAAAAAATTATTTTATAGATTCGTTAATTTTAGCTAAGGTTTCTACTGGGTTTTCTGACTGAGTTATTGGGCGCCCTATTACCAGATAATCACTGCCACATAATATAGCTTCTTTAGGCGTCATGATGCGTTTTTGATCGCCAGCATCACTCCCTTCAGGGCGAATACCTGGCGTCACTAATTTAAAATCAGTACCTAGCTGGTTTTTTAAATTTTGAGCTTCTTGAGCAGAACAAACAACCCCATCTAAGCCAGAGTCTTTTGCGAGCTGAGCTAAATATGATACTTGCTCAGCAGGTGATTTATTAACACCTAAACGTGAAAGCTCTTGTTCATCCATACTTGTAAGCACTGTAACAGCAATTAGTAATGGTGCTTTATCACCAAATTGTTCTAAAGCATCTTTTGCTTTAGACATCATTTGAGGACCACCGCTAGCGTGTACATTTACCATCCAAACGCCCATTTGTGCTGCGGCAACGACAGCTTTGGCAACTGTATTTGGAATATCGTGAAATTTTAAATCTAAAAAAACATCAAAGCCTAAATCAATGAGCTTTTTAACAAATTGAGGGCCAAAATAAGTAAACATTTCTTTGCCGACCTTTAATCGACATTCGTTTGGTGATAATTGGCTAACAAAGCTAATTGCATCCTCTTCAGATGCATAATCAAGTGCGATTAGTACCTTAGGATCATTTATTTGGTTCATTTTATAATAGACCTTCAATTTAAAAGAAGTTAAAAACTTAATATTTCGTTTATAGATCAACCATTAATGATTGAGTTAAGATAAGTTATATATTATTAGAAACCATCAAGTCCACGACTTGGAATGATTGTTTCCCAATGTTTACATGATGGACAAGACCAGTACAATGTATGACTACTAAACCCACACTGAGTACATTGAAACTCTGTTTTAGTTGCTATATATGATTGTACAAGCTCGTTTATTTGTTCTATTACTATTTTTATTTCTTGATTTTGTGAAGTGATCATCTCTAATAAAAAACTAAAGCCTCTGATGTTTGGCTGTTTTTTTAGACTTTTAGTTAATAACTTCACAGCATCACTACTTCGGCTATTATTAACTAAAATGCGGCAATATTTTATTTTTATCAATACACCTCCATTTTCCACCTCTTGTTCTAACAAGGTTTCAAATTGATCACATAACCCTAAGTTTTTATAACATGCTTCTAAATCATCAAGAAATAAAGGCGTGTAATTTGGCGTTTGCATTAACAAATCTCGCCAGTATGATATCGCTTTTACATGATCTTCCCGTAAAAATGCGGCTTTACCAAGTTCAAATAAAGGCCTAACAACCCCACTTTCTAAACCAAGAACCTTTCGCATCAATTTGGGTTTTTCAATTAATATGGATTGTTCACAGTAAAAATTAGCAACCGCAACTTTTAATTTATGTTTAGAAAATAAACTGCCATTTTTCTCATATAATGATATTCCTTTTTGCCACTCTTTTGTTTGCAGATATAAATCAAATAAAAGCTCGATTGCTTTAGCATTTAGCCTTTCGACCAGATTTAATAAATGCTCTTCAGCACAATCTAGCAAACCAGCCATAATATAATCTTGGGCCAGTTCAATTAATATTGAGGTTGTCGTATCTGAATTTAAGTTTGCTTGTTCAAGGAGGAGTTTATGTATTTTTATTGCGCGGTCAAATTCACCACGCCGTCTAAACATAATAGCTAGAGTAAGATAATGTTCAACTGAATCAGCCGAAACTTCTAATAAATTGATTAAGTGTTCTAACCCTTGATCTTCTTCACGATCAAGTAAAAATTTTAATCCTTTACTATATTCTGAGGTGATTTGTCGATTTTGTTCGTGTGCTTTAGATCGCGCACTATTTTTACCCATTATATAGCCATAACCTGCAGCAACAGGTAGGAGTAAAAATAACAGCTCTACCATATTAAGTTTCTTTTTCTGCGATGAGCTTTTTATTGCTTGTTTTTAGACGAAAGTTTTGCCATTTCAAAGTTGTAAATAGCCTTAAACTTATAAGCGTTCCAACAATTACACCAGTTACAAAACAAATGCTAATTACAACAGCTAAAGATAATTCAGCACTAGCAAGGATATAGTTAATTTTTATTAATTGTGGATTTTGTGATCCTAATACAAACGCTATAAATAATAAAATAAATATAGAGAGCATTTTAACTACACGTAACAATTAACTACTCCAAAATAAAAATTGTATATTACGAATTTATGCTCGCATTAACACGGTCACGTAATTCTTTACCTGGCTTAAAGTGTGGTACATATTTACCATCTAGGTCGACTGTATCACCTGTTTTAGGGTTACGTCCAACACGTGGAGCACGGTAGTGAAGTGAGAAACTACCAAAACCTCTAATCTCTATTCGATCAGATTCAGCTAATGAATCAGCCATTAATTCTAAAATTTCTTTTACTGAATTTTCTACATCTTTAACTGGCAAGTGCGCATGCTGTTCAGATAGTTGTTCTATTAATTCAGACTTAGTCATATCAATTCCTTAGTTAAATTAAGGAAGGGCTTACGCCCCTCCTTGAGATATATTTTAGAAATATATACTAATTAAGATTTAGCATTTTTAAATGCTGCAGCCATTGCATTTTCAAACTCTGGCTCTTCTTTCTTAAGTTTTTCTAAAACTTCTTTCTCTTCAGCTTGAGTAAGCGCTTTAACTGAAAGGCTAATAGTACGGTTCTTACGATCAACGCCCATTAGTTTAGTTTCAAGCTCAGCGCCTACTGAAACAACAGTAGATGCATCTTCAACTCTTTCAACTGCGATATCAGCTACACGTACGTAACCTTCAACGCCTTCGATAAGCTCAACAGTAGCGCCTTTAGCATCTACAGCTGTTACTTTACCAGTAAGAATAGCACCTTTCTTGTTTAGATCCAGGAAGTTATTGAACGGGTCAGCTTCAATTTGCTTAACGCCTAATGAAATACGCTCGCGCTCTGGGTCAACTTGTAGAACAACAGCTGAGATCTCATCGCCTTTCTTGTAATCACGAACAGCTTCTTCACCTGGTACATTCCAAGAAATGTCAGATAAGTGAACAAGACCGTCAATGCCACCGTCAAGACCGATAAAGATACCAAAATCAGTGATTGATTTGATCTTACCAGTAACTTGATCGCCTTTAACTTGTAGACGAGCAAATTCTTGCCAAGGATTAGCTTTACACTGCTTAAGGCCAAGAGAAATACGACGACGTTCTTCATCAATTTCAAGAACCATAACTTCAACAACGTCTTCTAAGCTTACAACTTTAGAAGGATGGATGTTTTTGTTAGTCCAATCCATTTCAGAAACGTGTACTAAACCTTCAACGCCTTCTTGAATTTCAACAAAACAACCGTAATCAGTTAAGTTTGTTACACGACCAGTAAGTTTAGAACCTTCTGGGTAACGTGCAGCAATTGCTGACCATGGATCTTCGCCAAGTTGCTTAAGGCCTAGAGAAACACGAGTTTTCTCTTTATCAAACTTAAGTACTTTAACTAAGATTTCGTCACCAACATTAACGATTTCTGATGGATGCTTAACGCGTTTCCAAGCCATATCTGTGATATGAAGAAGACCATCAACACCACCAAGATCTACGAAAGCACCGTAATCAGTAAGGTTCTTAACGATACCTTTAACTTCTTGGCCTTCAACAAGGTTAGCTAGAAGTTCTTCACGCTCATGAGAATTTTCAGACTCAATTACAGCACGACGTGATACAACAACGTTATTGCGTTTTTGATCAAGTTTGATTACTTTGAATTCTAGCTCTTTATGTTCAAGATGAGTTGTATCACGTACTGGACGCACATCAACTAATGAACCAGGTAGGAATGCACGAATCGTATCAACTTCAACAGTGAAACCGCCTTTAACTTTACCGTTAATAATACCAGTAACAGTTTCTTGCTCTTCACATGCTTTCTCAAGACGGATCCAAGCTTCGTGACGTTTTGCTTTCTCACGAGAAAGGATTGTCTCACCGAAACCATCTTCGATTGCGTCTAGCGCTACATCTACTTCGTCGCCAACAGCAACTTCTAATTCACCAGCATTATTTTTGAATTGCTCGGCAGGAATTGCGCTTTCAGATTTAAGACCAGCATCAACAAGTACGATGTTATTTTCAATTGAAATAACTGTACCTTTAACGATAGAACCTTGTTTAGCTTCAAAACCTTGTAAGCTTTCTTCAAATAACTGTGCAAAATTTTCTGACATACTTAATACGTCTCTAATGTTTATATCACCAATTAGCTTTCCTGCCGCATGGGGTTATTAATTTAGCGAATAGTTTCCATTTTGTTCGCTGTTATGGGATTAGAAAAAACATTCTAATCAGATTAAATATAGTTAAATTAACTTATAAATACACAAAATAACCTGCAACACTTTCATGTACAGTTATTAAACAACGAGCGCTTGTGTATATAATTCATATACATGTTCAAATACTTGTTTTGCATTCAATTTAGTTGTATCAACTACAATAGCATCAGCAGCTGGTACTAAAGGCGCAATACTGCGATTCATATCGCGTTCATCACGTGCCTCTATATCAGCTAAGATGTTCTCAATTTTAACACTAAGATCGCTTTCCTTCAACTCCATATAACGACGATTTGCACGCTCTTGAGCTGATGCAGTTAAATAGAGTTTGAACTGGGCATCAGGAAATACAACAGTGCCCATATCACGACCATCTGCAATTAATCCATTTTCTGTTCTAAACGCACGCTGACGCCTTAACAAGGCTTCTCTAACACGTGGCAGTGCTGCGACTTTTGATGCTACAGCACCTACTTCTTCAGTTCTTATACGTTTAGTGACATCTTCGCCTTCCAATACTATTTTACTTGAATTTGATTCACTATCTATTAAAAATTGTACATCCAAATTAGCTGCTAAAGGCACAAGTGCAGCTTCATTCTCTGTTGAAATTTGATGATGAATTGCAGCAAGTGCTAATACACGATATATTGCACCACTATCCAAGACATCCCAACCTAGTTTTTCCGCTAACAAACGGCAAACTGTTCCTTTTCCTGCGCCACTTGGACCATCAACTGTGACGACTGGTGAGACTGGTTGCATTTCAACCTCCATCTATACATACAAAAATAATCCGGCGCATTATAAGCGAAATTTAAAAAAGTTTCGCTCTTTTATAACAATTATTTTTTATTTGAAACTAAGTTCAAGCGCAACTAATGCTTGCTAATGTATCAAAATAACTTGGAAATGTTTTATCTACACACTTAGGATCATTAATAATTATGGGATGTCCCCCGACTGCCACCATAGAAAAACACATCGCAATTCGGTGGTCATTATAAGTATCTATATCTGTAAAATTAATTCTAACCGGAGGTGTTATTTCAATAAAGTCTTCACCTTCTATCACTTCAGCTCCTACTTTTCGAAGCTCCGTTGCCATAGCATATAAGCGGTCAGTTTCTTTTACACGCCAATTATAGATATTTCTAATTGCAGTTTTCCCCTCAGAAAACAATGCTACCGTGGCTAATGTCATTGCTGCATCAGGAATTTCATTAGCATCAATATCGACGCCTTTTAAATCTCCCTTACTAACAACTATTTTTTCATCGAACCATTGCACTTGCGCACCGACTTGTTCCATCACATTGGCAAAACCAATATCACCTTGAACACTTTTTCTACCAACACCTTTAATTTCGATGGTACCGCCATTAATTGCAGCTGCAGCCATAAAGTATGATGCTGAGGATGCATCACCTTCAACCATAATACGACCAGGTGATGAATATTGTTGACCAGATTTCACAACAAAACTCTCATAATTATTGTTCTGAACACAAATACCAAAACGAGACATCACATCTAAAGTAATATCAATATAAGGTTTAGAGACTAATTCCCCAATTATTGTTATTTTTGTATCGCGTTTAAATAAAGGAGCAGCCATTAATAAAGCTGTAAGAAACTGACTTGAGATACTCCCATCGATGCTGACTTCGCCGCCTTCAAGCTTTTTACCTGAAATATTGAGCGGAGGGTAGCCTTCATTTTTTAGGCATTTAACATCTGCATTTAAATCAGCTAAAGCATCAACTAAATGACCAATTGGACGCTCTTCCATTCGAGGTTCACCGGTTAATTCATAGTTACCTTCAATTGCACAAAGTGCTGCTGTTAAAGGTCTAAATGCTGTGCCAGCATTACCTAAAAACAGTGGTTTAGATGGCTGTTTGAACAGACCATCAACCCCTTGTACTATTGCAGTAGTCTTGTCTTCACTTAAAGTAACTTCAACACCAAGCTCTTTTAATGCACCCAACATATAGCGAATGTCATCGCTATCTAGTAAATTATCTACTTGCGTTGTTCCCTTAGATAGAGCTGCTAATAATAGAATGCGATTTGATAAACTTTTTGAACCAGGCAATAAAACAGTACCATTAACCTGCGTGATGGGTTCTAACTTAAGTTGTTCCATTATTTATGCTCCTTTGAGAACTTAAACATAAAATCAACTAAAGCCTCAACGCCAGCTTTAGGCATTGCATTATAAATACTAGCTCTCATGCCTCCAACACTTCTGTGCCCTTCTAAAGCTAATAAACCTGCGTTTTGTGATTGTGTCAAAAATGCTTTATTTAAAGACTCATCTTTTAATAAGAAAGGCACATTCATTAATGAACGACAACTTGTATCAATATTGTTTTGATAAAAGTCATTGTTATCAATAAAATCATATAATAGTGCGGCTTTATCTCTATTATGTGCTTCCATTGCTGCTACACCACCATTTGCCTCTAACCAAGCAAATACTTCAGCAGCTAAATACCATGCAAAAGTAGGTGGCGTATTAAACATACTTTGTTGTTTTGATTCTAATGCGTAATCAAAAATCCCAGGCTTCGCAAGGCCTGGACGAGATAATAAATCTTTTTTAACGATAACGATGGCCAGACCTGATGGACCAATATTTTTTTGCGCACCGGCATAGATTAAATCAAATTTATTTACGTCGATTTCTCGTGATAATATATTAGATGACATATCTGCAACGATTGGCGCACTTGCATGCTTAGGAACATCAAATAGCTCAATGCCATCTACCGTTTCATTTGTACAGTAATGGATATATGACGCTTCTTCAGGAAGTTGCCATTGATCTACTGGAATGACAGATGCTACTGAGTTTTGATCATTTCTGATATTAAACTTTTGTGTTTGTGTAAACTTATTAGCTTCATCTAGCGCACTAAAAGACCAGGTTCCTGTTTGACAATATACCGCTTGTTTACCTTCTTGATGTAAATTCAATGGTACAGCTGAAAATTGACCTCGCCCACCGCCATGCATAAATAAAATGGCATAGTCATTTGATATATTCATTAAACGACGTAAACTTTCTTCACTTTTATGAGCTAGCTCTAAAAATGGTTCACTTCTATGACTTATTTCCATAACGGAAACACCTAAGTTTTGCCAGTCAATAAATTCTTTTTGTGCTTTTTTCATTACTTCAGGCGGTAACATCGCAGGCCCAGCACAAAAATTATAAACACTCATTCTCGTTAATCCTCATTCCCAGTATAAAATTTTTGAATAATTTTATTGATATTGCATCGTAATTAAAAGTGAATAAACAATCGTATTATTTATTCATAAAAGTGCTAATAATAGCTTAATAATAAGTATTCCTGCACCTCTATTAATTTACCTAATTTTAGAAATAAAAAAAAGCGGCTTAAAGCCGCTTTTTATGATTATTCTTCGTCTTGTGGTGAAGAATTTTCAGGTTCACCATCATCCGCTTCTGAAACTAATTGCGTTTGAGCAGCACCTTGTTCAGATATTTCACCTTCAGCTTCTGGATAAACAATTGCTTCTTCAATTTCATCGATGCGTTGTAAACCAACTACCAATTCATCTTCAGCTGTTCGAATTAATATAACACCTTGGGTATTACGGCCAACAGTTGAAACTTCATGAACGCGTGTACGTACTAAAGTACTACGGTTTGTGATCAACATGATTTCGTCATTATCTAATACTTGTACAGCACCAACAACTTTACCATTTCTTTCACTTACCTTGATAGATACAACACCTTGCGTCGCACGACTCTTAGATGGGTAATCTTCAAGTATTGTACGTTTACCATAACCATTTTCAGTTACAGTTAAAATGTCACCATTAGTTTTAGGAACAATTAATGATATTACTTTATCATCATCTTTAAGTTTAATACCACGTACACCTGTAGCGGTACGACCCATAGGTCTTACACCTTTAAACTTAATTTCCTGTTCGCCATTTTCATCTAAAACAGGGTTACCATCTTCGTCAATAGCTGGAATTTCTTCTGCTTCTTTGAATCTGACAACTTTACCCGCATCAGAGAATAACATAATTTCATTGCTACCATCAGTGATATCAACACCAATTAAGCTATCGCCATCATTTAAATTGATTGCAATAATACCGCTTGCACGTTGTCGACTATAGGCAGTTAAAGGTGTTTTCTTAACTGTACCGTTTGACGTTGCCATGAAGATATATTTATCTTCTTCATATTCACGTACAGGTAAAATAGCTGTAATACGTTCATCTTCTTCTAATGGTAATAAGTTAACAATAGGCTTACCACGTGCAGCACGACTGGCTAATGGTAATTGATAAACTTTCAACCAATATAAACGACCTGCTGTAGAGAAACATAAAATAGTGTCGTGTGTATTTGCAACAAGAAGACGCTCAATGAAATCTTCGTCTTTCATTCGTGTAGCAGACTTACCTTTACCACCTCGACGCTGGGCTTCATAATCACTTAGCGGCTGGTATTTAACATAACCTTCATGAGATAAAGTGACGACCACATCTTCTTCGTTTATTAAATCTTCTAAATTAATATCATGTGCTGAAGCTGATATAACGGTACGACGCTCATCACCGTATTGCTCTTTAATTTCAACTAATTCTTCACGAATAACTTCAAGTAAACGCGCAGGGCTTGAAAGAATAAACAATAATTCAGCGATTATTTCTAATAAGTTTTGATATTCAGAAATGATTTTTTCATGCTCAAGACCCGTTAATTTATGTAATCTTAAATCAAGGATGGCTTGTGCCTGTTGCATTGATAAATAATATTCACCGTCACGAATACCAAATTCATCTTCTAACCATTCAGGGCGAGCAACATTATCTTCACCTGTTTTTTCAAGCATAGCCTGAACATTACCTAACTGCCATGAACGAGCTAATAGTGCTTCTTTAGCTTCACTTGGCGTTGGTGAATTACGGATCACTTCGATAATTTCATCGATGTTTGCCAACGCAATAGCTAAGCCTTCCAACATATGCGCTCGGTCTCGTGCTTTTCTTAACTCAAATACTGTACGGCGAGTTACCACTTCACGACGGTGAATGATAAAAGCTTCTAGCATTTCTTTTAAATTAAGTAACTTAGGCTGACCATTATCTAATGCAACCATATTCATACCGAATGTAGTTTGCATTTGAGTTTGAGAGTAAAGATTGTTTAAAACAACTTCACCCACTTCACCACGTTTAATTTCAACAACAATACGCATGCCATCTTTATCAGATTCATCACGTAAAGCACTGATCCCTTCAATTTTTTTATCTTTAACTAACTCAGCAATTTTTTCAATTAAACGTGCTTTATTAACTTGGTACGGCAACTCATCAACTATGATGGTTTCACGGCCAGTTTTTTCATTTGTTTCAACCGCTGCTTTTGCACGAATATGAACTTTACCACGACCCGTTTTATAACCTTGTTCAATGCCTTTAAGGCCACTAATTATGCCCGCAGTTGGAAAGTCTGGTCCTGGAATATATTCAATAAGTTGATCAATTGATAATTCCGAGTCAGCCATAAGTGCCAAACAACCATTAATCACTTCAGTAAGGTTATGCGGCGGAATATTCGTCGCCATACCTACGGCAATCCCCGAAGAACCATTTACTAATAAAGCGGGAATTCTTGTCGGCATAACAGCAGGGATCATTTCTGTGCCGTCATAGTTAGGCACAAAATCTACCGTTTCTTTTTCAAGATCTGATAACAATTCATGTGATAACTTGGTCATTCGAATTTCGGTATAACGCATCGCAGCAGCAGAATCACCATCAACAGAACCAAAGTTACCTTGGCCATCAACTAATAAGTAACGCATTGAAAATGGTTGTGCTAAACGTACGATTGTATCGTAAACAGCAGTATCACCATGTGGGTGATATTTACCAATTACATCGCCCACGACACGGGCTGATTTCTTATAAGGCTTATTCCAGTCATTTTTAAGTTCATTCATCGCAAATAAAACACGACGATGCACAGGCTTAAGTCCATCTCGTACATCTGGTAATGCACGTCCGACAATTACACTCATAGCATAATCTAGGTACGAATTCTTAAGCTCATCCTCAATATTAACTGGAACGATTTGATTATTGGTATCGGTCATTCGTTGCCATTTCCTTCACTTAAATAACATATTCTTTTTATTAACTCGAAGATACTACCACACATTTTATTTATTTACATGAAGTAAACCTTTGTGAATTTATAAAATAACCCTTTATAATGCCCTCAGATTAATCAGGAGGCTTTTTATGACCGAACATCAAAATGTAGATCCATCAGAAATTGCAAAATTTGAATCAATAGCACAAAGATGGTGGGATCTCGATGGTGAATTCAAACCTTTACACGAAATCAATCCATTAAGGCTAGATTTCATCAATAACAAATGTAATGGCATTTTTGATAAAAAAATATTAGACGTTGGATGTGGCGGTGGAATTTTAAGTGAAAGCATGGCTAAACTAGGTGCCCAGGTAACAGGCTTGGATATGGGCGCTGAGCCCCTCAATGTTGCAAAGCTCCATAGTTTAGAATCAGGGATTAAATTAGATTATATACAATCCACAGCTGAAGAATTCGCCCTACAAAACTCACACACTTTTGACGTTGTGACCTGTATGGAAATGTTAGAGCATGTACCCGACCCTGCATCTGTCATATGTGCCGTATCAAAACTTGTAAAACCTGGCGGGAAAGTGTTTTTCTCCACACTAAATAAAACGCTTAAATCTTATTTATTTGCAATTGTCGCAGCGGAAAAGCTATTAAAATTAGTACCAAATGGTACGCATGATCATAAAAAGTTTATAAAACCATCTGTGCTGATCAGTTGGGCCGAACAAAATGGCTTAAAAGTAAAATCAAGTGCTGGCTTAACCTATAATCCGATATCTGGTCAATATTCCCTTAATCAAGATGTCAGTGTTAATTACATTCTCTATTTTGAGAAAATTTGATTTTCCGGGCTATAAAGCAAACAACTATATCTAGTGACGTGATAAAAATTAACCACTAGATATAGTGTTAAACACTATTTTAAGGTACAAGCATGTTCAGTTAACAAGCAAACAGATTAAAATCTTAAAATAATTTTTTTTATCTAAAACTAAGTTGATTTTTAGATATTTCTAATAAATCAAAAGATAAAAGGTTAATAATCACTAACCATTAAAAACTATCCCCTACTTATCCACAATCGCGCCAAATTCTGTCCCTTGCAAATGATCTCAGACCCCACTATCTTGTTGGTCATCAACTACCGCAGCGTATTAATTTACACCTCAATTTATAATTGATTTTTTTATGCTGATGTAACTTGTATTTATAAAAATAGACTTACTTTAATTACATAATGATTAAGCTAATAAAAATATATAAATAATTATTAAATTCGTTTTGAAATTTTCGAAAACAATCAAAAACTGTGGGCAAATTATGAATCAACAGCTATCTGTGAGCAAGCGTGACGGTATAAAGGAATCTCTCGATCTTGAAAAGATCCATCGTGTTGTAGCATGGGCCGCTGAAGGTCTTGAAAACGTATCGGTTTCTCAAGTAGAACTTAAGTCTCATATTCAATTTTATGACGGCATACGTACATCAGACATTCACGAAACTATTATAAAATCTGCAGCCGATTTAATCTCAAAAGATACACCTGATTATCAATATTTGGCAGCTCGCCTAGCAGTTTTTCACCTTAGAAAAAAAGCATACGGTAAATTTGAGCCTCCACGTTTATTTGATCATGTGATAAAACTTGTTGAAGAAAATCGTTATGATGCCCACTTACTTGCAGATTACACTGAAGCTGAAATAGATCAGTTAGATAGTTTTATTGACCATAGCCGTGATATGAATTTCAGCTACGCCGCAGTAAAGCAGCTTGAAGGAAAATATTTAGTTCAGAATCGCGTTACAGGTGAAATTTACGAAAGCGCACAGTTTTTATATATTTTAGTTGCTGCAAGTTTATTTGCAAAATACCCAGCTGACACACGATTAGATTACATAAAACGTTTTTATGATGCAGTATCCACATTCAAAATTTCATTACCAACTCCTATTATGGCTGGTGTGCGTACCCCAACAAGACAGTTTAGCTCTTGTGTATTAATTGAATGTGGCGATAGTTTAGACTCAATTAATGCGACATCATCTAGCATCGTTAAATACGTAAGCCAACGTGCAGGCATAGGTATAAATGCGGGTCGTATCCGCGCATTAGGCAGCGCGATAAGAAATGGGGAAGCTTTTCATACAGGTTGTATACCATTTTATAAACATTTCCAAACAGCTGTTAAAAGTTGTTCGCAAGGTGGTGTGCGTGGTGGCGCAGCAACACTCTTCTACCCACTTTGGCATTTAGAAGTTGAAAATCTGCTTGTTCTTAAAAATAATCGTGGTGTAGAAGACAATCGCGTAAGACATTTAGATTATGGTGTTCAATTTAATAAAGTAATGTATAGCCGTTTAATTAAAGATGACTATATAACACTATTCAGTCCATCAGATGTGCCAGGTCTTTATGATGCATTTTTTGAAGATCAAGAAAAGTTTGAAACTTTATATAACCAGTACGAACAAGATGAAAACATTCGTAAAAAACGCATTAAAGCAATTGAGCTTTTTTCTGTATTTGCACAAGAGCGTGCAAGCACTGGTCGTATATATTTACAAAATGTTGATCACTGTAATACTCATAGCCCGTTTATTTCAACGGTAGCACCCATTCGCCAATCTAACCTATGTTTAGAAATTGCATTACCAACGAAACCTTTACAACATGTAATGGATGAAGAAGGTGAAATTGCACTTTGTACTTTATCTGCATTAAATTTAGGTGCAATTGATTCGTTAGATGAGCTAGAAGAACTTGCTGAGTTAGCTGTTCGTGCATTAGATGATTTACTAGATTACCAAGACTACCCTGTACCTGCTGCAAAAAATGCCTCTATGGGTCGCCGTACACTTGGTATAGGTGTTATTAACTACGCTTATTATCTTGCTAAAAATGGCGTGAAATATTCAGATGGCAGTGCCAATGGGCTTACGCACAGAACTTTTGAAGCATTACAGTTTTACTTGATGAAAGCATCAAATGTACTAGCAAAAGAAAAAGGTGCGTGTCCTAAATTTAATGAGACAACCTATTCTCAAGGTATTATGCCAATTGATACCTATAAAAAAGATTTAGATAAAGTATGTGATGAGCAGTTACATCTTGATTGGGATGGTTTACGTAAAAGCATTCAAGAACATGGAATGCGAAACTCTACGGTATCGGCATTAATGCCATCTGAAACATCATCACAAATATCTAATGCAACAAATGGTATAGAACCACCACGCGGTCACATTAGTATTAAAGCGAGTAAAGATGGAATATTAAAGCAAGTTGTTCCAGAATATAATCGTTTAAAAGAAAACTATGAGTTATTATGGGATATCCCATCAAATGATGGCTATCTACAACTTGTTGGCATAATGCAAAAATTTATTGATCAAACAATTTCAGCAAATACAAATTATGATCCTAGTCGCTTTGATGGTGGAAAAGTACCACTTAAGTTATTATTAAAAGATTTACTAACGGCTTACAAATTAGGTGTTAAAACACTTTATTACCATAATACCCGTGATGGTGCAGCCGACTCTCAAGAAGATATCATCGAAGAAGAAGATGATGGTTGTGCAGGCGGGGCTTGTAAAATCTAATTAAATTATGATGTTATTTAGCCGCAATTTAAATTGCGGCTTTTCTGTATTTATATTCGTTCAATAATAAACGTCACTATTAAGAGTTAACAATAAAATGACTTATACCACCTTTAACCAAACCCCAAATAATGCCTTATTAGAGCCGATGTTTTTAGGCAATAGCGTAAATGTTTCTCGCTACGATATACAAAAACATGTGGCATTTGAAAAATTAATTGAAAAGCAACTTTCATTTTTTTGGCGCCCTGAAGAGATTGATGTATCAAAAGACAGATCTGATTGGCAGGGGTTAACTGCTTCTGAAAAGCATATTTTCATCTCAAATCTAAAATATCAAACATTATTAGACAGTATGGCCGCACGCTCTGTTAATGCAGTCTTATTGCCATTAGTTTCATTACCAGAAGTTGAAACTTGGGTTGAAACTTGGGCCTTTAGTGAAACAATTCATTCGCGTTCTTATACCCATATTTTACGTAACTTATTTACCGATCCTGGTGAAGTTTTTGATGATATCGTGGTAAATCCTGCGATACTTAAACGTGCTAGCAGTATCGCTAAATATTTTGATGATGTTATTTTAACCACTCAATTACTACAATCTCAAGGTGAAGGTACTTACGAGGTTGAGGGTAGTTCAATTGAAGTAAGTACTCGAAAATTGAAAGAGCGCTTATTTTTAGCTGTGTGTTCCGTGAACGCTTTAGAAGCCATTCGTTTTTATGTTAGTTTTGCATGTAGTTTTGCCTTTGCTGAACGAGAACTACTTGAAGGTAACGCTAAAATAATAAAGTTAATAGCCCGTGATGAAGCACTTCATTTAACTGGCACGCAACATATTTTAAATAACTGGATGAATGGTAACGACGATCCAGAAATGACAGAAATTTGTAAAGAGTTGCATGATGAAGGCCGCCAAATATTTTTAGATGTTGTTAACCAAGAAAAGGAATGGGCTGATTACTTATTTAAAGATGGTTCTATGATCGGTTTAAATGCAGAAATCTTGAAGCAATATATTGAGTATATTAGTAACCATCGTATGCAAGCTATTGGTTATGATGTCCCTTTTGCAATAAAGAGTAACCCGCTACCTTGGATCAATGCTTATTTATCAAGCGACAATGTACAAGTAGCACCTCAAGAGTCAGAAATTTCAAGTTATTTGGTTGGTCAAATTGATTCAAGCGTATCCTCAGATGACTTTGGTGATTTTGATCTTTAATAATGTGTAAAAATAAAAAAAGTTTTAACGTTTGCATTAATGATGATCAAATTATATTAATGACAAACGATAAAACTTTATTAGAAAGTTTAGAAAGTAACAAAATAGAATCTCACTATCACTGTAGAGAAGGTTACTGTGGTGCTTGCAGGGTAAAAATAACCAGTGGAGAAGTAGAGTATATTAATGAGCCACTTGCTTTTATTCGTGATGGTGAAATTTTAACTTGCTGTTGTGTACCAAACTCAAATCTTGAAATATTATTAGATTAAACAGCTACCCTAAAGCTAACTTAACTGAAACCAGATCTAATATGACAATCCTTAATAAACATATTCTCATCATTGAAGATGATAAACGCTTAAATCAAATGATGTCAGATATGCTATTTAATGAAGGCTATCAAGTTAATAGCATTTTTGATGGCCTATCAGCAATCGCTGCAATAAAAAACCACAATCCAGATATTATTTTATTAGACATGATGCTGCCCGGGTGTGACGGTTTAGATGTACTCAGAAATATTCCTCAAGGCTTTGCTGGCATTATATTCATGATCACTGCTAAACAAGATGAATTTCTAGAAGTTTCTGCTTTAAACCTAGGCGTACATGATTATATAGAAAAGCCCATACGTCCTCATATTTTACTCGCTAAAATAAAAGCTTTATCTCGTTTAAATGAAAATAGTTGCGCAACTCACTCTGATTTAATTAAAGTGCAAGATTTGAAAATTAATATCAATAGCAGACAGCTATTTTTAAGCGACACTTTAATCGATGTCACTGAAGCTGAATATGAGATTATGCTTTATTTTATGCGCAATCCTGGAGATATTCTAAACCGTGAAATGATCATAAAAGAAATTAGAAATATTGAATACGATGGTTTAGATCGCTCAATTGATATGCGAGTCAGCTCCCTTAGAAAAAAACTCTTTGATACTAAACCCCCATATAAATATATAAAAACCATACGTGCCAAAGGGTATATATTGCCAAGGTAATTAAAACGGAAATAAACATGTTTACTCGCTTATTTTTAACTATTTTCATTGCTATCGTATCTGCGGTATTAATCAGTATTTTACTGCTAGATGATTTATATATTCAGGGAATAAAAAAGGATGAGCTAGTCAATACGAGGGGGATCAAACAAGTTGTATTTGCTGATGTACTATTAGCCAAATCCAATCAAGACGAAAAACTAAAGTATTGGTCTGAAAGATTCAGTTATCAATTTTCATTAAAAGAAACAAATGAATTGAATCTTCAAAAAAATCAAATAAGTGAACTTATTACTAATAAGGTTTTTGTTGACATAACAAGTGACTGGACAACCGATGATATTACGGTGTATTACTATAGTGCCAGCTGTAATTGTACTTTAGTCATGGAAAAATACTTTGTATCAGATGATGCTTTTAAAGCTTATTTACAGGGCTTTTTATTAATTATTATCTCTGCTTTAGCCTTCATTATATTTTTGTATGTTAATAGCCATAAAAAACAAATGAAAAAGCTGATTAAGGTGCAACAACAATACGGTGCAGGTCAATTTGATATCAAAGCAGATACTCATGTAGCTATGCCATATACACTATTAGCAACAAACTTTAATTTAATGACAAAACAGATTTCATTATTACAACAAGAACAAAAAAACCTGATCAATGGCGTCTCTCATGATTTAAAAACACCTATCGCGAGATTACGTTTTGCATTAGATTTAACACGTAATTGTCATACCGTCTCGCAATATCAAAACCAAATTCAGAATATGGATTTAGATTTAGATGAACTGGATGACTTAGTTACTCAGTGGTTATTTTATGCCGAGCTCAATGGAAAGCCAGAGGCAATAATAAAAGAAGCGGTTCATTTTGCAGATCTCGTTAACCACATCGCCAACAAAATAAAAGTACTCTACCCTCATATCCAACTGGACTTAAATTTACAGCAAGGAAATATTCAGGCTGAACCGCGTTTATTAAGTCGCGCAATTGAAAATTTAATTGTAAACAGCTTTAAATTTACGCAAAGTCATGTATCAATCACACTCAAATTTAATGTCACTAGCATTACTTTTAAAATAGAAGATGATGGTGCGGGGATCACTGAAGCACAAAAAAATAAAATAATACAACCATTTGTTAAGCTTGATAACAGTAGAAGTTCGTCTGGTTTTGGTTTGGGTTTAGCCATAGTAAAAAGCATTTTAGAGCAACATGACAGCCAACTGGAAATAAAAGCAAGCTCCAAAGGTGGCGCTTGCTTTATCATTCACTTCCCTATTACCCAATAGTATCAACTAACCAGTGTTTTGAGGTTAAAAATTCTTTAACATCTGAACTTATTACTAACAAAATTGGAATTAAAAATAAGGTAATTAAGGTGGCAAACAATAAACCGTACGCCATAGAAGCCGCCGCAGGAATTAAATATTGTGCTTGTTCTGAGGTTTCATTCAATAAAGGATACAAACCTGCAAAGGTTGTAACTGTAGTCAAAAATATCGCTCTAAAACGACTTTGACACGCTAAGGAAATAGCGTCTATTTTTGAACTGGTAGTTAATTTAAGTTCATTATAACCTGTCACAATAAGCAAGCTATCATTCACAACAACACCGGATAACGTCAATATTCCTAACCATGAATACAAACTAACACTGATATCCAACCACATATGACCTAAAACGGCACCAACAATACCAAAAGGAATTGCAGCCATTATAATTAAAGGTTGGGCATAACGCTTTAAAGGGATAGCCAGTAGAATATATATCGCCAACAATGCAATCATAAAGGCAGTTACCAAACCCGCTTTCGTTTTTTCTGTTTCTTCCAATTCACCTGCTTGTTTGATGGAAAATAATGGATACTTCCGTTTCATTTTATTTTCAAAATCATTCAATAGTGCCTGATAAATGCGCTCTGGACTTGTGATATTTTTATCAACATCAACTAATAGATTTCGACTATTGATGCCATCATATCGATTCACTGAGTTATGAACTAAATACGGCTTAATATTGGCTATAGCAAGCAGCGGGATCGCTTTATTGTGATCATTAAAAATATACATTTTGCTAAAATCAGCTCTTGAGTTTCGTAAACCTCTGGGTAAATTTATATGTACTTTAACGTTATGTTCATTACGATAAAATCTGTCAACTTCTAATCCACCATAAGCAGTAGCCAATTGGTCAGCAAGCATTTTTCGCGTTATGCCAAAAAGCTGAGCTTGTGGCTTTAATGTAAACATGAGTTGACCCATGGAGCTTGCTTGTGCATCTTTAACATTACGTACACCAGAACGCCCAGAAAGCCAACTTTTACCTTTTTGAACGATCGAATTTAATATTTCACTGTCGGGATGTTGAAAAATGATCTGTGTTCCAGTGCTTGTTCCCTCTAATGAAACAATTGCTTCTGCGCTTACAACTGCTTCTAGATGCTTTAATGGTTCACGCCATTGTTCTGCTATCGCTCTAATATTGACTAGGGCTGAAACATCTTCATCAAGTTTATTTTTGTTCAACAATTCTGCAAAAATTAAAACACTTCCTTCTTCATACATAATGGCCATATTTTTTGCAATGATATTATCGGATATACCTAACTCTTCCTTATACTTTTGATTAATTGTATGCCGGATTGTTTTAGCTTTTTTCATTGCTTGTTGTGTTAATAGTAATGGTGCATTTGCTTCTAACTCAATGGTTAATATAATTAAATCACCTGGCACCTCAGGAAATAATACCGAACGAATTTTACCTTGATATAAACTTCCTAATACAAATATACTCATCGCAATAAAAGAGACTAACCAAGCATAACGAAAACGTAAACAAAGCCTAAGTAAAGGTTGGTAAAGGTTTTTGTTGCACCAAATAAGCACATTCTGAGGGTGTTGTCTTATACGAGATAAATATAGATTAAATTTTGAAAGCTTCTGTCCATTCACTTTATTGATATCAATATGACGTAAATGTGCAGGTAGAATAAATTTAGACTCAAGCAGAGAAAACAGCAAAGCAATGATCACGACCCATGCAAAACCAGCAAATAATCGCCCTGTTTCTGATGGGAATTGTGTCATAGATAACAAAGCAGCGACCGTTGTAAGTACGCCAAAAATTGTTGGCACTGCAACAATATTAACCCCCTTGATTGTTGACTCAATACTACTGCCTTCTCTCTCCTTTGTAGCATAAATACTTTCACCAACGACAACTGCATCATCAACTAAAATACCTAATACTAAAATAAACCCAAAAGTTGTTATTTCATTAATTGTATACTGAAAACCAAATTCACCAAGTACAATAAAAGCACCTGCAATCGCTACAGGTAATCCCATGGCAACCCAAAATGCTAAACGTACATGCAAAAAAATACTTAATAAAATAAAGACTAATACAAACCCTTGAAAAGCATTATTTTGTAATAAACTTAACCGTTCTTGCACATAAGTGCTGGCATCAAACCAAATCGTTAATTGTAAATTATCAGGCAATGATTTATTCAGTTGTTGAACCACTTTTTTTGCTTGTTTCGAAATCTCTAATACATCACTTTTTGCTGACATTTTGATAGAGAACCCTATCGTAGGTTTTCCATTAAAATGAATATCTGAGTCATGCTCAACAAACCCATCATTAATATCAGCAACATCACTTAAATGTATAATATTTCCTTGTTCAGATACCTTAACGACTAAACGCGCTAGATCTCTTTGGTACTGTGCCTGTTGCTCGGAATAAATAAGGTATTGACCATTTTCAGTTTTTAATAACCCACTCTTACTACGTATTGACTGCTGTTTAATTGCACTCGAAACTTCGTCAAAGCTCATAGCGTATTGACGTAACTTATCAATATTTACATTAATATATATATTATAATCATGGGTACCATATTGCGTTATTTTATGGATTTGAGAATTAGCTAATAAGGCTTGTTTTACCCTATGAGCCACTTTAATTAAACTATCTTTATCTGTATCACCTGACAGTTGCACCATTAAAGCATCAAAACTGTCTTCATTTCGATAGATTTTTGGTTTTTCAGCCAACTCTGGCCAATCATAAATATTTTCAACATTAGATTTGATATCGGTCAATAAACGTTCTATTGAATGATCGAGTTTTTTCTTCACCGTGATCGTCACAGAACTCTGTGAAGAAACGGAGTTAATGTGTTCAATACCTGTAATACCTTGCAAAGATTTTTCTATTTTTTGACCTAGCTCTTTATCTACTTGCTGGGCAGTACGCCCTTCATAAAAAGCATTGATAATAACTTCACTCACAGGTAACTTAGGCAAAATTTCCTTACGCATATGACTGGCCGATAACCAGCCCCCTAATAACAAAGCTAGCATTAACAAATTTGCAGCCACAGGATGGCGCGTAAACCAAGCAATCATAAATTACTCCCATCAAGTAAAATAGGATGTATGTGTAGGCCTTGGCTCAAAGATGGTAATGGGTATAGCACAGCATCATTGACTTTAGATTTTTGTTCGGGAAAATAAATCTTATTATTGGCCAGTACATAGTCATTTAACTGAGTTGTAAATATTTTATTTTCAGTATCAAACCACCATATCTTGCCTTGTAATGTCAGCACACTTTCAGGCAATGACATTGTTTTTTTCCAACCTTTAATTGGAAACATAGCGTATATGTGCTGGCCATATAATGGTTCATTGGCACTTTCATTTGCTGTTGGTTTCAAAAGTTCAAGGTAGACACTGCGTTGTAAATTTTCACTATGTTGACTAATCGCAAGAATACGGCTTTGCCAATGTTGTTTTTTATCTAAGCTAGACAAAACTATCACTTGATTTATCGTTAATTCAGCCAGATGAGCAAAGTCTTGTTCATTAACACGAACACTGATCTGTTTATTTTCTTTTGGTAAAACAGTGATAAGTTCTTGGCCAGGAGTAATGTACTCTCCTAAATATGCTTTTATTTCTGTAATTTCTGCAGCATAAGGCAAGACAATATTTGTTTGCTTTAGCTGCTCTTGAGCATAGTTGAATTGTGTTTGTGCTAATTCAAACTTAGCGTTTGCAAGATTCACCGCTAAACTATTTTGATTAAAATGTATGCTCGTTTTTTTTAATTCAACCTTAGCTTCTAATAAGTCAGCTTTCGCTTGCGCAAGTGCAACTTGATAAGCAAAAGGTTCTATCACTAATAATGGTTTATTTTCCCTCAAAGAACGACCTAACCTTAAGTCATCCGATATTTGAGTAACTTTCCCTGACACCTGTGCTGTAATTTGACTCTCTTTTATCGGTTCAACCATAGCTAATAGCTGAATCTTTGGCATTTTATCTACTGGTTGGGCTTTAATAATCGATGCTGTAAACACCTTTTTGATGGGTGCTTTTGGTGATTGAGAAAAGTCCTGCGCCGCAAGTTCATCAATTACAATTAATAAAATAAATAAACTTATTAGAAATGCAATGCTTTGCCTAACTTTTAAATGTGTTATAAATTTTGTAACGTATGCCATACTCATTTTCCATTTTAAAACAGAAGTCTATTTTAAAGTGCATGGGGAGTGAGTTCAGTAAGCCATTGTAAAGCCTTACTTACAGTATCTTACATTTAACAATGCATTACCTGTAAAAAAAATCAGAGTCGAGCTCTGAGTTTTTTATTTTTTAATTACTTTTAAATCATTAACTAAAAATATAATTATTATCCGCCATAAGTAAAAAATCATTCAACTTACAGTAAACCGCATACTTACAATAATACTTCTTTTACTTTAGGTTGACTTAAAAAATCATGAGGACTAGCACTGGCACCATATGCCCCAGACTGTAATACTGCAAAAATATCATCTGGCTGTGCAAAGGGTAATGTGATATTACTCGCTAGAATATCTAGAGGTGTGCACAAAGGGCCAACAACATCGACAACTTCAACATCATCACTTTGAATATTTGAAGCTAATAATACAGGATAATTTTTTCTGATCACTTGGCCAAAATTACCGGAGTTAGCTAAATGGTGATGCATACCGCCATTAGTGACTAAAAACGTTTTTCCTCGGGATATTTTTTTATCAATAATTCGGGATAAATAAGTCCCCCCTTCACCTACTAAGTAGCGCCCAAGCTCAAGGTGGATCTGCGCATTATTTAATAACGGGCCATATTGTGTCATCAATGAAGATAAATTTTCAAGCACTGGAGTTAATTCAAGCGCCTGATCATTTATGAAATATGGAATGCCAAAACCACCACCAATATTAATTTGGAAAGCGGTCATATTTGCCATATTTAATAGCGCATACGCCAAAGCAAAGGTTTTATTATGTACTTCTATCAACGCATTATGATTTAAATTTTGTGAACCAGTAAATATGTGTAAACCTTTAAAATTCACTAACTCAGTTTTGAGTGTCCTTAAAACATTAGGTATGCATTCAGCATCAATACCAAAAGGTTTTGCGCCACCTGACATTTGCATACCCGAATTTTTTAATTCAAAATCAGGATTAATACGAAATGAAATATTAGCTTTACACTGATATTTTTTACACAGAGCATAAATACGATTAAGTTCTGTGACCGATTCAACATTTATCACCACTTCACTGACCACGGCTGCGTTGAGGTCATCATCAGATTTCCCCGGCCCTGCAAAACTGATATGCTCGCTTGGCATACCTGTTGCCAAAGCAAGTAGTAACTCCTTATGAGATGCAACATCAAAACCGTCAACCCAAGTCGCCATTTGTGAAACCAATGGTGTAAATGGGTTTGCTTTAATTGCATAATGAAGCTTAACTCCTTCAGGTAATTTTATTTTTAATTGATGTATTTTATCTAATATTTTTTTTCTATCATAAACATAACAAGGCGTACCACCCGCTATTGCAATCACTTCATTTGCAGTTTTACCTGCAATAACAAGTTGATTATTTTTACTTGTAAACATTGTATTCAATCCATTTTGTATCAATTTAAAAGATATTTTTAAATTCATTTTTCCAGTAACCACGATCATATTTCTCATTACTATTACGTGGTAAGGTTTCAGAAAATTTGATGAGTTTTGGTAACATATAATGAGGTAAAAACTCAGTGCAAAATTTTAAAACTGAATTTGAGGTTAAGTTAGGATCTTGTGTCGTAATGATCGCAACCAAAGCTTGACCTAGTGCTTCATGTGGTACGCCAATAACGACAGCTTCACAAATCAGTGGCATTTGATTTAAAATATTTTCAACTTCTTGTGGACTAACACGATAACCAGATGTTTTTATCATATCGTCTTTTCTAGATACAAAATAAAAGTAACCATCATCATCAGTATGAACAATATCACCAGACCAAACAGCAATTTCAGCTAAAGGTAACTGCGAGAGAGAATTTGGCACAGGTTTAAAACGTTCAGCAGTTTTTAATGTGTCATTCCAATAACCTTGACTTACTAAAGCCCCCCTATGAACTAACTCACCATTTTCATATGGTGCACACTTTTCCCCTTGCTCATTGATCACCATAACTTGGGCATTAGGGATAGCTTTACCAAATGAATTTGGACGACTGTCTATTTCACTTGGGGGTAAGTAACATGATCTAAAGGCTTCGGTTAATCCATACATCAAATATGGTTCGGCATTTGGCATATTATCTCTTAACTTTGCTAACGTACTAGCAGGCATTTTCCCCCCCGTATTACAAAAATATCGTATATTTTTACCGACTTCTGATGGCCAATAAGCATTAGCCAATTTGATCCAAAGTGGCGGAACAAGTGCTAAACTGGTTATTTGCTCTCGTTGTATGATTTTAAAAACATCATTTATAAAAAAATAATCAGCTAAATAACAGCTAGCCCCCGTCAAAAATGCAATGGTTAATTGACTAAACCCATAATCAAAACTAAAAGGCTGTAGCGCTAACATCTTATCCGTATTTTTACAGGGTAAATAGGCACTAACACTTTTTGCTCCCATCACTATATTTAAGTGACTAAGCACAACACCTTTTGCGTTCCCTGTACTACCCGAAGTATAAAATATTGCAGCTATATCACTGTCTATCATTGGTGATGTTCCACTTGAATCAAGATCTATCGACATAAAGTCAGACCAGTGCCATACTTTAATACCTGCAATAGTGCGACTTTTACCATCGATTAAAATAATACTTTTAACCGTCTTAAGGGCTTCAATAGATAATTTATCCAAACGCGATGTATTAGTGATCAAAACCTCGCCAGAACAATCTTGGATAATATGTGTTACTTGTGGTGCTTTTAAAATCGGATTAACTGGCACAAATATGCCACCAGATAGACTAATTGCAAAATAACTGATCACCGACTCTAAGTTTTTAGGTAAATAAACAACCACTCTTTGCGCTTTATTAACCCCTAAAGCATTAAAACTACGACTGGCTTGCAAACATACTTTTGACAGTTCTTGATAACTTAACCAAGTATTTTTATACCCTATCGCATTTGATTCTGGCGACTTTAGGGCTTGTTTAAAAAGTAAATCATGTAATAAAATTGGCATAACTTTCCGAAAATATAAATTTATTTAGATATGTTGGAGCATACATAAGCCTAAAGGCTACGATTTAAAGCTTTGACTTAAGGTATTACAAAGAGGTCATTTATTGCTCAAACCATTTGAATGTAAAGTATGGTAGTAACCTTGTTGATGCATCAATTCCTCGTGCGTCCCTTGCTCAACGAGGCTACCTTTATTCATAACTAAAATACTGTCAGCATGTTCAATCGTTGATAATCTATGAGCAATAATAATCATGGTTTTGTTATGTGCTAACCTAGAAAAAGCCTGATGTACAAGTTGTTCAGATTTATTATCAAGTGCCGAGGTAGCTTCATCTAAAATGATAACCGGAGCCTGGCGTAATATAGCCCGTGCAATCGCCACTCTTTGCCTCTGACCTCCAGACAAACGATTTCCATTTTCACCTATTTGAGTATCTAAACCATTTGGCATTTCACAAGAAAAGTTAATCACATTCGCAGCAAAAGCAGCGCTCTCTATTTCTGTGCGACTTATGCTTCTCGTGCAGCCAAAGGCAATATTGTTTGCCAAAGTATCATCTATTAAAACAATACGCTGAGATACATAAGCAAACTGCTCACGCAAAGATGTTAAGGTATATTTTTCAATCCCAATTCCATCAATCAATATTGTATTTTTTGGCGCCTGATACAAACGTAGTAAAAGATTTGTAATGCTTGATTTTCCACTACCCGACTCTCCAACTAAAGCAACCGTTGTCGCAGGAGAAATGATGGTCTCAAACTGATTTATTGCAGCTTTTTGTTTAATTTGTTGATCATATGGCGTTTGATAAAAATAAGTTAAATTTGAAAATTGAATTTCATGTTCATTTCCAGATAAAACAATTTCACCTTCATCAACCTCATCTTTTTGATCTAGTAAATCAAACAAACTACTTGCAGCAGCAATGCCTTTTTGCAGCTGCTGATTCACACTAGAAAGTTGCTTAAGAGGTCTAAGTAAGGAACCCATAGCAAATAAAATCATAGTAAAGGTGCCAGGCGTTAAGTTCCTTAATACTTGATCTAAACTTGCTAAGAATAAAACAATCGCAATCGCGATAGATGCAATGAATTGAATTATTGGATTACTTAAAGCCGATGCACTTGCTAGTTTCATGGCTTGTTGACGATTATGATTATTCACAACTAAAAATTGCTTAATCATATAACTTGCATTATTAAATGCCAAAATTTCTTGGTGACTTAAAATAGACTGCTCAGCCGTTTTTGTAATATCTCCCATGGTGTTTTGCAAAGCAGTGCTAATTTTTTTAAAACGTTTAGCGACCTGAGTAATAATTAAAGCAATGACAGGTGATATTACTAAAAAGATTAATGACAGTTGCCAACTAGTGTAAATCATCATGCCAAGTAAAACGATTACAATCAAAGACTCTCGAATACTGATCACGATGGCTTTTGATGTCGCATTTGCAATTTGCTCCGCATCATAACTTAGCTTTGAGATTAAACTCCCTGTACTGTTGTTATCAAAAAATGTCATTGGTAACATTTGCAGTTTATTAAAAGCTTCCTGGCGTATCGTAAAAGTAATTTTTGTACTGGCATACGCCATTGCATAATTAGAGATAAAACTAGCGATACCACGCACAAGAAAAATGACTAACACTAACGCAGCACCAACTCGTAATGTATCACCATTAGAGCTTGCTAAACCATCATCAATAAGTGGTTTAATAAAATAAATCATACCTGCATCAACTAAACTAAATAATCCAAGACCTAAGATGGCTATAAACAATAACTTTTTATGAGGTTTAAAATATAAAAATAACCGAGTCCAAGTATTGCTTGATGTAAACTTTAAAATATTCATAGCACTCCCTAATCTCGCCAACGGTTATATGACCAGTACCACTGTTCAGGGTATTGCAAGATGATTTTCTCGAAGCGGTCATAAATAGTTTGCATCCCAACAGCAATGCTTTCTTTTGAATTATCAAGGCTTTTTGCAAAAATTGTTTCTAAATAGACGGTATATCGGCCATTACTTTTTAAGATTGGATAACACAATAATAAAGGCACTTTACTATAAGCTGAGAGCATTGCTGCACCACCTGGTGCGCCTGTTTTTTGATTGAAAAATGAAACATTAACATCTTTAGCATAATGGTCACTATGTAAACATATCACCTGTTTTTTACGTGAAGCCTGTAATAATTTCATGAAAGCATTCGGTTGATTTTTATCAATAACATTTATATTTGCATCTTGATAAACTTCACCCGCTGACTTAACAAATTTAGGAATTTTTGAAAGTGTTGTAACTGCTCCCGTTAGCTGTTGCACTGAAAATGGCACTAATTCATAACAGCTCATATGCATAGTCGCAATACTGACCCCGCCAGGGTTATTTAATAATTCGAGTGTTTTTTCATCACATTCAATATCAATGTCTACATCATTTAGCCAAAAGCATTCCATGACGCCAAAAACGATGGTCTGATATGAGCTAAAAGCTATTTTTTCTACCTGCTCCTCTCTTAACCAAGGCATTGCATTGCTAATATTTGAAATCGCTCTTAATCGCGTTTTTTTTGAAAATTTCAGAATTTTATGGGCTATAAAAAAAGCTATTTTTTTGCGAATAGCACGTGTAAACAATCTCAAAACCTTAATAAGAAAACGTACTGATAAATCTATCATTATATTTTTCATGAGTACTAGGCTGCAGAATCAATATGACTTAATGAAAACTGAATATTTTGTAATAACGATCCAAAAGTCTCAAACGTTTCAGCAGTTAAGTTAATCGCATTGATATCAATTTTAAGGTCCGACTCTATTTGCATTAATAAGCTCATTATCCCCATAGAATCAAGCTCAGCATATTCACCTAACAAAGGTGATTGCAAAGTAAAGTGATTGGTATTTTGGTTTAAAACATTTTTCAATATGGTTTTTAATTGTATTTCTAAATTCATAATAATATCCGTAACTTTTGAATACGGACATATTACTTAACAAGAAAAACCCTGTCAGTATGTGCGTTGTAAGGCATTGTAAGGCGTTACTTAAGCTTTTTTACACTCTATTACAAATGTCAGTTTGGATTAAACTAGAAAATTAATTAAGGAAAATATCTATTTCTTCGAACAATAGTGAATACGGCATGCTTTATAAAATAAAACTTAATTGAGATTTAATTAAATGAATTTATTTGCTTTACACTCACTAACATTTAACTCAAAAAATATAGCTTTTTTTTAATAGTTATAACTTTTGTATAATTTTATTTGGCTATTATTTGAACCCAAGTAATCAATTCCTCTGTATTTAGTTATTGCAGTAAACCCTCTTCGTTTTCTCTCCTCATACATTAATTTTCTTTATACATGGTTACAGATTTAAAAAAATTTATGTTTGGTAGTATTGAAAAACCAACCTAAACTCTAATTATTTAGCTATTTATAAAAATATGCTTGGAGTTTTTCACTATGAGTTCACTAGTCAAATTAATTTGTGGTATCTCACTTTTTGTTTCAAGTTTATACGCTGTAGCCTCTGACGATGATGAGCTATTAAATGGTAGTTTCAGTGGCTCAATAAAAATTGCGACTGATTATGTTTTTAGAGGAGAGTCTGAAGTCGCTGATGGTGAAATACCAGCCATTCAAGCTTCATTTACATGGACACATAATTCAGGCTTTTATACAGGTTTATTTGGATCGACTAATAAATTCGAGTCTACACCCGATATTTATGCTGTTATTGGCCCTTATATTGGTCAATCTGGTGAATTATCTACATCAGGCATTAATTATAATGTTTTTGTTTTCCATTACATGTACCCAGGTGCTGACAATTTAGATTATACAGAACTCTGGATCAAAGCGAGCAAAAAACTTGGTGACATAACTTATGAATTTGAAATAACCCCTACATTAAATGATTGGTTTGGCGTCAAAGGTTGGGATGGCATTAATTACGCATTTCATCCAAGTATCACTTTAAATAACGACATAAATTTATCTGGTTCTATTGGATATCAAGAACTTAATGGCCAAGGTGCAGAAGGTTGGACTCATTGGAATATGGGGATAAGTAAAGCTTTTTATGGGATCACTTTAGATTTAAGATATCACGATACAAATGTCGACAGTTCACATAAAGTTTATGGGTCTGAACAAGGATTAAAAATTTTTGACGAACGCGTCGTATTTTCAATTAGTAAAAGCTTTTAATTCATATTTAAATAATTATGAGAGTTAGTATGCTAACTAAAATTCAAAAATCATTAAGCACCAAAATAGCTGTATTTTCTGTTTTAGCAATGTCATTCGTCCTTATTTTTGGTATGAGTACTAGCACATATTTTTATAGCGATATGAATAAAAATACGCAATTAAAAATTTCATCTGCTTTAGATGATTCAGCAAATAAACAGATTACAGGTATATCAAATACGATTAAATTTAATATAGAGTTATTATTAAAACCCGTTATTAATAATTTAGCCGTGATCCGTTCTAATGTTGAATTATCAGGTCAGGAGCAAGTAAATCCCGATTTCATTGTTAAGCAATTTGATGCAACCATGCAACCTCAAGAAAAGGACGTTTTTTCAGGATATATGGTATTTGAAAAAAACACTTGGCCGAAAAACTCACCTATAAAGTTAACCAAAGCATTCAATAAAAGTGGTAATTTAGCCCCTTTCTTTTTTCCTGATGGTAAAGATGGTTTTGATTATGTCGCAATGGAATCTTTTTCAAACAACAAAATAAATTCAAATGGAGAAAGGACGGATGACTGGCATTTAAAACCATTTGAAACTGGGAAGTTATTCTTCATGGAGCCTTATTATTACGATGTACCAGGTCGGGGTAAAGAGCTCATAACTACAATCAGTGATGTTATTAAAGTTAATGGTCAAAATATTGGTAGTATAGGATTTGATTTATCGCTTATTCGTATTCAAAAGTTAACTGAAGATATGGATAAAATTTTATATCAAGGTGCGGGTCGCATCATAGTCGGCTCCTGGAAAGGCATAATTCTAGCGGATAGTGATAACGCTAAAAATGTTGGGAAACGGATCTCTGAAGTGCCTAACACTGTAAATTGGCAGCAAGCAAAAACAGCTGAAGATAATCCTAAGCTTATTAAAGTTAATAATAGAGCTAATGCTTTTTCTCGTATAAATACCACCACGGAGAACCCTTGGATAGCGAATATTTCTGTGCCTGTTGAAGTTTTAAATAAAGATAAAAATGAATTCAGCACTTGGCTAACTGAAAAATCGAGTGAAGCCCTTTTGATTGGTCTACTGGCTGGTATTTCAGCTTTAGTTTTAGGCTGTTTTGCCATGATGCTGATTTCTAAAAAGATCACCGGGACACTGTATATATTAATAGACAGGTTAAAAGATATTGCCCATGGGGATGGCGATTTAACGCAAAGAATTTCTGTTTCAAGTAAAGATCAAACTGGTCGTTTAGCTGGGTTGATAAATCATTTTATAGATAAATTACAAATAATGATTACTGATATTTCAATGATCACTACAGAAGTTGACAAGAACTCTATTCAAGGTAAAGAAACGTCCCACGAAGCAAGCTCAAGGCTTGATAGACAGACAGCTGAGCTCAACTCACTCACTGTTGCAGCCCATGAAATGTCAACAACAGCAAGCGAAGTTGCAAATGCTGCATTACAAGCATCAAAAGCGGTGCAAACAGCACAAGATGATTGTTCAAATGGCGTAGAATTAGCAACATCAACAACACGTTTTATTGAAGGTCTATATGATTCATTATCTGAGGCTGAAATAAAAACCAATTCATTATCCGAATCGGCTGCAAATATAGAGTCTATTTTATCTGTGATCGGAGGTATTGCAGAACAAACAAACCTTTTAGCTCTCAATGCAGCCATTGAGGCCGCAAGAGCTGGTGAACAGGGACGTGGATTTGCAGTTGTGGCTGATGAAGTAAGAACATTAGCTGGTCGGACTCAGCAATCAACAGAAGAAATTAGAAAAATGATTGAATTACTCACAGGGAATACAAAAGGAGTTGTGAACATGATGGCCCAAAGCTTAGAAAAAGTATCAAGTTGTGTTGGTTCTGCTAGAAGTGCTGAAGATGCTTTTAAAGGGATCAATAGCTCAATTGATGTTATTAATATGCAAAATACCCAAATGGCAGCAGCAGCAGAAGAACAATCCCGAGTAAATGAAGAAATTAATCGGACATTAACCATTATTTCAGATATGTCCAATGAAGCGAATGGTATTGTGCAAAACACAGCCTCTTTAAGTGATGAACTTACTGATAAAGTTTCAGACTTACGAACTCAGCTTAATAAATTTAAGATTTAATAATGAGCACGTCACTTAAAGCAAACAAAACAATGAGTGTGTTTATATCCTTATTTAAAATTGAGCTCAACTATTAACACTAAGGAAAATCCTGATTAATGGCTAAGTACATATAAAATTGTTAAAAATATAAATTTTAATAATCATCAATTATGACACACTGCTGAATGAGTTGATATTCAAAATAACTAATCTAACATCTGTAAACTTATATAAAGTACAAATAATACATATCAGTATTTAGCCAACATGTATTATCTAAAAAATATCTACTTAGCCTTACCGATTTCAGTGCTCCAAAAATCATTTAATTCTTGTGCTTTTTCATTATTAACATCAAGGCCTAAACCATTTTTATAACACAATGCCAAAATAAGTGCTGCGTATGGGACTTCCCTATAAATAGACTCTAATAAGGGGATCGCTGCAGCATACTCTTTATTATCAAAATAATGAAATGCCAAAGAAGATATAGCAAGCTCAGAACCTTTTACAGCAATTTCTTGTGCAGCCTTAAAATAACCAATCATTTCTTGCCAGTCTGTATTATCTTTACCGCCTATCAATTTAGTTAATAGACCTAATCTAAGATTTGCTAGGCATCTTAATTCACTATCAATTTCATCTCTTTCCAAAATTAATAAATACCATTTTTTAGCGTGTTTGTACTGTGCTAAAACAACTGAACTACCAAAAGGTCCTGGCGTAACCCGCCCTGAAAAGTGCATGTCTGCAGCTTCAATTAAACATTCCAAATGATTATTGTCAGCCCCAGTAATCACACAAGATTGAGCATCTTTTTTTAATTTATCTTTTGCTTCTTTTTTTGTCATGCCCTCAGGAGGAGTTAATTTATAGGCATCATTAAATACCAATTTTGCGGCTAATAAACCGGCATCAAAATTACCTTCATGATATAAAGCGAATAATGCTTCACCGTCACGCTTAGAGTTTAATTCTTGTAGCTCCATGTAAATTCCTAAATTTTGGCATCATATTATTTATCAAAGCAGATGATATTTTAATTATGTCTTTATGAACAGAAAAAGACGTTAATTTATGCTTTTTCGTGTATCAACTCATCTAATATTTTTGATGCCAAAATAATTCCAGGTTGTGAAACCAGCCTTTGCCTTGATCTGATGGTATATTCTTCTTCATGAATTATATTAGCTTCAAAAATACTTTTTAATTCACTAGGGGCTGTTGATCTTTCACATTGGCAGCCAAATCATTGCACACGCCAGTGCTAGCATACTTTCAAACTGTAACTTTAATTTATCATATCTTGTAGCTATAGCACGGAAGTGTTTCAGTCTTGCAAATGCATTTTCAACTAAGTGCCTATATTTATATAAGCACCAATCTATATCTCCATTACCCGTTTTTGAGTTCTGCTTTCTGGGGATCACAGGGCTTGAATTTCTCTCTCGAACTTTATTTCTAATCGCTTCACTATCATAGCCTTTATCCGCGATAACAAAATCACCTTGAGGCAATAATTCAATCAACTCATTTGC
>NZ_FOLO01000070.1 GCF_900112265.1 Pseudoalteromonas denitrificans DSM 6059 | reverse complement strand
CCACGGCTTAATAACTCCGCTGACTCGCCACAACCTTGCCCTTTCATGTGCGTTGAATAACGGTTGCTTTGCTTGGACTTCGATGGCGTTACAAACCTCGTCAGTCAGACTGTACTTGTCGGAGCGATACCAGCACTTAAGGGACACGTATCCCCTATGGCCTATATAATTCTCTGTGTACGCTTCACCTATCTTGTTCGCTTGAAAAACAAGCTCCGCCATAGGCGCAACACGCGATACGGGTGGTTGGCTAAACCTTACCCGACAGGGACTTGCACCCTGCAAGATGCATCAAGCTTCGCTTGACGCACTAACGGCAGCATAAATATGAAAGATGCAGCACAAGGAAGCATTTTTCAGTGTCATCTGTCTGAGCATAAAACAATAGCAAAGTTATTATGTTAGTAGATTAAATTCATTTATGTCATTGCAGTAATATTTGCGATAGTTTTTGTAATGATTGTGTTATTTCTTGCTCGTTAAGTGCACCAAAACCAAAGCGAATGTGAGTTGGCTTTGCTGAGTGATCACAAAAAAGTGTACTTAAGTTTACGTCTTTGTGCTGTAAGTTGGATATTTCTTTACCTTCAACAAGTTTTGAAATGTCTACCCAAAGCGCCATCCCTCCGGTAGGTAAATTGAATGAAATATTATCGCTAAATACTCGAGAGAATTCATTGGCTGCAAAGTTCCTTCTTGCTTGGTATTGCTTTCGAGTTTTACGAATATGCCGCTTTACTTCACCAGACTCCATTAAGTCTGCAAGTACATGCTCTGTTATCGTATTTCCTTGTCTGTCGATAAGGACAATTTCTTGCGCTGCTCTTTCAATAAATTTTTTATCGGCAGCTAGGTAACCTAGTCTCAAGCCTGGCGCAAATACCTTTGACATTGAGCCAATGTGCACAACATTTTCTGAATTAGGCAGACTTGCTAGGGGGGGAATGGGCTTTGCTTCATAATGAAATTCATGATCATAATCGTCTTCTATGATAAAAAATTGATGCTGCTTTGATAGTTTGAGTAAGGCCAGCCTTCTATCCATAGGTAAAGATACTGTTGTAGGATATTGATGGTGAGGGGTGATATAAATTCCTGCTACCTGATGTTGCGCTAATAGTTTTTCTAATGCGATAACATTTAAACCATTGTGATCTAACTTACAAGTTAATATTTTAAAGCCGTTCGCTTCAAATGCTGCTTTTGCCGGTGCATAACACATCTCTTCTACAACAATAGCACCTTTATTTGAATCTAATACCCTAGATGCTAGATATATTCCCATTTGACTGCCCCGAACGATACAAATCTGATCAACAGAACAATTCATAAACCTATCACTAGTCAACATCTTTTGGATTGAATCTCGTAGTACTTTTGTTCCTCTGGGATCTCCATAACCTAAATTTGAATGACGACTTAAGCTAATGCATGCTCTTCTATATGCTCTGGCAAGTATTTTATAGGGGATCAGTCGAGTATCTGGGATCCCGTCATTTTCATCAGATATGTTATTTCCTGAACGAAATGAATCCTGATAAATATTTTTTACTAGACTAGAAGGGGGTTTGGTTTTGTGTGCGTTATTAATTAAGAGTTTATTTTCTTCGGATAATCCTTGTTCTGGCAGCATATTTGAAATAAACGTACCACGCCTAGGTTTACTGACTAACCAGCCTTGAGATTCTAATTCTTCGTATACCTGTTGAACCGTTTTTCGGTTAACGTCTAATTGATTAGCTAAAGCACGTGAGCCTGGCAACATAGTTCCGCCAGCGAGACGCCCACTCTTAATATCTGCAATTAGCTGATTTATTAATTTTGTATGAAATGTTGTACCAGTACTGTCTACTAGCCAAAACTGAGTTTGCCAAGGTCTTAACATATCACCCCTTATTTCTGGACCATTAAAAATAGTTAAACTGGATGTTATTAGTGATCCAGTTCATTGCTATCTTGCCCTAGTTCTTAATGAAAAACAAAGTTATGGAGAAGTTTATAATGAAAACAGCTTACTTGAGTAAAGCAGAACTAATGAATAGTGCACAAACAGATATGAGCAATATCATTGAAGACATCAATTTAACTGAGCGTCAAAAGCTGGCGTTAACATGTCGTATTTTATTCGATAAAGGCCATGATTCAGGTCTTGCTGGGCAGATCACTAGTCGTTCAGCCAAGCCAAATACATTCTTAACCCAGAGGTTTGGTTTAGGTTTTGATGAAATTACCGCTGATGGCTTGATGGAAGTTGATCATGACCTTAAGCCATTAGATGGAAAAGGGATGGCGAATCCGGCTAATCGTTTTCATACCTGGATTTATAAAGAGCATCCAGAAGTTAACTGTATTGTTCATACCCATCCCACTTATATCGCAGCATTAGCAATGTTAAAAGTGCCTCTGATTATTTCTCAAATGGATACCTGTGGACTATATAACGATTGCTCGTTTATAGCCGATTGGCCGGGCGTACCTGTAGGTAACGAGGAAGGAATTCTTATTTCTAAGGCTTTAGGAAAAAATAGAGCGGTATTTCTTGCTCACCATGGTCAGCTTGTCACAGGTAAAACCATTGAAGAAGCGTGTAATTTGGCTATTTTAATTGAACGAGCCGCTAAATTACAAATACTGGCAATGTCTGCCGGAAAAATTAAACCACTGCCTGATAAATTAGCCCAAGAAGCTCACGATTGGGTTTCTACTGATAAGCGAAATAAAGTGAACTTTGCGTATTACGCAAGACAAGCACTCAAAACTCATACTGATTGTATATAAGGAAAAAAAGATGAATGTATCAGGTATTATTGGCTACCCAGTCACACCGTTTAGCGATGTAAATGGCCATGTGGATTTTGAAAATTTAGCACAGGTTATAGATACTTTATTTTCAGCAGAGGTAGATGCAATTGCTGCATTAGGTAGCGCAGGCGAAGCTGCCTATTTAACTGAAATAGAATGGCAAAAAGTAGCTGAATATACAGTGAAGTATGTTAACTCTAGAGTACCTGTTGTGATTGGTATTGCCGAATTAACCACGGCTCAGGCAGTAAAACGTGCTAAGTATGCTTATGAAATAGGTGCCGACATGATCATGGTTTCACCGTTCTCTTATTACCAGTTAGACGAAGATGAACTTTTTAGACATTATGAGAGTATTTCAAATGCAACACCTTTGCCCATTATGATTTATAACAACCCGGCAACCTGCGGTATTGATATGTCACCGCAATTTATGCTGAAGATGGTTAATAACATTAAAAATACCTGCATGATAAAAGAGAGTTCTGGTGATATTCAGCGCATGCATAAAATTTATAATCTGTCGAACGGTCAAATCCCCTTCTTTAATGGTTGTAATCATATGGCGCTAGAAGCACTTAATGCAGGAGCGAGCGGCTGGTGTACAGCGGCACCCTGTTTAATTGGAAAACAACCTAAATATTTATTTGATGCTGTTAAACAAGGTGAAAACGAGAAAGCTAGAGAGTTGTTTTATCAGCAATATGAGTTTCTTGAATTTATTGTGCACTCGGGTTTAGCCGCAGCGGTTAAATCTGGCTTCTCAATCCAAGGCACTCCCATTGGTGGGCCGAGAAAGCCACTGTTGCCGTTAACTGAATTTTCGCATCAGCAACTGAAAACAATGTTACTTAAACTCAATAGCCTTACATAACTCAAAAAACAAAAATGACTTACGTTGTTGGATAGTGCAGCCTCGTAAGCATTTTATTTTTTAAATTTTTAACAAACCTCTGGGAATGTGTGCTATCGACAGTTGAGTGTGCATATGAACTTTGAAGTGCTAGATGGCTTGCAACTTACTGAACATGCTTTAGTGTCACTGATCTTGCTATCTATAAATGTCACTACCCATAAATGCGATAGGTAGTCTTTAAAATCATTATAATGCTCTGTACCAGCAATTGCATATTGACCTCCTATGTTTGAGATAGCTTTACTAGGTATGTCATTGCCTGCGACATCTACACCGTTTAATACTTCAATGGTTTTGTCTTCATTATTATATTTTATACGCACCCAAGAGCCGTCTTTAAAATTTAAAGTTGAGTTAACTGCCAATGGGTTGAGGTTTTCAGATGCACTAAAACTGTCACCTACCGAGGTGTTTACAGCTGAAATTGTTTGGTGCCAACTGGTAATGAATTTAAAGTAGTTAGGATACTTAGATGTCATTGCTTCATATGTCTGTCGCCTAATAAAAGAAGTTAACATGAAGTTGTAGGTATTAATTGGTTTAGTGGTATTAAAAGTTAATAGGTTATTTTTAAAGAGTAATACAAATAAAGTGTTTGAATCTATTTGATCTAAGCTTGTAGTGTCAGTGCCAAAATCATTTTTAATATCATTCAAATAAGCTTCTCTATGTACCATAGCTTCTAAATAAGATGTTATTATTTCTTGTGGTACGGCAAGTGAAGTCGCTGTTATTTCATCAATATTATCATCTACGCTTTGTTGAGTGATTTTATACAGTCTGACTTGTTTATTTATGGCATCAAATACAACAACTTTTGCTCCATTTGAAATAACCGATTTTGCTGTCTTGATATATCCATCTTCATTACAATTATGGCAGTCTTTAATGAGATTTAAATTTGAAAAAACGTCAAAACTTAAGAAGCATAAAATGAGCGCGGTATATTTAATAATTGACATAAGCATTATTCCCTTATTTTTATGGCTTATTAGAAATCCTTTCTAATTTCAACATTATAAATAATTTAAATATAGTTTCAAGTATTTTGGATACAATAAAGTGTATGTTTACTTTTTAGTTAATTGTATTGAATTAAGTGTTAAAAGTTTTATTATCGATTAATAAACGCTTTTTCATTTATTAGCCTGTCGATTTGTTTTTGTTGAATGTTAATTTGAGTATTATAGTTGGCAGTAATAGCTGTCATTTGTATCGTAAATGAATTTTGTTGTGCTGCATTTACATGAGCTGTTGATAAATGTGCATCTATTGCTTTTAATTCTAAGTCCATTTTTTGCTGGAAGGTGCGAATTTTATTTTCATGAATTCGAATTTTGTTTTCTATTTTACTCATTTTAATAAACTTATCGGTTAGTTGTGCTTCGTTCGTCGAGTTGTTATCTAAAAACACCTTAGAGCTTTTTATATGCTGTTTTTGTGCTGAGAGTCTGATGAGTTTTTGCTGCTCTACATTTATTAATGAATTGTATCTTGAAATAACATTATTCAATTGTTTAGCGATAGCATCAGATTGATTGAAATCGTATAAATCACCACTAGGCTTTTTAGCGATATGTGTTAATTTATTATTTAAGGTATTGACTTCTTCAGTCATTTTATCTTGATAACTTCTAATGAGATTGTCACTTTTTGTCATTTTTTTTTCAATTTGGCGTAGTTGAATAAAGTTATCTATTTCAGAGTGAGTTTGCTCTGACGAGAGTGTTTTATTGTTTGCTGAAGGTTTCGGGGTTTTAATTTCGATTTGCTGGGCATTATCAGAGCACGGAAATTGGCTAAAAGTAAGAACCCCATTTATGTCACACTTAAAAACGGATGAATCGGCAAAAAATGAGATTAAAAATATAGAGATTAAGAGTGTGTAATGCATATCTAAAATCCTAATGAGTTTGTTATAAAATAATAACAAAATGTCGTGTCGTAATTATAGTACCAATATTTTTAATGAAAATGATTTTAATTATTAAGGTAAAATTTATTCTAATACATTTTGGTGATACCTTGTTGCTTTTAAAGTACTAAATGAAACACACTGTGAGTTTGTAATAACAATAAAAAATGGACATTATGAATAATAAACTTGTATTGCCTTTGATAGTTACCAATATTTTTGCTGGTGGCTGTTTTGTAGAAGCTAAACCTGAATTTAATTCAAAAGCGGCTTGGGCAGAATTAAATACCACTGTAAAATCGCAATATGCTTATATTGATAGAGCCAATTTTGATGTTATAGCACTCATTAAAGAGTTTGAATTAAGGGCGTTAAGTGCAAAAAATAAAAAAGACTTTGCTGATATCGCGCAACAGTTTGTTCGCCATTTTTACGACCCACATTTAAATTTAGGGCCCTATGATGAAAATGACTTTAGTGTCTCTCCTACAGGTTCAGATTTGTGGGGGTTATATCAAAATGAAAAATTTATTATTGAAGATGTTAAAGCACAAGCTGCAGCTGATAGTGCGGGTATTCGCCCAGGCGCTGAAATTATCACGATTGATAGTTTGCCTGTTAGAGCCGCTGTAGAGTCAGTTTTTGGAAAATCATTTGAAAAGCTAAATACTGCACAAATTAATTATGGATTAAATGTAAGCCTAGGTGGTAAGCGCCATAAAACGCGTATGCTTGAATTAAAAATTAATAATAGCACTCAGTCATTTAATTTAGCGCCAAGTTATCAATCTATTAATGATTTAAATAATGGTCCAACACTTTCTTATAAAAAATTAAATGATATTGGCTACATACGTTTTAATAATGCTCTGGGTAATATGAAAACCGTAGAGGCTTTTAAGCACGCTTTGACTGAATTAGTTGATACTAAGTCGTTGATTATTGATTTACGAAATACACCAAGCGGGGGCAATACTGGCGTAGCAGAACCTATCTTAGGACATTTTGTAAAAACTAAAACGCCTTATCAGCAATATCAAGTACAAGAAGAAAATACGTCATATCGCAATGCGCAAATGCAACAAGCTTATGTGGAACCAACAAAGCCTCATTATAATAAACCCATTGTTGTATTGGCAGGTCGTTGGACAGGTAGTATGGGTGAAGGGATGACAATTGGTTTTGATGCGATTGGCGCAAAAACGGTGATTGGCTCTGAGATGGCAGATCTTCTGGGAGGCATTAAAACTGTACAACTGACACACAGTAATACTTGGCTTGAAGTGGGTTTCGAACGTTTATTTCATATGAATAATACTTATCGAGAAGATTTTGTTCCACATATTAAAGTGACGCCTGCAGATACAGGTATAAATGGTAAAGATCCCGCGTTATTAATGGCTCAAAAGTATATAAAAAACAATCAGCATACTTGGAAGTTTTAGATTTTAAACGGTGTGGATATATTAGGAATGTTAAGCTTGCTAATATATCCACGATTAAAAAAGTAGCGTACGTTTTTTTACAAAGATATACTTATATAGAGTTGTTATCAAATAATGCCCTTTAAGAAGTATTATGCGATAAATCTTTTTTTATAAGTGAATGTATTTTTGAAACGTCTTTTTTGGGAAATTTATAGTGTCATTTTATTCAGCATATTTGGTGTGTTGTTATTATCATATTATGCTTTGAATTCTGTAAATCAATATCGTTACCAAGCACATCTACAAGACATAATGTCGGGTACAGTCTCTTTACTGAAGTCGGGAATAGATAGACAAAAAGGTGAAAATCAACAGCGTTGGTTATCTTTGTCTGCTTCATTATTAAATTCAGATTTATCCATAAGACCTTTAGACAAATCAAAACAAGACCAACCAATAATACCTATTTCCAGATATCAAAAAAATAAAGAATTAGAATACTTTGTGATTCAGCAAAAATTAAATACCAGCAATGAATTATTTGAGTTTAAATTTGAAACATTTACTGAGCAAATTGCGACAGCAACGGCATTTTTATTACTTAATGAAATAGGGCGCTTTGATGCAAGCGAAAGACAAGAAGTATTTGATAAAATAAGCGAGTCTTTTAGTTACCCTGTTTATCGTAGTAGACGTCAAGATTTGAATTTTGATAGTAGACAGCTTGAACGTTTAGACCGAGGTGAGACTATAATTGAATGGAATAAACAATTTGGACGCGGTTTATCTATCAATGTTTATGCACCTTGGGGAAAGTCTGCAGATGTGCTGGTAATGGGAGCCATAGCGTTTTTTGAGCCTTATCCCGTAAAAATCGTCATTTCATTTTTTATTTTTTCGCTTTTATTAATCGCTATAAGTGTCTTTTTTATTATTAAACATTTATCGTATCAACTTTACAAATTACAAGACAAAGTTGATGCAATCAGTCCAAGTCACTTACCAATAAATGAGCAAGCAACAGACAGTAATGTCATTGCGCAGCTTACATTAAAAGTGCAAAACATGGCTCAAAGAATTGAAAAATTATTAGGTGAAAAGGCTTATATGATCAGGGCGGTTTCTCATGATTTGAGAACACCTATTGCAAAAATGCACTTTAGATTAGAAGTGTTATCAGAACACCTTGCTGATGATGATACTGCATTGATGGGATGTTATGCCGATCTTGAACAGTTGGGATTGTTAATTGATGAATTACTAACCTATGAAAAACTGACATTACAGCAAAATATCAACTTTAAATCAGTTGATCTTATCAGTGTATTAGAGTCTCAAATTCAAAGTACACAATTACTTTACCCTGAATTATCTATCAAAATTGATACACAACTATCGCCACCCAACTTACTTGATGTTAATGAAGCGCTATTTAATCGTTTATTAGATAATTTATTAAGCAATGCCAGTAGGTATGCTAAAACGAAAATTAAAATCAGTGTATTTAAAGAGGTGAGCTCATTTAAAATAATGATAGATGATGATGGTTGTGGCCTAGATGAAAGCACAATACCTGAATTATTTAACCCATTTTATCGTGCTGAAAGTAGTAGAAATAATGAATTTGGTGGATATGGTTTAGGTTTAGCCATTGTAAAACAAGTTGCTTTACAACATAACGCAAGCATCGAAGTTGTGTGTAATCCATGGGGGGGCGCGCGCTTTATATTACACTTCCCTTTAGTTCAAATCGCAGATGAAGAAGAGGTTAATTATGTTATTAATTAACCTAAATATGTTGCATTTTATAAAAAGTATAACAACAAATTGCATTTTGATTTTTTTCTTATGTAACGCATTCATTAGTTATGCAAATACTGAAAAAAATGAAGATAAAAGTAACCCAAAAAAAGCTGCTAGTTCTTTGGTTAGTAAAAAACGTGTTAGTGAATGGGACGATTGGAATAAAAAAATGCCGACTCAGCCTAAATATGGTGTAGGCATACAAGGAGATATAGAACAAAAGTTAAATCAATTAGATAAAAGTAATTTGTTAAATGATGTAAATGGTGTGCTAGTGAAAAAAAATAAAGAAAAAATAATAACGAGTAAAATACCTAAACCAAAAAATATTAAGCAAATGATGGCTGAATTAGAGGCAATGGAAGCTGAAGTAAAACAGGAGCTTAGTAATGAATCTGAATTTTAATCAACTTTATTTATACCTATTTTTAGTGAGTATCACGTTTTTGTCTAGCGCAGAGCAAGAGCATGACAAAATAATAGATGAACTGTTTTCTCAAGCTATGAATGAGGTTGAAAATAAACAATGGCATAAAGCAGAAAAAACATTTGAACAATTATTATCTAAAAATAATCAGCTGCACAGAGCAAGAGTAGAGCTTGCTAATGTTTACATTGCTTTGAATAAAAATGACAATGCGATTACTGAATTGGATAAAGTACTTTCAATAGATAGCTTACCTGAAAATGTAAGACAGAATATTGAGAATTTAAAACACCAAGCTATCAAAAATAAATTAGCACATTCATCTGATAAAGAGGCTGATACTAAATTAGATAAAGGTCATTCTTTTGATGGTAATGTTGAATTTGCAATAGGTTATGATGATAATGTACGTTTTAGCTTTGGAGATTATTTTCTTGAAGATGACCCTTATTATGACTCAGATACAATTGAGTTGAGTGATGGGACTTTATTAATCGTTGCTGGTGATGGCAGTGTATACGATGTAGAAGGTAATTTTTTATTTGAAAACGATGGCACTTATAATCTTGATGCAATAGATAAAGGCAGCAGATTCACTGAAACTCGGTTAAATTTATTCCATGAATATAGTTTTAATTCACCTTCAAAAGTAAAATGGTCAAATACATTAAATATTAAAAGTATCAATAACCTCGACTTTCAAACTTATAGTAAATTTCAAATTAAGGCTGATTCAGCTATTTCGTTAAAAATAAACAATCAATTTGGCTTGGGTGCATTAGTTCATTATCGAGTATTAAAAAGAGATGGAAATACACAAGTTAAAAGTCACGGTATAGATACGCATTTCACTTATCTTAATGATTTAGGAAGTTGGCAGCTTGGTCTGCAATGGTTACAAAGAAATTATAAAGAATCTATGATAGAGCGAGAAAACTTTTATTATTTTTTTGATGAAGTAGATAGCCGGACCAAAAATATATCAATTAAATGGTCAAAATTATTCAAAAACAATAGGTTGTTGTTGTTAGCAAAGTTTGATTATTCTGATACGCAAGAAGATATTCCATATTTAGACCCTGAATTTGAAAGTTCAGACCATACAGGTATAAAATATTCTGCTGCAGCAGTTTACTCATTAACGTCAGATATAAAAGTCTCATTAACATATATCAATCTAACATTTGATTACTCAGATTATTATATTTATTTCGGAGAGCAAAAAGACGTTAGTAAAGCGATTAAAAGCAAAATCACATATAATTTCAATCAGAATTTAGATGTGTATTTAGCCGCTGAATATGTTAATAGAACCTCAGATCAATATGAAGGTATTAGTAGCAATAAATCTTTAGCGAAAATTGGAGTGAGAATGAAGTTTTAAGATTTTTATATTTTAACATTCATTTGAGTTATCCATCATAAATACAGGTGTATTTAGTTATGTTAGTTCTTTTTGCTGAAGATGAACGGGACTTAGCGCAGTTGACCATAGACTTTCTTGAAATAGAAGGTATTGACTGTGATTATGCCGATAATGGTGAAATGGCGATAAATTTAATTAATGCTCATCAATATGATGTCATCGTACTTGATATTTCTATGCCTAGGCTTGATGGTTTTAGCGTATGTAAAATGATAAAAGCCAATGGGAATAATACACCCGTTATATTTCTCACTGCCCGTGATGCATTAGCTGATAAACTTGCTGGATTCTCACTTGGAGCTGATGATTATTTAACGAAACCTTTCGACTTACCTGAACTTGCAGCAAGAATAAAAGTACTGGCACAACGCAGTACTAAAATATGCAATATATTTAACCTAGATACATTAAGTATTTACTTTGAGCAACATAAAGTGATACGTGGCAATCGTGAGATTTTATTATCCCCATCTCAGTGGCAATTATTAAAAATATTAGCTGATCACAGTCCAAATGTTGTTAGCAGAGTTGTACTTGAAAATGTCATTTGGCCGGATCAAATGGCCAGTAAAGATATGCTTAAAATGCTTGTTTTTAGACTTAGGAGCTTAATAGATATAAATAATGAGCAAGTTTTGATCCATACCATTCGAGGGGCTGGTATCGCATTAAGAGTATTAAATGAAAAGTAGTGTAACGTTAAATCAGTTTTTAACGCGCAGATATGCCAGTATTTTAGGTTTACTCGTTGTGTTATTTATTTTTTTAATTAGCTTTATGAATTTAACCGGTATGGACGATACCACAGAATATTATATGTTATATGAAGCCCAAGTACTCAGTGAATATTATCAAATTCCTGATGACATACTTGAGTTTGATAGTGGTAAAAAAGAATATTATTGGGGTGTTGAACAATTACCAAAAAAGTATCAAGATAAGCTTAATACTCAAGAACAAAAAGCAAATACTGCATACTTGTTTGAGCACAATAATCAGTATATTTATACTTTGTTTTACCAAAATCCAGAGCGTTCAGCGCTATTTATTGTTGTTCATATTTTTGAACAAAATAATCAAAGTTACCACAGTCAGATCTTGCGCATTGAGCTTACTTTACTCCTACTTTTAATTTTACTAATTGTAATTGGCTTTATTATATTTACGAATAAAAAAGTCACATCTCAAGTAGGGCGTTTACACCTTTGGGTTATGGCTTTAACCAATGAAAATACCAACAGCTATAAATTACCTGATGATTTGGATTTTGAAGAGTTGAAAAATACTGCAGAGACTTTAGTTTTAAGTTATCAAAAACAGCAAGAATTAAATATGAAAGAACAAGCGATTTTATCTCGAGAGCAGGCATTTTTAAGTACTTTAAGCCATGAAATGAGAACACCTATCGCTATTATTTCTGCTGCATCAGATTTACTAAATAAGCGCAATACCTTATCTGACAAAGATAAAGACACCTTTAAAAAAGTAACAAAAGCAAATAATAATATGAAGCAGTTGACGGAAACTTTACTGCAATTATGGCGTAAGCAACCTATATTAAATGAAATAGAAAAGATTTCTCTAACTGAGTTGGTAAATAGCATTATCGAACAATTAGAGTTAGATAGCAGTATTATAAAGGTCGAAAATAAAAATGATAAGCCTATTGAAGCTCAGCGTATTTTAGTGTCAATTGTAGTAACGAACCTTTTACGTAATGCTTACCAATATATAGGTAATGGTCAAATAGAAATAACGATAGATAAAGATGCTTTGGTGATATCTAATTATTTTGATAAAAATATAACTACAAGCGATGAAAAATTTGGATTTGGGATAGGACTGTACTTGGTTGAAAAGATTTGTGTACAAAATAACTGGGGGATACACACTCATATAGAAGATTCAATTTTCAGTGTTGAAACCCTGTTTAGAAGTCAAGCTATAAGTTAAATTTAGTTTTATGTTTAACGCCAATCATTACGGTACTATTGTGTTCTTATCACGGTATTAAAACGCAGCTTCATTATCTAAGATTAGGTGTTATTTTTATTACAATCCAATATGTGCAAGCGACTTTGAGTGTTTTACAAACATCATTGTGAAAGAAATGTGCATCTTTTATCAAACTATTTTACCCCTCTAATAATCATGATACTAATGTAAAAAATCTTATGTTGATTCGAATTTAGCAGCTCAATTCTTCACAAGTGTAGATATGATATTAGGAGTAAAAAGATGGCAATTCATCCAGAAGCAGTTTCTAATTTTCAACAAGGTATTGTTGATGATAGCTTTTTAGGCATTGTTGATGTGAGTAGTGGCACATTATATTTAGCATTAGCCGAGCGTTTAGATAAAAAACCAATTTTGCCTGAGCGCCATAGTCGTGTTGCTGGTGTTAAAAGAAAGCCACTGCCAGGTGGTGGGGGACATACCATGCTTGCAACCTGGAACGGTGTTGCTGCGTATCAAGTAAAAAAAGGTGTGGCATTTGGAGATGCATTTGGTTTTTCTTTGATTAAAAAAGGTGCTGCAAAGTTTGAAATTGGTACTTTTCGTTCAGGGTTAAATCGCCAACAAAGTGGGGCAAAGCCAAACTATGCACTGAGTAAATCAGAAGATGCAGAGCAAAGAACTTTACCGCAGGATAAAATCTTGAATAAATTATTACCCGCACTGACTGCAGGTTTAATGAATACACGTAATCGTAGAGCAAGTATTTAGTTTTCATTTATAATAAACCTCAAATCTAGCGCGCATCTATTACTAAAATATCTAGCTTAAATAGATGCCTATAGCGTTGTTTTAGACATAAGAACTCTGATTATTGTGCTTGGATTAATGGGATTTCACTTTCAAAAAAAGCTGACCAATAAACTTCCCGGAAAATGATCAAATTGCATTGTATGTGAAAGGCGGGTAAACCTATTAACGCAGACTCAGCTTGTTTGGTTAAAATATCTATTATTTTAAGTACTTTACCATTTAGTTTTTTGTATCTTTTTGATAATTTCATTGTTATTAAAATGCATATTGGATTTATAATTGTTTTATACAGAGTTCAAAGGGGAATACATGATAAACAATTATCTAGTTTCAATAGATAAAAGCCGCTTGAATATAAGTGAAATTCATGATTATCTTTGCAATCAATCATATTGGGCTAAAGGAAGGAGTTTAGCGCAGGTTAAAGCAAGTATAGAAAACGCGATGTGTTTTGGTATTTATATTCAAGAAAAACAAGTTGCCTTTGCTCGAGTTGTGACTGATACAGTAACATTTGCTTATTTACTGGATGTATTTGTTTTTGATGAGTACCGTGACCAAGGCATCGGTAAATTATTATTAAACAGTATTTTTGAACATTCAAAACTACAATCAGTAAATTGGTTATTAAGAACCAGTGATGCACAGGGTATTTATAAAAAATACGGATTTAATGTTATTGATAACCCTGAGAGTTATATGAAAAAACAAGTTTAGGAAGCTAATGATGATGGTGAGTACAGAAAGGTTATTAGTTGTAAAAAACCTACAGCAATCAAAATAATTTTATATTAATGTATTTGGCTTAAAATTATATGAAGAGCGGGGTACTCGTATTCACTTCAAAGTTGCAGAGCATAGTATTGTAATGTGCCAAGGAACTGAAAAAGCACTGAACTATCAGCATGGATTTGAGTCAAATTCGACACTTGTATTTAAAACACACAATTTAGACCAAAAAATTGAAATATTAAAAGGTAAAGGTGTGGAATTTATTCATACAACTCCTAATGAAAACCTGTGAGGTCGCTATGCTGCATTTAAAGACCCATCCGGTATTGTGCATGAGATTTTTGAATCTAAAGTTAAGGGCTAAGCATTAATGAAATATTTTGCTTATGGTTCTAATATGTCACTTGTTAGATTACAACAAAGAACACCCAGCGCTAAGCTGTGTGGTTGTTTTAAGTTAGTGGCGCATAGCTTGAGATTTCATAAAGTTGGCCAAGATGGCTCAGGGAAATGTGATGCATTTTATACCGCCGATAACTCAGATTATATATTAGGAGCATTATTTGAAATTGATGACATTGAAAAACCGATGTTAGATAAAGTTGAAGGCTTAGGTTTTGGCTATGATGAAAAGCAAGTTTCTTTAAGCAGTGATAAGGCTCAAGAAGTTATTGCCTGCCTTTATATCGCTACCAATATAGATCCCATGCTTAAACCCTATTCATGGTATAAGAACCATGTTTTGATTGGTGCTAAAGAGTCAGGGTTACCTTCAAATTATATTCAAAAAATTACGTTAATTGAAAATATTGAAGACTCAAATAAAAAAAGAGATGCACAACAACGTGCGATTTATATATAAATTATTAAAAGGAACCTTTATGAAATTATTGACCTCAATTGCAATATTGGCAATGTCGTTTACAGCACTCGCTAATACACAATTACCAAACAACCGTCATATATCAGTAACGGGCACGGCTGAGTTAAGTGCTAAACCTGATATTGCTGTAATTAATTTACATGTTGAAAGTAATAATAAGACCAGTTTAGCAGCCAAAACCGAAGTCGATACGAGAGTAAATAATCTACTTGATGGAATCGAAAAATTTAAAGTTGATGAAAGTAATGTTTCGGCATCAAGTATTTCAACTGAACCTAGGTATTCATATCGCAATAATGAGAATCCTAAAATAACAGGTTATGTTGCGAGGCGTACATTAAAAGTGACTTTAAATGACTTAAAAAAGTTGAATAAGTTTATTGATTTTGCATTGAGTGTAAAAATCAACTCTGTTCGTAATATTGAATTAAAGTCTTCCAAAGAAAAAGCATTAAAAGATGAAGCAATTGCACTGGCTGTTAAAAATGCAAAAGAAAAGGGACGTTCTTTAGCACATGCTTTTGATGCTGATTTAGGTCGTATTTATAGCATTAATACCAATTCTAATAATAGTGTATATCGATATGGTGCTAACAGAGATGCTGAAATGGTGCAGCACAGTGCAATGAAAGGCTCAGCTCCTCAGCCGGGTCGTTACTTGCAGGAAAATATAAAATTTTCTGCTTCTATTAGTGTTGTTTTTGATTTAGAAGTAAAGTAGCCTAAGCGGTTTTTATACTAAACAACAGGGCCTTGAATGATAGATATATCAGTTTTACCTTTATTTTTAACTGCGGTATTTTTTTTAGTAATATCACCAGGCCCTGATTTAATTTTGATCTCGTCATATTCTTCCACAAAAGGGTTTAAATCAGGTTTTATGATATCTCTGGGAGTATTTTTAGCCGGTATGTTACAAACCTCGCTTGTGGCTTTTGGGTTAGGGCAATTAATGCAAGCTATGCCATTATTTGCTTACTCGATTAAAATTGCAGGGGCAGTATATTTAGCGTATTTAGGAGTGAATATGCTACGTTCTTGGTTGCAAAAAAAACATCAGAAGAATACTTTTCAGCAATTAGAAAAAATATCAAATATTCAACTTATTAATAAAGGTTTTTTAAACAATTTATTAAACCCTAAAGCGTTATTATTTTTTAGTTTATTTTTACCTCAGTTTACAACAGGTAGCGGTGTTTTGTCGGTTCAGATCATCATCCTTGGAATGCTTTTAAGTTTCATTGGCTTATTTTCAAATGCATTATTTGCATTATCTTTTAGTCAATTTGGTGCTGTACTTGGTAAAAAATTAAAATTAGGCCGTCATATAGATGGTTTTTTGGGCATGATTTTTTTAGGTTTAGCGACCCGTTTAGCTATTAGTAAATAGAGATGAATGCATTTGTTTGCGAGTGAATCAATTTAGCTGGAATATAACCGACTGTTAGGTTTCTTGCCCTAATGCATAAAACTCCAGACATAAAAAAAGCCCGAAAGGGCTTTTTGGGATTCATATCAACCGTCACCGATATGAGCAATGTAGCAAGTAATAAGGGTTGATCATCGATAGCCGGTCTCAAGGGGCGATAGCGACGAGACTATCAATGATCTTACAGTTTAACGTACTGCTTAACGTTTACAGGGTTCTTTCTTTTAATCTAAATAAAGCATGGCATCCTGCCAAAATTCCATCCTTGTGGTCTGAGGTTAGGTACTGCGTTTCGTTGAGAATGATTATCAGTTAGAATGTTTACCAAGTCAACACCTAAATGATAATTATTTTCATTACAAATATTCTAACTCACTGGTTAAAATTACAGACAAAAAAAAAGCCCGTAAGGGCTTTTTTGAGAATTCATATCAACCGTCACCGATATGAGCAATGTAGCAAGTAATAAGGGTTGACCATTGATAGCCCGGTATCAAGGGGCGATAGCTACTAAACTAACAATGGCCATACAGTTTAACGTACTGCTTAACGTTTACAGGGTTCTTTCATTTTATCTAAAAAGTATGGCATCCTGCCAAAATATCGTCCTTGTGGTCTGAGGTTAGGTACTGCGTTTCGTTGAGAATGATTATCACTTACGGCATTATTTAAGTCAACATCTAAATGATAATTATTTGCATTTGTTGGTTTTTATTTGTCCGCGGACAGTTCGGTGTCCGTCCGATTAATAGAGGTGAATCAAAATATTTAGTTTTTATTGTTTATTTTCAGTGGATTAAATTTTGGCATGGTGTTTGTAATAGTTAATTGAGTTTACGAATAAACGAGTTAACAAAGAGACAGATAAATGACTAAAATTTATAAATCATCAAAAGTATTACCCATTCTGATCACTTGCTTTGCAATAGCAACAAGCGCAATTAGCATTGCACATAATAGTGAGGCTACAATTGTAGTAACAGATCACCAACAAAACGCTCATTTAAAAAACCCTAAAGATGAGTTAATGCTTCAAGCGATTAGATATAACGATTTAAATACAGTGAAAGCGCTAATAAATAGTGGGATGGGGATTAATGATAATATTGAAGGTGATGGTACGCCACTTATTATTGCAGTTCAGCGTAATAAAATTGCGCTTGTGAAAGCGTTAATTAACTTAGGTGCTGATGTTAATCAGGCAACACATATTGATGGCAATGCATTGATTAATGCGGCTATGAAAAATAATCTAGAGTTAGCTGAGATACTCTTTGAAGCCGGTGCTAACTTAGACGCTGTAGTGGTCAATGATGAGACTGCATTGATCACCGCATCACGTGCAGGACATTTTGAAATGGTGACGTTTTTAGTAGAAAATGGTGCTGATATAAATTTAGAAGTTCAGGTTACTAAAATTGATGGTACAACTGAATATCGCAGCCCAATTAATGGTGCTAAAACAACAAAAATATTGCAATACTTGCAAAGTGAAAATGCTAAAACATAAGTATGATTGATGAAAACTAAAAGACCAATACAAAATGTTCATTCTCGTATTGGTCTGAATATGAACGCTTTAACTAACAAGGCTAGATTAGCTTATTTTTGATATATTACTTGGCCATCAAAAATTGTGATCATAATTTGAGTTTGATTTATGGTATTTGGTTCAATATCAAATAAATTACGGTCTAATACTACTAAGTCAGCTAACTTTCCAACTTCAATACTGCCTACCATATCTTCTTGTCGCATAACATAAGCGCTATTGAGCGTATATGCCTTGATAGCTTTTGCTAATGTAAGTTCTTGAGGTACTCTTGTTACAGCGTTCTGCAAACCAATAAATGGATTAAATGGGCTAACATTCCAGTCACTACTGAGAGTAATGCGTGCATTAGCTTCGTCTAATGATTTTATTGGCACTGCATTGTCAGATCTTGCGTTACCTATCAATTCATCATTTTCATGCCAATGTTCTGGGTTTGTAAAATCACCTGCAACTTGTGCATCTGCTGTCACATTAAGCTGTGCAAATCGTGGAATGTCATCAGGGTGAATTATTTCAACATGGGTAATTCTATGGCGACCTTGCTCACTTCCTACATTTTCAACGGCATTTAATGCTTCTCTAATGCCTCTATCGCCTATGGCATGCATATGAAAATCAAAACCTGCAGGTTCTAATGCTTTAATATATTTTTCGATACGTGCCTGAGTAAAATAATTAAGCCCTTTATTTTGTGGTATGCCAATTAAGTCAAGATTATATTCGCTTAACATTGCAGAAGTTGCATTAACAATAATGCCATCAGAATAAAGTTTTATTTGATTAAAGCGTAAATAACTCTCAGAATTATTTGTGTATAAGGCTTTTAAATCAGTTAGTTGTTCAATGTCATCTGCTGATGGGTAAGCCCATAAACCAACTGATACACGCGCGGTGAGTGCCTTATTTTCTTGTGCTTTTAACCAAGTCTTATGATCATCCCGTTGCCAAAAACTCCTTGCATCACTAATTGATGTTATACCGTGTTTTGCCAGTTCTGGCAGGGTAAAATTCACTAAGCCATCATAGTCTTTGCTTAAACTTTCAGTGGTGGGCGCCATTGCCAAGTCCATCGCAATATTACCTGCGTTATCAATTAAAATACCATTTAACGCTCCCGTACTTTCATCACGTAAAATACGACCGCCCTTTGGATGCGGTGTCTCTTTTGTAAATCCAACTAATGATAAAGCGACAGAATTCACCCACATTGAATGAGATGTTTGCTCCATTATTATAACGGGACGATCAGATACAGCTTCATCAATAATGTTTAACGGTGAACGCGTTGCATCAAGCAGGGTAAAGATTGAGTGGCCATAACCAATCAACCAGCCAGACCCCGGGTTATCTTGAGAAGCTTTTTTTATGATGCTAATAAAGTTTTCAGGGTTTTGTTCATTTACGTCAATCCTAAATTGCGTATTTTCAGAAGCTGACTCAATCGGGTGCATATGCACATCGTGAAATCCTGGCATCATCATTTTGCCATTTAAATCAGTTATATTTGTATCCGCACCGACATAATTATTTACTTCAGAATTGCTGCCCACAAAAATAATTTTATTATTTTTTATAGCGACAGCATCGGCCCATTCTTGTTGTTCATTTAGCGTATAAATTTGGCCGTTTTTAAATACTTGTGTTGCTAATTCGTTTGTTGGAGCGATAGGTATAATGGGTATATTCATGTTCGAACTTGTGCCTGTTGAGTTACCGCACGCAGTTAATAAAGCGCTTGTCATTAGTAGTGAAGCTAAAAAAGATTGCTTATAATGTTTATATTTTTTCATTTAAAAACTCTCACAGTATTGGTTATCACATTAACTGATATAAATAATAATAGATGTGGGGTAACGAAAAGGTAACACTGGCAGTATTTATAAAGAGGATTATTATATTTTTTGGAGTAAAGGCCTATTTTTGAGTGTCTTTAGAATATTACGATAAGGCATTTTTGTTCTACACTTAATTTACTTTGATGTTTAAAACGAATTTTGAATGCCTATTTATCAATATTCAGCAAGTGAAAGAGAACCTAATTCAGCACCAACAAGATTAACAGCAGATAAAGGGCTGCAATTATTACCAATTAGTACAAAAGTTGTGTTTGATATTTGTCATTCAACTGAATCAAAAGTGCAATTAAAATCAACTTATATTGGTCTGCAAGTTAATCATGCTTTGTTATTTCAGTTTCCAAAATCAAAAAATATTGTTTGCTCCAGCTTTCTACCTGAAGGAAATATAATAAATGTGAAAGCTGTTTCAACCCAAGGTGAAGGCATTATATTGTCGTTTAAAACAACTATTTTAAGGCTATATCCGGCACCATTTCCAATGTTGGCAACAAGCATACCTGAATCAATTCAACTGCAATTGATCAGAAAAGAGCCTAGGTTTAATATGGATTTGGCAGCAAAAATGCGCTGGGAAACATCAGATGTTAATGGTGAAATTGAAGATATTTCCTGCAATGGCTGTTGTTTTGTTACAAGTGAATTATTAGATGATTTAAAAAATATAGAGGTGAATATAATCATTACTGATAATACGACAATGCATAGTCATAACTTACACGGCATTGTTAAAAATATTAGAAAAATCAAAAATAATTATCATTTTGGTATTTCTTTTTTTGATGAAACTAAAGGTTCAGTTCAGCAATTATTGCAAGGTTTTATTTTAAAAGGCGCTCGAGACTTTTAAAGATTTCCCTCGATTTTAATAAACGTATTTTTCTCTAAGCCATAAATATAATCATCAATATCTTGGTTATTAATGACGGTATTTCTAGGTAAGAATTTTTCACGGGTGAACCCTGATTTTTCTAATAATTTATATGAGCCTGTATTCGTTGTCGAACAAATCGCAGCAAGTTTTTTGATCCCTAATGAATTAAAGGCATATATTTTTATTAAATTTAACGCTTCAGTTGCGTAACCTTTTCCGTGTGCCGCTTCTTTGAGCATAAAGCCAACTTCAGCAACGCCTGCTTCAGGGGGGGTTATTTTTAAGCCGATATTACCTAGTTTCTCACCCGTAAACTTATCATTAATACTGAAACACCAGGCATCACTTTTTTGCGTTATTGGTGCAGTGCGGTTCTTGAAGGTATTTTTGATTTCATCTAATGATAAAATATCATAAAGGTGTTCCATAATTTTTGGATTTTGGTTGAGTGCTTTAAAGAGTTCCCAATCAGATTGATCTAATGGTAAAAGCGTTATTCTATCATTTGTTAGTTCCATCTATTCCTCATTATATATCGCTTTAATTTAAGTTGAATACTCTTTGCAAATGAGCTTAACGTCATCAAGGCTGAGAGTTTCAAAGGTTAATCCACACCTTATACCTTCAGGTGTATTTTGGTTAAATTTACAGTTTTTGCAAACTCCAAAGGCTGTACGTCCAGTGACTTCTTGATAGTTGTTGAGCAACTTGTATAACAAGTCTTTTGTTTCATCTTGTTCATGAGTGGATAGATTTTTCACCGCAGAACTAAATTTTTGTGGTGGACAGGTTTTCGCTAAAAATGCTTGGCCTGAGTTAGTTACTTTAAGGTGAGTGATTCGTTTATCTTTTTCATCTTTTTGTCTGATAATTAAAGATTTATTTTCTAATACTTTTAAAGATTGTGACACAGTTCCTTTGGTTAAACCTAAAAACTCAGTGACAGCAAGTGTCGTATCTGAATAACGGTTACATGTAGACAAATAATACAAAGCCTCCTGCTGAATAGGTTGTAAACCTAAACTGAGCCCTTCTAAGCGTGTTTCTTGGCGCAATAAATTAGCCAAACGTTCAATTAAATTAAAAAGTTCATCATTCATATTTTAATAGTATCGAGTCAAAACATATTTGACAAGCATAGATTTAGTATGATTAACTAAATGCAGTTTCGAGTCGAAACAATAATTGATTTAGGAAATTTTAATGAAACCGTCAAAAATATTTATTGCAACAGCGCTAAGTTCAGTATTAATGGCCGCTAATAGTTATGCTCACAATAAACATCAGGGGCATATTCAAGCAGCAGTATCACCAAATGTTGCAGCGGAATTCGATATTGTGCATGCCAAAGTAACAACTCAGGGATCACATCTTATTTTTCAGCAGTTGGTGAAAGATAAAGCCGGTAGCAAACAACCACAAAAGAAAGGGCAGCTAGCCGGAGCAGATGTATTTAGTTATGTTTGGCCAACGTCATTAAATAGTTCCGTTGTAGGTTTTGAGGCTGATCAAGGTATTTTAGCGCTTGCGTTAACGATCCACCCTGATTTTGATGATACGCCTCTATATGATGAAGATAATGATGGGGATAAAACAAATGATGGTATTTATTGGCATAGCCATTGGGTTGTACTTGTACCTGATAATGCATGCGGTGAAGGTGCATTAAAGGTTAAAGATATTGTTAAAGGCTCATCACCGAAGTTACCTATTACTTGGCCAAATTTACCATTGTTTATTGATAGTCCAGGTTTTGATTTTAACTTAGATGGTTCAGAAGTATTAGTAAAAGTGCCCTTATCTGCAGTAGATTTTAGTGACAGCTTTTCATTTGATGGGGTAACCGCTGGATTAAAAATAAATCAGCAACTTCATGCGCCATTATTATGTGTAAAGGACGTTTTTGACATTGCTTCAGGTGACTTAAGTTTACCTGGTAAAAGCCAATAATTAGGAGAGATATAATGCAAATCCATATTTATGATACCCATGTTAATACTAAGTCAGGACAATACATACATTTTGATGTTCTAGTAAATGAAGAGAATGTGAGCAATGTAAAAGAATTTGCTGAACGTCATTTAGCAAGTTTAGGGGTTGAAGTTGATAATATTCAACAAAGTCGATGCCATTTTTGTCATAGTGAAATTGCAAATCCACAAGTGAAACAGAATATAGAAAACCAAGGTCATAGTATTATTCAGTTATAAAGTAAGGGAAGTAATCCATGGCAAAAATCATTACCTGTGATGCCCATGATTATTTTGAAATTGTATGCATGCGTCGTAGCCAAATAAAGATTACGACGCACAGCAATAAAAAATATTATGGAACAGCAATAGATATTAATAAAATGAATTATCAAGAGGTATTAAAAATACAGGTAAATACGCAATATGAATATGAATATGTTCTTCTAACTGATATCAAAAAGCTAGAAGCGATAGGTAACAAATCAGCCCAGCATAATTTTTTAATTCAGTTGTAACTCAGCCTTTAAAGTATTTTTATGACATTATATAACAGGGTTGTTTACACTGGAGTGCAAGGACAGCAAATTTTTGGTGACTTACCCGTTGCTGGAAGTGGCCGATTGATCCCAAGGCAGTCCGTTGAAAAATATGCATCGGCATTGGGCCTTTGGTTTGATGTACCAAAAAATGAACTCGCGAATATATTTCCAAACTTAGCGAACTTAAATCCAACTCCCAGTATTTTTGGTTAATAAACCTGAGATCGGGTTAAGCAATGACTATATTTTCGCTTTCTAGGATTTCAAGTTCTACTGCATTTAAATCAAGTGCAGGTTTTTTATCTTTAATACAATATGCAATTAATCCAGCAAGCATATTAGTCATGAACCCATTAATACTGCGGTGTCTGGAGTGTTCTACATAAGATATATTCTTCAGCTGATCATTAATTGTTTCAATGATGAACCGCTTTTTTAACATCGCTCTATCCCATAGTGACATTGCTTTCTTCTTCATGTTATTTCGCATTCTGGTGATTATTTCAACATCTTTTTCCAATAACTCTCCCGCTAATGCTTTTCCTAAATAACGTTTATCGCCATATAGTTTTCCTGATAAGTGAGTGACCATCTCTGGAACTGGTACTCTATCATCTACATTTCCTTCTGTTATTTTGACTGATA
>NZ_FOLO01000005.1 GCF_900112265.1 Pseudoalteromonas denitrificans DSM 6059 | reverse complement strand
CTCAAGGTGATTTTGTTATCGCGGATAAAGGCTATGATAGTGAAGCGATTAGAAATAAAGTTCGAGAGAGAAATTCAAGCCCTGTGATCCCCAGAAAGCAGAACTCAAAAACGGGTAATGGAGATATAGATTGGTGCTTATATAAATATAGGCACTTAGTTGAAAATGCATTTGCAAGACTGAAACACTTCCGTGCTATAGCTACAAGATATGATAAATTAAAGTTACAGTTTGAAAGTATGCTAGCACTGGCGTGTGCAATGATTTGGCTGCCAATGTGAAAGATCAACAGCCCCTAGGAATCTACGAAATTTATTTAATAATACTTGTTCAATATAACTTTATTATTGATTCAACTTTTGACAGTACATTTTTTGTTACTGATCTTTTTAGCTTATTATTTTTTATTATTTGGGTACACTTATCAAGCTATGTAACTTTTAAAGGGAAGTTGCCTATTAAGCGCAATAAGCTTTAAGGTAAAGCAATGACTGCAATGTCGGAGTAACCGACCGTATAAACCATACTAATAATTCTACTCGCACTGGAGAATTATTATGTATGAATTAATCCCTTACATCCCTAAAGTTACTTGGAATAAAGGCAAGCTTGTAGGGCAAAAATTACCGCTTAAGCTTGAAGAAATATGGTCAATACGAACAAGATTAGATATTAGTAATAACCTAAGAGAGTTAACTATGTTTAATTTGGCACTCGATTGTAAACTCAGAGCTTGCGATTTTGTTAAGTTAAAAGTTAAAGATATAGCTCATGGTAAAACAGTTCAATCGAGAGCCATACTCGTTCAGCAAAAAACAGGTAAGCCTGTTCAGTTTGAAATTACGAAAAAAACTAGGGAGGCTATAACTTCTTGGATAAAAGCTTGTTACCTTAAAACTGACGACTATCTGTTTCCTAGCCGAGTGAAGGAAAGTCAACATCTATCCACTAGGCAATATTCTAGAATAGTAAAACGTTGGATTACAAGTATTGGATTAGACCCAACAGCTTATGGAACGCATTCCATGCGGAGAACAAAGGCTTCATTAATTTATAAGAGAACTAAAAATCTGCGAGCAGTTCAAATACTGTTAGGGCATACCAAATTAGAAAGCACAGTAAAATACCTAGGCGTTGAAGTTGATGATGCACTAGAACTTTCTGAACACACCGATATCTAGGTATTTATTTCAATTAAGCAGGGACGCTTTTGAGCTTGCAGGAGGCATAGAATCATCAGCCCTGACTGGCCCTAGTGCCACCACAGCGGTCGTTCGTTCAATAAGGTGGTTTCTTAATATTTACTCTTTTTAATGACATGTTCAAAAAAAATAACGTTATTGTTAGAACCTTCAAGTTTTGAACGACTAAATCCATTCTTTTCCATTACCTTAATAGAACCAATATTATCGACTTCAACGCCCCCAACTAGAGAATGGATGTGCTTATCTAAACATGCCCAAGTAACGAGTCCTTTAACTAATTCACTACCAAAACCATTAGCCCAATAAGCTTCACCTAATAGATAGCCAATATGTAAGTCCAATTGCAGTTGCTTCGTCTTATCGTCATAGAGAAAAACAAATCCAATAATTTCGTTGTTTGATTCTAGTTTGATGGATAGAAAGCTGCTTTCTTTAATTCTTTGTTGTAACCAATTACTTGCCTCTTCATAAGTTGTAATGTTCTGCCATTCTCTAGGAAGTGAGCTAGTCACGGCTGGTGTTAATAACTCCAGCACTTTAAGTGTGCATAGTTGCTTACTTTCTTCATCTGATATTTGGGATTCAACACTTTTAATTAAGAGTCGTTCTGTATTAAATGTGCATCTTTGAGAAAGCGGTAGGTAATCTGCCATTGTAAAATACCCTTGTTGAGGTTGGTCGTAAAACCTTTAAGAAATAATGAGTGACATCGTTTAATTTATTTATCACTCATATATTACTATTAAAGGTCTATTTTCATGGTTAAAGCTAACTACTAGGTTCTTCTTTAAAGGATTGTTTAAATTCCATCGTCATTTGGTAGCCTTTAATTGCAGGAACAGCAATAGCATTTAAACAAAGTTGTCCAAACATAATTAAAGTTGCTGTTGCTAATGCATCTAACACCCAAGCAATTGTAACACCAGCACCGAGATGGTTAGGTATAGTTGCCAATACTGGAATTGTATGTAATCCAGTAATTCCATGTAAGGCTAAAGCAACCCAAAAGCCAAAACAGTACGGACATCGCCACGCTTCATATAAATAGGCTAATGGTCTAGGTAGTTTATTAATAATCCAGTTAAACCAATTTCCCCAATCGGGTAATTTTTCCCACAGTAATATATATATTGAAAGCCCCATAAGTGCGAGTGTAAAGTTCATATTTGTCTCCTAAATTTTATATCCAGTGATTATTGATGCAGTTGCATCTGGCTGACGATGTTCGTTATTTGTAATATTAGAAAAGCCAGAATTGTTAAGTAATTTGACGATTACGTTTCTAGTTTTAAGGTCATCTTTGCACGAAGAACTTTCGTTATGTTCAATTTGTTCATGACCATACTCAATGGACTCCTCCCAAAGGTCATCAATAGAAACAAATCGACCTGATGGTTTTAATATTCTCAATACTTCATTCATTCCTTGGTCAACATTCATCCAATGATGAAGAGTATTTACGGCCAACACTAAATCACAGCTTTCACTTTCAACGGGGATTTTTTCTGCTCCTGCAAGTAAAAATGTTGTTAGTTGAAAGTTACTTTCTTTTGCTGTTAGTTCTTCGGCAATTTCTAACATTTTAGATGTTGGGTCTATACCCGTTACATGTCCTGTAGAGAGATTGCTGGCAATAGCTCTAACAGCAGCTCCGCTGCCACAACCAATATCTAAAACAATTTCTGATGGTAATAGATTGCAGAATTCAGGAATTCTTTTGTGAAGTAGAAGTTCTCCCCATTGTTCAACGTAGTCTTCGGTAAGCTTGTCGCTCCAAGCACTAGGCATTAAATCATTTTTGTTTTCTTCAATAGACATCATATTTTTATCGACAATAGTTAGGTTGTCTAACTATTATTGTTATTTTAGTTAGTTTGTCAAACTAAATTCATTGTATGAAGCAATGTATGTAAATAATTTAAGAGCTACTATCCATTAATAAGTGCTTTAAAGCTCCTCTAGATAAAATAGTTAGCTCTTTTACAATAGAAATGTTAATTTGTTAGTTATTCTAACTAAATGGTTTTTTGTCAATATGAACTTGGAAGATGGGCTAGTAAAGCTGCAACGAATGATTTCTAGAACTTGGGATATTCAAGCGTTTGATAGTAAAGAAAATAGCTTAAGTTATAGTGAGTTTGAATACATGCTATGTGTTCATACTGCCGAAAATTCTGAATTTGATCCTGAGAATGCAGAGCATGACGATAGTACTCATTTATCGGCATTGGCTGCGGAAATGCAAGTACAAAAGTCATCTGCAAGTTTAATGGTCAATAAGCTTGAAAAACGAGAATTAATTTATCGCGCCACTTGTCAATATGATGCTAGAGCACAGCATATATTGTTAACAGAAAAAGGTCGAAAATTGTTTTTGAGTATTCAAAGCTCTGTTTATACTAATTTGGCAAAATCGTTTAAAGAACTTTTAGACGATAAAGAGTATGAGTATTTTGAAAAAGCACTATCTAAGATTTGTTCAACAAATGTTAACTATAAATAGTGGAGATGATTCCAATCAACCAAGCTGACCTATTTATTTAAATAAATAGATCAGCATATAAATACCAATATTTTTCTGCCCTTAAACTTACCGCCAACGGCAGCAATGAGCTTAAACCAGCTCCATAAAAAAACAGAGTATTTTGGTGAAAACCACCTTGAATATGCTCTTGACTTCGCAAAAGTCCTATGACCGCTTTAAGGCTCATTGCTGACCTAATCAATTTTACGATTAGGTCAAATCCAAAATTGGAAAGTATCAGATTAGATATGAGCTACAACAACTTATAAGCCACAATAACTATCATATTTAGGTTTCCAATCAGGAACTGTATCTGTTTGGCTTATTTTATTAGTTCGAAGATGGGACACTTTATCTGCCACTTCATTTGTTGAAAGCACTTCATTTGCACTAAAATAAACCCAGTCAACATCTTGATAATATTGTCGCATTTGTGGTGTTTGCACTAATTGCCCCGGATCAAACCACATATTAAAGTTAAGTGACATAGCTACTTCAGGATAAACGCCAACACCATGTTCCGCATATAGCTTACCATTTATATAATATTTCAATTTATTATCAGCCACCTGCAGTACAAGCGTATTCCAACCTTGCAGACTGTTTCTATCTGCATCATATGCATTAACTTTAGTCCAAGGTTTTAGTTGAAATGTTTCCCAAGAAGTTGCAAATAAAGCATGTTCACCTTCTCCCCAACCACCATTAGGCAAATATTCAAAGTCCATTTCACTGTAATTTAAGTCCATCGGGTATTCTAATGGACTAATGGCATAAAATGTTTGAATAACAGCATCACCATCCGGTCCAAATTGTGGTTTATCATTAAAAAACACTCTGGCTGCATAAGTACCTTCAAGGTATTTTCTCTGGTGGCAAATTTGTGTATGTCGGGTATTTACCGCAGTACCGTCTGTTTTAGATGTGATACGCATAACTGTATTATTATAATTTAAAATATCGGGGTGAAAGCTAATACCTTCATTCCACCAAGTTGCATTTTTTATCCCTGGATGCCCTTTATCTGTTCTAACAACCCAACCATTTTTTTGTGCTTGCTTTATCGTTTGATAACTAAAATCGTCAAACATCACTTCAGATTTATGTTTTTTTGCATTAACTTGTAATGAAAAACCAGCTGTAATGCTAAATAATATATAAGGTAGAAATTTAAAATTTAAAGGCATAAAGACTCCTGTTTATTTTATTTGATAAATGTTTTAAATCATCAACACAAAAACATTGAGCCTTTAATAAAACCAGTTAAATATTATTAAATTTACATATTTCACTTATTAAAAAATATTAAATTACCTATATAACAATGCGATATAATTATTTATGTTTTTTCATTAATAATTTCAAATTAAACACAAATACACCAAGTTGATTCAACTTACTAAAAATTCAACTCGAATTTCCCACTTCAAAGGAAGGAATTTAGCCTTTAATACAAGTTTATTTTCTCTAATTTGAAAGATTATATTTTGAAACCTTGATAGTATTTTATTGTAAAATAAATTACTGTATAAAATATACCAAACATTAAAAATTTAATTATGAAAAAGCGATTATATAAAAATTTAACTTTACTTTTTGCCGCATTATTTGTTGCTTCATGTGCACAAGAACATAATCCAGATATACAAGGTTCAACTCATGAAACACAACAATTAAGTCAATCTTTATCAGTTGTACAAGCTGTTCCTCAGCCTTTCAATATGGTTGCAAATGTAATAACTAATGCCAGAGTATCAACACTCAAGCATATCGATGTTGCTTATGTCGGAAAGCAAATTCCCTTTACCTTTAGTCATGGTAAAGTTAAAAATACTATAGGTTTTGAGTGGTATGTTAGTAAACATTTTGCCCTTAAAACCGATTACCCAGCTGAAAAAGCAAAATTTTTTCTAGAATTATTGGAACTCTCTTACCCTTATTATGTGGAGTTTTTTGGTATGGAACCGGCTAATATTGATCACCAAAGAATTGCATCAACTTACGCAACAAGTAATGACACACTCACAAATGCAATGTTTGACGATGGTTTTAACCGAGGCATACATCATACCGCAGGGGGAGAAGCTATGTATTATAACTGGGTAGGCTATAGCTTTCCGACAGAACGCCCTCAACATCAAAGATATATCGCAATTCATGAAACTATGCATTCTTACCAAATGGCACTTGGAAACTACCCTTGGACACCATCCTGGCATGGTGAAGGTTTAGGTGATGCGACAGCAAACCATATTTTTGACAGTCATAAAAAGCAATTAACGGTTTTTGGTCATGATGTGCCTATTTTCGATATGGTGAGCTGGGGATTAGATACTTACCAAAAAGAAAAACCTAGCATAATTGATATCCACAACAGGGCTCAGTTTGATCGGGGTTTAAATGTTTTATTTGTCCAGTTTATGTTTAATAATCCTGAATATTCTCAATACCTAAAAATATACCATCAAGAAGTTATGAGGAAACAAACTGATAGCCGAAAATCGTCATTATCAATATTGCAGAGCATTGTACCTGACTGGCAACAGCTTGAAACTGATTTTGCGACTTGGGCTAGTAATATCAATCAAAGCCATGATGTTGCAAGCAGAGGGCAATGGGAAATAAATGGCAATATGTTCTATAAAAGAAAATCACATTATGATTATGCACCACAACGTTTAGGTTTTAATATTACACCCGCTGAAAAACCTGAATTTAAATCATTTAAAATTGACTTTCCAAGCCCAAAACCCAGTCAACTATTGTTAGATATAAAACGAGGTATAGAGGAACCCACCCTTGGTTATGAAATTGAATACCAATCAGAAAGTCTTCAGCAAGGCACCATAGGTATGGCATTTGGTACTAAGTCAACTGAAGATAACCTCATAGCTAAAAAGCATTACCGAAGCTGGAAAGGCGGTAATACTGATTTAGACGAACAATTACGAATAGAAGTGAAAGAAGCAAAAACCTTAATGATTGATGGTCGTCAATTTGGCTCAGACTTAAAGCAAATCCCATTACCACTAAATATAATTAACAAACTACAACAGCAAGTTCAGCCTAAGTTAGGTGTATCTATACATATTAGAAAAGATGCTTTAATTGTCACGATAAAAACAAAAGAGACAAATGCTTTTGAAGTAAAATACACAATCACATCAAATCAGCATAATAATTTAATAAACCGTTTTTTTGGTTTAGTATCTAGTGATAACCAACACGGTATTACCCCCTATATAGATGATGGTAGAGATTTAAACCCCAACATGCCAGATTACATGCAAACTACCGCGGCAAATGCTTGGGGGTTTAAAGGCGACAAACTTGCACATCGTTTTGCAAGAGCAAATTGGAAAGCAGGGGATAAAACCCCACTTTCTTGGAAAAATGCTTTTAACCGATTAAACCAAGCGGCATTAAATAAATCTGTTGCTAACTCTGAAATTGAAAGCATAGAAGCTAAATTGCCGCACTTGATATCACAGGGCAAAGGTTTAAGCCAAGCTCAAGTTGAATTATCAGGTATTCAATTGCAAGTAGATTGGTTAGGTGGTAATAAAAATACACTTAAAGAACATGCTATTATTACCAATAATAGTAAATCGCCCATAACGGGAAAGATACGCTTTACCGTAAATGGTGTCACCAAGCAATTTGATGAACTGGTTATTTCAGGTGGTGATAAACGTACTATTCAAATCCCAGAAGATTTACTTAATCAAGGCGATTATGTCGAAGCAAAGCTTGAATATATTTGGCAAAATACACGGTTAACCCAGAAAATAACACAAAAAACAAAACAATATAAAGGCTTTGAATTACCCAAACTCAGTGCTGAGTTTCATGACGGGAAACTCAATATTGCTGCAAATTTGAATGGACCTTTTGCGGGTAAAACTCAAGGCATCATAACATTTGATTTATACTATGGCAGTACCAAACAAACACAAGAGCAAGATATCAAAATTGCCCCCTACGAAGAGCAACAGTTAGTACAAAGTTTTAAAATAGATGAAGAATCTTTAGATCATGATGCCTGGTTTGAAGTAACTGTAATTGCAGACTCAGATGGTGAGCCAATAACACTTAGAAAACGCCTGCCTTATGTACCAAAAAGATTTAAACGTTAATCTAAAAAATGATGCACTTAGTCTACATTAATAAACTAAGTGCAATTTACTCATTTATTATCACACACCTTGCAGCCTTTCACTTTACCAAATTTAAACTCTTGAGTTTGGCTGGTCATAGCATCTACCATTAAAATTTTACCTTCAAGAGGGTTACCTACATTCATTAAAATTTTAAGTGTTTCTAATGCTTGAAATGAGCCAATAATGCCCACTAAAGGTGCGAAAATGCCTGACTCAACACAACTTAAAGACTGTTCACCAAAACGATGGCTAAAGCAATGGTAACAAGGTGAATTATCAGTCATAGTAAAGCTGGTAATTTGACCTTCCATGCGAATTGCAGCGCCCGAAATTAAAGGTGTTTTAGTGCTAAAGCAAGCTGAATTAATCATTTCTCGTGTAGATAGGTTATCTGTGCAGTCTACAACAATATCGTGCTTTTCGATTAAAGTTTGTAATTGATCAAAATTAAGTTTTTCATTTATAGTTTGTATATCACATTCACTATTAATTGCCTTTAAACTGGCTTTTGCAGAATCAACCTTGCTCTTACCCACATCAGCTTCGGTATGTAAAATTTGTCTTTGAAGATTAGTCACTTCGACAGTATCAAAATCAACTAAAGTTAATTGACCGATACCAGAACTTGCTAAAAATGGTGTACAACTACATCCCAATCCCCCTAAACCAATCAATAAAACTTTACTATTGAGTAATTTTTCTTGGCCTTCAAAATCAATTGCAGGAATAAGCACATGGCGACAATAACGAAGAGATTGTTGTTCTGATAGTTGTTTCATTAAAAAAGCATTTTTTACTAAGGCGATGCAGTATAGTAAACAATTATAAAAAGAGATAAATCATTTATTAATTTTTATTGCTGAATATATAACTTAAATCAAAATATGTTAAATAAATTAAATGAAATAACGTAATCTACGCCCACATAAAGTTGTATTATTTGGGGCGTAAATGACATTTTCATAACCTTTTATGGGTTATCTTATTAAGTGGTTAATTTGATACATTCTCTATCACCATTGCAATTCCTTGCCCAACGCCAATACACATAGTACATAAGGCATATTTTTTACCCGTTCTTTTTAACTGATACATAGCTGTTGTCACTAAACGCGCACCACTCATACCAAGAGGATGCCCAAGGGCAATGGCGCCACCTTGAGGGTTGATCCTTGGATCATCATCTTTTAGCCCCAATTCTCGCGAGCATGCCAAAGCTTGTGCAGCAAAAGCTTCATTAAGTTCAATAATATCCATATCATCTAAAGATAAATTTAAACGTTTCAATAATTTTTTTGTAGCAGGTACAGGGCCTATTCCCATAATTCTAGGTGGAACACCTGTTACAGTCATGCCTAAAATTTTCGCGATTGGTGTTAAGCCATTTTGATCAGCCGCTTCTTTAGATGCTATCAATAATGCAGCCGCACCATCGTTAATACCTGATGCATTACCCGCCGTAATAGTGCCATCAGTTTTAACAAAGGGTTTGAGTTTTGCCAACTTTTCTGTCGTTGATAATCTCGGATGTTCATCCGTCGAAAAAATAAGAGCGTCTTGTTTTTTTTGAGGAATTTCTACAGCAATGATTTCATCATTAAACAATCCCATTTCTTGTGCTGAGGCTGTTTTTTCCTGACTCCAAGCAGAAAAGTTATCTTGATCAATTCGACTAATACCAAATTCTTCGGCTAAATTTTCAGCTGTTTTTGGCATCGTTTCTGTGCCATAGGTTTTATCTAGTTTTTTATTGATAAAACGCCAACCCATAGTGGTATCAAACATTTCTTGATTACGTGCAAATGGTGACTCAGATTTACCCATCACAAAAGGTGCACGAGTCATGGATTCAGCGCCACCGGCTAAAATTAAATCAGCTTCACCTGAACGAATAGCCTGCATTGCGATACCCACAGCATTTAAACCAGAACCACACAAACGGTTTAAAGTTGTCGCAGGCACTTCAACAGGTATGCCCGCTAATAAAGTTGCCATGCGTGCAATATTACGATTATCTTCACCCGCTTGATTGGCACACCCTAGGATGACATCATCTACTTTTGAAAAATCGCACTGCGGATTTCGTTCCATCAAAGCTTTTAAAGGCAGAGCAGCTAGGTCATCGGCTCTTATGCTGCTAAGTGTGCCACCAAAACGACCGATAGGCGTACGAACAGCATCACAAATAAATACATCTTTCATTTTATTACCTATTTTAAACCTAAGATTTTAAGCTGGGGATTTGTTTTAAAACTTTAATGAATCCACTTTCAAGAACATTACAAAGTATTAAAATTTCTTTTTCAGTCATCACAGTAGATAACATGGCTGAGCAGGTATTGATCAACATAATGCCATTTTCAGTACTATGTGCTAACAATATTTTAAGTGCTGCATTCTCTTGTGCACTCATAAATGCATCGCGGTAATTTGTTGGTACTTTTGCTTTTAAATGCACACGTAGCATGGAACCTGCGCCAGTAACACATGCTTTGATCCCTACTTTTTTAATAGAGAGCCTAATCTTTTCACGGGCAAAGTCACCTAATGCATTTATTTTTTCAACCGCATTGTGATCAAATAATTTCATTGCAGTTAAACCTGCAACCATAGTGACTGGATTAGCTGAAAAAGTACCTGAATGAGGTAGTAACACTTTTGGTTGAGTCGGATCTAAAACGGACATAACATCACTTCTACCTGCAAAAGCTCCAACAGGAAAACCGCCGCCTATCATTTTCCCCATGGCCGTTAAATCAGGTGATACTTTATATCTTTGTTGTGCACCCGAAAATCCAACTCTAAAAGTGATCACTTCATCAAATAACAGTAAAGCTTTTTGCTTTCGAGTCCACTCATATAACGCTTCTACAAAGTCATCATTCGCAGGAACCATACCAACACGGTGTGATACTGGGTCTAGTAAAATGGCTGCAATGTCACCTGTGTGTTTATCTAATATTTCAAGTGCTTTTGGTATATCGTTATACGGAATGATAATGACATCGTCTAAGGCTTTTTCTGGCGTACCATAGGCTACAGGCACAGAGTTAGGCTTATCCTCTTGACCCCAATTGTTTGGGTTTGCTGTTTGGCTCACTTCGGCGTAATCATAAGCACCATGATAAGCACCTTCTACCTTAGCTATCTTTGCTTTACCTGTGAAAGCCCGTGCTGATTTTATCATTGCCATTACAGCTTCAGTGCCTGAATTTACAAAACGAATTTTTTCAAACCCAGGGACTCGAGAACATAGCAGTTCTGCATATTGCACTTCAACTTCACTTGCCATAGTAAATGCAGTGCCTTTTTGCACTTGTTCAACAATTGCCTTTGTTACAATTGGATGAGCATGACCATGGATAAGTGAAGCCATATTATTTGCAAAATCAATATATTGCTTGCCATTTATATCAGTGACTATGCATCCTTCACCTTTTTCAACATAATCAGGGTGGGGCAATTTAAAAATTGTATTACGACTAATGCCACCTGGCAGTACTTTTTTAGCACGCTCAAATAATGCTGCGCTTTTATTTATTTGAGAATTTTGTGGCTTATTTGATATTTCAATAATAGGTTCAGCTAAGTGATCGATCATAGTATTTACTCTTTATTGGCTAAACGTGAATCTATTAAATTTGCTGCTGTTTTAACTTTTACAGTTTCAAAATCAACACCTGGAGCAAGTTCAAGCAGTTCAAACCCTTTGTTGGTTACTTCAATAACAGCTAAGTCGGTATAAATTCGATTAACAACACCTTGACCTGTAAGAGGGAAGCTGCATTGTTCTAATAACTTAGGTTCACCATTTTTAGTCACATGCTGAGTAATAATAAATATTGTTTTAACACCCGCAACTAAATCCATTGCACCGCCAACCGCGGGGATTGCATTTTTGGAACCCGTAGACCAGTTAGCCAAATCACCATTTTGTGCCACTTGCATAGCACCTAAAACACAAATATCTATATGCTGCCCACGGATCATGGCAAAACTATCACCGTGATGAAAATATGCAGCACCTTTAATGGCTGTAACTGCTTTTTTACCGGCATTAATCAATTCAGGATCTTCACAGCCCACCTCAGGTGTAGGCCCCATACCTAATAAACCATTTTCTGTATGGTAGATAACTTCTCGACCAGAGGGGACATATTTGGCAACTTGCTCTGGTATACCTATGCCTAAATTAACATATGAACCATCAGGAATATCTTGCGCAGCGCGTTGCGCCATTTGACTGCGATCCCAGCCAGTTTGTTTATTTTCAATGATATGATTCATGGGTAAGATACTCCCTTGGCAATTAACTTTGACTCTTGCATTGGATTTGAAACTGTTACAATGCGATTAACAAAAATGCCTGGTGTTATCACGTGTTCTGCATCAATTTCTCCCACTTCAACTTGATTTGAAGTTTGCACTATCGTGGTAGTTGCTGCCATGGCCATAATAGGTGCAAAGTTACGGGCAGTTTTATTAAACGTTAGGTTGCCATATCTATCCGCTTGATGCGCTTTAATTAATGAAAAGTCAGCCGTTATGGCTTTTTCTAATACATATTGTTTACCAGAAAATGCGGCTTCATCAAAAGTACGATGCTCTTTTGTATCAGCTAAAACAGTACCAACAGAAGTTGCAGTATAAAATCCAGGAATACCTGCACCACCAGCACGAATACGCTCAGCTAATGTGCCTTGCGGTACTAACTCTAATTCAATTTTACCCGCTGTATATAAGTCAGGAAAAACCGTTGAGTTTGCAGTGCGTGGAAAAGAACAGATCATTTTTCCAACTTGACCATTTTCAATTAACGCAGCTAACCCTACATGACCACTGCCAGTATTGTTATTGATCACGGTTAAGTTTTTTGCACCTTGATCTATTAAAGCATGGATCAACTCAATCGGGCTGCCAGCTTCACCAAAACCACCTATCATCACAGTTGCGCCATCAAAGATATCTACAACAGCATCTTTCACACTAGGGATGTATTTATTTATCATTTTGAACTTCCAAAAATGAGGTTATTTACAAATTACATAAAATGAGCGCGAATTAATTCGCGCCTATGGTCTAATTAAGTTTTTTAGCTAAAGCAGCAGCTAAGTCATGTTCTATTTGTTTTAGCTCATCAGCAAAGAAGTACTTTTCAGTATCAAATGGTGTTAAAAAATCTATGGTATTTTCAGTTTCATTATATTTGGCATGAAAAACACGATCCATCCATTGCATATTTCGCGCTTCTGTAAACTTAAGCGCAAAACATTTTTCACCATCAATAACGGATGTACCAAGAATAGCCAACTTACCCGCAGAAATAGTCATAGATATGTGGCGAGATGGGCGGTTGATTGATGCTAATGATCGATACACTAAGTTAAATACTTTTTCTATATCAGCCAGTGGTGCTGTGTAATAATGATGTTCACCTGTTGGACGAGCACAATACATTGAATGAAAACCCACACACATCATGCCTAGTATTTCAGCCAAATCTATCCAGTTTCGGGCTGACTTTTCAATATCAACCTGGTTATTATCATCCATAAATAAACTAATATGATTCATAATTGGGCTTTGTGAGCGAATATTAACACCATGATTTTGCAAGCGGCGAATAGCAGCAATGGTACTTGGATTTAGTAATTCACGAGGGGTTGAAAAGTGTGCCATCCACGCAAGTTGAATGCCATTATCACGTAGTAAATCAAACACTTCTAGCATTCCATCATATTTTTCACTTAAAATCATTTCAGGCTGAAAAGTAAGAGAACGTGTTGCTAGGCGAACATTTTTAACATGCAATAAACTAGGATCTTCAATCAAAGGCATAATGTATTGTTTTAAACGACTCGCTGGCATATAGCCGCCATCACCACCTGTGATCAATAAATCTGTGATTTCTGGGTGCAAACGAACATAATCATGAATTTGCTTAATATCTTTTTGGATAAACATATCTTCATCACCACGAACTTGTGCATGGCGAAAACAATAAGTACAAAATGAAAAACAATTTTGTGTCGTTTTATCAAAAATCAACTGGCATTGTGGGTACTTGTGTTGTGAACCATCTAAAAACTCAATTTCACCTTCATCGTTTTCAAACCAAGGCTTATTAAGTTGCTGATTACCATCATGCGGATTTGTAAGTTCGGTATAATCTATTGCGACTTGCGTACGTGCTTTGGCATCTTTTGCATCTATATATTTTTGCGTTGTTTCATCATTAATCATTTTTGGTTGAGGAAAAACCAATTGAAACACTGAATCTGTTGGATAGTCATCCCAATTAATACTGTTAAGTGAATGTCGTGTTGCTAAAAATCGGTATACTTCGACAAAAAATTCACGCTCTACAATATGACCTATATCTATACCATTATTATTTAATATGGCACACACTTCTCTAAATCCAGATAAACCAGAATAATGCTCTTTATCATTGAATAAAAAAGGCTGAGTTTCTAAAAAACCTGAATGTTGTGGATATGATGCATGTAAACGGCTTAATAAACCGCAAGGTAATAAGTTTTCTTTATTTATAGTACTGATAATTTCTTCACAATAGCCGTAACGCTGCATGGTTTCATTAATATTTTTTTGTGATACCACCAGATGTTTTGTTTTTTTTATAGATGTATTTTCTGGCATTACTTTAATTGCAATGTTGCTTGAACCTTGATTATCACTCATTGTATCGCCCAATTTGATGTCAGTGTGTTTTTTAACCTTATTACTTGTAGGGCTTTGTGAGAAATACTTAATTTTTATGCAAGCTATAGTTAAAAACTATAGCTTGATCTAGATCAAACTATTTAAATGAGTGTGGGATATTCTTAAATTTGTCTCAGTCCAGTATATTGAATTAAAGAATGGAATTAAGAACACTCAAATATTTTCAAGCTGTATATGAACATGGAAGTGTCAGTGCTGCCGCGAGAAATTGTTTTGTTTCCCAACCTTCAATCACGACTGCAATCAAACAATTAGAAGAGACTTTATCAACAAAGCTTTTCAACCGCCATGCTCGTGGAGTTGCACCAACTGCTGCTGCGCAAAAACTTTACCCTTTAGCAAAAGAAATGGGGCAGAACAGTAAAACAATTCTAAATTTATTTGCTGATGGACCAACTCCTGTTCCTTTACGCTTGGGTATAATGCGTTCATTAGGTGCCAAACGTATGAGCCACCTTTTGACTAAACTCACTGATAAAATAGATAATTTAGAAATTACTTTAGTTGACCCTCATGAAACTTGTGATGCCCGAGTCGTTTTATCACAATCTGTAAATGCTAACGAAAGTTTTGTTCCAATTTGGACTGATACATATGAATTAGCCTTACCTAAAGCTTGGTCACTAGCTAAAACGTCTCATATTACAATTAATGATTTATCTGATTTACCTTTCATAAATCGCACTCCTTGTGATGCATTAGACAAATTAAAAGTCCAATTAACGGCACAGGATATTCAATTTCAAACTAGGGCTAATATCAGAACAATAGAATATGCGTGGCAATTAGTCAGTGCTGGTGTTGGTGCAGCTTTGCTTCCTACTTGGCATGAAATTTTGGAAGCGAACGCCGTGATATTTAAACCTATACAAAATATGAACTTATTTAAAGACATAGGCTTGGCTTATACAACTGAAAGAAAAGAAGATCCCTTAATATCAACTTTAGTTGATATTTGTTAATTAATTTAAAAACTATGTTACTAATTCTTTAACCTGACAACTCAACCTCACATAAAGTTCAAAATTTTTATAATTTTTTTTAAAAAGTTGATTTTAATCAATTTCTGACCTACAAATAAGCGTATCTTTAGCGCCAACAAAGTAATTACAACATTAAGTAGCAAGTCAACTAAGTAGGTGATTAAAATGAAAAAAGCAATTTTCAGCATATCTAAAATAGTTTTAGCACTTTCAAGTGTTTTAGGTGTTAGTCAAATAGCCTTGGCTGATTCTGGTTCATCTGTGACAAATGCTGTTGCAGAGGGAACAGTTAAAATCAACATGCGCGCACGATATGAAAATGTTGATCAAGATAACGCAAGCAAAGATGCTAATGCAGGTACATTACGTACACGCTTAACTTACAGAACCGCAGATTTTAAAGGTTTTAATGTACTTGCTGAAGTTGATAACGTTACTGCAACTGGCCAATATAATAGTACAGATAATGGTAAAGGTGCGTATTCTGTTGTTGCAGATCCTGAAGGTACAGATGTTAATCAAATTTCATTAAATTACAAGAATGGCGGTTTGAAAGCGACTTTTGGCCGTCAACGTATTTTACATAATGGACAACGTTTTGTAGGTGGAGTAGGCTGGCGTCAAAATGAGCAAACTTATGATGGATACCGTTTACAATATGCTGTAAATAAATCTCTTAACTTTGATTATTCTTATATTTACAATATTAACCGTATTTTTGGTAACTCATCTGGCAAACCAGATATGAGAGGCGCATTTCAGTTAGCGACAGTAAATTACAAGTTTAATAAAGCACACAAGATAACGGGTTTTGTATATGACTTAGATTATGACATGTCGGCAAACTCATCAACCCAAACATTAGGTTTTGATTATAATGGTAAATTTGGTGGCTTAAAATTACACGCAAGCTATGCGAGCCAATCAGATACAGCAGATAGTTTAAAAGATTTTAGTGCTGATTATTACGCCCTTGATGCAAGCTTTAAGGTCAGCTCCATTACACTTAAAGCGGGTATTGAAAGTTTAGGCAGCGATAATGGCGTTGCATTTTCAACACCTTTAGCAACTCTGCATAAGTTTCAAGGTTTTGCCGATTTATTCTTAGGTACGCCAAGCGCTGGTATTGAAGATATCTTTGCTGGCATTGCAACTAAAATTGGTCCTGTCGCAGTGAGTGCTACTTATCATGATTTCAGCTCAGATGTAGATAGCATAGATTATGGTTCTGAAATTGATTTAACCGCAAAATACAAATTCAGCAAAAAAGTGACTGGTTTAATAAAATATGCCGATTACAGTGCTGATGATCATGGCGTAGATACAAGTAAACTTTGGCTTATGGTAAATGTAAATTTCTAGGCTAGAAATATACAGACATCATGCAACTAAAGGGCTCATATTTTGAGCCTTTTATGATTTAAATCATAAATATTTCACTTACACAAAAACCAGCTAGCTTTATTCGTTCAGTATCTTTATATTAAACATAAGATTTTAACAACTCCGAGCTTTAATGCCTTCGTTCAAAAAATTGTTCAAGGGGTTAATGCCGTGACTACTTAAGCTTCATAGCAAAGTAAGTCACCAGGGTTTAAAGAGAAATTTTTAAACCTCCCACTATTTGGAAAGGTGTTGACATGTTACAAGACCCTCAAGGGCGTAAATTTAGTTATTTACGTCTGTCAATTACAGATCTATGTAATTATCGTTGCAATTACTGTTTGCCCGATGGTTATAGCTGCGACAGCAAACCCGACTATTTATCACTTGATGAAATACAAAGTGTTGTATCGTCTTTTGCGCGTCACGGTATCAATAAAATTAGGATCACTGGTGGCGAGCCAAGCTTGCGACGGGACTTACCTGAAATAATTACAGCGATAAAAGAGACTCCAGGAATAGAAAAAGTCGCACTCACAACCAATGCACATCAACTAGACCGTAAAATTCAAACTTGGGCTGATTGCGGTTTAGACGCTATTAATATTAGTTGTGATAGCCTAGATCCACGCATGATGAAAGCGATTATAGGGCGCGATAACTTGGCTGAAATGATGGCAGGTATAGATTTGGCTCTAAAAAGCAAAATTAAACAAGTTAAAATTAATACAGTTTTATTAAAACAATATAACTATAAGCAATTAGATCATCTTATAGAATGGGTAAAAGAAACACCTATTTCATTACGCTTTATTGAATTAATGCAAACTGTTGATAATACAGAGTACTTTAAACAAAACCATGTCAGTGCAGATGAAATTGGTCAGCGTCTAGAGAATAGCGGTTGGGCGCAAATTTTACGTGGCAAAAATGCAGGCCCAGCAAAGGAGTTTTGTCATCCTGAATATAATGGTCACATTGGTTTTATAGCGCCTTACAGCAAAGATTTTTGTGCCTCTTGTAATCGTCTACGTATTTCTGCTATTGGTAAATTGCACTTATGTTTATTTGGTGAATCTGGTTACAATTTACGTGATCTAATGGTAAAAGGTCGCGAAACAGAACTTGACCAGTTCATTCAAAAAATATTACAAGACAAGCCCGATACGCATTTTTTACATCAAGGTATTTCAGGATCGACAACTGACCTTGCAATGCTTGGAGGCTGATTTATGTCTGAAACACCATCGATTCATTATGGTTTAGTACTTGCTGGTGGCCGTTCATCTAGAATGGGAACAGATAAAGCGTTATTACTTAAAGGTAAAACAAACTTATTGACCGTAGCGAAACATATTTTAGAACACAGTAAATGCACTGAAGTATTAGTGAGTCGAAATCAAGGTGAAGGTATTAAAGACAGATATCAAGACCAAGGACCACTTGCAGGTATTGAAGCTGCTTTAGACCATATTCCCGATAATACCTGGTTAACTATTTTACCCGTTGATATGCCGCTGATCCGTGTACAAGATTTAATACAACTTCAAAATGCAGCCCAACAATCTAACACAGCCGTTTATTTTGAATCTCATATGCTTCCTTGTATCGTAAAAGTAACTAAAGAGCTCAAATTATTTTTACAAGCTGCACTTGATGGAAAATATAAAAACTCAATTTTTGCCATGTTAAAAACGCAAAATGCACACACAATAACACAGGCCGATCCCCTTTATTTAACCAATGCGAATACACCAAGTGACTGGTGCGCAGTTAAAAACTACTTTTAATTAAGGAGCCTTATTATGGGCCACAAAACACAAACACCATTTCAGCCGTTACAAATTGCCGTATTGACTGTTTCTGATACCCGTGATGAATCAAATGATACTTCTGGCGCTGCATTAGTTGACGGGCTACACACTGTTGGTCATGTACTTGCCGATAAAAAAATTGTAATTGATGATATTTATAAAATTCGTGCCATCGTTTCTCAATGGATTGCCTCTGAACATATTCAAGCTGTGATGATCACAGGTGGAACGGGTTTTACTGCTCGAGATTCTACACCTGAGGCACTCATTCCATTATTTGATAAAGAAGTTGATGGTTTTGGTGAGTTATTTCGTCAAGTCTCTTACCAACAAATTGGTACATCAACGATTCAATCTCGTGCGATAGCTGGTATGGCAAATAAAACAGTTATTTTTGCAATGCCTGGTTCAACTAACGCTTGTAAAACTGCATGGAATGATGTCATAAAAGAACAACTAGATGCATCACATCGTCCATGTAATTTTGTACCGCAACTAAAAGCTTCTACAAGTGAACAATGTGAGAGCAGAGGTTAATATGGGCTTTACACATTTAAATGAGCAGGGCGAAGCCAATATGGTTGATGTTACAGAAAAAGCTGTAACGCAACGTATTGCGCGCGCATCAGGGCGTATTTATATGAAACCAGAAACACTTGCGCTTATAAAAGATAATGGTCATAAAAAAGGGGACGTATTACAAGTTGCCCGTATTGCAGGAATTCAAGGCGCTAAGAAGTGCTCAGATCTCATTCCTTTATGTCACCCATTAATGCTCACTAAAGTGCAAGTTGATTTTAGTTTTAATGAGGCTGATAGCTGCATTAATATTACAACCTTAGCAAAGCTAGCTGGACAAACAGGCGTTGAAATGGAAGCTTTGACGGCTGCATCCATTACTGCTTTAACCATTTTTGATATGTGTAAAGCTGTCGACCCAGGTATGCGTATTAGCGACATTAAAGTATTAGAAAAACAAGGTGGAAAATCAGGTCATTTCAAGTTATCTGACTAACCTGATACTGATTTAAAAATAATTTATTTCCCGAAAAGCATTTTTCGGGAAATGATATAAAATTTACCTGAAATAAAGGTTAATAGATGATAAAAGTATTATTTTTTGGTCGTTTACGTGAGTTATTAAATTGCTCAGAAATACAGATAGACGATTTTGAATTAGGCTCAGTTGCGAACCTAAGAGTGTTATTAGCAAAAAAAGGTCCAAAATGGGCGGAGTTTATTGAAGGGAATAATGCATTGGTTGCTGTAAATCAAGATATGGTTGATGAAAGCAGCCAAATAAAAACAGGTGATGAAGTCGCTTTTTTCCCACCAGTGACGGGTGGCTGATTTCATGATTAATGTGCAAGAAGCTGATTTTGATTTAAACAAACAATATACAATGTTACGCGCTAAAGACAACACAGATGGTGCGATTGTTACTTTTATTGGCTTAGTGCGTGATTTTAATCAAGGCCATGATGTAACAGGGTTATTTTTAGAGCACTATCCTGCCATGACACAAAAGTCATTAGAGAAAATTAGTGATAGAGCAAAAAAAAGGTTTAATGTTAATCAACTTGATATCATACACAGAGTGGGTCAACTTAATTTAGGTGATCAAATAGTGTATGTGGGTGTGAGCAGTCCGCATAGAGAAGAAGCATTTTCTTGTGCCCAGTTTGTTATGGACTTTTTAAAAAAAGAAGCCCCTTTTTGGAAAAAAGAAACTCGAAAACAGCACAATAAAGATGTATGGGTAGAGACCAATCAAAAAGATAAAGAAGCACTCAAAAAATGGCAATAATGATTAAAACACCTTATCACCTTTATTAATCTTGTTAAGTTATGTTTTTTATGAGTTAATTCTCTACCATTTGATGTTGAGCTTTATCAAGATACAATAATTAAAAACGACTAAAGAACACGGCTAAGCAATAAACCGAGTTTATATTTAACAGTCTTAACACACACTATTTTAAGGATCGTAGATACAAAGAATGCGAATTAATTTTTTACTGATATCTATCTTTTTGCTTTGTTTTAAAACCTTTGCGACACCACTTAGAGTTGCAGTCGCCAGTAACTTTAAATTACCCTTAAGTGAAATAATCAATCAATATCAAGAAAATACGGGAAATGAGGTTTCTATCTCTTCAGCATCAAGTGGCATTTTATATCAGCAAATAAAAGCAGGTGCCCCTTATGATGTTTTTTTATCTGCTGATGAACTAAGACCTGACTTATTAATAAAGAATGACTTAGCCTATGAGAATTCAAAAGTAATTTATGCTGTTGGCATATTAGCTTTTTATTCTCCCAATAAAAAAGTAATTTTGAATGAACTTAAGCAATCAGACAATGACAAAATTAAGATCTCAATTGCAAATCCATTACATGCACCATATGGCCTAGCAGCTAAAAATATTTTACAAGAATTGTTTCAAAATATAGAAGTATTTAAAGGTACTTTTATCACAAGTAATAATATTGCATCCACATTTCAAATTGTACATTCAGGCAATGCCCCAGCAGGGTTTGTGGCGTTAAGTCATATAATTTCTACTAAGGTGCCAAGACAAGATTATCAAATATTATCCTCAGATAAAGCAAAAGTGCCTCAAGCTGCTGTGATATTAAAGCGTTCTAAAGACAAAGCTGCTGCAAAAAAATTTTTAACCTATCTAAGTTCCCCTGAGGCAATACATCAGATCATTGGATATGGTTATGAAGTGGTAAAACCTATAACAGTTGAAAAAATATGAACTTTGCTTTTGGAAGTACTGAAATAACTGCTTTTTGGTTAACACTAAAGCTAGCACTATCAACCACTCTAATTTTAATGTTGTTTTGCATTCCGCTTGCCTGGTGGTTAGCTAAGAGTAAATCTTGGTTTGCCATGTTAGTTGAATCAATAGTTGCTCTGCCAATTGTACTGCCACCAACGGTTTTAGGTTTTTATTTACTTATTGCATTTTCACCACAAACATTATTAGGTGAACACTATCAGGCATTAACAGGGCAGCAATTGGCATTTTCCTTCTATGGTATTTTATTTGCTTCTCTTATTTACTCCTTACCATTTGCCATTCAGCCCTTACAGGCAACCTTTTCTCAATTAGATAAGCGTTTAATAGAAACTGCACAGTCATTAGGAGCGAGACCTTTAGACTGTTTTATTTCTGTTGTCTTACCTATTTGTAAGAATGGCATTATTAGTGCTGCTTTGTTATGTTTTGCCCACACAGTAGGGGAGTTTGGTGTCATTCTAATGATAGGTGGGAATATACCCGGTGAAACTCAAGTACTATCAATCGCCTTATTTGATGCTGTTGAGTCCTTACAATATGAAAAAGCCCATAATATGGCTGCAGGTTTGTTAATATTTTCCATGGTCATTTTAATTATTATGAATATGCTAAAAAGAGGGCAACAACGTGCTACAGATTGATTGCTCAATAAAGTTAAATCAAAAAATATTTAAATATAAACATCACTTCGAATTAAAAAACCGCTGTATAGGCATTAGCGGTGACTCTGGTTGTGGTAAAACAACTTTATTGCGCATTATTGCAGGTCTTGAGACAAATGCACAAGGTAATATAAAGCTCAATAATGAAGCCTTACAACTCTCGGATGAAAACTTTATTAAACCCGCATTTAAGCGAGATATTGGTTTTGTATTTCAAGATACACGTTTGTTTCCACATTTAACTGTATTAGGTAACTTAAAATATGCATTAAAACGTGCGACTACTGTTAAATTTAGTTTAGAAAAAGTAGTAGAAGCATTCTCTTTAACGCCATTATTACAGCGTAAACCCCTTATGTTATCAGGAGGCGAAAAGCATAGAGTGGCAATTGCACGCGCAATATTAAGCTCTCCTCAATTGCTATTAATGGATGAACCATTAAGTGGTCTAGATTCCGCGCAAAAAGTAGAGCTACTTAAATATTTGAAGTATATAAAAACGCAATTCGATTTATCCATAATTTATGTTTCACATATTGAGGATGAATTAAAAACACTCAGTGATGAAATCATTTATTTAAATTAACAGCGGATTAATTGTATGATGAATTATTGATAAAAATGTTTAATAACTAAAATGACTCCAGCAATAATACAGCTAAAAAACAATAATATTGATTTTAACATTCATGAATATGATCATGATCAAAATGCCACTTCTTTTGGATTAGAAGCCGCTGAAAAATTAGACGCTAACCCAAAACAAATATTTAAAACTTTAGTACTTGAAACAGATAAAAAACAATTAGTTGTTGCAATAGTACCGGTTGAAAGTCAGGTTAACCTAAAAAAGCTGGCCAAAGCATGCAAAGTTAAAAAAGTAATCATGGCAGACAAAGTAAAAGTGCAAAATAGTACAGGGTATATTCTCGGTGGAGTAAGTCCTATAGGGCAAAAAAAGCGACTTCCAACTTTTATTGACAAAAGTGCAGAAGCATTTGATAAGATTTATATCAGTGCTGGTAAACGTGGTTTAGAAATATCACTTTTTCCTAGTGATTTAGTAACTTTATTACAGGCTAGCTTAAGTGAGATCAGAGGTTAACATGTCAAAAATCAGCTCATTATTTTTGCTGTCACTCATTATGTTTTTGATATCTTGTACGCAAGGTCATATCGTATATACCACACCAGATGGTAAACAAAAAAAAGCGTGTGAAACGGAATACACCTGGGCACCTTCAATTGATAAATATGCAGTGGAATATATTTTAAGTTACTGTACTAAGCGGGCTATTGCAAAAGGTTATATGGTTCAAGACAAATCTTTAGTCGATAAAAAATTAACCATAGTACCACCTCCATTTAATAAAAAGTGGACTCACAAACTTGCAAAAGACATGCATAAAGCAGGGAAAATTAATAATAAAGAATATGGTTATCTCATAGCATATCTAGATTTGGGGCATAACAAAGCGCATAAATAACTTACGTTTTAGATATCACAGTTTTGACTATCGCCTTAAATACAAAAATTGATAACAAACTATAACTCTTATTCGCAGTCATTTTTATTTGGTATAAACTTATACCACAGTTTAGTTTTTAGTTAGGCAAAATAATGTCTGAAAGAAAACATATTTTAGTAACCGATGATGAGCCTTTAAATTTAGAATTAATGTCTGAAATATTAGAAGATGATTATCACGTTAGTTGTGTCTCTTCTGGGGCTGAGTGTTTAACATTTCTCAAAGAGAATACTCCCGATGTACTTTTGCTTGATGTTGCTATGCCTAATATGGACGGCTATCAGATATGTAGAGCGATAAAATCTGATCCAAGTCTAGCACTGCCCATTTTATTTGTTTCAGCCCGTGGATCTTTAGAGGAACGGTTATCAGGTTATGAAGCGGGTGGTGATGATTATTTAGTTAAACCATTTGATAACCAAGAACTCCTACTTAAAGTTAAAAGCATGCTGAAGTTTGTACGAAAACAACATGAGTTAAATATTCAACTTAATGAAATTGCAATGATGGCTATGACTAATAGCGGTGAAATAGGCCATCTGCTTAACTTTTTACGACATTCGTTTGAATGTAATGATTTAGACGCATTAACAAAAGCGGTTTTTAGTACATTAAAACAATTTTCATTAAATGGCACACTGCAATATGCCCATTCTGGAAATGTACTTGCCACATTTGATACAAGTGGCATATATAAACCCGTTGAATCTGAATTATTACAAATGACAAAACAACAAGGACGAATTTTTAATCATAATAATCGAAGTATTTTTAATTTTGAAAATTGTTCATTATTAATTAAAAATATGCCTTCTAAACATGATGAAAAGTATGGCAGACTCTTAGATCACTTGTGCATGTTGATGGAAGGGGTGAACTCTCGGGTTACTTCAATTTTAAGACAGCAAATAGTACAAAAAAATTCTGATAACAATAAAGCTTTAATGATAAATACAAAAAAAGGCATTACAAAAATACAGTCTGATTTACAAAAACAAAAAAAAACAGCTATTCGCATCAGCCAAGCATTATTAAACCAACTTGAAACTGACTTATTAGGTTTAGGATTAGATGATGATCAAGAAATTCATATCACAACCTTAGTTGACGATAATGTAACTAAATTAATGAATGTTTATGATGACCATCATGCAATTGAAGACTTTTGCAAGGAAGTGGTCAGTGCATTAGATAAAAATAACGAACCTTAAGTTATTTTATTACTTTAGGCAAAACAATAATAAAACTGACTCCTTGCTCTTTATTGTTTTCAGCATATATAAATCCCTGATGCTTATCTAAAATATCCCTACAAATTGAAAGACCTAAACCAGTTCCTCCCGCTCCAGTGTTGGTTAAACTTGATTGTGAAAACATACAAAAAACATGTTCTAGTTCTTCCTTTGGAATTCCGACTCCTTGATCTGAGACAATTATTTTAATTGCTTTGTCATCATTCGTTAACTCAGTTTCAACTAACGTTATTTTAATTGTACTTAGCTCAGGTGAGAACTTAATAGCATTGGATAATACGTTATAAAATACTTGATGGATCCGCTGCTTATCAATATTTAAAGAAAAATCTAATAGCTGATTATCAAGTTCTATTTTAAGTTTATTTTTTGAAATTAATGAGTCTAATTCTATTAACGTATCGTTTAAAACAACAAGTATTGACTGCTCATAAAAATCAAATTGCATTTTCCCAGCTTCTAATTTAGATAAATCTAATAAGTTATTAAGTAATTTTAATAATCTAGTGCCACTTTCAAAAATACGAACAAAATACTTAAATAGCTTTTCTTTTTCTACTTTATCAATCTTGGTCATCCCTAGTTCAGCAAACCCTAAAATACCTAACATAGGGGTTCTCAGTTCATGAGAGATATTAGCTAAAAAAGCACTTTTAGATTTATTTGTTTCTTCAGCCTCTATTAATGCTGATGTTAACTGTACTTCTTTATATTTAATATCATCACCCATTTCTTTAAACGCATGAAGTAACATTTTAATTTCATCACCATTCATAGGCTGATTTTTAGAAAAGTTGACGTCAGGGCTGAATTCTTCAATTTTCTTTCTTAATTCCACCAAAGGAACAAGAATTTTATTTATTCCTCTCATAACCATAATCATAATCAATGAAAAAAAAATGATTGAACTTAATATTTCATAATACAAGAGCACCTCAAGATCTTCATCAGCTTCTGCTTGAACAATATCGAGCGCTTTTTCAACTTCGGCTAACACCTTTACTTCTAAACTTAATATATGAAGATTAAATATTTTGTCTGAATTTAATTTGTTTGATAAATATAAATTATATTGCACAATATACTCTGTCACATAACCCAAAATGTTTTTTGCAACCTGATATTCCTCATCATCTTCTCCATCAGTATGTAATACATGTTTTTGATATTTTTCGGCTAATTTCGCAAGCTTATTTAACTGCTTTTCATTAGCGTGTGATTGATTTAACCCTATATAAGTTATTTGATGGTCTAACTTAATTAGAATTTTATGATCATTAAATGCATCATTTTTAACATTGATAAACAAACTGGTAAAAACATACACATAAATAAAGGAGATTATTAATAAAATCACAAGCGTCGGCAATAATACTTTACTTCGTAATGACCAGCTATCAAGCTTAAACACCACAATGCTGTACTCTATGAAATAGATTAAAGTATAAGCAGCGAGAGACGCTTTGCCAATCAAGGCAATCATAAATAAATCCAATTTTTTCTATCATTGTACTTTTTAAAGTTATAAAACTTAAAATAGCAAACTACAGTTAAACCACTGAATAATATAACTTAATTAAAAAAGCTCAATTTAAATGATAAAATAATGTTAAAAAAAACCAATAGAGTAATTGATCTAAATCTATTTTTGTGACGTAATAAGGAAAATCAAACTGGTCAGATGAGTAATTTATGAGCCTTAGAACGACATTAAGAAAAGTATTACCTACAATTTCAACAACAGAACAAGAAGCACTAGATGCCGGTGATGTTTGGTTAGAAACTGGTATTTATCAAGGTAAACCTGACTTTAATGGACTAAGATCAATTCCAGTTGCAAAGTTATCATCTGAAGAGCAAGCTTTTCTTGACGGGCCTGTTGCCGAGTTATTAAATATGATTGATGATTTTGAAATTCAAAACAGCGATCATTTACCTAAAGATATATTAGACTTTTTGAAAAAAGAGCGGTTTTTCTCCCTTATCATTCCAAAAGCATATGGCGGGCGCGAATTTAGCCCTTATGCAAACTCAACAATTGTCGGTACCATTTCAACTAAAAGCTCTGGTGTAGCAGTAACAGTTATGGTGCCAAATTCATTAGGACCAGGTGAGTTGTTAATGCATTATGGAACTGATGAGCAACGTGCATTTTGGCTGCCTCGATTAGCAAATGGCACAGATATTCCCTGTTTTGCATTAACGAGCCCAGAAGCAGGCTCTGATGCCGGTGGTATTCCTGATGAAGGTATTGTTACTATGGGCGATTATCAGGGTAAAAGAGTATTAGGCTTAGAAGTTACTTGGGATAAACGTTATATCACTCTTGCGCCAATTGCCACCGTATTAGGTTTAGCATTTAAAGTAAAAGATCCAGAAAAATTATTAAGCCCTGAACAAAACTTAGGGATAACTTGTGCCTTGATCCCTCATGATCACAAAGGCGTAGAGCTTGGCAATCGCCATAAACCTATGGGTGTCAATTTCTATAATGGCACAACTCGAGGAGATAAAGTTTTTATCCCTATGGAGTTCATAATCGGTGGCCAAAAAAATATAGGTAACGGCTGGAAGATGCTTGTGAGTTGTTTAGGTGCTGGTCGTGGTATATCTTTACCTGCGATGGGTGCATCAACGGCTCAGGTGTCATTTAAAAGTGCTGCAGAATATTGTGCTGTACGAGAGCAATTTGGTTTATCTATTGGTCAGTTTGAAGGCATACAAGAGAAACTTGCCGATATTGCAGGCAAAGCATTTTTACAAGAATCTATGCGTGTATTAACCACTGAAGGTTTAGGTATGGGTTTAAAGCCCGCCATAGTGACTGCAATTGCTAAATACCACATGACAGAAATTGGGCGAGATGTTCTTAATTCAGCAATGGATATTCAAGCTGGTAAAGCAATTCAGTTTGGTCCTCAAAATACATTAGCACAAGGCTATATTGCACAACCTATTGGGATCACAGTAGAAGGGGCTAATATTTTAACCCGTAACTTAATGATCTTTGGTCAGGGAGTAATGCGTTGTCATCCATATTTGCAAGACATGGTTGAAACAATTCACAGTGATGCCCCAAAATCTGACGCTAAATTTAATAAAATCTTACGCAATACTGTCGGTTATAGTGTTTCAAACAGTTTGCGATCATTTAGCTTAGGACTTATGCCATTTACGGCAAAAGCCAGCTCTCGATTTTCAGAAGTGCGCCCTTATGAAAAAGCAATTAATAAACTGGCTTCAAAACTTGCTGTTTATGCTGATTTTTCATTATTAGTTTTAGGTGGCAAGCTTAAACAAGCTGAAATGTTATCAGCGCGTTTAGGTGATGTAATGAGTTATTTATATGCTGCGATGGCATCGATCCGTTATTATGAACAAAAAGTAGCTGATGAAAACAAAGTGCAAGCTCAGGCTTATTTTCATTATGCAATACGCTGGTCATTACAACAGGCAGAGCAAGCGTTATTTAAATTTCTAGATAACTTTCCATCCGCGCCATCAAAACATTTTATGAAACTTATTACACTCACTTATAATGAAAAAATGCCAAAAATCAGTGATGATCTAGTACGTGAATTAGCAAAACAAGCACAATTAGATACTCAAATTAAAAAGCAACTCACACATTTAGTTAAAGTAACGCCTAATAGCGGTCATGACATTAATGAACAAGCATATTTAGCGAAACTCGACTGTTTGGATTTATTGGCCAAAGTTAAAAAAGCATTAAAATCTAAAACGATAACATCTGGTACTAAGTTTAACTTTACATTAAACAATGCACTTACAGCTAAAGTGATTACAGAAGGTGAATTAGAAAAATTATTAGATTACAACACTAAACGTGAGCGTGCTATTTCTGTCGATGAATTTGATTTTGATATGAATTTATTAACAAAAGATACAACCGAAGTAGAACGAAAAATAGCTTAAATAATTGTAGATAACAACCCAATCAACAATGTATCAAAACGTCACTGTTTTATAGTGACGTTTTTATTTATCGTTGAAAAATTTATTTTGAAGTCTAGCGTGGAGTCTTGTTAAGGGAATAACAAGGCTTTTTTAATTTTGGATCATTTTAATAAATTCTAGTGAAAAGTTGTAAACGTCACCAGGCCACCTTGCCGATAAATAATTTTTATCTTTAATAAAAAAACCGCGCTTTAGATGTTGCAAGTCATCTTTTAGTAAAGGATTTGGGCCAGTAATAAATTGACTTTGGTTTTTCAATGATTTGATAAGCTCGTCTTGCGTTGTTGTATCAGGATAGGTGAGATAGTAATCTTTTAACCAAAGCCGTGTTGCAAAATATGCTAATAACTCTTGCTTTTTGAGCAATCCAGTGCATTTCAAATCATAAATAACCGACTTATTGGTTTCTGGGTCTATTGTTCTTGCAGGTATCAGTACTCCGTGACAGATAGCAGCCACAGGCTTATTCTCTGTAAAAAATGAAAGCACACAGCTTTTCAATAAATCAGACTCTAAATATTCAATGACACCTTTGTCATGACCACCAGGCAAAAGTAAAGCATCAAATTCTAATGGGTCAATATCTAAATACTTTTTTGGATTTCGAAACTCCTGAGATTTTTGCATTTTAAAAAATGCATTAACCGCATCAGGCTTCGCTTGTAAAATAGATTTAAGCAAACCTAACTTATGACCTGTTAACATAATTTGATCTGTTACAGCCATTTCACCATTTGGTGTACTAAAAGTGATGGATATATTTTCTTGTTTTAATAAAAGCCATGGAATAGCAACTTCAGTAGGATCGCAGCCATAATTAGGCAGAGGAACTAATACTTTAAATGTTTTTGCCATTATAATTATTCTTCATATTAAATGATTCATTTAATATATATAAATACATGAGTTAAGTCTTTAATTTTGATATATGCTATTATTTTCATTGATAAATTTTATGGGAGACAGTTATGTCTGCGCCGCAGCCTGGAATATTTGATGAATCTAGTAATCAATTCTATTTTCTTGAATACCAACTAAATGAAAACGTATCACTAAATGATATTAAAACTGTTTTATCAAAAGTACTAAAAATGCAAAATGAAGTAAATACTGTAATTGCTTTTGGTAAAACACTATTGAATCGACTTGAGCATGACACACATATTTTAGAAATAAAAAACTTCGAAACATTAAACGGCATTAATGATTTTCATGCACAAGGTACACAAAGAGATGTTTTATTTTGGATCCATAGTAATGAGATTGCAAAAAACTTTGATACTGCAATGATGATTAATAAACTCATTCAAAATATTGCAACAACTGCGCTCGACTTAACGGGGTTTACTTACCATGATGATAGAGATCTGATTGGTTTTGTTGATGGCTCAGCGAATCCAAAAGTGCCTGAACAACACCAAGTTGCTTTGCTTCCACAAGATCATAAATATGCTGGCGGTAGTTATGTATTAACACAAAAATGGTGCCATAACTTACCAGCATTTAACCATATGCCTATTACAGAGCAAGAACAAGTTATAGGACGTACTAAACACGACTCGATAGAGCTTGAAGGTGATGACATGCCATTAAACTCTCATGTCAGTAGAACTGATGTCAGTATCAATGGTAAAGCAATGAAAATATACCGCCGAAGTGCACCTTTTGGTAATACAATAGAGCATGGTTTATATTTTTTATCTTTTGCATGTGAAATGCAAAGGTTTACCAGTCAGTTAAATCATATGTTTGGATTAACTGATGATGGTCTTCACGACAGATTAATTGAATTTTCAACTGCAAAAACGGGATCTTATTGGTTTGCACCATCAGTAAAAGACTTAAATCGTTTAGTAGAAATCAATTAAACATTTGTAATAACTCCTTGATAAGCTAGACTTAAGTTGTCCAGCTTATCATATATGCTCTCACCAAGGAGGTTGTCACCCGAGTGAATAAAACAACTTTGAATCAAGAAGAAAACCTATCATTTTCAATTAGCCACCAGTTATTACCTCAAGCACATCAAAGGCTTGACTTATATTTTTCTATTCCTGTTGAAATGGGAATTAATCATCATACTCTATCAGAAGAAAATTATTTTCATTCAAGCATTAATACACGAAGTGCATATTATTCTGATCAACTTCATTTACCTTTGGTACGAAGCCGTTTTATCAGTAAACAAAAAGGTGAACAAAAAGACTATCGCGTTAACTTAAATTTATTTTCTTATCAAATTCGTATCGCACTTAAAACTGATATAAAACAAACTTTGTTAATTAAAGATGCAAATGAATTTTATATTAAAGCGGCTGAAATTTCTGAACAAATATCATCTTTACTCAAAAAATTAAGACGTTATACGCCTCCTGATAAAAAGCTGAGTTCATATTTTGAAAATGCAGATAACTTCTTAAGTTGGAATGTAGAGCAATCCTTTTTAAAACTTTTATCAAATGGTCCAAAAAGCAGTGAACATGTTCATGTCAGAGAGTCATTATTTGAAATATGTCGTACTGAGAATGAGTACCGTAAAGCGAATCAATATAACTCTGTCACCACAATAGAAGACCCTAATCGAATTTCTAACAAAATGCGTTTATTACAACGACTTATTGAATATGGAGTGGTATTTAAAAAAGAAAATAAGCCATTAAATATTAATTATAAAAAGATGGTACGCGGCTTAGTTACCGCTGTGATCATGGCATTTGTAATGATGCTTATTTTAAGAGCAAGGTCATCATTTACTGAAATTACTTTGTTATTAGTTTCTTTTTTGGGATTTATTTATGGTTTACGAGAAATATTTAAAGATGATATTACAACACTCATTTGGAATTACCTAAAAAAAGGCAGACCTAAGTGGCAGAACATTTTTACTAATAGTGCAACAAAAACAAAAATAGCTGTTCAAACAATTTGGCTCGAGTATGTTGCGAAAAAAGACTTACCTCTGCAAGTAAATACACTATTTCAAAGTCGTCGACAGCAAAATAAACAAGATGCACAGCTGTTACACTTTAGAAGTGATACCAGAGTTTTAGTTAAAGACTTTATGCCGGGCTATGGGGAAATACAAGAACAAATTTTGTTCAATTTAGCACCTTTTGTACGGTTTTTAAAAAAAGGTGACGGAAAGCTATATAACTTTGAAGGTAATAAAATAAGTAAACAGGCGGTCGAACGTCGGTATCAAATTAATTTAGTTTTAGTACAAACGAATAAAGATAATAAACAAGAGTTACAGCGCTATAAAATAACACTCAACCGTTCAGGGATCATTAATATTGAAGCGATTACATTAAAAGAAAATGATTAAACTGACCTTATTATCTTAACTGTAAAGCCCCTTTACAAATTAAGCATATATAATTGCTGAGTCGATGATATACTTGCGCCGAAAATTAAACTGTAGGTATATAATGAAATTTTTTTTAATATTAATCTCCTTGATGAGCTTTACAATTGTGGCAAGTACAAAATCGAAAGAGTTTGATCTTGAAGCTAACATGAAAAAGATGGGGTTAGAATTTAAAAGGGCTGTTAAAGCAAGTGATTCTATGACTTTTTCAGAACATTTAAAAAAGCTAAAAGTTTTGGTCACATTGAGTAAAACAGCTAAATTCCCTAATGATAAAAAACAAATTTCTATTGAAGGCTTAAACAAAGTATTAGATAAAATACAACAAGCTCAATTACTAAATAAAAATGGGAAGTTAGAAGAAGCGAAAAAAAACATACTAACAATTGATAAACTAAGAAAAGAATATCATAAACATCATAAACCAAACTTTTGGCAACTTATATTTGGTTAATGCATTAAATTAGCTATTAAATAAACACTACGCTCACTTTATCGGCAGTTAAACTTTATATTTCCTATTATACTGGCATATTCATAAAACACTGGTATAACAAATAGTACAGGTTTATTTAAAGTGAATGCAATATGAATACAAATACACAACTAAGCCGTGAATGTTTAACTGCTATTGAATCGCATGATGTAAAGTTAGATATCTTTGAGCAACTTGAAAAGCAAAATCTTAATCTTGCAAAAGTTATTTCATTACTCGCACAGTACCAGTCTATAAGTGAAAATGAAGATGATGATATTGCAGATAATTGGTTAGACAATTTATCAGATGTAGACCGTCAAGTTCTTAAAGCATTTGAAATCGCCAGAGGTCGTTACGAACAAGGGCATTAAACTAAATTTTTATATGGATAAATCATATAAAGCAATTGTTTTATCGATATATTTGGCCCTATAACTTTGCGCTCTTTCATGAGGTGCAAAATGGCTCAGTGATTTATTTAAATATTTAAGTGCTTGTCTTATCTGCTGTTTGTCTTCATCAGATAACTCAGTAATACTATGGCACTGTGTCACATTCATAATAACTATCATACCGATTTCAATTTCTACTATTTCTTCAATCAAACCATTTTGTGTTGTTAAAGAAAATTTACCATTTATAAAATGCTGCCACTGAGTTTGAACATGCTCATTTAATTGCTCACTAAAAGTCTCATCTTCACAATAAAAACCTTGGTTTTGCAAGTAGGAGAGGTGAGTGCAGTATTTATTAAAGAATAATTCATATGCTTGAGAGGGCGAACAACTCTCTTTGCTATGGATTAATTTTGCCCATTTATCACTGCCTCTGGCGTAATAATCCCAATATTCCTTGCATTGGTGCAAACCATAATATGAACTACATTCTATTTGGCTATTTAAGCGATAAGCTGGTTTTGGAAAAATACCTAAATCTTGCCAGCGCGTTAAAAGATCCAAATTAAGAGAGCATGCTTCTAATAGTTGGTTTTGATCATAATAATGTGATGATAGATATTCAAATAAGCCCATAATTAAACACTGTTGATTTATACAGTGGTTGTATTTTGCAAGAATTAAACATCTTTTTCAAGGTCAATTATTAAATTCATATAAAAAATCCATACAAATACACTTAGAGTGCTGCAAATTATTGCGAAAATATGATACAAAGAGTCAAATTTAAAAAATTAAATTATACCCATGTGCTCAATAGAAAAAATTAAACAAGCAAGTCTCATTACTGCAATAAAAACACCTTATCTAAATAATGGAGATATTGACCTTCAAACCTTTGATTTATTAGTCGATGCCCAAATAAAAAATGGCGTAGATGGTATTGTTGTTGGTGGTACAACCGGTGAAGGACAATTAATGAATTGGGAAGAGCACCTAATGCTCATTGCTCATACAGTAACACAATTTTCTTCAAAGCTTTTTATTATTGGCAATACAGGTAGTAATAATACAAGAGAAGCCGTAAAAGCAACTGAATATGGCTTTGCAACAGGTATGCATGCCTCACTTCAAATTAATCCTTATTATGGTAGAACTTCCGAAAAAGGAATTAAAGAGCATTTTAAAAGATTATTAGACTTAGGACCTGCGTTTGTTTACAACGTGCCAGGAAGAACAGGTCAAGATCTAACACCTGAGATGATAATCCCCTTAGCACAACATAAAAACTTTATTGGTGTTAAAGAATGTGCTGGAAACGCGCGTATTGCACAATATGAAAAGCAAGGCATTGCATGTTGGTCTGGTAACGATGATGAAAGTCATGATGGCCGTCACTTGTATAACTCACATGGTGTTATTTCAGTGACTTCAAATTTATCGCCTTCATTAATGCGCCAATTAATGAATCACAAAAATGATGATTTGAATGAACAAGTTAAACCTTTGATGAACTGGCTTTTTTGTGAACCTAATCCAATTGCTATCAACACTGCACTTATGATGACTTCAGCTATAAAGCCTGTTTTTAGAATGCCATATTTACCATTAACCCTTGAGCAAAGAGAAACGGGTTTGGCCTTAATGAAAGACCTTAATCAAAAAGACTTAGTAGGTTCAGATGTAAAACTCATGTCTGATGATGATTTTATAATTTGTTAGTTTAAAATAAATCAAATCTTGTGATTAAATAATGCCTTCTCTTAGAAGGCATTTTTTTGATTTTAAATTGCAATAATACCATTCAGATTAGATTCAGTTTACATGCTCTTTAATATAGGTAATAGATACCAAAAAGAGTAAGCAGTAATGAAAAATATTATAAATAAATTTACCTTCATTATTTTGATCAGTTTTTTTTCTATATCAATTTATGCACAACAAGAAAATGAAAAATTACAGTTTAGCAAAGCACAATTGGCACAAATGTTAGCCCCTATTGCGCTATACCCTGATAGCCTATTAACACATATATTAATTGCATCAACTTACCCACTAGAGATAGTACAAGCCCACAGATGGCAAATACAAAGTGAAACTCCAAGAACTCCAGTCGAGAGCAAAGATTGGGATCCAAGTGTCATGGCATTACTGCCATTTCCAAAAATAATGGAAAAATTAAGTACAGACTTACAATGGACACAAACATTAGGGGATGCTTTTTTACAGGATGAAGGCAAAGTTTTAACAAGTATTCAATCTCTTCGTCATAAAGCCAAGCTGGCAGGCAGTTTATCTGAAATGGAAAATCTTAAAATAAGCGAAGAAAGTGACAATATTGTGATCAAAACAATTGAAAGAGAAGTTGTATATGTTCCTTATTATGATACTCGCATTGTATATGGTAACTGGCACTGGTCACATTATCCTCCTGTATATTGGAGACATCATTCAGGTAATCATTACCACCATAATGTCATTTCTTGGTATCCAAGGGTACATATTTCTTTTAATACATTTTTTAGTACTTTCCACTGGCATAATCGTCATGTCATTATTAGACAAAATAACCCAAATAATCATCATAATGTGATTATTTCAAAACCTAGACGTTGGTATCACAATCCAAAACACCGTCATAATGTTGCTTATAGATCTGTTAATGTAAAACAAAAATATATATCAAATCGAAATAACATCTCGCACACTCAGCACATTTCTGTAAATAAAAACCATAATTCAGTGCACAGAAACATAACGCAGCCAAAAGTGTATCAAGTCAGAAATAATAGTAATAAGTATAAAAATACTTCTCAAAATAAAAAAGCAATTATCGTTAAAACATCACGGTCTCAAAAAGTAAAAGTTATTAATAAGCAACATAAAAACCAATACAATAAGCCAAATACATCTTATAAACATAAAACACAAAGTGTTCGTAGTAATAATCGCAATGCAGGTACAAACACTCAAAAGGGCAGGCATGCCAAAATAAGCAGACATTAATCCAAGATAAACCCTACTTAACAAGTAGGGTTTATTTAGTTATTAATATTTAAACTGTTTGACAATCGTTGACATATCAATAGCAAGTTTAGCGAGTTCATTTGATGCTTGTGCTGTTTGTAAAGAAGCACCAGCAGTATTTTCAGTATAACGTGAGATATCAATAATATTTTGATTCACTTCGTCTACATTTTCATTTTGTTGAGTAGCCACTATCGCATTTTCAGTATTTTGATTGCTCACGTCAGATATTAATTCTGTGACTAAATGCAGGCTAGTGGTTGTCTCTTCAACCAAAGTGATACCTGTTATTGCTTGTTTAGAAGCACGCTCCATAGCGATAACAGACTTATTTGATGATATTTTTAATGATTCTATTTTATTTTGAATTTCAACAGTCGACTGTTGCGTTTTACCTGCAAGCATACGAACTTCATCCGCGACCACAGCAAATCCACGCCCAGAGTCTCCGGCACGGGCAGCTTCAATTGCAGCATTAAGTGCTAATAAGTTTGTTTGATCCGCAATACTATCAATCACACTTAAAATACTTGTAATATCTTGCACTTGTATTTCAAGTTCCTTTAATTCATTTGATGCAAGTGTAACGGATTGCACCAAATGATTAATTTCTTCTTGCGTATTTAAAGCAACCTCAGCACCATTAATCGACTCTTGATTTGCACGCTGAGTTAAAGATGCCGATTGTTCAGTATTACCTGACATCTCACTAATATTGCCCGTGAAGTTCTGCATTGCAATAGATGCTTGATCAGCTTTTTCCTTTTGTAAAGTGACAACTTCATTGGTTTCTTTTGTTACACTAGAGAGCTCTTCAGATGCCGAAGCCAGTTGTCCTGCATGCTTATCGATATCTATAATTAAATTTCGAATGTGTAAAACAAATTGATTAAATGCTTTAGCGACATCGCCTATTTCATCTTTTCGTTCCGCAATTGATAGCTTTGCAGTTAAATCACCATCACCTTGTGAAATATCAGTAATACGCTCAACTAAAACGTTAATGGGTGATACCAGCACTTTTGTAATATATAACCCTATAATAATGCTAAATATAGCAATTACGATTAAGCATAAAATAGAATAAAAGAATAAATCATCTGAGAGTTTATAAGCATCATAAAAAGCTTCAGCTACATCAATTTCAGCCATTAATGCCCATTTTAAGCCACCAAATGAAATACTTGTATAAGCCGATAAAACAGGCACGTCTCTGTAATCTAAAAATACATCAACATCAGCTATTCCTTGAAGTGCTTGAGATACCCCTTTAGTATCGACATATTGCAGACCAATCGCCGAATTGTTTATATTTATTCTATTTGTATTGGGTTGGTGTTCTGATATTTCTAAAGCTTTAATATAATTCGACTTATCTTCAATTAAAAAACGACTTTCACTACGTAAAAGTTTATCAGGCCCAACAAGATAAGTTTCTCCTGACAAGCCTAAACCGACATGCTGCCACTTTTGGTCGCTTGTCATCGTATTATTAATACCATCGATTGGCATTTGATAAATCAATACAGCAACAGTTTCTCCAATATTGTTCTTGATAGGGGATGAAATGAACGATGCAGGGAAGTTATACGATGGAAAGTAACTTTTAAAATCTATCATGGATGTATGATTGACATCATAAGCATTAACAGATTGTCTAAAAGCATCTCCAATGCCTGAATTTGAATATGCTCCATGCTTTACCGAGGTTGCGTAATCTATTTCTTTATAAACTGAATAAACAATATTACCCGTTTTTGCATCTGCAATAAAAATGTCGTAATAACCAAATCGTGTTAAAAAATCTTGGAACATTGCATGATAACGTTCATGGGTTTCATCATATTTTGAACTTCCTCCAGAATGAAGACGATCTTTTTGTCCAAGGGGGAATTGATTAGAGGCGATGTATTTATTTTGAAAATGAATACTCCTGTTATCTAATTGAGCCACCTTTAAATTTGCATTAATTAATGAATTAGGGTTTTTACTTTTAAACTGCTCAGTAAAATCAGATTGATAATATCGAGACAAGCTATTTCTTTCACTGACAGAGACAAAGCTGTCAAGAGGTTCATCATTGAAATATTTAACAAAATCAATACTAGCATCTATTACAGCTGGGTTTTTAGACATCGTAATTATTTGCGAATTTATGGTACCAAAATATGATTCTATTTGTGTTTTTTTAAGTTCACGTAAAGATACGAGCCTTTCTTTTGTCTTATTTTCTAACGCTTTAAAAGACGCCTGGTTTGCTTCTAAGGTAATAATAAGTGCAGTTACTAGAGCTGGTACAAGTGCTAAGAATATAGCTTGAAAAATGAGTTTAGATTTGAGTTTCATTGCGTTTCCGTTGGCATGTTTAATTTATCACTTCATGTATTAATGCGATAGGTCTAATAGGGCAGTTAAAATTCAATACTTTTATTGTATGAATTAAATATAAAATCCACTTCAAGTGCTTTATTTACTTTCAAAGTTATTAGCATAAGACTGACGCCTATTTTCTGTGAAATGCTAATATCAAAATCGAGTCCGTCTTTTATATTTTTAAATTCATCATTTTCAAGATTAAAATCTAAAGATAAAACATGAAATAATGCGGATTTTGAAGTGACCAAATGGGGAGTCGGGAAAGCTTCAGTAGCCTCAACAGAATTCAGATTTAAACCTAATCCAATAATTGAAGTTAAAAATAAAAATTTATTCATATGTAAATATAATCTTATTGTATTAATCGAAGAGCGTTGTAATGATTTGGTTCCATAAAATCGGGCCACACTCTAAGTGATAATATTGACTGTTGCAATAAAACAGATAAATTATGCGTAATATCCAACTGGGTAAAAATCACCCTAAACATTTATCTTAAATGTACATTTATTTTATAAAATCATTAATGAACTTCTTAACCTACTGATATTGCATTCAGCAATCGTGTAATGGGAACTATATTTTTAATTTAGATGTAATTATTTCGTTACATTTTTATAATTTTAATTTTTTTTGGATGGATATATGGCTATTAAGTACAGCTGTAAAAGCCATATATAAAATAAGTGCACGACATCAGCAGGTGTTTTTAGTATAATGCGCGACCAAATTTACACCCAGTACTATGAGTGAGAAACACAGCATGAACTTTAAGTCTTTTAGCTTTGCACCAGAAATTTTACGTGCCATTGATGAATGTGGTTACCAAGAATTGTCACCAATTCAACGCCTTGCAATTCCACATGTAAGAAAAGGACATGATGTACTTGCTAATGCTCAAACTGGTACTGGTAAAACGGCCGCTTTTGCATTACCTATTCTACAAAAATTAATTGATAACCCAAAACCAAGAACAACTGCAAATGCAAGAGTATTAGTATTAGCACCAACACGTGAGCTAGCAGAGCAAATAGCAAATAGCTTTGAACGTTATGGGCAATATACCGATGTTAAAGTAGCCGCTATTTTTGGGGGGGTTGATATTAATACACAAGCTAAAAAATTAAAGCTAGGCGTTGATGTTATTGTAGCAACACCGGGTAGATTATTAGATCATATCAATTCATGTAATGTCAGTATTTCTAATGTTGAATTTTTAGTATTAGATGAAGCAGATCGCATGTTAGATATGGGTTTCATAAATGAAATAAACACCTTGATGTCAGCTTCAAGAAATGACCGCCAAACCATGTTATTTTCTGCGACTTATCCCAGTGAAATGAAGAAGTTTTCAACTTCAATTTTAAAGAATCCAAAAATAGTACAAGCATCAAAAGACAATGCCACAGCAGAGACAGTACAACATGTTGTTTATCCTGTTGAGCAGCGCAAAAAACAAGAGTTACTATCAGAGTTAATAGGCACAAAAAATTGGCAGCAAGTATTAGTCTTTGTAAATTTCAAAGAAACAGCTGATGAAATAGTTAAAGAATTAAATTTAGATGGTATTAAAGCCGCTGTATGTCATGGAGATAAAACACAAGGTAATAGACGTCGCGCTTTAAAAGAGTTTAAAGAAGGTAAAGTCAGAGTACTTGTTGCAACTGAAGTAGCAGCCCGAGGTATTGATATTGACGGTTTAGAACGTGTTGTTAACATTGATTTACCCTGGTTAGCTGAAGATTATGTTCATCGTATTGGACGAACTGGCCGCGCTGGAAATTCAGGACAAGCGGTCTCATTTGTTAGTCGTGAAGAAGAGCAAACCTTAGAAGAAATTGAAACGTTAATAGGATCAAAAATACGCCGAATTTATGTTCCTGGCTATGAAGTGAGTAATCGAGATGCACTTGTTAAACGCCTTCACAACAAACCAAATCATCAAAAACGTGGTGGACGCACTAATAATCCAAATTCACAGGCAGCAGGTGAAGCACGTATTATGAATCGTAAGAAAATATCGAATGTGCGTAAAAAAGCGAAAGGCCAAAAGTTAAAGCTCGCTAAATAATTGTGTTAAAATTCTGTTATAAGAGTTTAATCTAAACTTATACGCTACAATTTATTTTAAAATAGGGCTTGGTTTTTAACCAAGCCCTATTTTTTATGCCATAAATTCCTTTATTGGCACTAAGTTAATTCTCTCAATACATGTTATATCAAAACTAACCCCGAAATTAAGTAACAAATACAAGCTAATAACCCCGCAAATAATGCATAGGGTAATTGTGTTTTAACATGTTCTAATAAGTCACACCCCGAAGCGATAGCAGAAACCGCAGTAGTATCAGAAATAGGAGAGCAATGGTCACCAAAAATGCCGCCTCCAAGTACTGCTGAAATCACAAGTGATGGGGGTAAACCTAAAGTATGTATTAACGGCACAGCTAAAGGGATCAATATCGCAAAAGTCCCCCATGAAGTACCTGTTGTAAATGCAATAACACCTCCTGTAATAAATAAAACAAGCGGAATTAAAAAGATAGGTAAAAACTCTCCAACAACACCAGCAATAAAAGCCCCCGTTCCAAGCTCCTTTAGGCTAGCGCCTAAAGCAAGAGAAAAAAGCACAATTGTCACTAAAGGTAACAATTGTGACATTCCTTCAAATCCAATCTTGACAAGCTTTTGATGTGAAAACTTTTTACTTATTAACATCATAGAGTAAGCAACTAAACAGCCTAAAGAGGTTGCCCATAATATAGACTTTGAACCACTGCCAGAGGCTAAATCACCATTGCCAGTATAAAACATAAATGCCAGCATGCTAAAAATCATTGTGGCTAATGGCAGCAACATATAACGGGCTTTAGTTGGTGTAAACTCGTGTTTATGTTGTATATTTGTCTCACTTTTAACTTCACTGTGTCGCATTGGACCATAAACCTTTCCAGTGATCACAGTGAACATAACAATTGCTAAAGTGATTAATGGATAGAAGTTATAAATAACGGTCCCCCACAATACAGATGCGGCTGATTCACTAAATTCATAACCACTCAAAAGTGCAAGTACATAAGCCCCCCAGCCATTTAACAAAATTAGAATGCAAATCGGTGCAGCCGTACTATCAATAATATAAGCTAATCTAGCGCGACTCATGCCAAATTTATCGAATAAACCTCGCGATAATATGCCTGACGTTAATACACTTAAATTTGATTCAATAAATATAAACATGCCCGTAAAAGTCGTCATAAGTCCAACTTGGCGAGGGGTTTTTGCTATGCCTTTGTTTATTAACATTTCAACTGTTGCTGTCACTCCACCAGAGTGACGTATATAGGCAAGTAGTGCACCCACTAATAAACTAAAAATAAGTATTCTTGTATTACCAGCACCAGAAAAAACGGCTGAAATACGCTCAATAGAGGAGATCCCACTAAATAAAACTGAAGTACTTTGGTCTTTTATTGCCAATAAAAATTCAGATGTAAAGATAGCCATAATTAAAGCTAAAATAACTTCTTTTTTCCATAATACAATTGTAATAGCCACAACAGGGGGCAAAACTGTGATCCAATCCATAAAATTCAACTTATTATTATTTTAATAAATGTTACTAGAGAAATAGTGTCATTCGCCAGTCAGCGCATTATTTAATTTCAAGCCAGAAAACTAACTCAAATCAATACATTTTGCAAATTGTCACTGGCTTTAGTGCCTTGTATCTCATATCATCACTGCAATTTTGATGATCAGGATTGTTTCATATCAATGTCACAGACTAAACAAACAAAAAGAGATTTTTTATTCTTATTTTTTAAAGGTGCTGCAATGGGTGCGGCAGATGTAGTGCCTGGCGTTTCTGGTGGTACAATTGCATTTATAACTGGTATTTATGAACGCTTATTAAATGCAATTCAAAGTGTCAATTTAGATGCCGCAAAATTAATGTGTAACCGGGGTAACATCATCACTAACCTTAAATCCCTATGGCAGCATATTGATGGTAATTTTTTACTGGCTGTTTTTTCTGGTTTAATCACTAGTGGTATTTCACTTGCAAAAGTGATCACATATTTATTAAGCAATCATCCAATATATGTCTGGTCCTTTTTTTTCGGTTTGATCATTGCCTCATTTATCCATATTGCTAAACAAATTAATACATGGAACATAAAAACCATCGCAAGTTGTATCTTTGGTGCCTTGCTTGCCTATGTGATCACCACCTTATCACCAAGTGATGTAGACCCTCAATGGTGGTTTTATACGGCCTCTGGTGCAATTGCGATATGCGCTATGATATTACCAGGTATTTCAGGCAGTTTTATTTTATTATTATTAGGTATGTATGCACATGTGCTCACAGCTGTTAATACTTTAGCTTTTGATTTAATTGCACTGTTTATACTTGGCTGCATAATAGGCTTAATGGTTTTCTCAAGGGCATTAACCTGGTTACTTGCGCATTTCCATCAAGTCACCTTTTCATTATTAGCAGGCTTTTTGATTGGATCACTCAACTTATTATGGCCTTGGAAACAAGTACTAACAACTTATACCAACTCTCATGGTGTAGTAAAACCACTGTCACAGGCGAATATACTACCGGATACATTTTTTCAATTAACGGGGCAAAACCCTCAGCTTGGCGTTGCAATCGCGCTCATGTTTTTTGGTTTAGCTTTGATTTTATGCATTGAAAAAATAAGTCAGAAATAACACCCTATATATAAGCTAATTAATAACGCAAATTATTTAATATAAAAATAATTTGCGTTAAATTTAATTATATTGTATATTCCTGATCTTAGTTAGTTGATCCTCCTCTTTTCTAACTAAGCAGTAATGCCTTTTCTTGCCTTGATCCAGTAAGCCTGCATTTAAAAATAATAAGCTAAATTATCGTACGGCGAATATGTCACACATACAGTTTGTATCTGTGCAGAATAATAAATATTATTCACCTTTTTATTAAGTTATTAATGGAAAATATATCAATTAAATATTGAAAGATCGTCAACACTGTAATGAAGCTGTAACTAAATTTTGTTCTAGTAGTTCAAGTTAAAATATTAGAACAAGCAATAAAGTGAGTTTTATTATGTCATATACATATAACGGATCTCAGATCCAAATAGCACATCCAGTGCATACAATTTCAATTAATAAGCAACGTGTCATTTTTGCAGATACCCAAGGCCAAAAATGTACACAGTTTGAAACTTCAAGTGAAGCCAGACAATTTGTAAAATGGTTGAAAGTGAGTTAAAAAAAAAACGTCAGCAATGCTGGCGTTTTTTTGTTTAAGAATTAAAATAATCATTAACTTTTTGAAATATTGAACTAAACTCAAATCCATAGTCAAAATAACTAAACGGATTTGAGGTATGTTCAATTGTTTTTTGCACCATAAAAATTTTTTACTTACTTGTGTTTTAACCTTATTCCTATCAACAAACACAACACATGCCCAAAATACTAAAAAGCAAATAAAAGCCTTATATATTCCGCTTGCAGATCACTATGCCGCAGTTGTTGCATATGAAAAATACCGCGACAAAATGATCCATGCCGACTTTCAAATTCAGCAAATGAAAAATTGGGATTTGCTCAGAGCTTACTTTCAATCTGGTGAAGTTGATATGGCTTATGTTATGAGCCCATTAGCGATGGATATGTACACAGAAAAAGCACATTTTCGTTGGATAGGATTAATGCATCGAGATGGTAATGCACTGGCTATTAACGACATCATAAAACAAAAAATAAATTTAGCAAAAAATAGAATTGACAGAAAGCCAGACCAACAAGTCGCAAAAGCTTTAAATGCGTTCAACCAGTCAAGTGGAAAACCAATAGAAATTGGCATGCCGCATTTATTAGCGACCCATACAGTTGTACTATATCGCTATCTTAAAGAGCATGGTTTAACACTATCTTTAAATTCTAATACACAGGCATCTGTACTGGCAATATCTCTTGCACCACCAAAAGCCCCCGCATTTATAAAAAGTAAAAGTATTCGCAATAAAGCGGCAGCTTTTGAACAATCCCTACCTTGGGCTGATGTTGTAGAAACGGGCGGTTTTGGTCATGTAGCTTGGTATTCAAAAGATGTCATGCCATGGGAAAATGGTCATGTTGAGTGTATTGCACTTGCAACAAATCATGCAATATCCGAAAAATTTGAAGCAACACAGGAAGTTATGAACTATATTAAACTAGCTGGTGCAGATATTGAGCAAGCCAGAACACAAGGTGGTGAAAAATTAGCAGAGATAGTTAAAATAATAAGAAAACATATTCCTGCCCATACAAAAGAAGCCATCATTGCAAGTTTAGACCCAAAGCTACGTGTTATTAATTATCAAAGCTTAAACATTGATAAACCAGGGCTTGCTCAAATAATGAATTTAGCTGTAGAAGGCAATATATTAAAACAAAAAATTAATATAGACGAATTTTCGGATATACGTTTTGATACTAAATGAATAAAAAAATATTAAATAGATAGGGATGTTAAATGCAGCCGAGTGATATCAAAAACAGTACAAAACACTTAACGGATTACAAAAAGGGCTCTCTTTTTAAAAGCCTGCTCGCATGGTTTATTATTTTATCTATACTCCCTCTCAGTGCTGTATCTTGGTTTAATTACCAACAAACAAAAGCCAGTTTAGTTTCAGCATCTAAAGCAAAATTAGAACAATCATCTCATTTACAAACCCGATATATATCAAATTGGTTTGAAAAACGCTTCATGGACGTGAATAGCCAATCTAAAGTTAAAGCCAACATAGCACTTCTTCAAACACTCGAAAATGGATTTCATTCCAGTAATCAATCTTTAAATCAATATATTATGAGTTATGACTGGGCTGTACGCTCAGATCCTTATCAAAATGACTTGGTCAACATTAAAAGGGAGTATAATTTTATATATGATTTATTTTTAATTGATAAACAAGGAAATATTTTATTTACCGTAGAAAAAGAGCCAGATATAGGAACAAGCTTATCAACAGGTATATTTTCTAATACCCACTTCTCAAAAACAGTTTTAGAAACCCTCAAAACAGGTAAAACTTTGTTTTCAGGTATAGAACGTTACAGCCCATCAGATAACAAACTAGCAGGCTTTATAACAGCTCCTTTAATAGATGAATTTGGCACCTTAGTGGGTGCATTTGCTATGCAACTTAATCTAGAGGCCATTTTTGACTTATTAACTTCTCAACAATTTGAGTTCAGCTCTGAGGCACATTATCTGGTTTCAGAAGACGGTATACTACAAACGCCAATTAAAGAGGATTGGAGTCAAGTACTTAATAAGCAGGTTTCATTAATAAAAAACAATATAGTAACTATCAATGAATATCTAGGTCCAAATAACAATACCGTATTTGGGATCAATGAACATGTCGTTATTGGTAATATCACTTGGGTATTAATAAGCGAAATTAATAAAAGTGAAGCCCTAGATATAACCAATAAAATGTCTCAAACAACAGCCATTATCTTGTTAATTACCATGTTTTTAATTTTATTTATTGCTATTCATCAAATAAAAAAAATTACCAACCCAATAAATAAACTGGCTAAAGCAAGTCGAAATATCTCACAAGGCAAAACAAATCAACAAGTGAGTGTTGGGTTCAAAAATGAAATAGGCCAGTTGGCAGATTCTTTTAATGAAATGATCACCATAAGACAAAAAAATGAAGAAGCATTAGAAGTCAGTAATTTAGAAGTGAAATCTGCCCTAAATAAAGTAAAACAGCAACAAAATGCACTTGATCAACATTCTATCGTCGCAATCACAGATGTTAAAGGCACGATTACTTATGTGAATGACAAGTTTTGTCAGATCAGTGGCTTCGATACAGATGAATTAATTGGCCAAAATCATCGTATTTTAAACTCTGGGGTACACCCAGAGTCATTTTTCAAAAATATGTATAAAATCATTGCTAAAGGTCATGTATGGCAAGCAGAAATTTGTAATAAAAATAAAAGCGGTGATTTCTATTGGGTTGAAACCACAATTGTGCCTATATTATCTGGAAATGGCCGACCTAATAAATACATAGCAATAAGAACAGACATAACCCATTTAAAAGAAATGGAAGAAGATGCGCTACGTTTACACCAAACATCTGAAACCAAATTAAATATTGCGCAAGCGCTTGCACAGCATTGTTCATTAGAAAAAAGATTAAATGATGCCATAGAATGTGCCTTCTCTTTACCAACCTATGGGTATCATAAAAAAGGCGGGGTATTTCTACGCAATGCTGAAAATAATGAATTAGTTTTATCGTGTTTTAATGCCCAATTTTCAAAAAAAGATGTATTAGAAGAACAAAGTGCTAAGTTACAATATTTATGTACTCAGTCCCTTGATAAAGGTGAGATTATTATTAGCCAAAATAGTTTTATTGATCACATAGCTGATAATAAATGGCCTGAAAATCAACATCATGGATTAAATATCATTCCTTTACTGAATCATATCAGTGCTGAAAAAAATGACATTATAGGTGTTTTATTTTTTTATACTGATATTGGTGTTGGTGTTGGTGTTGAGAATTCAAGAATGAAATTAAACATATTAGAAGAAATTGCCAATATGTTTGCTGCAACTATCGTACGTGAAAATGCGCGAAAGTTATTAAAGCAAGCCACAGAATCTGCACAGCAAAACAACCAGTTAAAAGGCGAGTTTTTAGCCAGTATGAGCCATGAAATTAGAACACCCATGAATGGTGTGCTAGGCATGTTAGGGTTATTATTAAACAGTAAATTAAATGATGAACAATATCATAAAGCATCTATCGCAAAATCAAGTGCAGAGTCTTTACTTGTACTAATAAATGATATTTTAGACTTCTCAAAAGTAGAAGCCGGAAAAATGAACTTAGACCCCATAGATTTTAATATCAGAAGTATGTTAGGTGATTTTTCTGAATCTATGGCATTAAAAGCGCAAGAAAAAGGCCTAGAACTCATACTCGATGTGACTGGCATAGAACAATCTATGGTAAAAGGTGATCCTGGCCGATTAAGACAAATACTGACAAATATTGTTGGTAACGGCATAAAATTCACTTCAAAAGGTGAAATTAGTATCTTGGCAAAAATGTTACCAACCAGTACGAGCCAACTTATATTTGAATGTAGCGTGAGTGATACAGGTATCGGTATTCCGCCTCATAAACATAATAATTTATTTGATACTTTTACCCAAGTTGATGCTTCAACCACACGAAAATACGGTGGTACGGGGTTAGGTTTAGCGATTTGTAAAAAATTATGTGAACTCATGCATGGGAGTGTCAGTATCACAAGTGAAGAAGGCCAAGGAAGTTGCTTTAAATTTACAGTTATTTTAGATAAAAGTGAAAAGTCTCAAAAAGTCATCCCCTCTATCAATATCGAAAAATTACACCTATTAATTGTAGATGATAACAAAACAAACAGAGAAGTATTAAGAGGGCAGTTAGAGCATTGGGGTGCATCTGTATCTGAAGCAGAAGGTGGATTAGAAGCACTTAACATGTGTAATGAGAAACTAGCAATGCAAAAACCAATTTTTGATGTTGCTTTTTTAGATATGCAAATGCCTGATATGGATGGAGCACAATTAGGTCAAAAAATAAGAGATAATGAATTACTCGATAACATGAAACTCGTCATGATGACCTCTATTGCTGATGGTAATGAAGCACAATTTTTTGGTGAATTAGGTTTTAATGCATATTTTCCAAAACCTGCTACAACGTCTGATTTATTTGATGCATTAAATGTGGTTGTTGGCGGTGGCGATGCCTTGCATAATGCATCCCCTCTCGTCACACATGATTATTTAAAAACTCTGGTTCATGAATCGAACAATGCAAAACGTATTTTATTAGTCGAAGATAACAAAATAAACCAGTTTGTTGCACTGGGTATATTAGAAGAAAGTGGCATTAAAGCTGAGGTTGCTGACCATGGACAAATGGCACTTGATTTATTAAATACATCAAACAAAAACAATCCTTATCATTTGATTTTAATGGACTGCCAAATGCCTATACTTGATGGCTATGAAACAACACAAGCCATTAGAGCAGCTAAAGCTGGGGACCGTTATACCCAAATTCCAATTATTGCAATGACAGCAAATGTCATGGAAGGGGACAGAGAAAATTGTATTAATTCTGGTATGAATGATTATCTGCCTAAACCTATTGAGCCTTTAAAATTAGTTGAAAAAATAACGCAATGGCTAGATCACAAAGTTGACTCAAAAAATGAATTAGCTGAAGTCGTGCCAATAACGTCACACAAAAGCAGCCATAAAGATACAGATCTTCAGGGTAAAATTCGCCAATTCGAAAATGAACAATTAGAGAGTTGGGATAAAGAAGCTGCACTAAAAAGAGTTTTAAATAAAGATAAACTACTAAAGTCTTTAATCGAAATATTTTTAAGTGAAATGCCTGACAGAATCGCAGAGCTAAAAGTTGCGCAAACAAATAAAGATGATGAATTTTTAAAATCTATAGCACATACCATAAAAGGTGTTGCAGCAAACCTCAGTGGTTTACAACTACAACATTATTCTTTTGAACTAGAAAACTCAGCAAAACTGCAAAATAATGAGGAATATGATGCAATAATTGACGCATTAATAAGTAGTTATGATGTTTTATGTCTAGAATTTAAAGCATATTTAACACAAGGTGAACAAGTTAATACTGCATCAAATTCAAACGAAGAAGCACAAATTAAATATGATGAAATAAAAGCAAGTTTATCTCATTTAAAAATAAAACTAGAACAAAATGAATATGTAGAACCAGATGAAGTTTCGCCTTTATTGAAACTAAAGCTGGCAAAAATAATTTTAGATAGGCTACAAAACCTCGAATTACAAATTGGACAATTTGAGATAACAGAAGCAATCGATAATATTACTGAACTCATTACACTTGTTTCAGTAGAAGAACAAAAAGCCAGTGGAGTAGTTGATATATGACAAGCAAGCCTATCATTTTAATTGTTGATGATTCACCCACTAATATTCAGCTTTTAGCTGCATGTGTTAAAGATGATTATCAATTAAAAGTGGCTAAAAGTGGTGAGCAATGTTTAAAATTGGTGTCTCAAACCCCTAAACCTGACTTAATATTGCTTGATGTCGAAATGCCAGGAATGAATGGGTATCAAGTATGCAAAATTTTGAAAAGTGATGATCTTACAAAAAGTATTCCTGTTATTTTTGTCACTGGAAGGCAAGGAGATGATGATGAAGAACAAGGTTTAAAATTAGGTGCTGTTGACTATATTACAAAACCAATTCGCCCTGCAATTGTGATTGCCAGAGTAAAAACGCATATCACCTTAAAATTGCAACATGACAAATTGGTCAGCATGGCATTGCATGACCAATTAACAGGCTTATACAACCGCCACTATTTATTAGAAGTTGCAAATCAAAAAGTAGCCCGTGCATTGCGCCATAAATATCAATTATGCCTTTTGATGATAGATATAGACCACTTTAAATTAATAAATGACACCCATGGACACCCAGCCGGAGATGCCGTTTTAAAAGCTGTTGCAGCTCAAATATCAACAGGGATCCGAGAAGAAGATGTCGTAGCACGATTTGGCGGTGAAGAATTTGTCATCATTTTTGATCATTGCCATTTTATAGATGCACATAAAAAGGCTGAAATTTTACTAAAAGAAATTGAAGACTTAATGCCAGAAGGGATCAAAGTCACTATCAGCATTGGACTTGCTAAACTGCTTAAAGCTGACGAAACATTTGCAAATCTATTAAAACGGTCAGACTTAGCTTTATATCAAGCAAAACATAATGGCCGAAACCGCATAGAAGCAGCAATCGCCCCTAAATAAATATTGGAGCAAAAAAAATGCCTGAGCAAGCTAAAATACTCGTTGTAGATGACAGTAAAGAAAATAGAACACTATTAAAATTGTTACTTGAAGATGACTATCAAATTGATGAAGCCGACTGTGGTGAAACTTGCTTGGCAATGGTCAAAATGCAAATACCTGATTTAATTTTACTTGATGTGCAAATGCCAGGATTAAGCGGGTACGAAGTGTGTGAGTTTTTAAGAAAACAAAAAGAAACAGAAGATTTACCTATTATTTTTGTATCAGGACTCGATAGTGCTGAAGAACGCTTAGCTGGTTTTGAATGTGGTGGTGATGAATATGTCATAAAGCCTGTGGATGGCTTAGATTTAATTACCAAAGTAAAAGTACATTTATCACGGCAAAATGAGCGCCATGTACAGCACACTGATGACCATGATGCTATGAATATTGCTATGGAAGCCATGACTGTTTCCAGTGAACTAGGTCAAATTGTAGAGTTTGTAAAAAATGGCCAAGACTTAAATACCAGTGTAGATGTCGGTGAGGCAATTTTACGTATTTCTCAAGAATTTCAACTTAAAACATCGGTATTGGTTAATACAAACATGCATCATTATTTTGGCTGTCAAATAGAGTCAATGGAAGCAAAATTCTTAGAAAAATTACTTGATGCTAAAGAACGTATCTTATCAATAGGGATCAGAACCATCATTAAAAATGATCATATTGTACTATTAATCAAGGATATGCCTCACGATGATGAAAACAGGAGTGGGCGACTAAAAGATCATTTATCTGTTCTAATGGATATTGCCGATGGCTACTTAGTCAATATTATTTCACGCACAAAAATGACCAGTCAGCGCAAAGAATTTATTAAAGAAATAATTGCAATAGCTGATAAACAAATTGAAAAAACGAGTTCAAAATTACAAAATTATGGCCATCATTCAAGTGAAATAATGAGTGGTATGTTAACGAACCTAGAAGATATGTTGTTTAGTTTAGGGCTAGATGATGATCAAGAAAAAGCGTTAATGAGTTTAGCAGATCATGCATCTGAACAGCTAGAAACATTAAACAAATCAACAAAAGACTTAGACTCTGAATTAGGCTTAATTGTAAAAAGTTTAAACGAATTTTATCATTCCCATACTGATGATTAGCATTTTTGAATGCTTAACATACGTATTTTGATTACCAAACACTCACTTAAGCTCATTAAATATGAGTAGGGCAGTATTTATACACTTTTACAAAAAATATTATTGACAACTTTATGGTTTAAATTTTAGATTGTAACTTCGCATATCACAGTTGAAGGAATAATTTTGAAATCAAATTGTAAAGTTTTATTCATTAGTTTTTTAGTGATCTTGGTAGGGTGTAAAGCAACACCTGATATTAAAAAAAATAATACAACACCTACTATTTTTACGTTAATTGATACACAACAATTTGGCACTAAACCAAACATCATCGCAGTAAATAAATTATTTGAATTAGATGATAAAGAAAAAAACAAATTTAATCACTTTTTTGACAACCCTACTAACAATAAACTATCACCACATAAACGTGTTTTTAAATACATAGATAAAAAACTGAAGTTTTTTAATTATTATGGCCAAACTTACACAGCTCAAAACACCATTAATAATAATGCTGGAAATTGCATTTCGTTGGCCATACTAACAACCGCTTATGCAAAACTTGCAAACATAGATGTTAACTATAGTGAAGTAACAACGGCCCCCGTTTATTTTAAAAATGCTAATTTTCAATTAATTTCAAACCATGTGCGAACTAAGTTATTTGATCCCAATTTTAAAGAAGCAACAAATACTGTTTATTTTTACAAACCAGGGATCATTATTGATTATTTTCCAAGTAGAAATAGCTGGGGTAGTGGCATCGTAAATGAAAGAGAGTTTATCGCTATGTATTACAGGAATTTATCTGCAACAGCGTTACAAAAAGATGATTTAAATCTAGCGGCTTGGAATATTGTGGAGTCTTTAACATTTGACGCATCAAGTATCAGTGCTATTAATATGCTGGCAGTTATTTACCGAAACATGGGATTATTTGAAAAATCAGAAATGGTTTATCAATATGGATTAACGTTAGATGCTGAAAATTTAAACTTATTAAGTAACTATCATTTATTACTGTCAAAACTGAACCGCTTTGATGATGCAAATAAAATACAAGTTAAAATAGATAATGCAAAAGATCCAAGTCCATTTAGATGGCTCATTTTAGCAGACGATTATTACCAAGATAATGAATATAAACGGGCATTAAAATATTATAAAAAAGTAATTGAAATTGCGCCCTATCTTCACCACGGTTATTCAGGCACGGCAAAGTCATTATTTGCATTAGATAAAAAGAACATGGCTAAAAAGTTTATGGTGATCGCATTAGAAAAAACCCATGAAGCGACACAGGCCAAATTATATAAAGCAAAATTGGCTATACTATCTAAATACTAAAACTCAAAAAAAACGCCAACATAAGCTGGCGTTTTAAGCTTGGATAAAGCTAATTTTTTAATATACTAAATATTTATCTAGCGTTAGTACTTTCAAAGATTTTATCTGCAGATGCCGCAACAAAACCTGTGTATATTTCTCCATCAGGCTTGTTGTAACGTAAAGCAAATTCATAAAAACAACTTGGGATTGCCATTTCACAATCACTAAATTTAACATTAAAGTTATCAGCAAGTGTTGATGATTGCTCTAATAATACCTCAGGAGAACCTTTAATTTCACCACCGGTTGCATTTAAAGCAAAATCAGCATCTTTTAATTTTTGATTAACCACTTCGATAGAATCAAAATTCTCTAAATAATTAATGCTCACAGTAAAGTGATTTGCGCGATAACCCCAAGCAGCAGTCCAAGCAGCATATTCACTTTCTTCAAGTAGCTTCTTATAGGTTTGAGAATCAAGCGACCAATGCGTACCTGAATATAAAAAGTTATCTGCTGTGATAGCTTCTTCATCAATTTGATCAACTAAATCAGTTATGACTTTTTGAAGCTCTTCAGAAAACTTTTCAACCAGTAATTCAGAAATAAATACTTTAGGTTTTGTTGGGTCACTATGTTCAAAATGCTTAGCGAATAATTTTTTTGCTTCAAAATGATATTCACCACATTCTGTATAACCCACCGCTTTTAAATGTGCAGCTAATTTTTCTAGTCCCACTTTTTCGATATTAAAAGTACGTAACGCGATGTGATCATTAATCACATCATCATTTTGCGTTGAACCTAATAGCTCATGCACTTTTTTAGCAGAAGGAGTAACAGACAAATAATTTTGCCATAAATTATCAAAAAGCACGTCGACGTTATTATGCATAATATTTCCTAAAATTTTATTTAAACTGATAAACCAGGTGATAATGTTGCAGGCAATGCAACTTTTTGTGCTTCAACAGAAGCAATTGGGTAAGCACAGTAATCAGCGGCATAAAATGCACTCGCTCTGTGATTACCGCTGGCGCCAATACCACCAAATGGTGCCGCACTTGAAGCGCCGGTAATGGGTTTATTCCAATTAACAATACCCGCACGTATGCGTTTAAAGAAATGATCATAATCAGTTTGTTCATCAGCTAATAAACCAGCAGATAGACCAAACGATGTATTATTACCTTCATTGATTGCTTCATCAAAATCTGTATAACGATAAACTTTTAATAAAGGCCCAAAATGCTCTTCATCTGGTAATGATTTTACATTTGTAACATCAATGATCCCAGGAGAAACAAAACCAGTTCCTGATTGTAGGTGTTTTAGCTCAACTAAAGATTGACCACCCATAGCTTGAATATCAGTCTGTGCTTGTACCATACCAATGGCCGCTTTTTCAGAGATCATCGATCCCATAAACGGCTGTGGTTGTGCAAAAGAGTCACCCACCAAAATATTTTGTGTTGCTTCAACTAATTTAGCTAAAATCGCATCACCATTTTTAGTATTTTCAATAAATAGGCGACGAGAACAAGTACAACGTTGACCAGAAGTGACAAAAGCAGACTGCAAAATATCATGCACAGCAGCATCTATATCAGATACATTTTTTACGATGAGTGGGTTATTACCACCCATTTCAAGTGCTAAAATTTTACCCGGTTGACCCGCAAACTGTTTATGTAAAAAATGACCTGTATTTGAGCTACCCGTGAAAAATAAACCATCAATATCTGTATTTGAAGCAAGTGCTTTACCCGTTTCAATTTCACCTTGAACTAAGTTAATTACACCCTCTGGTAATCCAGCTTGCTGCCATAATTGTAAAGTAAACTCAGCAACCATAGGTGTCAATTCAGAAGGTTTAAATACAACTGTATTACCTGCTAAAAGTGCTGGTACGATATGACCATTAGGTAAATGTCCAGGAAAATTATAAGGGCCAAAAACGGCAACAACACCATGAGGTTTATGACGAATAAATGCTTTAGCACCAGGCATAGGGTTTTCGGTTGTACCTGTACGCTCTTCATGAGCTTTAACCGAAATAGCGATTTTACCAGCCATCGCACCAACTTCAGTACGAGTTTCCCAAATTGGCTTGCCCGTTTCTTTGGCGATCACAGTCGCCATGTTTTCGGTATTGTCTTTTAATAGCTGTGCAAACTTGTTGAAAATTTCAATTCTTTTTTCAACGTCTGTATCAGACCAAGTATAAAAAGCAGTACGTGCTGCTTTTATTGCATTATCAACTTGCTCTTCTGATGCACCAGCACCTTGCCAAATTACTTCACCATTTGATGGGTTTAAAGATGAAAATTCAGGACCATTACCGGCAAGCCATTGACCATTTATAAGTTGTACATTAAAGCTCATGTGTGCTTCCTTAGGTTAAATTGATAAATCGAATTGATTCGCCTTCAAGCACATTAAGTGCTTTGGCAACATCAGGTGTGATAGCAAGTAAATTTTGCGCTACGTTGTAACTTAACTCTGAGGTGAAAGTGGCTCTAAAATTTGAAACGCTATGATTACAGATAGCATATACTGCATCACTGTGAGCATTATCGCTTATTGTTACTTGGCAACTTAAACTGTCTTTCACAGAGCGAATTTTACTTAACCTAGACTCTACAGTTGGGCCAGCATCAAACAAATCAACATAACCTCTGTGTTCAAAACCTTCTTTTTCAAGCAAGCTTAAAGCGGGCCGAGTTTTATCATGCACTTGACCAATAACGGCTTGTGCTTTTTCACTGAGTAAATTAGCGTAAATAGGGTGTTTTGGCATCAGTTCAGAAATAAACCCTTTGCTACCTATGCCAATTAAATGATCCGCTTCAGGAAAATCAATACTGAAAAAGTGCTCTTGTAACCATTCCCAAAATGGAGAATGTCCATGTTCGTCTGATACGCCACGCATTTCGGCAATAACAGTATCTGAAAAACGCTCAGGGTGCTGCGCCATAAATAAGAAACGAACGCGAGATAATAATCTGCCCGCAAGCCCTTTTCTATGTGCTTCTCTTAAAAACAAAGTACATATTTCACTGGCCCCGGTATAATCATTACACATAGTTAACACTTCAACTGTGTTATAAACACCCAGCGCTTTAGAATGATGCACAGATTTACTTTTGTGATAATGATAAAGCGGGACATTCAAACCAACAGCAGCTTCAATCGCTGTGGTGCCTAAGATCTCCCCAGTATGGGTATCTTCTAATACAAAAAGATAACCTTCATCACCTGGGTTTGTGGCCGCTTTGTTAAAACTGATTTCAGCGCGTGATATTTTATCGCTTAACTGTTCATCATTCACTGGTAATGATGTAAAGCCATGCCCTGATTCAATTGCAATTTGTTTTAACGCTGAAAAATCAGACTTTTTAATTGGACGAATTACTTGCATATTTAACGACTCTTAGAAAAGGCTGCACAGCGGCAGCCTAAAATCTATAAATTGATTACGCGTTTACGATTTGAGCAACGGCTTTTTCAAAGCGTGCTAAGCCTTCTTTTACATCTTCAAGTGGGATCACAAGAGAAGGCGTGAATCGAATAACATTAACGCCAGCAACTAAGCTCATTAAACCATGTTCAGCAGAAGCCACTAAAAAGTCTTTCGCACGGCCTTCATAGTCTTTATTAAGTACAGCGCCTAATAATAAACCTTTACCGCGTACTTCACTAAATACATTATATTTTGCATTGATAGCATCAAAACCTTCACGGAACATCTGTTCACGTTCTGTTACGCCAGCAAGTACTTCATCTGTATTTACAGTATCAAAAGCAGCTTCAGCTACTGCACATGCAAGTGCATTACCGCCATAAGTTGATCCATGAGTACCAATTTTTAAATGTTTTGCTATTTCAGTGCTAGTAAGCATAGCTGCAATTGGAAAACCACCACCTAAAGCTTTAGCTGTTGTTAAGATATCAGGTGTTACATTCAAACCTTGATAAGCATATAAATCGCCTGTACGGCCAACACCTGTTTGTACTTCATCAAAAATTAAAACCGCATTATGTTTAGTACATAAATCACGAACACCTTGCATAAATTCATTTGTAGGAGAAATAATACCGCCTTCACCTTGTAATGGTTCAATCATTACAGCACATGTTTTATCAGAAATAAGCGCTTCAAAAGCAGCTAAATCGTTATAATCAACGTGATCGATATCACCAGGTTTTGGACCAAACCCATCAGAATATGCCGCTTGGCCACCTACTGTAACAGTAAAGAAAGTACGACCATGAAAAGCTTTGTTAAATGCAATAATTTGACTTTTCTCTGCGCCATGATTATCAAGAGCAACACGACGTGCTAATTTGAGTGCCGCTTCATTTGCTTCAGCACCTGAATTTGCAAAATATACTTTTTCAGCAAACGTTGCATCAACTAATTTTTTAGCTAAACGCAGTGCAGGCTCATTGGTCATTACATTTGATAAATGCCAAATTTTTTCGCCTTGCTCTTTTAATGCATTAACAAGAGCTGGATGACAATGACCTAAACAGTTAACCGCAATACCACCTGCAAAATCGATAAACTCTTTACCATTTTGATCCCAAACGCGAGAGCCTTCGCCTTTAACTGGAATAACTGCTGATGGCGCATAGTTTGGTACCATTACGTCGTTAAATAATTCTCTTGTTACTTGCATTTTAAATACCTTTATATGTTTTATAATTGTGACTTCATTTTAGTCGAACTAGCCAATTATTTCGTTATAGCATTATCTGTATAATTAAATTCAATGTGCAGTGTTATTTTGTTAAATTTAACCCTATAATTTAGCAAAATAACCAAAGAAAATATCAAAATGATAACTGAACAAGACGAAAGACTACTTTCTATACTCAGAACAAATGCCAGAACCAGCGTATCAGATCTCGCACGTAGCTTGAGTTTATCTCGCTCTACAGTACAAAACCGAATTGCAAAACTAGAAACAAGTGGTGTTATTAAAGGCTATGTCGTGGAATATGGCAGTGAGTTTTTAAAAGATATGATCTCTGCGCATGTTTCTATTAAGGTAAAACAAAAGCTAACGACTAAAACAAATATTGAACTTAAGCAAATGAGTCAAATAGCTGAGTTATATGCTATTAGCGGTGAACATGATTTAATTGCGGTCGTTCAAGCCCAGTCACTTGATCAACTCAGTCATATTTTAGATGATATTGGTAATTTAGATGGTGTAGAGCGTACTAATTCCTCTGTGATCCTAGAAACTAAATTTAAACGTTAGTTTTATCTATATATATTGTGTTGTTTTGCAAGTGTCGTTTACAATACCGCTGATTTTTATTTTAATTTATGAGAGCACCTATGACTGCGACCAAACGCCTTAACAAATTTATTAGTGAAACCGGGTTTTGTTCTCGTCGTGAAGCTGATAAACATATTGAAAATGGCAAAGTAACCATAAATGGTTTTAAAGCAGAGGTAGGTACTCAAGTTTGTGAAGGCGATATTGTAAAAGTTAATGGCAAACCTTTAAAAGAAAAACCTAAAGCAGTTTATATTGCTTATAACAAGCCTGTGGGCATAACATGTACAACAGAAAAAAAGATTCAAAGTAATATCATTCGCGCTATTAACTATCCAGAACGTATTTTTCCTATCGGTCGATTAGATAGACCTTCTGAAGGTTTAATATTTCTAACCAATGAAGGTGATATCGTAAATAAGATTTTGCGCGCAGGTAATAATCACGAAAAAGAATATGTTGTTAAAGTAGACAAACCTCTCAATAGTCAATTTGTAAATAAAATGGCCAATGGCATACCAATTTTAGGCACTGTGACAAAAAAATGTATTGTTAAACAAATTTCTTCAGATTCATTTTCTATGATTTTAACCCAAGGTTTAAATCGTCAAATTCGTCGTATGTGTGAATATTTAGGTTATGAAGTTATAACACTAAAACGTACACGTATCATGAATGTAGATTTAAAAGGCTTAGCGACAGGGCAGTGGCGTCATTTAACACATGATGAAATGGCACAAATTAACGGCTCAGTTTCAAGTTCTGGCAAAACAGAAGAACATTCTGTTGATAAAAATAAACGAGTTAACGCTAAACCAAGTAATAATAAAAACAGCTCTGAAAGTAAAAAACATAAATCAAGCCACAAGTCTGCTCAAAAAAAGTTTGTAGATAATAGTCAATCTAAAAAAGCTTCCGCTAAAAAGCGTATTAAAGGTACTTTATCTCTTAATAAAAAGTAATTTAATCTGTTACTCCTATATTTATATGCTCGGACATAGATATAGGAGATTGTTTTGTAATTACGATTTAAGCCAATTAAAAATCATTATTTCTAACCAATCTATTTAGCCTATGATATGTGAGTTTTCACACGCAAAATCACTATAAACTCGACCCACTTTGTCTGGTAATTCACTAATTTCATCTTCAGATATTTTACGAGATAAACTTTTTAAACCTTTAAGTTTACCGTTAGAAATTATCATTTCTTCAACAAAATGATCGGTTGGTTCTAAATAGTATAAATAATCAAACTCTTCATCATTGATACGTTTTTTGATAGGAGAGGGTACTGTTTTAATTACATTCTTTTCTAATAAATCAAGTAAAGCAGCTCGCATATCACGACGTTTTGTTACAATTGATACTTGAGGTTTACCAAAAGACTCCATAATACGCAGTAAACTTATAGGTTCTTTTCTATCTATGGTTGCTGATGTCCACATACTTGAAAGATATAAATCTAAATAACGAGAAAAAGTTGAACCATAACAAGTTAGTCGGCTGAATAAAATTTGACGATAACTTAAGTTAGAGATTTCTTGCACTACAAAATCACTAAAACCGATATAACATCTATCACGGCCTCTTCCGTTACCTTCAAGTTCCAATACAGCATCAGACCAAACATCGTGGGTAATTTCTGCACGTCTTTTAGGATTATTTTGATCTATCTGGCTGATACGTGTTTTAGAATCTCTAATAATCGTTAAAGATTCACGAATTTGCTCATAACTTTTCGTTTTACCCATAAGCTGCAAATATTTTTTTATTTCATATAAACTAAAACTTGTACCATATCTGCTAATACCACCAATTGATTTTCGCTCAAGACCATTTGTTGAAGCGATTAAAAATATCACTTTTTCAATTAATTCTTCAGCGTCTGAAGGAAGGGCATAAAACTCAATTTTTTCTTTTGTTTTACGGTCAACCCTTTGGATCACTGCAGGTTGAACGCGACAAGTATAATTTTTTCCTTGAATTGAAAAATTATTAGAGATCGACACTGTATTAGATGCTAAATCAGCAACGGGTTTAACAGCACCATATCCTCTAAAGAATCGAGGGATAAGATCTATACTTGTAATTGAATTTGAATATTTACGATCTAAGCTTAAATCATATTTATCACCATCTAATACTTCAAATAAACGTAACTTTAAAGCTTCTTTAGGATCTACTTTAAAATCGGGTGCTGATGTAAGCATTAAATGATCTCTTTTATTGTTGTTTTGATCTAAGTTTTAGTGAAATTGAATATTAAGTTTAATTTTTTAAGCATGCAACTGACCTTTGGTTAGAAATTGCGATCTTTTTTGATCCTCAATTTTAAGTTTTAAGTATAGGAACAACATAGGTTTTTTTAATTTGATAGGATTTAAAAGAAGAACATATAATTTAAATATAGAGTGGTTTGGTATAGGGAGAACCACCTAATGCTTTGATTTCATTAAAAAACTGTATTCATTTAAACCTTATTTCTAACCAAAGCATCATTTTGTTCTAACCTAAGAATACTGAATTTCTAACTATTAAACCGTGTATTTCTAACCAAGCTTAAAATACCAAAGATCAAAGTCTCTAACCAATAAGCATATAGTTTCTAACTAATAAAAAACGTTATTTCTAACTATTAGAAAGCGTTAAATAATTTTATTCACACAAATTTTATCACTTAATCACACTGAGATCGGTATTTCTAACTAAAAAGCAGTGTATTTCTGACTAAAATTTTAAATGTACGCTTATTTGGGATCAAAAGATCTAATCAAAAGATCAATAGATCTTGCCAATAAACACTATATTTCTAACTAATAAAAATACTTATTCACAGGGTTTTTATATCTAACTGTTTGAATTTTTACCTTTATAAGGTCCTTGTTGTTTTTTTATTAATCGCGTTTTATGTTTTTTAACCAAAATGATCTTATCTTGATCATGTATATTTGTACTTAAACATTTATAAAATAAAATCCATTTTTAGTTAGAAATAAGGTTAGTTTAAAATTTGATTTTGAATATAGTGGGTTTATTAGTTAGAAATATGCTTCTTTTAGGTTTGTTTGGTTAGAAATATACTGCTTTATTTATTGCTATGTTTAAATAATATACCAAGTGATATTTTTTTAGTTAGATATATTGATCTCGGTTTAAACTTTTAGTTTTAATTTTGGTTAGAAATACAGATCTAAGGCGTTTTAACCTCGCTTTTAAAAATCTGAGTGTGTAAATACTCACATTATCGGTTTGGTTAGAAATATACTACCTGAGTCAATTTTTGTTCGTTTTTACCGCTGTCATATATTATAAGGGATAGGATCAATGCAAGATTTTGCTTTTGCCTTAAAGTATGGGGTATCTGAAATCAAATATGTGTACATTAAACCTCTCCTTCAGCCATGTTGTTGAAAATAATGATGTAAGCCACGTATAAATAAACTCAACAATACGATAAAGAAACTAAAAATTACTTTTGGTCAGAAATATGCTGCTTGGTTATTTTAAAAGAATGTTTTATATTAGAGACAAATTAATCGAAATATTTAATTATCATACTTAAACCCTATTTTAAAATACTAAATAAAATGTGGGATCGCAGTTTATGATTGTGATTTTTATTATCTTGTGGCAAAATTAGGTAAAGTGAAAAGCTGAATTATTCTATATAACAAAGAGTAGATAAAATATATTTCACCGAAAATTAAATATTTCAAAATGATGAAGAAGTGAAGCAATTATGAATAGAAAAATAGCACTAACCGCATTATGTTTATCGGCGGGACTCAGTTCTAATATAGTTATTGCTGATGTAAACGATATTAATACATTAAATGCAAAAGTAACCACGGTAGAAGCTAATTTATTAAATGCAGGTGTTTCAGTGACAGGCGCTGAGCTTGAAACAATTAAAATAAACATTATTAATAATGAAATTACCGATACAGGCGTAACTATTACTGAAGTTGTTGATAAATATGAGTTAACGGATGCAGAAAAACGCGCTGTTATTATTGGTGATGCAGGCACAAATGATGATGGTGGTGGTGTATACCCACCCAAGTAAGTACTGAGATTGATAATGAATGCATTATTTGACGCTTTCACTCTTTTTGAATTTGATAAAAATTTTTTGTATGTGAATTTTTTATCTGTGGCAATTGCTTTTTTTATTGCTTTAAAAACAAATAAGCTAAATTCAACATTATTATCTTTAATAATTATGATTTTGTTTAACTCTATTATGGATCATTATACTCCTACTTTGTTCACAGCCTACGTGAAATATCAAGATGAGTACTTACATCATTTTAGGTTGCTTTGGTATATAGGTTTTGCGCTAATGGATTTATTAATTATTTCATTAGTTTTATTTAGCCATAAAATATTTAAGTTAAAGCTAGTTTTTTGTGCGTATGTTGTAATTGTTACTTATACAATAAAAATGCAATTACATATTTTTTCATATTTAGAAAGAGAGTTTTTACAAACGGATTACTTGAAAATTGCATATACATCAGGGATCCAGTTTATAAATATGACTTTTGCTTTTTCAATTCTAAGTATAATGATAGTTTATTTATTGTTTTTTATATTTAATAAATATGGCAGTCAAGAATTGGCAGAAAAACTAAAAATTAAGGGGATAACATGGTCTATTTAGGATTATTTTTATGTGTGGTATTAAATAGTTTATTAGGATATTTTTTATATCAATATTTTAAAGATCATAAACAGCAAATACACAGCAATGAGATAAAAATAGACCCTGTCGCGCAAGTTAACGAAGAAATGTTAACTTTAGCGGTCAGAGCCTTAATTGCCAATGATATCCAAAATAAAGGCTATCAAGCTGTTGAAAATAGAGATATTTTACATGAGCTTGCACAAATCGGTAAGATACATGCCGGCGATATTGACGATATAAAATAAACTATTTTTGTAAGTCTATTCTAAAAAAATTGTTTTAAATAAAAAGAGAGCTTAAAGCTCTCTTTTTATTTATATTATTTCTACTTTCTACTTTCTACTTTCTACTTTCTACTTTTGTTCATCAAATTTTTCACTTATCTTTTCAGCTTGGTTGTGCTCTGTAGCATTGAGCACATGTGCTGACATAAGAATTTTATCTGCACCGAGTTTATTAAATACGTCAAAAAACGTAATTAAGTCTTTATCACTAATGTCATTTTGACTGATTGCTAAATACTTAACAGACTCTAATAAGTGTTTACTTGTTATTTGATTGTTTTTGCCACTAAATAACACGGGTAAAGAGGTTTCAACACCTAATGCTGTTAAACCAGTAATAATAGCCTGTAAGGTTTTTAGGCTTGGGTTTATTTTTGTACTTGCTGACAAGCTGATATAACTTTTTATTGTTCTTAAGGTTAAACCATGGCCCGTATGATTAGTTTTTTCAAATGCTTCGCATAATTGCTCTGGACTTATATTGTTTTTTTGCAGAATATTTCTTAAATTTGTTGAAAAAGTGTGTTCAATTTTCATTTTCGCAACCAGTATATATTAAAAACGGCTCTTATTATCTTATCCGGGATAATGGTATTAATTGAGCGCTAACGGGAGTATTAAACCAAGTTTATAAGGACATAGCAATCTTCTAATGTCCATACAAAATTTGGGTGATATTTGTGGTTTTTTGACTTATGATAAATCAATCGCAAAATAACTCGATTACTGTATAATCGGCCAACTTTCAACCGTCACTTATATTACAGGTACTCATGACAGTAGAGACTTTTAACCCCAAGCAAACAACAACGCTAGAAACGCCTAAAAAGGTTTTAGATAATAGTTCAAATAAATCGCAAGCTTCAGGCTCTCGTGTTGGATTCGTGTCTCTAGGGTGTCCAAAAAACTTGGTGGACTCTGAGCGTATTTTAACGCAACTTCGCACAGAAGGTTATGAAGTTGTTAGCAGTTATGATGGCGCTGATGTTGTTATTGTTAATACCTGCGGATTTATAGATAGTGCGGTACAAGAGTCATTAGATACGATAGGCGAAGCACTTGAAGAAAATGGTAAAGTGATCGTTACTGGTTGTTTAGGGGCCAGAGAAGATGAAATTAAGGAAGTGCATCCTGGCGTTTTAGGTATTACGGGTCCACATGCATATGAAAATGTGATGGATCATGTGCACGAATTTGCACCTCAGCCTAAACATAATCCTTTTATAGATTTAGTACCAGATCAAGGAGTAAAGCTCACACCTAAGCATTTTGCATATTTAAAAATATCAGAAGGCTGTAACCATAAATGTACTTTTTGTATTATTCCAGATATGCGCGGGAAGTTAGTTTCAAAACCCATAGGTGATGTTTTATCTGAAGCTGAGCGTTTGAAAAAAGCGGGTGTAAAAGAGTTATTAGTTATTAGCCAAGATACCAGTGCTTATGGTGTTGATGTTAAATCTAAAACCGGTTTTTGGAATGGCATGCCTGTTAAAACTGATATGCTAAACATGTGTAAAGCACTTGGTAAAATGGGCATTTGGGTTAGATTGCATTATGTTTATCCTTATCCTCATGTGGATGACATTATTCCATTAATGGCTGAGGGGAAAATATTACCTTATTTAGATATTCCATTTCAGCATGCAAGTCCTCGTATCTTAAAAATGATGAAACGCCCAGGTAAAGCTGAGCGTATTTTAGAAAGTATCAAGAAATGGCGTGAAATTTGTCCAGAACTTGTGATCCGATCAACATTTATAGTTGGTTTTCCCGGTGAGACAGAAGAAGACTTTCAAATATTGTTGGACTGGTTAGAAGAAGCACAATTAGACCGTGTGGGTTGTTTTAAATATTCACCCGTTGAAGGTGCTAAAGCAAACGAATTAGCTGAACCAGTTGATGATGATGTAATGCAAGATAGATTTGAACGTTTTATGTTAAAACAGCAAGCTATTAGTCAGGCCAAATTGCAACAGCGCATTGGCCAAACGATGCAAGTATTAATTGATGAAGTTGATGAAGAAGGTGCAATAGGGCGCACTTATGCTGATGCACCAGAAATTGATGGTGCTGTTTACTTAAATGGCGAAACAAGCTTAAAAGCGGGTGACATGGTAAGTGTGAAAATAGCCCATGCTGATGAATATGACCTTTGGGGCGATGTAATTTAGTTTTTATATTATAAATGTTGTTTATAACAAGCCGAACACTTTTGTTCGGCTTTTTTTGTGAATTTAAGGCGAGCTAAAAATAATTAGTTCTCTAACACTTAATGAAGGGAAGTACCTGCTTGAAGCTTACAAAATCATTTCCAGAAAGATGCTGACTTGAGAGATCCATCGATAGCGTTGCTTTAGGTGAGTCCCGTCATAGGCCATGATTGACTAATCTATTAGCAAAAACGCATACTTTTGATGAGTGTGTGTTTAGAGGTGAAACACTTAATGTTGATGTATTAACATCGGGTTTAAGGCCTTTGACCCCATTACTTTTTTGTCTATGACAGTGTTTTTAAAGCTTACTGGCTGCATTACAGAATAAGTATGACAGAATTATTTTAAAGTGTCCGCCGCTCCTTTGTGTGCGTAATGTTTTGATGATCAGTAAGTATGTCGGAGGGTTAACTTTAATTGTGGATATACAAAAAACTCAGTTGTAAAATTAATTCACGATCTAGAACTATTAAATCAATCAGACACTAAATTAATGGTGTGGTTTTATATCGAATAAAATTATTATTACGGAACAATAAATAGAGCGTATTAATTTAAATGTTAGATGAACCTAAATATGATGTTAAACAAGATCAAATACGTAATGTGATCATATCTATACCTGTTGGTAAAGTTGCAACCTATGGACAAATAGCAAAGTTAGCTGGCTTAGCCGGTTATGCCAGATATGTTGGTTATGTACTGAAAAACTTACCTAACGAAACTGGGCTTCCTTGGCATCGTGTCATAAATGCTCAAGGTCGTTTGTCGTTTAAACCTGGCAGTGAACGCTATAAAGTACAGTATCAAAAATTGCTCTTCGAAGGCATTACTTTAACAAATGGCCGAATTAATCTTAAAAAGCATCAATGGCAATATTAACTTCAATAAAACCGCATAAAAAAATAAACTTTATTACAACCATTTTAGATTTTGTGACGACTAAGTATGTACTGACTGGCGTTCAGCTCTGGTTATTTTATTTTTTAAGGGAAATTGTCATGGTATTTGGTGCTTATTTATTAATATTACTCTTCGTTCCTGTTTTAAGTTTAATAGGCTGTTTTTCTGGTTTTGTATTGACTAAAGCCGTATATAACTGGATGTTTACCGATTTCAGTGAATTAAATTGATTTAATTTTGGATTAAATCAAAAAAAAAGTATTTTTCTATTGCTAACTTATTAAAAATGCATAAGTATAGGTCCGACAAAGGCAAAAATAATAAAGATAGGAACTCTAAAATGAACAAATCTCAACTAGTTGACAAAATTGCAACAGATGCAGAAATCTCAAAAGCAGCGGCAAGTCGTGCACTTGACGCATTTACTGGTGCTGTATCTGATTCATTAAAAGAAGGTAACTCTGTTGCTTTAGTCGGTTTTGGTACTTTTTCTGTGAAAGAACGTGCAGCAAGAACTGGCCGTAATCCACAAACGGGTGAAGAAATTCAAATTGCAGCTGCAATAGTACCTGGCTTTAAAGCAGGTAAGACACTGAAAGATTCTGTGAACGCTTAAATTAAGCTTCATATAAAGAAAGGCTTGATATATTCAAGCCTTTTTTATTTTTAAATTATACTCTCAATGCTTTATCGCCACGATTTAAACCAAGTGCACCTGAACGAACAACTTCAATTATATCGGTTTCATTTTTTAATGAATCTATAAATGATGCGAGCTTTTCTGTACTACTTACTAACTGTAATGTATAAGTTGTTTTCCCCATATCGAGAATCGAGCCGCCAAAAACATCTGTTACTCTTGTTACTGCTGCACGAGACTTTTCATTGTTAGCTGTCACTTTTATCAGAATTAATTCTCTTTCAATATGACTTACTTCAGTTAAATCTAATATTTTTAAAACATCGACAAGCTTATTAACTTGTTTTGTTATTTGTTCTAATATTTTTTCACTACCTTGAGTGGTTATTGTTATACGTGATATAGATTTATCGTCTGTTGTACCAACGGTTAAACTGTCTATATTGTAGGCTCGTTGTGAGAATAGACCGATGATACGTGATAAGGCCCCAGGCTCATTTTCTAAAATGATAGATAATATTCGACGCATTATGCTTTAACTCCTTTTTTTAACCACATGTCATCAATTGCTCCGGTTTTAATCTGCATTGGATAAACATGTTCAGTTTCATCTATATTGATATCAAGAAATACGAGCCTGTCTTTAATTGACATTGCCTTTGTTAAAGCAGGTTCAAGTTCTTCTATTTTATCTACCCGGATCCCCACATGGCCATAACTTTCGGCCAATTTCACAAAGTCTGGTAATGACTCCATATATGAAAATGAGTGACGACCAGAATAAACCATATCTTGCCATTGCCTTACCATGCCAAGAGAGCGGTTATTAAGAGAGACTATTTTCACTGGCAGTCCATATTGCATGCAAGTTGATAGTTCTTGGATGTTCATTTGAATTGAACCATCTCCTGTAACAACAACGGATTCTTTTTCAGGAAAAGCCAGCTTTACACCCATAGCTGCAGGTAGTCCAAAACCCATAGTTCCTAAGCCACCTGAATTGATCCATTGTCTTGGTTTTGCAAAAGGGTAATACTGAGCAGCAAACATTTGGTGTTGACCTACATCTGAGCTGATATATGCATCACCTTGAGTGACTTTATATAAGGTTTCAATAACAGTTTGTGGTTTTATTTTTTGTGAGTCTTTTGAGTAACTCATGCACTTTTGATCTCGCCAGTTGTTTATTTGACGCCACCAATCCTCTTGTGAAGCACGATCAATTTGTAACTCGCTACTATCAATTTCAGCCTGAAGCTGGCTAAATACCGTTGCTAAATCTCCAACAACAGGAATATGCGCATGAATTGTTTTAGAAATAGATGTTGGATCTACATCAACATGAATAATGGTTGCATTAGGGCAAAATTTATTAACATTATTGGTTACGCGGTCGTCAAAACGTACACCTAAAGCAAGAATGACATCAGCGCCAGCCATTGCTTTATTTGCTTCTAGTGAGCCGTGCATACCAAGCATACCCACAAAGTTTGGGTGGGTGCCACTGATCCCCCCTAAACCCATTAAAGTATTGGTAATGGGCGAATTTAATGATTCAACTAAATGTGTTAGTTGCTCAGATGTATTTGATAAAACTACGCCCCCACCAGAATAAACAACTAATTTTTTTGCGTTTAGGATTGTTTGGGCCGCTTTTTTTATTTGTTTTGGATGGCCTTTTTTACTTGGGTTATATGAGCGCATTTTTATGTCTGTCGGCATAGAAAATTCAAACTCAAGAGCAGGATTTAATATATCCTTAGGTAATTCCACAACAACGGGTCCTGGGCGACCTGATGCCGCTAAGTAAAATGCCTTTGCCAGAATCTCAGGAATTTTATGAGCATCTCTGCAGTTGAAACTGTGTTTTACTATGGGTCTTGAACAGCCAACGATATCTGTTTCTTGAAAGGCATCGTCTCCAATCAAGCTTGTAGGTACTTGACCAGATAGGACAACCATAGGAATTGAGTCCATATAGGCTGTTGCAATGCCTGTAACACAATTTGTAGCACCAGGTCCAGATGTTGCGAGCACAACGCCTACTTTACCGGTTGCACGTGCATATCCATCGGCCATATGTGTTGCTGCTTGTTCATGTCTTACTAATATATGCTTAACATCGTCTTGAACAAATAATGCATCATAAATATCTAAAACGGAGCCTCCAGGGTAACCAAAAATGTACTCTATATTTAATTCTTTCAGGGCTCTTATAACTAATGCCGCCCCCGACATTTTTTTATTTGTCATATCATTTCCTCATTCCCTATAAATAGGCAAAAAAAAACCTCCGTTAGATGCGGAGGCTTTATAATTTTATTTTAGCATTTCACATCAATAACTCACCGGTTCACTAAAGTGACCAGGACGAGAATATTGACAATGTTAAATGCTAATTTCATGTTTAAAATACGTTTCATAAATAATGTATCTATTTTTATGTTTTTTTACATTAAATGTCAAGAAAGTTTTCATTTAAAATTTTAATGCGGTGTTTTATTGTTTTTGAATTTTATATGTTTTTACGGGGGTCTTTGATTGGGTTTTTGAATAATTTATCCGTTATTGGAGGCCCTGTAAATGTCATCTCATTAAGGACCTCTTAAATATGACTAAAGTCTATCTATCACTGCTTGAGTAAAATCAGTCGTACCGTGATTTCCGCCTAAATCGCGTGTTGTTCTGTCACCTGATTTTATGACATCTGCTACTGCATTTCTAATGCGCTCAGCTGTATCCGCCATATTGAGATGTTCTAGCATTTGGATTGATGCTAAAATCACTGAGGTTGGATTTGCAAGATTTTTACCTGCAATATCAGGTGCACTACCATGGACTGCTTCAAAAATAGCTGCATCTTCACCAATGTTTGCACCTGGTGCCATGCCTAGCCCTCCGACTAATCCTGCGCAAAGATCAGATAAAATATCACCAAATAAATTAGTTGTCACTATGACGTCAAATTCTTCGGGTGTCATTACCAGCTTCATACAAGTTGCGTCAACAATCATCTCGTTTGATTCTATTTGTGGATATTTTTTTGCAACTTCACGCGCAACTTTTAAAAATAAGCCTGATGTTGATTTTAAAATATTAGCTTTATGGACTGTGGTTACTTTCTTTCGGTTTTCTCTACAGGCAAGTTCGTAAGCGAAAGTGACAATCTTTTCAGCACCTTCTTTTGTGATCATTGACATAGCCTGTGCTTCAGAGCCATCCTCAGAGGTCGTTTGACCTAAGCCTGAATACATTCCTTGCGTATTTTCTCTTACGGTTATGATGTCAATATTATCAAATCGTGCTTTAGTGCCTACAAATGATTTAACAGGGCGTATATTTGCGTATAAATTGAATTTTTTCCTTAAAGTTACATTAATTGAAGTGAAACCTTCTCCAACAGGTGTTGTAAGAGGACCTTTTAATGTAATTCTGTTTTTTACAATGGCATCTAGTGTTGTTTGTGGTAATAACTCACCTGTATTTTCAAGTGCAGTTAATCCTGCATCAACAAAATCATAGTCAAAATCACATCCTGCAGCTTTTAATATCTCAAGTGCTGAATCTATAATACTTGGACCTATGCCATCGCCTTTGATAACTGTAATGGTTCGCTTAGCCATTAAACTTCCTTAAAATTTATATTTTTAGAATAAATATTCAAGGCGCCTTTATAGCAATATAACAGCAATATATCCACTATTTGCTGTTAAATTACAGTATATTGTTAATATGTTAGTTGATTTTTAAAGTGAAACTCATGTGTTTTCTCTAAATAAGTATCTAAACTTTTAAATTTTAGTTTTTTAATCGCTAACTTTAATAACTGTTCTGTATAAGCATCAGGATGATATTCACAATCATACGCATAAGTCACGCCTACAAGTGAGAGTACTATGGCATAAAACTCAAGTGTTTCATTTTTATTAGAGTTAAAAGCTTGTAAATTTGTAAGTGCATTTATCCATTTTGTAGATAATGTTGTTAGAATTGATGATTCAAATTTATTGTTTGTAGGTAACCATGTTAATCCTAAATAATTTTCAATCGATAATTGAACGTTTTTTGGTAAAGCTGAGTCTTTTAATACATATAAAGAAGGGGATGCATCAGGCTGGGATAAAAGAATGTAACAATAGCTTAAAATAGTGATACTGACTTCTTCAGGTAGAAAATCATAAATATTTGTTGCTGTGAGTTCTGCTGCTTCAACAAGTGATAGTACCCTTTGTTCAATTAGATACCAATTAGGGTGGTTAAGTTGTTGTAATTCATGCTGTAATAATATTTTTTTTATTAAAAAAGGTGCTCTTATTGTGCCTAATAACATAATCGCATGTCTAACCGATGTAATAGTTTGTCCCGTTCTATTTGAATCTGTTGCCAACTGACATAAAGAAAGGCATATTTTATTTTGATCACTTAAAATATCGCATAAATTATCTATTGTATTATGCTGTTTTTTCGAAATGATACTCATAAGATGGTTTTGTTGAGTATGATTGGACTCATGATTTTTTATAAAATTAAATGTTATATTATTTTTTTGTTTAATTGATGTAAGTGGTTCAAACCAGATTTTGAAGATTAAACCTAGGTCTTGGCAAACCTGCTGGGGAGAGTTTGTTTTGAGCCAAGCGTTATTTATAGAAAAACGACCTTGTTTTGATGATTGTTTTAATGGCACTTGATAGGTTAAATATTGCGTATTTTCATTAAGTTCATCGCTAAATTCCCCAATATAATAAGATCTATAATCGTTATTGAACACAAGTACAGAACCTGGCAGCTCACAGGGTAAATACTGTATTAGTTTTTTTAAAAGTAGGAGTACATTTGTTTGTTTACTTGTTTGGTAGATTTGAGCTACAGCATTTTGCAGATTCATAACCTGTGTGTTTTTTGCCAAAGTAATTTTTTTTGCTAATAATGCTGAGGTAGCAATAAAAATTGTTGGAGTATCAAGCAAGCAACTACTTTGGTGATCGCTTATTGTTTGGGTATAGCGAGATAAATTTTTAAATATGTTTTGAATTATACCTTGTGGCACTTTTCCATAATCTAATAATTTTATGGTGAGTTTGTTGCGCATTTTGAATAACTTTATAGACTCTGGCGACAGTGTCTGTCCCATAGCAATTGCGTTATTCTCTTTTTGGTAACAAATATACTGGCACAAGCAGGCTGAAATGAGTTTTTGCCGCGCTGCTTTGTTTATTTGACTACTATGGCAAAAGGTGAGAAGTATGATTATTTGGTTTATTACAAGGTTGGTTGTATAGCCTTGTTTTGAAAGGTAGAAAGTTAATTGAGCAAGCATTGCCTGTTTATGCTCTATATAAAATAAATCATATTGTTCTGCTAAATGGCTAATAAGGGGAAATATTTGATGCCATTTGTCTTTGGAGTAATAGAATAGCATTAGTTTTTGGGTGTCACTCAGTAATTTAGCAAGGTCATTAGCCGTTAATGCACTCATTGAGTAATACTTTCATATGCTTTATCTGCACCAGGGCCCCAGGCTATCAATATATTATTTTTGAACATTAAACCCGTGCACTCTTCTACCGTTGTGATCCCATCAGATTTCATATGCTGTGTTCTGTAGTACAAGATTTGAAAAGTATCATTAAATGCCTTTTTGGCAAATGTGAGATCGGGAGCACCTAATGTTTCTATGACTGAGTCAAAATATTTAGGTTCTTTTAACTTTAAATTAGCTATAAACCGTTTGTTGTATGATTGTCTGTCTTGCCAATTCATTGTGGAAGGATCATCTTTATAAAAAAGAATAACGCATGTTGCTAAAACTGCATAAAACCCAAGCCCTAATAAAATGTACCTAAATATTTTCTTAGTCATATTAATTCGATTTAACTCTTAATTGTTTTAATGAAAAACCTAAATGTATATCATTTCTTAAAGTGACTAATACTTTAGCTGTAATAAAATCAGATAGAGAGTGTGTTATTTTTGTCTTTATTTTTTCGGGTAAATTTTGGTCCTCTAAAGCTGATTCAACATTATGAAATTCATTCAATATTTTTTCAGCTGTTTTCTTTCCGACTCCTTTAACCCCTGGAATATCATTGGTTGTATCGCCGGCTAATGACCAAAACTCTATTAATTTATGAATTGGTAAATTAAATTTGTTATGTACATCGTCTTCATTAATGTATTTTTGAGAAAAATAGTCATATATCTCAACATTTTTGTTTAGTAATGGTAAAAAACCTTTGTCTGTTGAAACAATAGTACAAGATATATTTTTTTGAGATATTTTATTGGCAAGCGTCGCTATTATATCATCGGCTTCATCTTGTTCTGGAGAGAATGACAGTATTCCAGCGTCATTAAAGTTTTGTTTAAATAAATCTAGACCTTGTTTTAATTCTGGCGGCATTTCACTTCTATTTTGTTTATATAGCGGATAATAGGTATAACGCCAACTTTTATCACCATCAAATACAGCAATCGCATGTGTTGCTTGCGTTAACCTTAATAGTTTTTTTGTTGCATTTAATACTCTTTGGCTAGCTGATTTTAATATTTGTTCATGAGACAAGTTACTTTGATTACAATCTACAGCATAGATGCGCCTAATTAAATTAAGAGCATCTATTAATAATACTTTTGTGGACATTGATTTTTTCGCAGCCTTATACTTTGATCTTATAACAAGGGGTATAAACAGAACCCGGTAATTTCATTCTACCTTGTTCTACAAATGCTTTCAGTAAAGTATCCATATATTTCATTAAATTAATGTCCCCTTGAAGTTCAAAAGCACCATTGCGCTTTATTTCTTGTATGCCTTCATCTTTGACATTTCCAGCGACAATACCAGAAAAAGCCCGCCTCAAATTAGCAGCCAACTGCTGTGGTGGTTGTGATAAATGTAAATTTAAACTCGACATATTATCATGAGTAGGTGCAAAGGGAAGTTGAAACTCAGGTTCAATTTTTAATGTCCAGTTAAAATGATAGGCATCTCCTTTTTCTTTCCTATATTCTCTCACTTTAGTCATGTTTTCCTTTAAATAAGAGGCAACAGCAGCTGGGTTATCGATGATCACTGTAAATTTTTTAAGTGCATCTTGCCCTAATGTTTTTTCTACAAATAGTGTAATTTCATCAAAGTACGCTTTGCTACTCTGTGGTCCTGTTAAAATAACAGGTAGGCTTTGTTGTTCATTCTCTGGATGTAGTAATATCCCTAACAAGTAAAGTAGTTCTTCTGCTGTACCTGCACCTCCTGGAAATATAATAATACCGTGACTAATGCGCACAAAGGCTTCTAATCTTTTTTCTATATCAGGCAGGATGGCAAGTTCATTAACGATAGGGTTCGGAGGCTCTGCGGCAATAATACTTGGTTCAGTTAAACCCAAATATCGATTTTCACTGATCCTTTGTTTTGCATGACCAATTGTAGCGCCTTTCATTGGTCCTTTCATTGCGCCTGGACCGCAACCTGTACAAATATTAAGCCCCCTGAGTCCAAGCTGGTAACCGACTTCTTTTGTATAACGGTATTCGTTATCAGCAATTGAGTGCCCACCCCAGCAAACTATCATATTAGGTTCTGTGTTTATGGGTAATACATTTGCATTGCGCAACATGTCAAAAACAACATGTGTTATATGGCTAGAATCGGTAAGGTTAATATGGTTGTTTTCATATTTACTTTGTATAAAGAGAATATCTCGTATTACAGAAAATAAATGCTCATGAATGCCTTTTATTATTTGACCATCAACAAAGGCTGTTTCTGGCGGGTTGTGTAGTTCTATTTTTATGCCGCGTTCTCTACACAGCAAATTAATATCAAAGCTTTTATATTTTTCATAAATTTCAAAACTTGAATCTGTATGACTACCAACATTGAGTACGGCTAAAGAGCAATTTCGAAAGAGGCGATAAAGTTTGCTTGTGGAGGATTTTTTTAATGAATCAACTTCAAGTTGTGACAGTAAATCTAATATCCCGATTGGATTTAGTTGTATGCTCATAGATTTTCCTTAATTAACTACATAATTTAAATATAGTTTTTAATTAAGGAAATGCGATTATTTTTTTATGATTATGCGATCTCGACCTGAGTTTTTAGCTTCATATAGGGCTGTATCCGCACGATCAAAAACTTCAAGTATACTATCACCACTTTTAAATTGGCTTGCTCCTATAGATATTGTGATCCTAAGGCTGGTTGTTTTAAATTTAAAAGGAATACTTTTAATTGTTCTTCTGATTTTTTCAAGTGGTGCTAGAATTTGTTTTAAATCGGAGTTGGGCATGATGATCACAAATTCCTCACCACCAAATCGAGCAATAAAATCAGTGACGCGAATTGATTTTTTTAATGCATTAGCAAGTACTTGCAATGTTTTATCACCCGCACTATGACCAAAAGTATCGTTAATTCGTTTAAAATGATCAACATCGACTATAACTAAACACAAATTATGGCCATTTCTTGAAAACGTATTATATTCTAATGCTATTCTTTCATCATATGCCGCACGGTTTGGTAACTTTGTTAAGCTGTCTTGTAAACTTTTAAATCTTTGTTCAGCTAATCTATCTTTATATTTATTACTTTCACTTTCAAGTGAATTAATACGCGTTTGCATTTCTTTGAGTGTACTTGCTAAAGACTCTCTTTCAGTTAACTCAAGATCTTCTTTAAATTTTATGTCTAGTGTTAGGGCCTCCAACTTTTGTCCAACAATCAATTTAAGAGCATCTATGGTTGAAGCCGATTGGGTTTCCTGTGCAAGTTGAGATATTTTTTGTTCAATTTGCTCATTGAGATTAGCCATTTTATGACCTACTTCTTTTGAGCGTTGTACAGAATCCAGTAATGTTTGGTGCAATAATGTAAGTGTTTCATTTACATTAATTAGAAATTGTTGTGCTGTATCTCTTTCCTGAGAAATACTGGATACAACTATTCGAATAATGTTGATACAAGCTTCTAACAATGCATTTAACTGGAAGTTTTTTGTGATTTGTTTTTTTATTTTATCCAGTTGTTTTGCATTATTACCCTCAAATGCAAGCTCGCTTGTTAAGTTTAATAACTCTGTTGCAAGTTCAGGTGCGATTTCAGGTGGGGTTGCAGTTAAGTTACCATGTTTATTATTAAGTACTTGATGATAAATTCCGACTAAACGAGATAACAAAGGAATAAAATCTGAAGTTGCTTTTATTTCGTCTAAATCAGTTGTTAATAAATTTCTGAGGCTTCTGCGTAACTCATCTGGAATGCCTTTCGTTTTTTGAAGTTTTTTTCCCGCATCATTTACGCTTTGTTGCAACTTCTTAATGTTTTCATCTTGTTTTGTTTCTTGGGCACGTAAAATATTTGTAATTTCTTCAATTAGGGGGCTTAAAATTTCAAAATCAACACCTTTACTCAGTAAAGATCTAAATTTTGCAAGTTTATTATCTAGTTCTAAATCCTGTCCTTTACAAACAAGAGAAAGTTTAGATGCAAATTGAGTTAAAGCACCAAGCTGTGTTTGTCTTGCTGATTCAATAAGTTCTCTATTCTTTACTGCTTTATTTAGTTTCTTTTGCAAGATTTCTAATTGATTTGACACTAACTTAGATCTTCCCTTTTTGAAATTTACCTAATTTATCTAGAATGAGTATACGTAAAATTAGTCAAAACTTAAACAGCGGATTACGGGATTAACCGTTATTACATTAATTATTGAGTGCAGTTTTACAGATAAATATAAATATAAATAATTACTTGTATAACACTTCATCTTATCATTTGTGTACTATATTAATTTATCAAAATAGACTCAAAAGGGATATCATGAAAAAGTTTATTATTTACAGTATTTTACTTTTTATTAATTTAAGTGTTTTTGCAAAAGATTATAGTAAATTATACAAAAAATTAGATAAGTCTATAGTGATAATTTATTCAAATACCAAACAAGTCCGCTCAAAAAATGATGAACTGGTATCATTTACTTCAAGCAGTTTAGGAACCGGCACGTTAATTAACTCTGAAGGGCTTATACTAACCGCGGCGCATGTTGTTAATAGTGCTGATGAATTAACGGTAGATGTGCAAGGTAAAGGTCAATTTAAAGCGAAGGTTTTGTCTAGTTACCAAGCTGCTGATATTGCGCTTATAAAATTAATCACAAATGATAAAGATTTCCCTGCAATAAAAATAGCTAATTCCGAAAAAACACAAATAGGTGAAGAAGTATTTGTGATTGGAACACCTTATGGCTTAAGCCATACACTTACTGTGGGTCACCTAAGTGGACGGCGTATTCATGAAGGTTTAGGTAAAGGTGAAATAGAGTTTTTGCAAACGGATGCTGCTATTAATCAAGGAAATTCTGGTGGTCCTTTATTTAATAGTAAAGGGCAGCTCATAGGTGTAGTGAGTTATATAGAGACACAATCTGGTGGTAATGAAGGACTAGGTTTTGCTGCCAGTAGTAACATGGTTAAAAGAATTTTGATTGAACAACCTACAATTTGGTTTGGTATGGAATTTTCACTGTTGTCATATCCTGTTGCTAAAGCACTCAATGTGCCACAAAAGTCGGGGATACTGGTTGAAAAAGTCGCTAAACAAAGTTTTGCAGACAAAATAGGACTTAAAGGTGGGGTTTTAGAAGCGGAGATAGAAGGTCTGGTCATGTTATTGGGAGGTGATATTTTACTTGCGGTAGGCGATATAATTATCACGGGTGAATCTGGAAACTATATGAACATAGCTGATTATCTTAAAAATATTAAAAGTGGCGAGCAAATAATGTTTAAACTATTAAGAAATGGGCATATTATTGAATTGTCGGCGGCAAAGCCAAGTATAAAAATAAAACTTATTTAAAGGGTACTCATGGCTCAAATGAGTTGAGCCATGTTTTATGCTTATCGTTTGCCAACTTCAAATGATGTCATCCATACATCATTTAATTTAGCTAAAGTTTTTCCTGAATGTATTGAAAGGCTAGGGCTTGACTCATTTAAAAAAAATGTTGTGCGCACTGAACCCTTATTATTTTCAGTTTTAATTCTCCATCCCTGTTCTTTCAAACAGTTTTTTGTGAAATCGACAGCTTGTGAGTATATTGCAACAGCGAGATCTTTTTCACTAAAATTTTGTTGGCACATATAATTATTGGTATTGTTATTACCTTTAGATATTTGGCAATTTTCACCCACCAAATTATAAGAAGCTTGCCAAACTTCCATATATTTGTTTTTAACGCGGCTTTGTTTTAGTGGAGCAAAATCATTCTCATAGGATTCAAGCAAACCTTGAATCTTTTCACATGAAGTCATGTTATCTATTTTAGTTTGCTGTTCTTGAGACAAGGTATTTACACAACCTGATAAAGTAATAACGCCTGCAACCAGTAGAAAAGGGGATTTCATTAATACACTCCTTGGTGTTAAATTGGCTAATATAAGGATACCGTTAATATTGATAAATAAAAAGAAAAGGAGTCAATATAGACTCCTTTTCACCTTTTTTGAATTAATTACCTGTCAATATGCTATTTATGGCGTTGCTGTAAGACTTTTATGACGTCTGAAATATCTGTTTCTGATCTTTGTAGTAAAACCAGTAAGTGATAAAGCAAGTCTGCGGACTCATTTTTTAGTTCTTCAATATCTTGCTTAACAGCAGCTAATGCAACTTCAACGCCTTCTTCCCCCACTTTTTGTGCACTTCGACTAATATCTTTTGCAAATAAAGATGCAGTATAGCTATCATTTGGATCGTCATTTTTTCTGTTTGAAATCACCTGATTTAACTGTGCTAAAAATGCTAAGTCTGGTTTTGCATTTTCAAAACAACTTTGGCTACCTAAGTGGCAAGTTGGTCCATCAGGTGTAGCCAAAATAAGAATTGAATCAAAATCACAGTCAGTGTGAATTTCTTTAACGTTTAAATAGTTTTTGGAAGATTCCCCTTTAGTCCACAGTCTTTGTTTTGAACGGCTAAAAAATGTGACTTTACCGCAGTCTAAGGTTTTTTCTAATGCAGCAAAATTCATAAAACCTTGCATTAAAATGACGCCGGTATTTTTGTCCTGAACGATTGCAGGCATAAGTTCACTTTTTTCAAAGTCAATCTCATTTATATTACTTGTATTTATTAACATAATCTTGTCGCTATTTTGTTGTGAGCTAAATATTGTTTAAGTTCAGGTATCTTTATTATGTCTTTATGGAAAACACTTGCTGCTAGTGCACCATCAATATTTGTTTGTTCGAATACATTTTTGAAATCAGACATACTGCCAGCACCGCCTGATGCGATAATAGGTAAGGTACAAATATTTCTAACTTTTTTGAGTTGTTCAATATCATAGCCTTTTCTTACCCCATCTTGATTCATGCAGTTAAGTACAATTTCACCAGCGCCGAGATCTTGCACTTTTTTAACCCAATCTAAAGTTTTATAACGTGTTTTGCTTGTTGCATTCGGGTCGCCAGTTAATTGATAAACTAGGTATTCATTGCTCGTTTCATCATAAAAACTGTCAATACCCACTACAACACATTGTTTACCAAACTCATCATGCAGCTCTTTAATAAGGCTTGGTTTGGCAATCGCAGGGCTATTGATACTGATTTTATCAGCGCCTTGTTTTAAAACGCTTGCAGCATCCTCTACAGACTTAATACCACCAGCGACGCAAAAAGGAATATCAATATTTTTTGCTATGCTTTCAACCCAGTTCAAATCTAATAATCGTTTTTCAACACTGGCACTTATTTCATAAAATACCAGTTCATCGGCTCCTGCTTCACTGTAAGCCTTAGCTAACTCTAAAATATCGCCAACTACTTCATGGCCTTTAAATTTTACACCTTTAACGACTTGACCATTTTTAACATCAAGGCAAGGTATAATACGTTTACTAAGCATTAATAGCCTCCTCAACAGTAAAAGCACCATCTAATAATGATTTACCGAGTATGATACCCGATACGCCTAATTCATTGAGTTGTTTGATGTCTTGCAATGAACTTACACCACCAGAGGCTTGCAATTTGATATCTTTAAATTCTGATAAAAGGTCCTTATATAGTTCAAATGAAGGGCCTGTCATGGTGCCATCCTTACTTATATCGGTACATAAAAAATCATTAATACCAACAGATTGATAAAACGTAACTAATTCAAATAGTGTATATTGAGACGCTTCAAGCCAACCATGAGTTGCAGGTTGCCAGCCATCTTCGGTTTTATTAACATCTAGGGCAATGCAAAAATGTTGTGGACCAAATTTCTTGATCCAATCAGCCACAGTTTGTTGTTGTTCTACTGCCATGGATCCTATTACTACTTGGGATGCGCCTGCGTCCAGCCAAGTGGATATATCCGATGCGTTTCGAATACCTCCGCCTATTTGAAAAGGAACTTTGAGCTCTTTTAATGCGCTTTGTATATGTTGCCATTGTTTTTTACTCGGATCGCGTGCGCCTTCTAAATCAACTAAATGAAGCTTTTTAGCGCCTGAATTGGCGTATTGCTTAAGTCTTTGTGCAAGTTCAAATGGATAAAATTGGGCTGTATCATATTTACCTTGATATAAACGTACAATACGATTTTGTAATACATCTAATGCTGGAATTATCATAATTTTTTTAACCTAAATTCGCCAATCTAAAAAGTTTTTTAATAGTTGAGAGCCAACTTTTGCTGAGCGTTCTGGATGAAATTGCATCCCAGCAAAGTTGTCTTGCGTTATAACGGCAGAAAAATTTTGTCCGTATTGGGCTTGCGCTAAAGTACAGTCATTGACTTGATGAGCAAAACTATGGACAAAATAGACTTGTTGTTCGTTTGTTATTCCTTTTGTTAGCGCATGTTGCTTTAATATATTGAGGTTGTTCCACCCCATATGCGGACTGGTTAATTGGCCAACATCTAGTTCTGCAACATCCCCCTTTATTTTATTTAAGGTTTTAATGTTGCCTTCAGACGAATGCGAACATAAAAGTTGCATGCCTAAGCAAATTCCCATTAAAGGTCGTTGAAATTCATTAATTGCATCGACCCAGCCAGCTGATATTAGTCTTTCCATTGCAACAGAAGCATGACCAACACCTGGTAAAATGACTCGTTCGGCATGCTTTAATTTATCAACATCAGTGATTATTTCAGGAATGACACCTAAGCGCTCAAAAGCAAATCTAACGGAATTTATATTTGCACATCCTGTATCTATAATTGCTAACACGTATTTCTCCTATTTAGTTTTGACATTTACAAACAGCCTTTAGAGCTTGCAAGGCTTTGGCTTTTATCAACAGAGATGGCCATGCGTAACGCTCTGGAAAATACTTTGAAAAGGCCTTCAACTTGGTGATGGCAATTGCCATCACTGACGCTTAATATCAAACTTAACCCTGCATTATCACTTAAACTTTTGAAAAAATGTTCAACCATTTGAACATCTAAATCGCCTGTTTTATCGCGACTAAACTTTGCGTTTAAAACAAATGAAGCACGTCCAGATAAATCAATTTGTGCTTGTGCAAGGCACTCATCCATTGGAAGAGAAAACCCATAACGTGCAATCTGAGATTTAGTGCCTAGCGCAATTTTAAGTGCTTGACCAATTGCGATGCCGATGTCTTCAACTAAGTGATGTTCATCGATATGCAGATCGCCTTTAGCTTGTATATCCAGCATAAAATTACCATGGGTTTTTATTTGATCTAACATATGATCAAAAAAACCTAAACCTGTACTAATATGGCCTTTTGCAGTTTCATCTAAATTTATTTTGACACTAATTTGCGTTTCTTTTGTATCTCTATTGATAATTGCTTCACGATTCATAGTGGTAAGTTGAGTCACTATCTTTTGCCAGTCACCTTGATATAAAATGCCTTTACAGCAGAGGTTTTTTGCCAAACCTATGTCAGTTTCTCTATCACCTATTACATAAGACTTTGCTAAATCAACTTTACCTGATTGCATCAACTGAGTTAGCAAACCTGTTCTTGGTTTTCTACAATCACAGTTATCTTCATTAAAATGAGGGCAAATCAGAACAGATTCAAAAGAGATACCTTGTGTGCAAAAAATCTCCATCATTTTATTTTGAGCGAGATCAAAATCAGCTGTAGGAAAACTATCCGTTCCTAGCCCATCTTGATTAGAAACCATGACTAATTTAAATCCAGCTTGTTGAAGCTGTAATAAGGCCATGATCACACCCGGCTCTAATTTTACTTTAGCTAAGGAGTCAACCTGTTTGTCTTCAATTGGTTCATCAATTAATGTGCCGTCACGGTCAATAAATAAATAAGGTTTTTGCATGATTATCTCTTACTACTTTGAATTTTGTTTAAACTCTCTAACCAAGTTTTAACTTGATCAAGCTCTGTATTATTACCAATGCTGATCCTGAGCCAATGTTGAGAATCAAATAATGTGAAAGGTCTCATAATCAAACCCATTTCAGAGGAGACTTGCATTGATTGCTTGTTTTTCAACTTTAATGTCACAAAATTACCTTCACCAGATAAGACTTGCGAAACATGCGAAGATGTTTTTAGCCAATCGATTAACTCCTGTTTTAGTTTATTTAAAATAACAACTTGTCTTCGCATACTTGAAATTGAATCGTTACCTAACGCATTTTTGGCAATCGAGGCAACAACACTTGAAACAGGATAGGGCGCTAATACTTTTTTCATTGCGGATAAAATAGTAGTGGGGGCTAAAGTGAAACCACACCTTAAGCCTGCCAGTGCAAATGCCTTTGATAGTGTTCTTAAGATCACAACATTTTTTCGTGTATTGATCAGCTGGCTATTGTCATATTCACTGCAAAACTCTATATAGGCTTCATCGACAACTAAAATTGTATTATCAGGCAATGCATCTGAAAGGTTTTCTAATCGCTTGGTTGTCACTAATGCACCAGTTGGATTATTCGGATTGCATATAAACACTAATTTTGAATCACCAATTTGTGAGGCTAATTCTGAAATTGTTGATGTTTGTAAACTCTCTTGGCTTAAAGCATTAATGGCGATATTATGGCTTTGAGCACTGACTTTATACATACCATATGTCGGCAAGAATATCGCAATACTGTCTTTTGCAGATTCACAAAAAGTACGAATTAATAATTCGATACCTTCATCAGCACCACGTGTCATTAAAACTTGATTAGTTTCAACTTTTGCATATTGTGCGTATCTTTGTATTACAGCTTCAGGCTGGGGTTCAGGATATCTATTTAAGTCATCTATACTAAGCGTTATATTTTGAGCATAAGGATTTTCATTAGCATTGAGCCAAGTTGTGCCTGTCAGCTTTTCACTTTTGGCAGAACTATAGGCTGTTAACTTATCAATATAATCGGGTAAAAATTTAGACATGATCAACAGACCTCTTTTTCTAATCGAATGCTTACAGCATGGGCGTGAGCATCTAAACCTTCGGCAGCTGCTATTGGTAAAATTGCTGAAGATAAATCGGTTAACCCCTGTTTTGTGATTGTTTGCACTGTGTAAGTTCGATAAAAGTCTAATAAATTTAAACTTGAATAAACTTTACTGTAACCATAGGTAGGCAATACATGGTTTGTGCCTGAAGCATAATCTCCGGCAGACTCTGGGCTATAATCGCCAACAAATACTGAGCCAGCATTTTTTATTAGCGGTAAATAATCATCACAATTAGCTAATTGTAAAATCAAGTGTTCAGGTCCATAAATGGCTGAAACCTCGAAAGCTTGTGTAATCGTATCAACAAGAATATATGCTGAATTATCAAGTGCTGCCATTGCAATTTCAGCCCTAGAAAGGGTTTTTAGTTGCTGAGCGAGTGCAAGCTGTGTTTTTTCAATAATTTCTGAAGCGTTAGAGATTAAAATAACTTGAGAATCTTTTCCATGCTCTGCTTGGGATAATAAATCTGCAGCAATAAAGTCTGGGTTAGCTCTTTTATCTGCAATAATAAGTACCTCAGATGGACCTGCTGGCATATCTATGGCAAGTCCAGGGACTTGCGAAGAGACAAGTTGCTTTGCCATGGTAACAAATGCGTTTCCTGGGCCAAATATTTTATTAACAGCGGGGACACTTTGTGTGCCAAATGCAAGTGCTGCGATTGCACCTGCGCCACCTGACTTTAAAATTGTTTTAATGCCACATAGCTTTGCAGCATACAAAATGGCAGGGTTCAAGGTCTCTGTATTTTTGACTGGGGTTGCGAGTACAACTGTTTTTGCGCCGCTTAACTGTGCCAGAACACCTTGCATTAAAACAGACGAAGGTAAAGGTGCGCTTCCACCAGGAACATAAATCCCTACGGCTTCAATAGCTTGATACTTTAGTTCACATAAAACACCAGGGATAGTCTCTAATTTTATATCTTTGGGTTGTTGCATTGTGTGAAAAGCAACAATATTGTCATATGCACACTCTATGGCTGACTTTAACTCAGGTGATAGTTTTTCTTGTGCCTGATCAATATCATTCATAGAGACCATCAATTCAAGTTCATAAACATTGTCAAATTTTTTTGCAAGCTGAAGTAGGGCCTCATCTCCTTTGTCTTTAACCTGATCTATAATTATTTGAGTTGCTGATTTTATATCAGCCCCCATCGCAATTGCGGGTCTTTGTAAAATTGACTCCCGCGAAGCATTTGTTTCCTCATTCCAGTTAAACACTTGCTTACTCCATCATTTTTTCAATTGGCATCACTAATATGGAGCTGGCACCCAATTGCTTAAGTGACTCCATTGTTTCCCAGAATAAGGTTTCTTGACTCACCATGTGAAGTGCAACTATCTCATCAGAGCCCGCCAGAGCTAACATTGTTGGTTGACCTGTGCCTGGCAATAAATCACATATCTCTTTAAGGCGAGCTTTAGGGGCGTGCAACATAATATATTTACTTTCTTTAGCTTGTTTTACTGCTTTGAGTCTTGGCAATAGTTTCTCTATTAAGGCTGATTTATTTGAGCAATCTAAGGTTGGACTTTGGATTAAACAAGCATATGACTCCATTATGGTTTCACCTTGCATTAAACCATTCGCTTCAAGTGTTGCACCAGTTGAAACCAAGTCGCAAATAGCATCCGCTAAACCTGCTCTGGGCGCCACTTCAACAGAACCAGACAAATTAACTAAGCTTGCACTGATATTTTCGCGTGTTAAATATTCACTTAAAATAGCAGGGTAGGTGGTTGCTATTTTTTTATCTTGAAACCAATTTTTATCAATTAAACCTAACTCTTGTGGCCATGCAAGGGCTAAACGACAATAACCAAAATCAAGTTTTGCTAATTTATTTACCTTAGAAGGAAGAGAAAGGCGTTGACGTTCTGCTTGCATTTCAACAAGCTCGTTTTCACCTACTATGCCTAAATCACATACACCGTCCATGACTAAACCAGGAATATCATTGTGGCGAACACGCAATATATCTATGGGCATATTAGTCGAGTGCGCAATGAGTTTTTGCTCTCTTAAGTTGAGTTTTATGCCGAGTTGTTTAAATAAATTTTGGCAATCTGTTGAAAGTCTGCCTGATTTTTGAATGGCGATGCGTAAACGCTTTGTATCTGTCATGTTCATTTCCTGTTTTTCTTTTAGTCATTTTTAAGCTAGTAAATTTTTAGGGGCTTAAAACTAAAAACCCCGAGGAAACCTCGGGGCGAAAATGAATCTATTTTTTTATTCGCCTTAGGTTCCTATTAGGAATACCCTTTCAGCGAAAGACCTGAAAGGCTATTCGATAATATGATGATGGTGAATAGTGTTCAGGTTTAATAACATAATTTGTTCCGTATATATAATTTAGATAATATTCAAATATGAATAAAAGTTTCTTTTTTAAAGTAAATATAGATTTACATGGATTATCTATTCTTACAAGCCTTTTTTATAATTCTTTAAAGAATAACTTATAACAGTCGATAATAAGTTAGATAAATGAATTATTATAGGACGTTGTATGGATAATTTATTACCTTTTTTACCTCGAGTGGCACATATTGAGCCACTCAATAAACAATTAATTATTGTGGCAGGTATTAAAGAAGCAAAAATAAAAGCGTTGAACAAAGAAGCGCGAAAATCTGGTGAATATGAGGCTAAAAATAATAAAAATACTGGTAAATCAGAAGCTGAGGAGCAAAAAGAAGAACACAATCATTTAGATACATGGGCTTGATTGATATATTTTAGTTTGATTTTATTAAACTTGGCTCATTCGTTTTTTTATTTCATCTGCCACCCTAAAAGAATTTGCATAAATTGTCATTGTGGGTGTAACACTGCCACCATTTGGCATAAAACTTCCATCTGTTACAAATAAATTATCGATACCATGAACTTTACAGTTTTTATCTAGTACTGATGTTTTTGGATCATTGCCAAACCGGCATCCGCCAGCAATTAAGTTGGAGGTTGGAGAAGTAAATACGTTTCCCCATGCTTTATGGGCTCCCATGCTTTTCATAATTTCAACGCCTTTGTCTACTAAGTATTGAGCAACTTTTACATCATGTTGATGAAATCCTACTCTAACTTTTGCAACAGGGGTTCCCCATTTATCTTTTTCTGTCGGGTCTAAGGAAACGTAACATTCATCATTTGTTAACCAGTCACAAAATACTTCAAATTTGAAATCTTTTGATTGGGTGAAATGTGATTTGATTCTTTGTTTTAATGCAGTCCCCCAAACCAAGTTACCTTCTTGATATTTTAAGCTATTTGCTTTTGAAGCTAAACTTGGAGGATCAAAAACAAAATCAAGCGTGCCGCCTTTTATGGGCTTTTCAGTTATTTTTAAAACTGTGATGTTGTATCTTTTGACCAAATACCATCTTTATTTGGCTCTTCTAAAACATGGCGTTCATCTTTAAATTTAGATTTGAAAATATCGTGTCTTGATAACTGTTCATCTTTGGAAAAATCACTTTCATTATACCACTTGCCTTTCTCTACAACTGCAACTGTGTAGCCCGCTTTTGCGAGAGTATATGCGACAGGACTACCACCAGCGCCGCTACCTATTATGCAAATGTCGTATTTTTTATTTTTAGTTGTCATAAATGTCTTAGATAAAGTTGAGGTAAGTTTTGTTGATGCCAGGTTGTGGAAAGCCTGGTTGATGTTTTAACCAACGCCATCCAATGCCATTTTTATTACCGCCATAAATGGGATCTAATGTAAGCGCTTCAATTAAATAATACAATAATAATGAAATCCAATTTTCTCCTGACTTACTATGAGATATTTGATCTAAAAGCGTATTTTTATGAATTGTTGATGAATAAATAAAATCTTTTTGGAAATTTTTGTTTGCCAGTTCATCAAGCCAAGCAATTCCTTTTTTAATGAATGACCTATCTCCATCTGATATATTTTGAGGATCTTCTAATGCCCAGTCTAAATATTGATATGCACGTAAATCTTCTGCTGAAGGACCGTCGCCATCGTCTGGAAATAAAATCATTTGAACTGCTTTAAGTGTCGTTTCTTCAACTAAGGTAAAAGAATCAAAATTAGTACCTAAAATTATATTTTTTGAAAATATAGGTTTTGTTGTACCCAACGTTGCTAAAAGAGCTATGGAAGTCGTACTTCTTAAAAAATCTCTTCTCGTTAAACCTGACTCAGGTGGCTTTTTATTTATTTGTATTTCACATAAATTCATTTAAATTTATTCTGTGTTATGAGTGGAAGAGTTAGATATTATTGTCGACCACTTAGGTATAAAGTCAGAAATATCTTCAGGCACTGAATCCCTAAATATTATTCTGCCGTTAATATCTATGATAAATTCAGTGGGTGTGCCCAATACTTTATATTTTTTAGTGACTAATGCATTATGATCATATGCGACTGAGTAATTTACCTTGTAGTTTTTTATAAAGTCTTCAATGCCTTTTTCATCTTCACTCCAGCTGGTATTAATGGCCAGTATTGCTATTTTTGACGCTAATTTGTTTTGCAGTGAAATTAATTTTGGTATTTTTTTTAGACAATGAGCGCACCAGGTATTCCAAAAAATTAGATAAACAGGTTTTTCATTTATATAATCTTTTAAATCAAACGTGGAACCGTCATTTTTTATTAATTTAAAACTTGGTGCTAATTCACCTACAGATACAGATGTTTGAGCGTTTGTTGTGACGGAGAAGACTCCCATTAAAATAAAAATATAAGTAACGAACTTCATTATTTTCCTTAGAATTATTTGTTACTAGTTAATAGACCTATCAAAACATAAAAATGATGTGATTTTTGTATTTTTTTATCTGATATTGATCTTAAACAATGTAAAATAGCCTTTCTTATATATTCGGATAAATTCATGTCGCAACAAATGAGTAAAGTCGCCTCCTTTTTTGAAAAAGATGGTCCTTTATCTTTCAAGGTGGAAGGTTATCAACCAAGACAAGCGCAAATTGATATGGCGATTGCGATTGAAAAAGCACTAAAGGAAAAAACTCAGGTTGTGATAGAAGCTGGCACGGGTATAGGGAAAACATTTGCCTATTTAGTACCAGCGTTATTACATGAAGATACTAAATCTGTATGTAAAATAATAATTTCAACGGGGACTAAAGCGCTTCAAGAACAACTTTTTCATCGTGATTTGCCAAATGTGCTATCGGCAATGAAATTAGGAAAAAAAACAGCTTTACTTAAAGGGCGGGCTAATTATTTATGCCCATTCAGATTAAATCAGCATATTTCGCATGTACCAACTGATGACCCTGATGTTTTGCATCAACTGGCAATGGTTGCTAAGTTTGCCAGTAATACTAAAACGGGTGATATGGCAGACTGTATTGGCATCGAAGAAGGTGCGAAAGTTTTACCATATGTGACCTCTACTTCAGATAATTGCCTAGGGCAGACATGTCCTGATTATGACGATTGTTATATCAAAAAAGCCAGAATGAAAGCCATGGAAGCAGACTTAGTGATTGTTAATCATCATTTGTTTTTTGCTGATATGGCGGTTAAAGATACAGGTTTTGCGGAGCTTATACCCCAAGCACACGGATATATTTTTGATGAAGCACACCAGCTAGCAGAAATAGCAAGTAATTACTTTGGCCAGAGTGTAAGCAGTAGGGCATTACTCGCATTAATTAAAGATTTACGTTTGATTTACCGATCTGAATTATTTGATATGGTCCAACTTGGAAAAGCAATTGATAAATTAGAGTCCAGTCTAAAAGATTTTAGACTTGAGTTTCCAGCGGGTTCCGGAAGAGGGGATTGGCGTCAAATACTTAAACATTCAGGTATAAAGTTTGCCGCTGATCGGATTATTAATGATATTACATTTTTATATCAGGTTATAAAATTAGCTTTAGAAAGAAGTGATAAAATAGAACATTGTTTTGAACGCTGTATTTCTTTTAAAGCCTTGTTAGAATTGATGTTTGATACCAAAGATAATAGCTTAAGTTATTGGTTTGAAACAACAAGATTACATGTCAGTATTAATATCACACCATTGGATATCGCTCAAAAATTCAGTGATATGATGGAAAAACAAGATGCTGCTTGGGGGTTTACTTCCGCGACATTATCTGTGGATGATTCATTACTACACTTTAATACTTCTTTAGGGCTAAAACCTGAAAAAAGTTTAATTGTTCAGAGCCCATTTGATTACCAAAAACAAGCATTATTGTGTTTACCGCGTTATTTGCCTGAAGCAAATTCTCAAGATATGGCACATGCTTTAGTAAAGGTTTCAAAGCAGTTAATTGATGCTGCTCAAGGAAGATGTTTTATATTATTTACCAGTTACAGAATGATGGATCTTGTTGCACAAGGTATTTCTACTTTGGTGAAATATCCTCTATTGGTACAAGGACAAACATCAAAAAGAATACTACTTGAAAAGTTTGTGCTGCATGGTAATTCAGTTTTACTTGGAACAGCTTCATTTTGGGAAGGGGTTGATGTTAGAGGAAGTACATTAAGCTGTGTTATCATTGATAAATTACCATTTATTGCGCCCGATGACCCTTTACTACAAGCAAAAATGAAGGCATGTAAACTTGCGGGGCAAGATCCTTTTGCCACAATACAGTTACCGCAAGCTGTTATAGCGCTTAAACAGGGTGTTGGAAGGTTGATCAGAGATCAAACTGATAAAGGCGTTTTGGTTATTTGTGATAACCGTTTAGTAACAAAACATTATGGTGAAGTATTTATTTCAAGTTTACCAAATATGAATAGAACACGAGATTTAGATAAAGCAGCTGAGTTTTTAACTCAGATAGATTGAACAATAAGTGAGAAAATATTAATGAGTTTAAAAGTATTAGCTTTAGATGCCGCTACAGAAGCTTTGTCGGTTGCTATTTCAGCTGAAACTGAGCAACAAATTGTGAGCCATTTTGAAGTTTGCCCTCAAGAGCATAGTCAGAAAATTTTACCTTTAATAGCGTCATTATTAGAAAAAGACAATACAAAATTAAAAGCGCTTGATGTCATTGCATTTGGTCGCGGGCCAGGGAGTTTCACGGGTGTTAGGATCAGTGTTGCAATAACACAGGGATTAGCTTTTTCTGCTAATATTCCTGTAATTGGAATTTCTACTCTACAAATTATGGCGCAGCAGGCAATTAAAGAAACGGGTGCCGTTGATGTTTATGCCGCAATAGATGCAAGAATGTCGGAAGTTTATTTTGCGCATTATCGCGCTGATAATAACGGCATTGCTCAGTTAGTTAATAAAGAAATAGTAATTAAACCTGAATTACTAGAGCTTGGCGATTTAAATGTTGTTGCGGTTGGCACCGGATTTGAAACTTACCCCCAATTGCATCAAAGTGATAATATACAATTTATATCTAAAATTACTTTACCAAATGCTAAATTTATGTTGCCAATTGCAGAGAGTTTATATAAAAAAGGTGATACAGTTACTGCAGCGCAGGCTCAACCCGTTTATGTTCGTGATACAGTGACTTGGAAAAAACTACCGGGTAAAGAATAAGTATTTTATACTCATTGTTAAATTGAAGGAGTTTAATGTTTAAATGTCACTATTGATTGGCGCACAGTTGGGCTTTGATGCTATTACATATTCAAAGCCCAAGCAATTAGTTAAAACACCCTCCTTTGATTTACAGTCAAGTAAGTTAGAACAAGCTGTAAGTGTTCAACATTATCCAAAAAATACAAGAGATGCTTTCGAATTTAAGAATAGTCCCGATGCCATTTATAAGTTTGAGAAAAATTTAGAGAAAGAGTCGGGCAGTACAATTTACGATCAACCAAACCATAAGTCGAGTATTGCCATCGCGGCATATACATCATTGGCTCACCAAAACCGTAGAAGTGAAGTCCAAGATTTAATTGGTATTGATGTATTTGCTTAGCGTAAGCATTTTCAACAATTGAATATGACTGTAATTATTAAACTTCAGCGTTTAAATCTAAAGCATTGATCAATATTCTCAAAGAACGATAAGTCATATATCCAAAATATAGTATTGGTAATAACAAAAATAACAGGATCAGGTTAACGGGAAGTGTAAAATCAAACTTTGTTGATAACATTGTCATGCCAGCTAAACTACCAACAAAATAAGTTGTCACTAAGGTACTAAAGCAGTATAAGTAAAACTCTTGCAACTTAGTTTTTTTTGTTTTTTTTACATCCATGTGAATTTTCCTTTATTTGGGACTTAAGTAAGTTTAGCTTAGGATTTTTTTACATCAAGATGTAATTTCAGTTTTTGTCCTGGTTGTAGGTATTTTTTTCGATTAATGCTGTTCCATTTTATAATATCACTTATAGAAATATTAAATTTATCAGCTATTCGTGCAAGAGAGTCTCCACTTCGTACTTTATAGGTTATTGTTCTATTGGCCGACGAAACAACCTTGATAGCATTAACTTTTTTATAAACTAGTAGTTTTTGTCCTGGCTTTATCATTGCGCTTGTTTTTAATTTATTCCAATTACTAAGTTGTTGGATTGTTACTCCGTGCGCATGGCTTATATCCCAAAGCGTATCCCCTTTTTTAACGATATAAGATGACTTTTTACCTTTAGGTGAACTGGTCTTAGTTGCAAACTTCATCTGTTTTGACAGATGCTTATTATCAATTTGGCCATTACTTAATGGTACAAATAAATGCTGACCAAGTTTGATCATATTAGAACTTAGTTTATTTAAAGTTTTAATAGAGTCAGTACTTGTTTTAAATTTGTTTGCGATTACAGATAAACTATCGCCTTTTTGTACTTGATAACGTTGCCACCGGATCCTATCTTCTACTTTTGTTTTAGCCAGTTTTTTAGAAAAAGCCGCAATTTTATCAATGGGCAATAATAAGTTATGAGGGCCATCTGGATCGGTTGCCCATCGATTAAATGCTGGATTTAAACGATAGAGTTCCGTAATGTTAATCTCTGCCATTTGTGCTGCTAATGCCAAATCTATTTGTGTGCCAACATCAACAACATCAATTACTTGTGCATTTATTATTTTTTTCCATGTAACGTTAAATTCTTTTTGATTTTTTAATAAGTCAGCCAATGCAAGTAGTTTTGGTACATAAGCTGTGGTTTCAGCTGGTAGGTCAAGAGACCAAAAATCGGTTGGTAGGTGTTTTTTACGGTTTTTCTTTATTGCACGTAACACTCGCCCTTCACCTGAGTTATATGCAGCTATCGCGTTTAGCCAATCACCTTCAAGCGTTTTGTGTAAATATGATAAATAGTCCAGTGCAGCGCGGGTTGATTGTACAATATCGCGACGTCCATCATACCACCAGTTTTGTTTTAAATCGAAACGTTCTCCTGTAACTGGCATAAATTGCCAAATACCAGAAGCGCTGCGGTGTGAGAAACCAAAAGGGTCAAATGCACTTTCTACTATGGGCAGTAATGCAAGTTCTATCGGCATTTTTCTTTTCTCTACTTCTTCTACTATGTAGTAAAGGTAGGGGGCACCACGTGTTGATATTCGATTTAAATACTTTTGATGTTTTGCATAATAATTACGCTCAGTGACCACAGCACGATTTTGAGGTACGGGAATAGACAGTTGATAATTAATTCTTTCCCATACATCATCAAATATAGGTACTTCTTCAACAGGCTCGCTTTGATTGCCTTGTAAAGCTAGAATAGTTAGGGCATCAACAACATCATTGGGTTGAGCCGTTTGGTGTCCTGCAGGTTGTTGGGCCTGTGTTAACGGAGTGTCTTCAGTTATTGTTAACTGACAACCAGCTAACAATAATGTTGTAAAAAAAATTATGTGAGATTTATTCATTATTATATTTAGTATTTATCTATCAAAGTAACAAAACAGTGTGATATTACCTTTTAAAGACTTTTGCCTCAAGTAGCATAGATATATGATAAATTTTTTAAAATAGTAAGTATTTAATCTATATTGTATATTTGAATGTAAGTAAGTGATTATATGTTAAAAATTATCTTTATATTGACGCAAGCTGGTAAATGAAGATTCAGGTTTATTATTTGTATTCTTAAATTCATTGGGAATAACAAACTGATTATCTGGATTTAAACTTCTTAAAAAGGGGTTTATTTTAAATTCTACACATAAACTTGTTGGTATCGTATTAATGTCATTATTTCGTTTGTGGATCACTTCTTTAAGATATTGCGTCAAATTTACGTTATTAGGTTCTACTGTTTTTGCGAAGGTTAAATTATCTAATGTATATTCGTGAGTACAATATATTTTACATGTGGCAGGTAATGTCGATATTTTTTGTAAAGATTGAAACATTTGTGTAGGGGTTCCTTCAAACAATCTTCCACATCCTGCGCTAAAAAGCGTATCTCCGCAAAATAAGATGTCATCAGTATAATAACAAATATGATCTAATGTATGGCCAGGTGTTTCTGTAATATTAAACATATGACCTAATATGTTTAGGTTATCGCCTTGTATTAATTTTACATCAGTTCCTTTAAAAGGGCTGTTTTTAGGCCCGTAAACAATGGCATCAGGATAGATTTGTTTTAATTTTTCAACGCCATTTGTATGGTCCCAGTGATGATGTGTTATTAAAATTCCTTTGAGCTGTAATGCATGCTGTTTGATATACGCAATAACGGGTTCTGCCTGACCTGGATCAACAACAAAAAGTGATTGCTCTGATGTCTTAGTTATAGCCCAAATGAAGTTATCTGAATATGCGTGAATTGGTTCAATATTTAACATGACTTATTACTTTTCATTGAGTAATGCTTTAATTATATTAATATATCAGATTATGTAGATTAAAAACCATAGGGGATCTCTAATTGAAACCAGCACTGAGTTTTCAATATGCACCAAAACCGCAAAGTTGGCAGGAGTTTCCTCACGGAGATCATTTACAAAATGAAATAGAACAAAAAATTTCAAAATGGTTACCTCGTATTTTTGGCTATCATTTTTTAAAACTGGGCGACTTAAGTGGTCAGCTTGATACTCAAGCATGCTGTATTAAACATCAGATCTGTGTTGCACCTGAATGTAATCGCGCGGGAGTATTGGCTGAAATTGATGAATTACCTTTTGCTGAACATTCAGTTGATGGGTGTTTATTAAGTCATTGTTTAGAATACTATAGTGACCCACATCATATTTTAAGAGAAACACAAAGGGTTCTATTGCCTGGAGGATATATTATCTTGACCGGTTTTAATCCTTTTAGCTTTTGTGGTTTAGCAAGGTTACTTCCATTTAGTAGGCAAAAATTGCCGTGGAGTGGTCGTTTTTTTACACCTGCAAGGGTTAAAGATTGGTTAAATTTACTGGGCTTTGAAATAATAAATGATGAAAAATTTATATATTCATCACTCGCTAGAGGGAGCAGGTTATCACGATTTGAGCCTTGGAAAGATTTTTGCCAGCAATATTTCAAACCTATTGGCAGTGTTTATATGATAGTTGCACGCAAACGTGTTTCACCATTGACCCCAATAAAACCTAAATGGCATGCCAGGCCACCACAATTTGCTCCTGCGGTAAAAGGAGTGGGTATGAGAGAGTCAATTAAAAATGGCTTGAAGTAAATACCAAGCCATTTTGGCAAGCTGTTAGTTAGGGTTACTGAATTATATTGATAAGTTGTTTCGCGATGTCAGTATTATTCATGCTGCCGTGAAATAACTTAGAACCTTGGCCATACGCAAAAATTTGCACATCAACGGCTGTATGTCCATCTGTAGTCCAACCTGTATAGCTTAAATCATTTATTATTTTCTTAACGGCTAAAAATAAGGCTTCTTTATTTTTAGCTTTGGCAATATTAAGTGCTTTTAAATTTTCGACTGTTAGTTTTATTTTTGAATGATTTTTCCATATAGATTCAAGATTTGAAGACTCAAAAAGGTTATCACTGAGTTGCTTTGCGCTTACATTTAAATCTTTGATTATTTGAGTTTCCCATTTGTATAACCCATTTGCCCCAAGAGTAAGTCCGCCAGTAGAATGATCCGCTGTTACAACGAGTAGGGTATCTGGATGCTTATCTACATATTTTTTGGCAATTGATATTGAATTTGCAAAGTCATTCATTTCGGCCATGGCGCATGAAATATCATTATTATGCCCACACCAATCTATTTGGCTTCCTTCTATCATGATGAAAAAGCCATTCCTTGAGTTGTTTTCTAATAAAGAAAAAGCTTTTGTTGTCATTTTTTCTAAATGTTTGGTCTTTGAGTCTATTACATATGGCAAACCTATTTTAGCAAACAACCCAATCGCTGGAAGCTGAGTAATCAAATCTAAATCTTTAAGAGATTCTGTATACTGGTAACCACTTTTAATAAATTCATTTATTAAATTTCTATCGCTTCGTTTAAAATAATCTGTACCACCTCCAAAAAGTAAGTCTACAGGTAATTTGCCATTTATTTTATTATCAATGTAATCATCAGCTATTTCATTATAATTTCGACGGTATTCATTATGTGAAGCAAAACTTGCTGGTGTTGCATGATTTATTTGAGAAGTTGCGATTAATGCAGTAATCATGTTTTTTTCTTTGGCTATTTCTAGCATCGTTTTTGTTGGTGATTTATCATTATCAACAGCAATGGCACCATTATAAGTTTTATGACCACTACTGAGTGCTGTTGCTCCTGCTGCACTATCTGTCACATAAGTATCATCATCTGGATAAGTACGAGACATGCCAGTTAAAATTGTATCAAAAACTGTTGACTCAATTTCTTTTGTTTGTAAATTATCATTAAAATAGCGAAATGCTGTGGTATAAGCAGGACCCATCCCATCGCCTATCATAAATATGATGTTTTTAGGGGGAGTTGAAATAGTCTCTGTTTGTGCGAAGGCACAATGGGATAAAAGGGCAAATGTCATTGAAATTAGAGTTTTTTTCATTTTTTTGATCAAAATATATTTATATAGTTATTAAATACCAGAAATAAATGCGCAATGGTACTGTGTTGCGATAAAATATATTGTTTATTATAACTTTAAAGAGAATTTCTCATGGTTCCAAATAAAAATAATGCTTTAAGAGATGTCTCTATTAAAACATCAGGACCTAGATTAGCAGGTATTCAAAACTATGATTCTGACGAAGGTAAATTAAAAAAGAATATTGTTGCTTTTCATGGTTGGCAAGATAATTGTGCAAGCTTTTTAAACTTAATCACATTAATGGAAGAATATAATTGGTTAGCGTTTGATTTTCCAGGTCATGGATTATCTGAGTGGCGAAGTAATGATTGTCATTATTATTTTGTTGATTATATTGATGATATTTACCAAGTGATCACTACTCAATATGATGAGCCTGTGCACATAGTAGGCCACTCTATGGGCGCAATGGCCGCAAGTTTATTTTCGGCTTGTTTTCCTGAACTTGTTTTATCTGTCACATTAATAGAAGGAATTGGGCTGATATCCACTCATGAAAATGAAGTTGTTCAACAACTTAGAAATGCTATTTTACATCGTAAAAAAAACACGAAAAATATAAAACAAAACAATGCTAAATATTATCAAAACTTTGATACTTTGGTTAAAGCGAGAATGGCTGTGAGTGACCTAAATTACGAAGAATGTAAATTATTAATGAAAAGAAATGCAACCGTCACTGAGCAAGGTGTAAAATTAACAATTGATCCAAAATTAAAACAACATTCTGGTTTTCGTTTTAATGAAGCGCAAATTGTGACTGTCTGTAAGAATATCAAGTCACCAGTTTTAGTTGTATTGGGTAAAACGGGAATGAAACAAATAAAACAAGCCGTGGATATTTATGCTCATCATTACAGGAACTTAAAAATTAGAGAAGTTGCTGGTGGCCATCATTGTCATATACAAAATCCTCAAGAAGTTGCAAAATTATTATCGTCTTTTATTGCATAATTAATGAAATATTTAGCTGATATTTGTAACTTTATTTTAAATGTGTGATGATAAGCGTTCGGTTAGAGTAAATACTCAGTTGTTAAATAACCTTAGTTGAATTAAAGTTTAAGATAATACCTAATAAATATAGCGATTTAATAGAATTTAATTCTTTGCTATTCATAAAAATAAATATAAAAACAGGAGAAACAAGTGGAAAAAATCTGGCTAAAAAGGTATCCAGAAGGCATGCCTGAAGAAATAGATCCAAATCACTATGACTCACTGCTTGAAGTGTTCGAAAAAAGTTTTTCTGATTATTCTGAATTGCCTGCATTTTCAAATATGGGAAATCAATTAACTTATAAAGAAATTGATATTGCCACCAAAAAATTTGCCTCTTATCTACAAAATAATTTAGGTCTTAAAAAAGGCGACAAAGTTGCAGTTATGATGCCTAACTTGTTGCAAACGCCAATTACTATTTTAGGCGTATTAAGGGCTGGTTGCGTTGTTGTAAATGTAAACCCTTTATATACAGTTCGAGAGTTAGCACATCAGCTAAAAGATTCAGAAACTAAAACAATTATATTATTACAAAATTTTGCCCGCACATTAGAACAAGCACTGCCACAAACAGATATAAACAATATTGTATTGACTCAAGTAGGTGATTTATCTGGCGGCTTAAAAAAACATATTGTTAATTTTGTTGTAAAACGTGTCAAAAAAATGGTACCAGCATTTAATTTGCCAAATACTATCGCATTTAATGATGTTCTTTCACAAGGTAAAGAGCATGATTATAAAAGACCACATTTATTACATGATGACTTGGCTTTTTTACAATATACGGGAGGTACAACAGGTGTCTCTAAAGGTGCAATGCTAACCCATGGTAATATGGTTTCTAACCTAGAACAAGTGTCAGGTTGCCTGGATAAAATACTTGTAAAAGGTAAGGAAGTTGTTGTTACTGCATTGCCGCTTTATCATATTTTTGCGTTAACGGCTAACTGTCTAACTTTTATGAAGTATGGTGGGTTAAATTTATTGATCACTAACCCCCGTGATATGAAAGCTTTTGTTAAAGATTTATCAAATAATAAATTTACAGCGATTACAGGAGTGAATACATTGTTTAATGGTTTACTCAATACGCCTGGATTTAATGAATTAGATTTTAGTTCTTTGAAGTTTTCTCTTGGTGGCGGTATGGCTGTTCAACGTCCAGTAGCAGAACGCTGGCAAAAAATAACGAATAGTAAACTAATGGAGGGTTACGGCTTAACAGAGTGTGCACCTTTAGTCACCATTAGTCCCTATGATTTAGATGGCTATAACGGTTCAATCGGTTTACCTGCGCCAAGTACTTTATTACGAATCGTTGGAGAAGATGGTCAGGACATGCCTGTTGGTGAGTCTGGAGAGTTATGGGTTAAAGGACCTCAGGTTATGAAAGGTTACTATAATCGAAAAGATGAAACTCAAAACTGCATGAGTGATGGATGGTTTGCAACAGGAGATGTTGCAAAATGTGATGAAGAAGGTTTCTTTTTTATTGTTGACCGTAAAAAAGATATGATAATTGTTTCTGGCTTTAATGTATTTCCTAATGAAGTTGAAGAAGTAGTCGCTATGCATGAGGGTATATTAGAAGTGGCCGCCGTTGGTGTACCACATGATGTTAGTGGTGAGCAAGTTAAAATATTTGTTGTTAAAAAAGACCCATTGTTAACAGAAAAAGATATAATAAACCATTGCCGTAAAAATTTAACAAATTATAAGGTGCCTAAATTTGTAGAGTTCAAAGATGAACTACCAAAAACAAATGTAGGAAAAATCTTACGGAGAGCTCTTAAAGAAGCCAGTTAATTTTTATTTTTATAAAACCGGCTATGCCGGTTTTTTTATATCAAAATATCAGGATACGCACTTGCATTCTCTATGCTTAGAAAATGAGTATATAAAAACTCAAGAACAATTAGATGCTTATATTCAGTTAATCAAAGAAAGTCCTATTCTAGCGATTGATACAGAATTTATGCGCAGACGAACTTTATATCCAGAACTCGCTTTGATCCAAGTGTTTGACGGTAAACACTTGGCTTTGATTGACCCTTGTTGTGAATTAGACCTGACTCAATTTTGGAATATCCTTAAAGACACATCGATACTTAAAGTTTTACATTCCCCCTCTGAAGATTTAGAAGTCTTTATGAAACACGGTGATTGCATTCCTGCACCTTTATTTGATACGCAGTTTGCAATGACGTTATTGGGCTTTGGGAATAGTGTCGGTTTTGCCATGATGGTTAATAAATTATTATGCCAAGAAATAGATAAAAGCGAATCAAGAACAAACTGGTTGCAAAGACCACTTACACAAAAACAACTAGATTACGCTGCGGGTGATGTGATCTTTTTATTGCCTTGTTTTGAAATTGTTAAAAAACTTATCGATGAAAAAGAATGGTTAGATATAGTGTTAAGTGAAAGTGCTTTAATGGCAAAAAAACGCCAATATCAGATCCCCGATGAGAATTTATATTTAGAAATTAAAAATGCATGGCAACTTAATTCATCAGATTTAGGGGTGTTGAAAAAACTAGCAATCTGGCGTCGTGAAAAAGCAAAAATGAAAAACTTGGCTTTAGGTTTTATTCTTAAAGAACATAATATGATTGAAATCGCAAAATATAAGCCAAATAGTTTAACTGCCTTAAGAAAACTGCCAGGCATAGAAGCAATGGAAGTTAATAAATCTGGTAAAGAAATTTTAGCATGTATTAGTGATGCTGGTTCTTTATTACCCGAACAAAATCCTGAAAAAATTATCCGTTTAGTTGATTTCCCCAGTTATAAAAATGAGGTTAAATTACTAAAGCAAAAAATTGACGGTATAGCAAAATTAAATGACATTCCTATTGAAGCACTTTCAAGTAAAAAGCAGATAAATCAACTGATAAGCTGGAGCTGGAAATATGAAAAAGATCAGAAAAAGAACAAGCTGATACCTGATTTATTAAGCTGTTGGCGGTATAAACTATTAAAAGGAAAAATAAAAGAATGGGAATAAACTTGTTACTTTAAAATAATTAAAAGGGCTTAGTTTAAGCCCTTTTCAAACAAAGTATTATTTTTCGTCAGGCAATGTTACATTTAATTCTAATACTGCCAAATCATCTTCGTTTTGTTCAAGTTGAACAGAGACTTGATCGGATGAAATTTCCACATACTTTCGAATTACTTCTAAAATATCTTGTTTTAACTGTGGAAGGTAGTCAGGTGTACCACGTTGAGACCTTTCATGGGCAACTATTATTTGTAAGCGCTCTTTTGCCAATGATGCAGTTTTTGTTTTTGGTGAGCGAAAATAGCTAAGTAATGACATGTTAACCTCCGAAAATCCGTTTAAGAATACCTTTTTTACGTACCTGTAAAAAACGATAATCAATTTCTTCTCCTAATAGCCTATCAATGGTATCTTGATAAGCTTTTCCTGCGTCAGAGTCTATATCTAAAATAACAGGCTGACCAGAATTAGAAGCACTTAATACTGATGGTGATTCAGGGATCACACCTAATAAATCTATGGCAAGAATATCTTGAACATCCTCAACAGACAGCATTTCTCCCTTTTCAACACGTTCAGGGTTGTATCTGGTTAATAAGAGATGTTCTTTTACACCGTCTAAACCTTCTTCTGCACGTTTAGATTTACTATGTAAAATACCTAAAATACGGTCTGAATCACGTACTGATGATACTTCAGGGTTTGTTGTTACGATTGCTTCATCAGCAAAGTAAAGTGCCATCATAGCACCAGCTTCTATACCAGCTGGGGAGTCACAAATTATAAAGTCAAACTCTTGTTTCAACTCATTTAAAACACGTTCAACACCTTCTTTGGTTAAAGCGTCTTTATCACGTGTTTGAGATGCAGGCAAAATAAATAGTTTTTCGACTCTTTTATCTTTTATTAAAGCTTGATTCAGGTTTGATTCGCCATTAATGACATTAACAAAGTCATATACAACTCGTCGTTCACAACCCATAATTAAATCAAGATTTCTCAGACCAATATCAAAATCAACAATGACGGTTTTATAGCCTTTTACCGCTAAACCTGTTCCAATAGCTGCGCTTGATGTTGTTTTACCAACACCGCCTTTTCCTGATGTAACAACGATCACTTTTGCCATGATAATTATCCTTTAACCAATGCTGTAATTTCTAATGAATCATCTTTGTATTGAATTGCGGCTGCTTGGCCCCATAAATCACCTTGCAGTGAGTCGCTGATCCAATAATTACCATCAATAGAAACTAATTCAGCTTCTAGTTTTTGGCAAAAAATTTGTGCTTGAATATTACCTTTTGCACCAGCGATAGCACGACCACGAAGCGCTCCATAAATATGTATATTGCCATCGGCAATTACCTCTGCACCATGACTTACGGCACCAAGTACAATTATATCACGATCTTTTGCATATACTTGTTGCCCTGATCTTACTGTACCTTGAATAACTTGCGCGGGTAAATATACTTCTTTTTCTATTATTGAAGTATTTAATGCTGAGTTTGCTACTTTTGCTACCTTAGGTTTGACGTCTTGAGAATAATTTAAAACAGATAACATATTCTCTTTTGCAGAGGCGTTTTGAGTGTCACTTCCATTACAAACACCAACAGGGTTTAATTGCAATGCAACTAGTACTTGCTTTAGCTCTGCAAAATTGACTTTTTGATCTGAAATAAATTTCAGATTGATCACTATAGGTGCACCGTAAAAAAACTTTGGTGCCTGAGATATTTTTTCGTCTAGCTGTTTACTTAATTCTTGTATGTCGTTTTTATACAAGTTTAAAACAGATAATGTGAAAAGATTCCCTTTAAGTTCAAAAATTTGTTCTGACATAGGCGTTTTATAATTATTCTTTATCGGCGTTTTGAGTGCAAAATGCCTCACTTTCTTGTTCTGTCATGGTATAGTGTGCGTCACTGTTAAGCAAGTTCTAAAGGCACCAAATGTTATCTGCTATCTATAAAAGTAGCCGCAAAGCTGATACCTATCTTTTTGTTGAAAAAAGAGATGATTTTACTAAAGTACCACAGGCATTATTAGATACCTTTTCAAAACCTGTTTTTGTCATGATAATAAACCTAGCCACTAGAGATACGTTAGCAGGATCTGATATTGAAAAAGTAAAACACAGCTTAGCTGAGCAAGGGTATTACCTTCAGTTACCGCCTCCAGTAGAAAACATGCTAGAAACTTTTAGAAATGAAAATGGGGCAAATAATTTAAGTAACTAATCATTAAGTTGATGGGTTATATTGATTATATTTAATATGAATAAAGATATATTAGCACCTAATTTTTGGCAGAATAAATCATTAGAACAAATGAATAACGCTGAATGGGAAGCGATTTGTGATGGTTGTGGTAAATGTTGCTTAAATAGTTTCATTGATAGTGATATTGAAGACGATTTTGAACCTACGGACTCTTTAAGAGAGGGGGAGGAGCTCATTTATACAAATATTGTTTGTCAATATTTAGATACACAATCTTGTTATTGCACTGAATACGAAAAACGCACTCAATTTGTGCCTTCATGTGTTCAACTCACAAAAGAAAATGTCAGAGATATCTTTTTTATGCCTCAAAGCTGTAGCTATCGACGTTTATATGAAGGCAGAGGGCTTGCAAGTTGGCATCCATTATTAAACAAAGGTTCTAAGCAATCAATGCATGATGCTGATATTAGCGTAGTCGGTAAAGTTGTAAAAGATAATGAAGTTAATTTAGAAGAATTTGAAAATTACATTGCGCAGTGGCCATTGCACGATTGTGATTAATTATTTTTGTTATCAAATATTAAAAAAGAAGAGATTAGAATGAAAAAAGATGGATTCGCTTGTTTAGGTTTGTTTAACCCTAAAAGCCCAAGCAACGTTGGCGCAGTAATGAGAGCTGCAGGTTGTTATGGAGCCAATTCAGTATTTTATACTGGAAATAGATACGAGCATGCAAAAAAGTTTGTTACTGATACAAAAAAAGTACATCAAGATATACCTTTAATTGCTGCGGATGATTTAAAATCTATTATTCCATTAGGTGCAACGCCTGTCGCTATAGAGTTAATAGAAGGTGCTAAACCGCTTACAACTTATACTCACCCTAAAAGTGCTTTTTATATTTTTGGCCCTGAAGATGGGTCGCTTAATAAAGATGTTCTATCTTGGTGTGAAGATGTTATATACATCCCTACCCAGGGGTGTATGAATTTAGCTGCGACCGTCAACGTTGTTTTATACGATAGATTGGCTAAGTCAGCTAATATAAAATTAGGCGATGACGTCATTAGAAATAGCCGTGATAATAATAATAAAGTTAAAATTTAGTATTTCACTTTATTTTTATAAAGTGAATATTCGATAACTAAAAGGAGTTTAACCATGTTTATACGAAGTTATATTTTATGTATAGCGTTATTTCTGTGCATAGCGTGTGGTGGCGGTGGAAGTTCTGACACGCCAGCCCCAACATTAAAAACTCACCTAATAGGCAATGGGTTCTACACCGAGCAAAGTAATGCTAGCCAAGCTTTATATGTATCAGGACAATCTGCTTTTGCTTATTCGCGGTTACGAAACGGAACTACACTGTCAAAAGTATTAACATTTACCGCGAATGGTTCAGTTATTGGAACTCACTTTGATACTGCTGAACAAAAATGGGTTGAAGTACAGGGTAACTTTAAAGAAGATGTTTATAGTTATCAGTGTAAAAATATATCAGATGCCGGAAATACCTGTATAAATGCTTTAAAATCGGTTAATTATAAAAAAGACTCTGGTCGTGTAGCAAAACGTCCAAGTAATGATGATGTTAACAAAACATATCAGGCCAATAACTGGATCATACAGCTTTCAGGTGAGAGTGAGCAGTTTCAAATAATTGTTGATAATGGAAATTCTTTATCATTTGAGTTTATCGCAACATCAACAAGTTGGGGAGGGTATAAGTTAGCCTCAGACACAGGCAATGAACAAGCGCTTATTGCATTTTATCAAGTTGGAAATTTAAGCTATTTTGATTTGCTCATTTCAAATAATGCAGAAAATATAAATATTTCCAATATCCCATTTTAGTATCAGGCATAAACCTAAATATACACAATTCATCTAAATTTGTGTATATTTAGTAAGAAAAGTGGAACGTTCCATAAATAGTCGTGTGTATTTTAGTTAACATTGTGTAAACTAAAAACTGAATTTAAATCGGAGAGCCATGCGTGAGTCAACTCAATCTAAGTCAAGCTTATTCATCAGATATTGATAATAATAAAAATTATTTTTTGCCTTTGACGGCAATGACAGTGCTATTTTTTTTATGGGGATTTATAACCGTATTAAATGATTTATTAATTCCCAGATTGAAAGATGTTTTTTCGTTATCTTATACAGAAGCCATGTTTATTCAGCTTTGTTTTTTTGGTGCTTATTTTATCGTTTCTTTACCTGCGGGTACTTTGGTAAAAAAGGTAGGGTATAAGCATGGTGTTATTATAGGGCTAGTTATTGCATCTGTTGGATGTGCCTTGTTTTACCCTGCTGCAATGATCAAAGAATATTGGATTTTTCTTACAGCGCTCTTTGTATTGGCCAGTGGTATTACAATTTTACAAGTATCTGCAAACCCATATGTGGCTGCTTTAGGCCCTGATAAAACCGCGTCAAGTAGGTTAAACCTAGCACAAGCGCTTAATTCACTTGGTACTACTTTAGGCCCTATGGTTGGTAGTGTTCTTTTTTTTGGTGGTACAAGCGCGCTTGTTATCGAAGCGTCTAGTGCTGATAGTGTTAAAATCCCATATTTAATTTTAGCGGGTGCCTTAATGACAATCGCCGTGTTATTTTCATTGCTTAAGTTACCCGAAATACATGCAAATGAAAATGACGATCAAGTTCCATTAGAGACTGCATCATTATTTCAAGCTAAACACCTTATTTATGGTGTGTTTGCAATATTTTGTTATGTTGGAGCAGAAGTTTCAATTGGAAGCTTTCTTATTAACTTTCTTGGTGAAAAGGAGATTGCTGGTATCTCAGAGTCTAAAGCTGCTGTATTTATTAGCTATTATTGGGGAGGGGCTATGGTTGGCCGATTCATTGGTGCTTTTATTATGCGTTTTGTATCACCGGCTAAGATATTATTGATTAATAGTATATGTGTTGTTGCTTTGTTAACTCTTACAATGTCATCAACAGGCAATACAGCTATGTTTAGCGTACTTGCAATTGGCTTATTTAATTCAATTATGTTCCCAACTATATTTACATTGGCAATTTCAGGCTTGGGTAAACAAACCAGTCAAGCTTCAGGTTGGTTATGCCTAGCAATTGTAGGCGGTGCATTAGTACCTCTGTTGCAGGGGCTATTGGCTGATATCTTTCATCTACAAGTTAGTTTTATTGTGCCTGCACTTTGTTATGTTTTTATCATTTGGTATGCATTAAATGTAACTAAATATTCAAGTCTTTGGATTAAAAGTATTAAAGATTAAACATTAAACATTAAAGATTAAAGATTAAAGATTAAAGATCATTGCGTATTAATGTAAGCCACTCTCTTCTTTGAGTAGATTGAATTAATGCGCACTTCAAAAGTTAAATTGCTGTGTTCTGAAGTTAGCAATGGAATGATTGAATACGTATTCATAGCCTATGAATATAATTATTAAGGGAACGTTCCAAGTTTTATATGTAAGAACGATATTACTTCAATTTTCTATATTATTTAATAAAACAGGATAATCTGCTACCTTAGTTGTATACCTTTATTTAAATATCAACCATATGCATCTAATGAAACAGTATTTACTTTTGATGGTATTAGCCTTTAATTGTTTATTTGTGAATGCTAAAGATATTGATTTTCCAACAATCAAGAATAAACAAGGCATAACAGTCGTTGTTGAAAAAGGACATTGGACTGAGTACGTAAATCAATATTTAGCCCCTGAATTTACAAGGCTAACCCAAGTCCCTGTTAAAATAATTGAGTTGGAACTTGCTCATATGCAAGACGTGCAAACTCAAAGCATGGTGAATGCTAAAAGTCAGTATGATGTTGTCACTTTAGAAGCTGGTTGGGCAAAAGAATGGGCGTCAAAGGGTTATACAATTCCATTAAACTCTTTAGCTAAAAAATATGATAAAAAGAAGCAAAGATGGAAAAATTTTTTGAAATATTTTTTTCCTTCTCTTATAGAGATATTAAGTTACAAAGGGCTTCTTTATAGTGTGCCATATAATACTTATGTTATGGGAAATCACTATAGGTATGATTTATTTAATGATGTAAATGAACAAGCAAACTTTCAAGCTCAGTATCACTATAAGCTGGCACCGCCTAAAACTTTAGATCAACTAACCGATGTAGCAAAATTCTTCACACGAAAAAAAGGCCAATTACTTAAAGGACAAGTACTTAACAAAAATTTTTATGGTGTTGCTTTGATGTCTGGGAATAAGCCTCATATAAATGACGAATGGTCTGCTATTTTATGGGCAAAGGGAGGATATTGGTTTAAACCAAATTACGTAAACAAACACTTACTTAATTTTAGTATTCCTAATAATGATGAGTTTTTAAAACAAACTGCATTATATTATTTGAATTTAAAACAATATGCCTTTCCTGCAAATGAAAGTTTTGCGTATATTGAATCGGCTGAAGCATTATCTAATGGTGATGTTGCGATGTGGCCATTTGCTTATAATAATTTATGGGTGAAATCTTCACTACTTAAAAGTAATGATCCAAAGCAGCGTTTTGCTATATCGGCAACGCCTGGTGGAAAACCTTATCATGGAGCATACGCATTTTCAGTTGCTTATGACAGTAAAAACCCTGAAGCTGCTTTTTGGTTTTTAAGATTTATGACATCTAAGCAAGGTCAATTTAAATATGCAAATGGAGGAGGGAATCCAACTAGAAAAGATGTTAGTTTAGAGTTAACACAAAAAATCAAATTATTCTCGCCCCAGCATTATGCCTTAAAAGCTTCTTTTAAAGCTAATATGGCTTGGTCTGGTGATATTAAAAACCATGGTCATTACATGAGTACTGCCATGGGAACAATTTATCCTTTATTAAGTCAATATGCATATTTAATTGCAAGTAAAGAACTTAAATATGATGTAGGTATTAACAAATTAATGTTTGAAATGATGAAGGCTCAAAATGAAAATGGCGAAAAAGCAATGGTAATGCATTGATGCGGCCTTTAAAAATTAAAAACCAACTTAACTTTGCATTTTCTTTCAGTATATTTCTGACCTTATTATGTATATTTATTGCAAATAACCTTGTAGGTATTGTTAGTAAATCGTATGAGGATGTGATTAATAAAACATTACCAATAATAAGACATGCATCGGAATTATCATTTTTATCAAAACAAATAGAATTACGTTTACGTGAAATAAATAATACGATTTTAGCGGGGTCAATAGATGCAAATATGAATGATATTCATCTATTATGGCAACAAATAGACAATTTAATACAAAAGCTACTTGTTGAAAAAATTTCTAAATTATCAATAGATGACCTTTCTAAATATAATGCTTATATCAATACTTATCTTTCTTATAATCAGCAATTTTCTAGGCCTTTATTGTTAAAAAACAATGCTGACAAGTTACAAAAAATACACAGACAGGCTATAGAGTCTGCACATGATTATAGTCAGAATGTTTTGCAAAAAGAGATGGAGCAATTTGCTCGTAAAATTGTCAGTTCTGCGTTGACAAAAAATGAAATGAAACAATTAGAACAGTCTTATAAATTTTATAAAAGTAGCACTGATTTATTAAAGTTCTTCAAGTTAGCAATAAGCACAAATGATATTAATGAATTGAATACGCTTAAGAGAATGTCAGTAAATTTATATCAAAAAATGTTAATAAGTGGTGATAACGCATTCGCATATAAACCTGTTACAACAATTTGGCTAAAAAAAATAGAACATCTTTATGCTGGTGAGTATTCATTATTTAAAAATAGATATGATGTTTTAAGGCTAGGCTCAGTTGTTACCACATTAATTAATCAGCAAATAGACACAGCAAGTAAAATTGAACATGTAGCTGATAACTTAAGTCTTGATATGCAATCAATCATGGAACAAAAAAAGCAAACAACAATAAATACAGTCGATAAAATGAATATACTATTTATTATCATTATTTTTGGTAGTGTTCTTTTATCATTTATTTTTATATGGTTATTCATTAATAAAAGTTTATTAATACGGATCACAACAATACGAGAAAAAATATTACAACTGGCTAATGGTGATGTTGATATTGAAGTTGAAATTCATAAAAATGATGAACTTGGTGATATGGAAGAAGCATTAACTAAATTAAAACATTATGTTCAAAAATCAAAGGATTTGTCTATTCGTGATTCATTAACAGGATTGTTGAATCATGCTCAATTTAAAGAAAACTTAAAATTGGAAATTAAACGAAATTCACGTCAAAATCTTCCCCTTAGTTTAGCAATCATAGATATCGATTTTTTTAAACGATATAACGATACATATGGGCACCCTAAAGGTGATGAATGTCTCAAAATAGTCAGTAAATTAATTTATAATGTTTGTGAAAGAGCAGGCGATAGTGCTTATAGAATCGGAGGTGAAGAGTTTGCTGTTTTAATGCCAAATACTCACGCTATAGAGCAAGAAGCTAAGCTGAGTCAGTTACAATCTCAATTGGCATTAAAAAAAGTAGTTCACGGTCAATCTCAAGTTTCTAATTTTGTAACTATTTCAATTGGAATTTACAGTTGTCAGCCGACTCCAAATACATCAATTGATGATTTCTATAATCGTGCCGATATGGCTTTATACGCAGCTAAAATACAACGAAACTCCATAGCATTGGGATAAATGATGATATTAATTGAAAAAAATTAATACAGCTGAATTCTTCCTAGTTTTATACCATTTTCAATGCTAAATTCTTGCATCGACATACCAATTTATCCAAAAACTCACGCAATTTAAAATTGGTTTTAATAATATATTTTAGGGTTTTTATCTATGAAAAAAGTAGGGCTTGTAGGTTGGAGAGGAATGGTTGGTTCCGTTTTAATGGAGCGAATGCAAAATGAAAATGATTTTGATAACTTAGATGTTACATTTTTTACCACATCTCAATCGGGACAACTAGGTCCAGATTTTGCGGGTATTAGCAAACCATTATTAGATGCTAAAGATTTATCAGCATTAGCTAAAATGGATATTATATTAACTTGCCAAGGTGGCGAGTATACAAATGCTGTTTATCCACATTTAAAAGAATCTGGATGGAATGGCTATTGGATTGATGCAGCTTCTAGTTTACGTATGAAAGATGACAGTATTATTGTACTGGATCCTGTGAATAAGGATGTAATCTTACAAGGATTAGAGCAAGGCGTTAAAACATTTGTAGGCGGTAATTGTACTGTTTCACTTATGCTATTAGCTCTGGGTGGTTTATTTGAACAAGACTTGATTGAATGGGTTAGTCCGCAAACATATCAAGCAGCATCAGGTTCTGGTGCAAGGCATATGAAAGAGCTTATTAAACAAATGGGCGAAGTTCACCAAAGTGTTGCAGATAAACTATCAGATCCTCAAGCTGCAATTCTTGAAATTGATAAAATTATTTGTGAAACAATAAAGTCAGACTCCCTTTCGACTGAGCAATTCAAAGTGCCTTTAGCGGGTAGTTTGATCCCATGGATTGATGTACCAATGCCTACTGGACAGAGCAAAGAAGAGTGGAAAGCGCAAGTTGAAGCGAATAAAATACTTGGTTCATTAAAACAGCCTATTCCTATTGATGGTCTATGCGTTCGTATTGGTGCAATGCGTTGTCATTCTCAGGCAATGACAATAAAGTTAAGAGAAAATATTTCGGTAGAAAAAATAGAATCTATATTAGCAGATCATAACCCTTGGGTTAATGTAATACCAAATGAAAGAGAAGCTTCATCAATAGATTTAACCCCAGTTAATGTTACTGGTACTTTAACAATTCCAGTGGGGCGTATTCGTAAACTCGCAATGGGACCTGAATATATCAGTGCATTTACGGTTGGAGATCAACTCCTTTGGGGAGCTGCTGAACCACTGAGGCGTATGTTACGTATAATTGTTGAGCAATAAATTTAAAAGCCCGATTAAATCGGGTTTTTTTTGGTTGCTGCTTATATAAATTCATTATTTTTAAAGTATGATGATGAAAATTGAGATCAGAATATTATTATGGAATGTTTATGAAAATGATAGTTGCAGTTTTAGCTGTGATTTTAGTGGTATTTTATTTTTATAATAAAATGAATACAAAAAAATTAGCGCAAAAAAACCTGAAACTAGGCGCCGAATTTTTAGCTTTTAATCAAACTCAAGATTCTGTAAAAACGACAGATTCAGGTTTACAATATCAATTATTAACGCCAGGTGAGGGTAAAGTTCATCCAAAGAGTAATAGTAAGGTAAAAGTACATTACCATGGTACTTTAATAGATGGCACTGTATTTGACAGTTCAGTGGAGCGCGGTCAACCTATTTCTTTTGGATTGAATCAAGTTATTTCTGGCTGGACTGAAGGGGTACAATTGATGGTTGTGGGAGACAAAATGAAATTTGTGATCCCAAGTAATCTTGCTTATGGCAATCAAAATGCTGGAAAAATTAAAGCAGGCTCTACATTAATTTTTGAAGTTGAACTAATTGAAATTCAATAAATATAATGCGTAAGAAAACAAGCTTTAGACTTACGCATTGAGACAAAATGATTGACTCTGAAAATTATTCTAAGCCATCAATAATACCTGTTTCTAATAATTTGATATTATTTGCTGCAGGTATTTTAGGTAGGCCAGGCATGCGCATAATGTTACCCGTTAATACAACTAAAAACCCTGCACCTGCATTAATTTGAATTGACCGCACTGTTACTTCAAAATCTCTTGGACGACCATGTAAAGTAGGGTCATCAGATAAAGAACTGGGTGCTTTTGCGATACATATTGGTAAATCAGACAAACCTAATTGCTCAACATGTAATAAGTCTTTTTCGGCTTGTTTAGAGAATGCGACATCATCTGCACCATACATAGACTTGCTAATTGCCCTTATTTTTTCTACAACGGGCATATCTAAATGATAAAGAGGTTGAAAAGGCTTACTTTTACCCACAGAATCCATGACTATTTTGGCCAGTTCTATTGCACCTTTGCCGCCATCGGCATGATGGGTGGTTTCAGAAAATGAAACGTTATGTTTTATACATTGCGCACGGATCAAAGCAATTTCAGCATCAGTATCTGATGCAAAACGATTTAAAGCAACAACAGGGTGTTTGTTAAACATTTCAACACTTTCTATATGTTTATCTAAGTTTTCTAATCCTTGTTGCAAAGCATCTAAGTCTTCATGTTCAAGCTGCTTTTTATTTTTACCACCGTGCATTTTTAATGCTCTTACTGTTGTTACCAATACGACAGCATCAGGATCTAAATTTGCTATGCGACATTTTATATCAAAAAACTTCTCTGCGCCTAAATCAAAACCAAAGCCAGCCTCGGTTATCGTCCAATCTGCATGATGCATTGCCATTCTTGTTGCTAATACGCTATTACATCCATGCGCAATATTAGCAAAAGGTCCGCCATGAACAAATGCGGGGGTGCCTTCAAAACTTTGGACTAGGTTGGGTTGTAAAGCATCACGTAATAGCGCCATCATAGCACCTGTGACTTGAAGTTGTTTTGCAAATATAGGTTCACCGGAATAGCTATAGCCAATTAATGTTTTGTCTAATCTATTTTTTAAATCTTGGGCATCATCAGCTAAACATAACATTGCCATTACCTCAGACGCCGCTGTGATATCAAATCCTCCTTCTCGGGGGACGCCTTGCATTTTTCCTCCTAAGCCTAAGACAATATTTCTGAGACTTCGGTCGTTCATATCCATGACTCTGCGCCAAACAACCTGGCGCATGTCGATATTTAAGGTGTTCCCTTGATATATATGATTATCAATTGCTGCAGATAATAAATTATTAGCGCTTGTGATTGCATGAAAATCACCCGTAAAATGTAAGTTAATTTTATCTCCGGGCATAATTTGGCTATATCCACCACCCGTTGCGCCTCCTTTCATTCCCAAACATGGGCCAAGAGAAGGTTCGCGTAAAGCAAGACAAACAGACTCATTTAATTGCGTAAAAGCCTGTCCTAATCCGATTGTTGTTGTGGTTTTACCTTCACCTGATGGAGTAGGTGTTGTTGCTGAAACTAAAATTAATTTACCTTTTGTATTTTTTTTATCATTTAATGCAGCTAAATCAATTTTAGCGATATCTCGACCATAAGGGTGAACATACTCACTTTTTATATTTAGTTTATTTGATATGTCTGTAATTGGAATTGGTTTGAATTTTTGTGCAATCTCTACATCACTTGCCATAATATGTGCCTTATCTTTATAAAAATTAGATGTTACGCTGTTGAAGTATGTATATTTTGATATGAAACAATATAGCGGATATAAAACAAATTTTAAGCAATTTTATGAGCTCAGATATAAAATTTAAATAATCATAGGAATAATATTGTATTTGTTTATTCAAACATGACTATTTATGTTTTTCGTGGTAATTTAGCGATCCTAATTTTGGAGTTTTTATGATTAATAACCTAGTACTAAGACGTTTACGTTATGCGCTTAATTTACGCGAAGATTCTATCGCACAAATTTTTGCACTTTCTGGCCATAAAATAACTAGTTTTTCAATTAGTTGTCTTCTAAAGAAAGAAGAAGAAGATGCGTATGTTGAATGTACAGATGTTGTTCTCGAAAAGTTTCTTGATGGGTTAATCATAAAAAATCGTGGCGCTAAGGATGATAATCAAACGCAATCAACTCAAAATAGTGCTGAAGTTGTTAGACTAAATAATAATATCATTATGAAAAAGTTACGTATTGCTTTTGAATTTAGAGATGATGATATGCTTGATGTAATGAAAAAAGCTGGATTTAGATTTTCAAAAACAGAAATGACCGCCTTGTTTAGAAAACGTGGAACGCGAAATTTTAAAGCGTGTGGTGATCAATTGTTGAGGAATTTTTTAACTGGTATATGTGAAAAGTTTAGACCATCAGAAAAGAAAGAATCAGCACCAACAGACTCTCCTTGGTCAAAAAAATAAATAGTCATTTGTATTTTAATGGCTAGTGCTAACTAGCCATTTGTTTCATTTACTTTTGACGTGAATTAAACGCTGCCATTTGCGCTTCTGTTGCAGGTAATTGATGTTTTTCTTTCCACTCGCTGTAAGGCATTTTATATACCCACTCTTTAGCTTCATCCATATCTAAAGTGACATTCAGTTCTTCTGCTTCTGAAGTTAGCCACTTACTGAGACAGTTACGACAAAAATTTCCCGTGATCATCAGATCTATATTTTGAACTTCTTTATTATTATCTAAATGTGTTAATAAACGTCTAAAAGCTGCTGCTTCTAATTCAGTACGTGTTTTCTGATCCATGATGTATCCATGCTGTATAAATTAATTATTAAATATTTTACCAGAAATAAAAAAGGGTAGCTAAGCTACCCTATTTATATCATTTTATTTATTATGAAAATTGACGAATTATGCGACCAGAATCACTTCCTTTGTTTGATCTTGGTTTTTTAGCCCATACATCATCACGACCGCGTGAATCATTTCTGCTTCTAGAGTCATTTCTACGTCGTGAATCATTTCGGTTTCCACGGTCATTACCTTTACGGTCTTGATTGTTTTGATCTGTGGCGCGTGCTTCTTGTATTTGAGCTGCAGTTACTAAGCTTGGTGTAATTGCTTGTCTGCGAATTTGAACTTGTTGTAATTTTTCAAAAGCATTTTTGTCCATATCTTTTGGTAAATCAACATGTGTAAAGTCACCATATAACCTGATTTGGCCAATGTCACTTGCACTGATTGCAATTTCATTTGCAACAGCACCAACAATATCTCCAGGTCTAACACCTTGACTACGACCAACATTAAAACGGTATGTTGTAAATTCACCATTGTCACGGCGAGGTCTACGCTCACCACGCTCAGGTCTATCTCGACCATTTCTGTCATTTTTACCATTACGTGAACTGCGCTCATTCTTATCAAAAGCACGCTCTACCGGATCAGGTTGTGGGAAAAATGGCATTTTAATTTGGCGCTCAAATAATAATGCTGAAGCAAGTTCTAAAGCAGATAATTCAGTTGATTCAGCTACTTTTTCAAGTATTTCTTGAAATTGGCTTAAGTCATTACTTTCAATTAGTTTTTCTAGTTTTTCTTGAGTTTTAGCAACACGTTTCTTACCAAGTTGTTCTGAAGTTGGCATGTCAAAAGTACCAATTTGACCATCTGTTACACGTTCTAATCGGTGTAAACTACGCATTTCTCTTCCGGTAGCAAACAAAATTGCTTCACCTTCTCGGCCAGCACGACCAGTTCTACCTATTCTATGAACATAAGATTCTGGATCATGTGGTAAATCATAGTTAATAACATGAGAAATACGAGGTACATCTAATCCTCGAGCTACAACATCTGTTGCAATTAAAATATCAATTTTTCCTGATTTTAATTGATCAACGATACGTTCTCTATCTTGTTGTTGTAAATCACCGTTAAGTGCTGATGCAGCGAAACCTTTACTATTTAAATGTTCAGCTAGCACAATTGTATCATTTCGAGTTCTTACAAAAACAATCATTGCATCATAATCAACCACTTCTGCAATTCTTTCAAGGCCTGCATTTTTACCAATTCGGCCTACACGCCATGCTTTTTGTGTGATTTTTGCGTTATTAGCTTTAACTGATTCTATTTTAATATGGGTAGGATCTGTTAAAAACTGACGCGTAATTTTTTTAATTGGCGCTGGCATAGTTGCTGAGAAAAATGCCATTTGCGTTTCATTAGGAACATGTTCTAAAATCCACTCTATATCTTCTAGAAAACCCATGTTAAGCATTTCATCTGCTTCATCTAATACACATGCTTTTAAATTATCTAGATTTAAACGACCTTTTTTGATGTGATCCATCATACGGCCAGGTGTACCAACTACAATTTGTGGACCGCGTTTTAAATCGCGTAATTGTGGTGTATAAGATTGACCACCATATACAGTAGTTACAAACATGCCTTTAATATGTTTAGCAAAATCAGTTAAAGCTTCGGCTACTTGAATTGCAAGTTCGCGGGTAGGGCATACAACTAACATTTGTGGTGCACGTAAATTTGCGTCTAGTCTTGATAAGGTTGGTAAACCAAAGGCTGCTGTTTTACCAGTTCCAGTTTGGGCTTCACCTAAAACATCGCCACCGGCTAATAATGCAGGAATAGATTGTTGTTGAATAGGGGTAGGCGTTGTGTAGCCCATTTCAGAAATTGATTGTAAAACAAATGGGTTTAAATTTAATTCTTCAAAAGTGATATTTGTGCTATCAGTCATGTATGTCTCTTTCAATTCTTAGTAAAGAACGAGGCTAAAGCTTTAAAAGACATCCCCTTGACCTAAAATGTATGCATAAAATTATTATATATGCGGATCTCAGTCTTGTTGTGAAATAGCTTGTTTGAATAAACAAATTTTCACAGATGCTTTCAACCTCAGTTATTGTAATCATTAAATAGTAGCTAAACCTATTTATGATTTACCGAACTTGGCTGTACTTAAATCTCAGTGATTATAAGTAGGATTATGTCTTAATCTCAAGCACCTGTCGGAGTGAGGCGTACTATACAGTTTTTATTGTCAAACACAAGTTTTAAATAATTAATATGTATTTTACGACATGATCAAAGTGCAATTGTAAAATTTGTAAATGTAATGCTAATTCTATTTATTAAAGATTAATGAGTAATTAATTCGTTATCTTAGATTAAAATAAATAAACAATTCATTTGAACTCTTTATTTATCTGTATATAATTCAGCCAAAATTAAGCTATCATAGCTTAAAAGTATTTTTAGATAAACTCAGAGGTCTTCATGAACAAATTATTATTAACACTTAGTGGCGCATTATTTTTGACTAATGTGCAAGCTTCTCAAACACAAAGTTATGAATTTGAAGTTGTTAAAATGGATCTTGAATCACAAATTTGCATAATGGCTGCACAAAAAGGCATAAAAGCAGCCAAAACATTGGCAAGTGAAAATGGTATATTTTTAAGTGCTTATAAAAATGATTTTTATTGCAACTCAATTCCACTAAACCGTTTTGTTAAGCAGTATGGAAATGAAGTTTCAGCTGTTAAATCAGATACTGATTTACAAATTGAATTATTTTCTGCAGATAAGAATTTAGAATCTGATTTATGCGTTAAAGCAGTAAAAACGGGTATTGAAGCAGTTAAAACTGAACATAAAAATGTTGATTCTTTACGTTGTAATGGAAAATCAATTAAAAAGTTTGTAAAAAAATATTCAGAGAAGTCTGCTATTTAAAGAGCATATAAACTTAATTTATTTATTGCCATATATGAAGAATGCAGCCAAAGGGCTGTATTTTTTTTAGAGGTTTTAATGATTTCTATATATAAATAAATATCTTTAATAGCCCATAAAGAAGGTTATGTTAAATAGACTATAATTTGTTAATTGTAAGGTATTGCTTCTATTCTTTTTAAATATAAACATCATATTTGTATTTTTATTAAACTGATTTTAAATATAAAATAATGTCCAGTACTAAAAGGTATCGGACTTTATGGTATGATCTCTTCATATACACTCTGATTACTTACATTTATGCTAATAGCTCTAGTCGATACATTAAAACAACTACGTCTTCAAATTACACATTTAGAAGAAAATACATTAGATCATGAATATCCACAATTGCATGGTTTTATGAATAAAATCTCTAGCACAATACCCAATACTTTTGATGATCTTAAATTTTTATATCAATTCCTATTTGTTTATGGTCGAAAATCTGAAGGTACTTTTAACCGTTTTAGAGGTGAACTAGAAAGGTTTTACTTATGGTCATGGCATATAAAGCAAATGTCAGTTTTTGATTTAAAACGTGTTGATATCGAAGAATATATTGAATTTGTTGTTAAACCTGATCCAAAATGGACCACTGACTCTGTGCAATGGCGATACAAAAATGCATTGCATATTCGAAAACAAAATGAAAAATGGCGTCCATTTATAACAAAAGAAATAGGTTTAAGTCAGCAAAGTTTTTCATCATTATTTACAGCACTGAATGTATTTTATAAATTTGCGATATTAGAAGAAAAAACATTTTCTAATTATGTACCGGTTGTGAAAAAAAATAGTCCATATTTAGTTGTGCAATCACAAATAAATATGCCTGATACTTTAAGTGATATTCAGTGGGAATATGTTTTTGGTATTACAAAAGATAAATGTATTGAAGATCCTAATTTAGAAAGAAACCTATTTGTTTTAGCTTGTTTAAAAGGTTTGTATTTAAGAATTTCAGAATTGTCTGAGCGATCTCAGTGGTCAGCTGTGATGTCAGACTTCTGGCAAGATAATGATAATTTCTGGTTTTTACGGGTGATGGGTAAAGGCAATAAATTAAGAGATGTCACTTTATCAGATGATTTTTTAGAATATTTAAAACGATATCGCGTTTACCGTGGGCTAAGTGCCCTACCTCGTTCAGATGATTCATCTCCTATCGTTCATAAATTGAGGGGCCAAGGCGGAATGACTGTTCGCCAACTTCGCAGGCTGGTTCAACAAAGTTTTGATTTAGCTCAGGCCTCATTATTTAAAGATGGTTTTTTTGATGATGCGGAACAATTAAAAGCAGCAACAGCACATTGGTTGAGACACACAGGAGCTACACATGATGCACAATCTCGACCTCTAAAACATTTATCTGAAGACTTAGGGCATTCAAAAATTGCAACAACAGATCAAATTTATATTCAAACAAATGTGAAAGAGCGCGCAAAGTCTGGTTTAAAACGAAAACTATAATCAAAAAATGAAAAGAGCGAACTTAAGTTCGCCCTTTACTTCGAATTAAACTTTTTCAGCTTCCTTTATAAAATTTCAGCTAACAATTCTATTGGGTGTCTTGGTTTGAAATTTTCAAATCGTTTCACTTGGCTACGACAAGAAAATCCAGTTGCCAAAATAATATGCCTTTGATTATTTTCAATCACTGGCTTCCAACTCATATCGTAAAGTGCTTTAGAGTTATTAATATTTTTTGCTTCATGACCATAAGTTCCTGCCATACCACAACAGCCTGTACTAACACTTTTTAAATCTAAATCACTTTGTTTAAAAATATTTTTCCAAACATTTACTGTATTTGGTAAAGCGGTTGTTTCTGTACAATGATTAATTAAAACAAAATTCTTATCGTTGGTATTTTTTACAAGAGGAAATTTTTGATGCTCTAACCATTCATGCGCTAGTAAAACCTCAAAATCACCTCTTTCGCTTTTTAAAATACTATTATATTCATCACGGTAACACATTACTAAAGATGCATCGAGTCCAATCATTTTGATATTCAATTTGCTTACTTGATTCAAAAATTGTGCTGAATTTTTAGCTGTAGCTGAAAAGGATTTCAAAAACCCTTTTACATGCTGTGGTTTACCATTCGGTTTAAAAGGTAATAATATAGGTCGTAAATTTAATTTTTCAACTAATGTAATTAAACTGACCACTAATTCCGCTTCATAAAAACTGGTGAATGGGTCTTGTACAATTAAAACTGTTTTTGATTTTTCAACTTCATTTAAATTATTTAACGCTTCAAAATTGAATTCATAATTAGATCTAACTTGTTTTGCAAGTGATGGCTGACTTAACAAAGGTGTATCAATATATCCAATATGATTTTTAATAATTTCTTTTGTTAGTTTCATTTTTAAAATAGGATTAATAACTAAAGAAAGCTTTGACATTAAGGGTGCTGTTTTTTCAATGTTTGCAACAAAATAATCTTTTAAAGGACGCGCATAAACACCATGATAATAATTTAAAAAACGAGACCTGAATGTTGGTACATCAACATTAATAGGACAAGCTGTGGTACAGGCTTTACATGCCAAACATTCTTCCATTGATTCTTTTACTTCATGAGAAAAATCATATATTCCGTTAGATTTCTCTTTTGTGTTATTGAGTTTTCCAAACCAAGTTTTAATATTTGAGATTGTGGTGGATTTTGCGTTGATTTGCTGTTCAGTTTTAATTAAATCAGTGCCAGATTTTGTTTGTAATCTTAACCATTCACGCATTAAAGATGCACGACCTTTTGGTGAGTATCTTCTGTCACCTGTCACTTTATATGATGGGCACATAGGTGACTTTTCATCATAGTTAAAACATAAACCGTTGCCATTGCAGTTCATTGCATTTTCAAAACTGGTTTTAATATTTATTGGGATCTCTTTATCAAACCAAGATCTTTTTTGTGAGTCAACGCTAACTAACTCAAAATCATTTGTCGTTGGTGTGCATATTTTTCCTGGATTTAATTTATTGAGTGGATCAAATGCGGTTTTTATTTCTCTTAATTTTAAAAATAACTCCTCGCCAAAAAAATCAGGACCGTATTCACTTCTGTATCCTTTTCCGTGTTCACCCCACATTAAGCCACCATATTTGGCTGTGAGTTTTACAACTTCATCAGAAATTATTCTTAATAACTTTTCTTGTTCTGGATCACACATATCAAGTGCTGGTCTGACATGTAAAACCCCGGCATCAACATGACCAAACATGCCATAGTCAAGTTCATAGCCATCTAATAAGGTTCTAAATTCTTGAATATAATCAGCTAAAAATTCTGGTGGCACCGCAGTATCTTCTGCAAATGCTAAAGGTTTTTTGTTACTTGCTGTTTTACCTAATAGCCCAACAGACTTTTTACGCATGGCATAAATTTTCAAAATATCATCTTTATCTGTTAAAAGTTGATAGCCAATTAAGCCTGCTTGCTGGTTTTGAATTAACTCATCTAATCTTGAGCATAATGATTTTACTTTAGAGTCAATCTCTTCTTGGGTTTCTCCATTAAACTCAACCATGTTTAAACCTTGCATATTTTTGCCTGGTACATCAGTGATTAAGTTTGAAACTGAATGCCAAATGATATCTTCTCGTGCTAAATTTAAAACTTTACTGTCTACGGTTTCTACAGAAGTTGCATTGGCTTGAACTAAAAAAGGAGAGTTTCTTAATGCTGAATCAAAACTATCATATTTAATATTAATCAGTGTTTTGAAGTTTGCAATTGGTGTAATGTTCAATTTTGCATGAGTAATAACAGCCAATGACCCTTCAGACCCTGTGAGGACACGACCTAAATCAAATTCAGAGAGTTCATTATTTAATATATTCTCAAGATCATATCCAGTTAAAAAGCGATTAAGTCTAGGAAATTTTTCAAGAATCAATGCCCTATTATCAATTCCTATGTTCAAAACCGTATTGTATAAACGTCCGACAGTATCATCTTTTTCAGCAATTTTTTTTGCATTCTTGAGGGACATTTTTTGAGTTGAAAACTGGGTACCATCTATCAATACCGCATCTAAAGAAAGAACATGATCGCTGGTTTTTCCATAAACTAATGATCCCTGTCCTGAAGCATCGGTATTGATCATACCGCCAATTGTTGCACGATTACTGGTAGATAAGTCTGGAGCAAAAAAGAATCCATAAGGTTTAAGAAAGTCATTAAGTTGATCTTTTATAACACCGGTTTCAACTTTAACCCATGATTCTTCGACATTTATTTCTAGAATATTTCTCATATGTCTAGATAAATCAAGTACGATGCCAGGTGTTAAAGACTGACCATTCGTACCAGTACCACCGCCTCTAGGGCCAAAGGTTAGCTTTTTGAATTCGTTTTTATTGGCTAGTTCAGATGATATCTGAATATCTGATGCACTTTTGGGAAATATAACTGCTTGTGGAAGTTCCTGATAAATACTGTTATCGGTTGAAGTTACTATTCTTGTCGCAAATGAAATGTCTATATCGCCGCTAAATGCGGTGTTTTTTAATTGCGATATATATTGCTGTGTTAAATCTGAAACTGTATCTGTTTGCGATAATTTTTTTATCATGATCTTTTATTCAAAAAATAGAAAACTGAGGAGTTAAGATCAATTATATCACGGTGAAGATAAACAACAGTGTTCTTATTGTCTGATATTATAATTATTCATGATTTATAAAGTAAAAAAGGAGCCTAGGCCCCTTTTTTAAAACTGAAAAGCTAAATATCTACTTGCCGTGTTGTTCAGCGAGATATAGCCAAGTTTTTAGCACTGTATCTGGGTTTAAAGAAACAGAGTCTATACCCTGCTCTACTAACCAAGCAGCAAAATCTTCATGGTCTGAAGGCCCTTGACCACAAATTCCAACATATTTACCTTTTGATTTAGCTGTTTTAATTGCCATAGATAACAGCTTTTTAATCGCTGGATCGCGTTCATCAAATAAATGTGCAATGAGACCAGAATCCCTATCTAAGCCTAAAGTTAGCTGAGTTAAATCATTAGAGCCGATAGAGAAACCATCAAAGTGTTCTAAAAATTCTTCAGCTAATAAAGCATTCGAAGGTAATTCACACATCATTATAATACGTAAACCATTTTCCCCACGTTTTAATCCGTGCTGGTTAAGTAATTCAATGACATGTTTTGCTTCGCCTACGGTTCTGACAAATGGGATCATGATCTCTATATTTGTTAGACCCATATCGTCACGAACACGTTTAATTGCCTCACACTCAAGTGCAAAACAATCACGGAAATCTTCAGAGATATATCTTGAAGCACCGCGAAAACCTATCATAGGATTTTCTTCTTCGGGCTCGTATTGTTGGCCGCCAACTAAATTAGCATATTCGTTTGATTTAAAATCAGACATACGAACGATAACTTTCTCTGGCGCAAAAGCACAGCCTAATGTTGAAATGCCTTCAACCAACTTACTGATATAAAACTCAATCGGAGAATCGTACCCGGCCATCATTTCTTTGATTTCATCTTTAACAGATTCATCTTGATCTGCAAAGTTAATAAGTGCTTTTGGGTGAACACCAATCATACGATTAATGATAAACTCTAAACGAGCTAATCCTATTCCTGAATGAGGCAAACGGGCAAAATCAAAGGCACGATCTGGATTACCAACATTCATCATAACTTTAATTGGTAACTCAGGCATTTCATCCACACGAGATGTGATCACATCGAATTTTAAACGGCCTTGGTAAATAAAACCTGTATCGCCTTCGGCACATGAAACGGTAACTTCATCATTGTCTTTTATTAAATCAGTTGCATTACCACAACCTACAACAGCCGGAATACCGAGCTCTCGGGCTATGATTGCTGCATGACAAGTGCGTCCACCACGATTTGTGACAATCGCAGAAGCACGTTTCATGATAGGTTCCCAATCTGGATCTGTCATATCGGTCACTAAAACATCGCCGACTTGAACTTGATCCATCTGAGCGATAGATTCTAGAACACGTACAGTGCCTGTGCCAATTTTGTTACCAATTGCACGGCCTTCGATGATTATTTTTGACTTATCAACAAGCTGATAACGTTCCATTACGTTCGCATCTTCATTTGAGCGGACTGTTTCTGGACGTGCCTGAACAATATAAAGTTTGCCATCATTACCATCTTTAGCCCATTCAATATCCATGGCTCGACCATAATGCTTTTCAATGATCACAGCTTGCTTTGCAAGTTCTTGAACTTCAGCATCTGTGATAGAAAACTGATCGCTTAAACTTTGCTGAACGTCTATAATTTCAACTTGCTTACCATGACTTTCATCATCGGAATATACCATTTCAATGGCTTTAGAGCCTAAATTCCTGCGAACAACACTTGGGCGGTCAGCTGCTAAGGTCGGTTTATGAACATAAAATTCATCGGGGTTAACCGCACCTTGTACAACCATTTCACCTAAACCATAACTTGACGTGATGAATACAACATCTTCAAAACCAGACTCAGTATCTATACTGAACATGACTCCAGATGATGCTTTGTCTGAACGCACCATACGTTGCACACCGGCAGATAAAGCGACACCTCGGTGGTCATAACCTTGGTGAACACGATATGAAATTGCACGGTCATTAAATAAGGATGCATATACATGTTTGATGGCTATCATAACCGCATCAATACCACGTACATTTAGAAAGGTTTCTTGTTGCCCAGCAAATGAGGCGTCTGGCATATCTTCAGCGGTGGCTGAAGATCTGACAGCAAATGAAACATCTTGATCTGCATCACCATGTAATTGGTCATATGATTTTTTTATTGCATCATTAAATGAGTCATGAAATGGTGTATCTAATATCCACTGTCGAATATCAGCACCTACTTTTGCTAATTTGTTTACATCGTTAACGTCTAGATCATCTAGTACATCATAAATGCGAGCATTTAATCCCGATTGTTCAAGGAACTCATTAAAAGCATCTGATGTTGTTGCAAATCCACCCGGGACTTGAACACCAGCATTTGCTAGGTTAGAAATCATTTCACCAAGTGAGGCATTTTTGCCGCCAACACGAGGAACATCTTGCATACCAAGTTCTTGATACCAGAGAACGGATTCTTGCACGGAAATATCTCCAAAAGCAGATTATAAAGTTATCTTGAACGAATGTGACCATCCTTTTAGGTCTAGGTAATTCTACACCGCTGATGGTCTGTTGGTAAATACTCAAATATATGAATTTGAGATATTATTTAAGCTTTAGATATATATTCAAAAACTAGTGTATATTATGCGTAATATTTATATGAACAATTAGTATAGGGCGAATAACTTGAGAACTGCTTTTTATATTTCAGATGGCACAGCTATCACGGCTGAGGTTTTTGGTCATGCAACACTTTCTTTATTTCCAGTTGATTTTAAAAATATAACGATCCCTTTTGTCGAAACAATTGAAAAAGCACTAGAAGTTAAAAATCAAATTGACAAGGCTATCAGTTCTAAAGGCGAAAAACCTTTGGTATTTTATACTTTTGTAGATCATGAACTGACAGATATTATTAACTCATCAAATGGTGTCTGTTATGATTTTTTAACCGTTTTTAGTGACCAGATAGAAAAAGAAATACAAGTTGAGCCAGTTCCTCGGACACATCGTACTCACAGTATACATGAAAAAAGTTATGATTTTAGGATTGACGCTGTCAATTATGCTTTAGCAAATGATGATGGTGCAAACTTAAAAAATTATGATGATGCTGATATTATTTTAGTTGGTGTCAGTAGGAGTGGAAAAACACCTACTAGTTTATATTTGGCCTTACAATATGGCATTAAAGCTGCTAATTATCCTTTTACAGATGATGATATGGATGATCTAAAAATTCCACCTGCACTTTTACCACATAAAAAGAAACTATTTGGCTTAACAATAAAACCAGAAAGGTTATCAGCTATTCGAAATGAGCGGTTAGCAAATAGTAAATATGCTTCCATTAAGCAATGCCGTATAGAAGTCAGAGAAGTCGAAATGTTATATAAAACTCATCGCATCCCTTATTTGAATTCAACACAACATTCGGTAGAAGAAATATCTGCAAAAATCTTAGCTGAAACTGGTTTAGAAAGGCGTAAATATTAAAAGGCGAGTTCCCTCGCCTTTTAAAGTTGCTAGTTAGCGATTGCTTCTAGCATCTTTTAGTAAATCGGCAACCAAGAAACCAAGCTCTAATACTTGATCTGCATTGAGTCTTGGGTCACATTGTGTTTTATATCTTTGTGCTAAATCATGCTCGGACAAACCATAAGCGCCACCGGTACATTCAGTAACATGCTGCCCTGTCATTTCAAGATGTATACCACCTGGGTATGAGCCTTCAGCATTATGAACCGCAAAGAATTGACTAATTTCACGTAAAATATTATTGAAGCTACGCGTTTTATAACCATTGCTCGCTTTCTCTGTGTTGCCATGCATAGGATCAGAAGTCCATACAACTTTACGGCCTTCTTGCTCAACTTTTCGCACTAAAGCAGGAAGCTTATCAGCTAATACATCTGCGCCCATACGTGTTATTAATGTTAAGCGTCCAGGGATATTTTCTGGATTAACAGCATCTATTAAACGAATTAATTCATCAGGATCCATTCCTGGTCCAACTTTAACACCTATCGGGTTTTTTATTCCTCTAAAAAACTCTATATGTGCGTGGTCTAACTGGCGTGTTCGTTCGCCTATCCATACAAAATGTGCTGAACAGTCATACCAATCACCTGAAAGGTGATCTCTTCTGGTCAGTGCTTCTTCATAACCTAACAATAATGCTTCATGAGAAGTATAAAGACTTGTTTCTTTAATACTAGGTGCATTAGATGCATTAATACCACACACTTCCATAAATTCAAGCGCATCTTGTATGCGAGCTGCTAATTTTTGATATTTATCTTTTAGTGGGTTTGCGGCCACAAAACTCATGTTCCAGCGGTTTACTTGATGTAAATCAGCAAGCCCACCTTGAGCAAATGCACGTAATAAATTCAAGGTTGCAGCGCTTTGGTGATAGGCAGTTAATAAGCGTTTAGGATCAGGGATCCTGGCCTGCGCTGTGAAATCGATACCATTTACGATATCACCTCTATATGAAGGTAAATCGACACCATTCACTGTTTCTAAATCAGCTGAGCGTGGTTTTGCATATTGACCAGCCATTCGTGCAATTTTTACAACTGGGCATTTTCCGCCATAAGTGAGTACAACAGCCATTTGTAAAAGTGTTTTAAATGTATCACGAATTCCAGCAGCATTAAATTCAGAAAAAGATTCTGCACAATCTCCGCCTTGTAATAAAAAGGCTTTACCTTCACATACGTCAGCTAATTGTTTATATAAGCTTCTTGTTTCTTCAGCAAATACTAAAGGTGGTGCACTATTAATTTGGCTTTCTATACTTGCTAGCTCTGCAAGATCTGGGTATTGCGGCTGCTGTACAATTGGGGATTCTCTCCAACTGTTAGGACTCCAAGATTTCACTGTTATTTCCTCATTCCGTATAACAATTAAAATTAATACACAATATTGTGTACATAGTGAATCTACCTATCTTGGTGCAAAATTCAAGATGAAATTCGTCTAAATGCCAATTATTTGTAATATACCCTCATTTGTCTCACTTAATACACTGAGTGGTAGCTTAAATACATCTACTAAAGTTGATTTTTCAATATCTCGGCTATCTGTTAATACCCTATGTATCTGGCCATTGTTTATTATTATGCAAGGTTGCGCTAAATTAAGTGCTAAATTAAGCTCATGATGACTTATTAAAACCGTAATATATTTGCCAAGCTGTGTAAGGTATTGGTTTAACCAGAGCTTGTGGGATACATCCAACCCTGTATAAGGTTCATCTAGTAATAGTAAGCAAAAGTTCGGCTCAAGTTTTAAATCACAATGAAGCAAAACACGTGCTAAATGTGCTCTTTGTGATTCCCCCCCAGATAGTGCCGTAATAGACCTATTTAATAATTGTAATAAATCTAGGCCTTTGATCACATCATGATTTTCACATAAAGTTTCAACTGCACTTTCACTTAATGATAAAGTAATAGCTAACATACCTTTGACTGTTAGTGCAAAATGAGCAACTTGCTTTTGCATTAAATAGGCTCTAACCTTGCTAAGTTGGCCTAAATTCAACGGGTTTACTGCTACATTTCCGATAAATATATGACCCGTGTCAGGCGAACATAACCCACTTAATAAATTCAAGAATGATGTTTTTCCTGCGCCATTAGGCCCTAATAAATGGTAGGTACCTTTGTCTAAATTTAAGTCTAAGTTAGTGATTTTGAAAGTATCACTAATTTTATAATTCACCTTAGTAATATTTATCATTTATAAACCCTGATTTTTAAAATGTTTAAATAGAATAAATAAGAAAAAAGGTCCACCCAAAGTCGCTGTTACAAGGCCTAAAGGTAATTGCAACGACATACTGGTTCGAGAAATCCATTCAATAAACACCATAAAACTTGCACCGTTAATCACGAGCATAGGTAAAACCAATCTATTATCATGGCCAAATATAATTCTTGTTGCATGGGGTGCTAATAAACCTATGAATGCAATTACGCCTCCCAGAGCAACAGCACAAGCGGCAAGTGTACTTGCAAGAATAAGCATATATTTTCTTAACTTGTTCACTTTGAGACCATATAAAGTGGCGTTCTGATCTCCCATATAGAGCATGTTAAGTTCTTTACTTTTACACATGCATAAAATTGTCACTGTAACAGTGATAAGACCTATAAACATGAGTTGAAAAAAAGTGACGTGTTCAAAACTCCCCAAAAGCCAAAGGTTAAAAGTACGTAATTGTGTATTGTCTGAATAATAAATAAGCCAACTTGATATGGCCGATATTAAAGTTGTTAAACTTATGCCACTTAAAATAAGTGATGCACTTGAATATTGGCCTAGCCTCTTAGCTAATTGGAAGATGATAGTTACAGCTAAAAGCGCACCGAGAGAAGAAGATAAAACCAAAAAGAACACATCATACCTAATGTTAATGTAATTAAAAATCGCAGCTCCTAACATTACAAAAAGAGAAGCAAGGCTCGATACACCTAATAGTCCAGGTTCGGCTAAAGGATTAGATAAAAGTAATTGAAATAAATGGCCGCTTAGTGCTAAACATGTACCCACTAAAATAGCAGTTAATATTTTAGGTAAGCGCAAGTCATAAAGAATCACTTTATTGATATCTGATATATTGATGGGACTAATAGTGTGAGAGGAAATTCCACCATAAAATAGTGAAATTATAAATAAAATAAGTAAAGTTAATATTGTTATATATAGTTTTTTTTTAACTGATTTCATTTATTAAACCATTAATTGCATTTTCAATAAGAGAGATGACATGATCAAACCCTTTTTCACCCCCATAATATGGGTCTGGCACATCATATAAGTCAAGATCTGTGTATTCTAATAAGCGTTTGATTTTATTATGAGGGTCATCATTATAAAATTTATTTAAGTCATGCAAATTTTTGCTATCCATGCACAAAATCAAGTCAAAATTATTATAATCTTCTTTTTGTATTGCTCTGGATGTGATGCCATCAAAAATGTAACCATGTTTTTCGCCTGCAAGCTGGGAACGACTATCAGGTGATTCCCCTTTATGGTATGAATCAGTACCAGCTGAGTCTATTTTCAAATTTAAATTCAATTGGGTGTTTTTGTAACGCATTATTGCATGTGCTGTTGGCGAACGGCATATATTTCCTAAGCAAACAAACAAAACAGATTTTATGACTTTCATACTTCCTCCTTTAATTTTATTACATTCTACAAGTAATTGTTATTTATAGCCAAACCAAGAAGAACACATCATACCTATTTTAATAATAAAATAAATCTCAGCATCCAGTAAAATTAATTAAATAACTATTAAAACAAAGCACAAAAATATAGAATATAACTTTTCTATTTCGGTATGATGTGTTCTATGGATTTGAAATTTAATGTTCGAACTCAGTTTGAAAATGTGACTAGCCTTATAAACCAACTTATTATTGAAATATCACAGCAAAAATTAATTTATGCGCGTTATTACCAATTACCAGAAATGACAGCTCAAGATGAAAATAAATCGGTTAAAGAAATCAGTGTGAATGCGTTTTCTGGCAATATTGCATTTGATAAATGTTGCGCTGCATTTAATGATTTTTATAAAAAAAATAATTTAAGTGGGCGTATTATTAAACGGCACCCAGGTATTATTGCCCTAGAGTCAAAAAAACCAGAACTTATTGAATCTAGAATAAAACAAATAAATTCTGCAAAAAACGAATTAAAAAAAATAATTGTAAATGCAGGTAATAATGATGCTAGATTTGATTTAGTACATAGTGCAGTACCAAATTTAATCACACTGTGTGCTTATAGAAATATTCACTTCGAATCTCAATCCCCCTATTCAATTAGATTTACTTGGATGAATAAACATTCAATAAAACTATTATCTAAATCTGATGCTCTTTCTTTATTAAATAACTCTGAAACTTTCGGAAACTCTAAAGTCATTGATTTATTAGCCTGGCAACAACTAGTACAAAAAGAGAAATTAAATATAGCAAGTATTAAAGATTCAGAAAAATTAAGAATAAGACGACCTACCCGTGTTAGCCCACAAGTTAATATTCGTTATGATGCAAAAAACAGATATCATGTTAGTGCTGCATTACCTTTTATTCTTATCAATCCTGAAGAAAATGTAAAATATGGCACTCTAAAAAATTACATAAAACCTGAACATCACCCAAGAAAAAAACAAACACATTATCTCATTGAAAGACTATATCTAGAAAAGAATAGTTAACTTAATAAAAAAGCCATATTTTATATATGGCTTTTTTATTAAGTTAGTTATAGGTTTAATCTAAACAACAATTTGATCTATATTATCTTCATCTATTGTAATTGTGGGCTCTGCACTTCTTTTTCCACTTTGAATTTCTAATCGTTTATTGTGTTTGTTCAATGTAAGAATTTCTTCACAAAATTCATTTGTCGGATGAAGTTCATAAGTGTAATCAATAATCTTTCCAGTTTTATCATCTTTAACATTTGAAATGCTATAATCCGAAATTGCACCATTAGTGATCAAGTCTTTCATCGTCGTTGTCATATCTCGGCGAAGTGCTTTTAATTTATTTTCACTAATATCATCGGTTGAATAAATAGAACCATACTTTTCCATTATTGATAATAATCTAAAGTGATGAGTTTTACCTGGTGCTGCATATCGCCACAAATGATATAACCTTAGCATCATCCATCGTGACAACCCTCTTTTTTGTTCTTGTGCCCGATTAAAATAATATCCTTTATATTCTAAATTATCGATCATGTTATGAACAAAAGCATTTAAGCATGCAACACACTTTATATTACCACCTTGGCCTTTTTTTCCGCTAAAATGCAGTGATGATAAAAAGTTCATATTTGACTCATAAAATGAATCATCAATATCTGTATTTCTTGTATCGGTTGCAGAATATTTAAAAGATAATTTAGAACCTTGCAATGCTTCTAAAGCTTCTTTTATTTGTGGAAATGGCATTGACTGGCCAACAGACTTTAGCTCTTGCGCAAGTTCATTCATTGAAAAAACAACAGCATACTGAATACCTGACTTAAAGTTTATTTTTACAATCTTTCCTTTGGATGCAAGGCGAATCAAAGCTCTTTCTACTTTTTCTTCACGATCTGATGGCCAAACTAAAAACTCGACATCCTCACCATTTTGTCTTGTACTCACAACAGCAGGGGTTATTTTAATTTCTCCAGAATATTGAATACCATCAACTTTTTCAGATATTTTCCTAGTAATTATTGTTCTTTTAGGAGCTTCCTCTAATGGTAATTTTTTATGGCCAGACCTAACAAAGCGACCCCAAAGATCATAGTGATTAAAAGTATTAGAGTAAGATCGTAAATCTTGATATAAGGTATTATCAACTGAAACCCGAACATCTTTATTATCAGTAAACAAAGCGAGGCTTTCATTATCTCTTGCACTTTCGACTCCGTGAATTTGCCCTCTTAGAGAATCAGGTAGATTTTCTACAGAGATGTTTACCTTTGGTTTCATGATTTTTACCATTTTTTTATTAGACAGCTAATAACAACACATATTGAATAAAATGTTAATCATTTAAGTTAGTATAAAATTGATCCGTTCTAATTAAATTTTTTCAGATCATGTTTTTACTAACTTAAATTTTTATAGTACAAAAAATAAGTCAACAGATCATATTTTTACTAAGAAAAATTATAAATCAATTTTTTACTAAGTGAATTGTCAATTTAAAGTCCAAAAACATCTCAAGATGTATATATATCGACCTAAAACCATTTTTTCTTAGTAAAATAATGATCTCTATTATTAGTTGTGCATAAGATCAAAACTAATTAGTAAAGATCTGATCTAAACCAAGTAAAGATCAGATCTTTATTCAGTAGATCTATATTAGATTTAGTAATAAGCTTAATTATCAATCAATAATAGTTAGTATAAAGCAGATCCGCAGCTATTTTTTGTTAATAACCATGGGGGCAACCTGTGAATATCTAGGGTTGGGTAATTTATCTTAGTAAAAAAGTGATCTATGAGTACCTAAAGAACTGATCTTTACCAAGTAAAAATCGGATCCAGTATTATTGAATACTTTTTTATTAATCAACAACTTACTTAGTTTTTTGTATCTCTATCCTTTAATACCTTATTACTTAACCATTTCTATACTTATATATTAATCTTTAGCAAAGTTATAAGTTTTAAATGTTTTAAATGTTTTAAATGTTTTAATATTTTACTGATGTCATCTAAAAAAAGAGTTTACTCTATAAGTAAGTGACATTATAATGTTTACTCACCATAAAGGATATAATAATGACAATAAGTAAAAGTGCGTTAGATACCTATAAGTTACTTAAAGCGACAGCTACTGTCGCTGAAGACTCTCTAGAAGGGCGAATTCAACATTACCGAGCTCATTTAAAATCAGAAGAAAAAGAACTTAGAACCTACACACAAAAAGCAGCTGCAGACCTTTTAGGTTGTAATAATCGCACTTTAAAACGTCGTCATGATCAAGGTGATTTTAGCCATTTAGATATTAGAAGAGGGGCTAATGGGCATTATGCTTATACATTATCAAATATTCACGATATGGCAGAAATCTTAGGTATAAATGCTCAAAATCGTAATGAAAATGATAAATTACAAGTCATTATTGTCAATTCATTAAAAGGAGGCTGTGGTAAAACAACCAGTCTTGTCAATATTGCAGCCGCCCTTGCAACAACAAATATTAAGCGCTATAGAATAGGCATCATTGATTTAGATCCTCAAGGATCATCATCAAGTTTCTTTCCGCCAACAGAGCCCGATCCCATTACGGTAGGAGACTTAATGCGTGATTGTATTGAGTTTGATGAAGGTGAAACACAAGCTGATGTTGTTTCAGGATCTTTTTTACCAACTCACATCCCAAATATCCGTGTATTACCCTCTGGTATGGATGACTTTTATTTTGAACATGAAACTGCAACTCAATTAAATGAAGGTCGTGATTACTCTGAAAATCGTCACTATCACAAATTATTAGAAAAGGTCATAAAACCAGTTGAAAATGAATTTGATATTATTTTAGTTGATACTGCACCATCTCTTAACTTTATGTTTTATAATGCTTTAATGGCTTCTACAGCAATGTTAATCCCTGTGCATCCTGAAGCTGTAGATTTTGATGCAAATAATAAATTTTTAAAACGGTTAGCCGAAATTTATCATACAGTTGCAGCTCTAGGACATGAAGGTTGGGATTTTATGCAGTTCTTAGTTACTAATTATGTTAAAGGAAATCACTCCCAAAGAGATATTGTAAAAGACATACGCAGTGCGTTTGGCCGTCAAGTTATGAGTTACCCTATAAATCATAGTTCTGCTATTACAGCTAGCTCTTCATCTTTTAATACAATATTTGATCAAAAAACGTCAGACAGTTTAGCGAGTAGAGAGTCTTTAATTAAGTCACAAGAAAATATTAAAGATGTTGTTGATGAACTTGAAATGTTGATCAGATCTAATTGGAACTCAACGCAATGTCAGCTAGAAACAGCTTAATAAGGTAATATAATGGTTAGAAAACGTAAAAATGATACACGCTTAGACCCTTTTGCTGCTGCTGTTGAAGTAAGTAGTTTAGATAAATTATTAGAAAATGCGGTTGTAGGCGATGAAATTACAATGCCTTCACCTTCAGATCCTCAAAGAACGATAAGATTGAGTTGCAAGATAGTACCTTTTGACCAAATAGATAAATCGACCTGTGTATATGGCAAAAACCGCAGAGAGCAATCTTTGCTGACAAAAGCATCTGTATCAGATATTTTACCTGCAATCAAAGCTGATGGTCGAAACCAACACCCTGCTTTAAGTTGGCAAAAGGAAGGACTTGAGTTTGTTTTATCAGGTTCAAGACGACGTAAAGCGTGTTTACTCAGTGGTGCCGATTATATTGTTTTAACTTCACCTGATTTTACAGATGAAGATGCTAAAATTCTTGCTGTTTCCTCTGATCAATACATAGCCCCGAGTCTATGGGAATTGGGTAAAGCTTATCAACAAACACGTGATGAGTTAATTGCGCAAGGTAAAAAAGGTTCCTATCGTGAGATTGCCGTTATCGAGGGCGTTTCACATACTGCTATAGCTGACTCTTTAAAGGCTTATAATAAAATTCCAAGTGAAGTCCTTGCTTTGTATCCAACAGCTAATCATGTAGGTCGTGAGATAGCTAAAAAATTGATTGTTGCAATAGAAGATGATTTTGATGTATTTTCAAAAAAAGTAAAAGAAACTCAATCTATATTATCTGAAATTCTACTTGAAACGGATGATAAGACTGCCGCAGCAATTACAAAACATTTGATTGAAGCTAAAACTCAAGAAAATACGTCTAGAGAAGCTCTCAATTTTAATAATGAATATATTAATGCTCACAAAAATGTAAAAACAGGCGATTTAGTTATAAAGATCGATAACAAGGTAATGACTGAAAAACGTTTTGAACAATTATCTAAGCTATTAACGCATTTTAATTAGTATAATTATGATCCAAGAGATTTAAATAGTTAGTAAAATTATGATCTGTATTTCGTTTCATACTTAACAGATCATTTTTTTACCTACTAAATAGTGCTTTATTTTCTTCATTTTTTATTTTTTATCTGTCCAAACACCTTTTTTAGCCTGACTTAGTAAAAATTTGTTCTATAAACTCTGCTGTCTGTTAATTAGCTGTGAGTAACTTGTTTGTTTCCTGTTCTCTTTTTGTTGTTAAGTTTTAATGTAAAGCCCCTTTACATATTCCTATTCGTTAAAATCACCTTAGTAAAAATGTGATCTGTGTTTTTTTTTACTTTTAATTAATTTAATGCTTTAGCTTAAAACCCATAAGCTCTATACTGGAGAAATCTTTGATTTTTTCCTGGTTGCAGATGTCCAAAGGTTTAACTAAAACTGATCTCATAGCTTTGTTTGATGAAATAAAAAAAGAACAAGAAGTGGCTTTTCCTATTACAGAAGGATTCTTAAAAAGATACTTTAAACCGACTGTATTTGAAAAAGCGAAACAATGTTTGTTAAAAGAGCTTGTTAATTGGGTTGAAAGTGATAAACAGTTTTCTCAGGTAAGTGCTGAGGTTTACAGTGAGTCTGGTGACATTTTTCATCAGCATATTCAAATTAAACAATCACAAGCTGGTTTATCTATCGTTGGTTTATGTTCATGTAAAATTGGAAATAAATGTCACCATATCGGTGCTGCATTATTAAAATTAAAAACCCAGCACTCAGGTTTATTTGGTAAGCATTATTTATTACATGATTGGTTTAATCAGTTAGAGCAGTTAAAAAAGCAGCGGCAAACCGTTAAAAAAGATGTTATTTTATTCGTAATTGAAAAACATGATAATGGTTTGATCTTAGTTCCAAAACAGTCTCCCCCTATAAATAATGGACGTTATTCACAAGGGCGTCCTATGACTAAGCAGCAATTAAACAGTTTAGTGACACCTGAACACGTTAATGAAAGTGATTTTAGACTCTTAAGTTGGATCCGTTCTCAAAACTCATTTGGTCAACTTGTTTTAGAGAATCGGTGGGGGGTAATGGCATTAGTGCAAATGGTTGCTACAGGCAGGTGTTTTTGGCAAGACTCCCGACAAGCAATTCGTTTATCTGCTCAAAGGCCTTTAGATGTATCTTGGACTGAAAATGATTCATTTCATGAGTTGAATTTATCCCTACCGCAAAGTGATTCCTGGCAAGTTTTTAATACAACACCACCTTATTATATTGATATTAATAACTTAGAAATTGGTGAACTTGAAACAACATTAACTGCTGCTGAAGTTTCTCATTTGTTTAGTATTCCAATTGTTGCAGATGAAATGTTTGAACATGTTAATCAGCAATTTAATCGTATTTTTGGTTCTGCATTAATTGAAAAGTCTGATATCTCTATTGCACCAAATGTAGATGTAGTACCAAGGTTAACTTTAATAAAACAAGACGAACGTTGTTTGTTCCACTTACAATTTTCATATGGGAAAAAAATACACGAACTTAACGTAGATGAGCAACAAGGAACACAGATCACAACTGCTTTTGAAGACACTTGTCTAAACAGGTTACAAAATTGTGGTTTGATATTATGTAAAGGCCCTTTACAAAAAGCATGTTATTTAACTTTTAATGCATCTGATGAGTCTTCACCACAACATCATTGGTTTGTGAATGAAGTTTGTAAACAGTTAAGTGATGAGTCTTGGCATATTGATACTAAGCTTTATGTTGACCCTGATATTATGTTAACTGAGCTTATTCTTTCTATGACAAGGACGCGTGTTAACAAACTTTCTGTAGCCCCCTATTTTGAAATATCAGATAAAACCGTTTATTTGAGTGATCTTTTATCATTCGCTGCGCTTTGTAATAATAAATCTCATCTATTCAATTATTATAAATATCAAGATGTTTGGTTAGCAGCAAGTAAGCCTGATTTAAATATTGTTTTTGATTTAATAGCACAATTTTATGCCAATAAAACAATACCTAAAAGATTAAGTTTACCTTTATCTTATGCTTCTTCTTTTGCAAATTTAAATAATAGCCAAATTGACTGTGCTGATAACGCATTATTAGAACTCATTACTCAGGTTTCAAACCCCGATTTTAAAGATAAACTTATAGTTCCAAAAACATTAAAAGCAACCTTACGTGATTATCAAAAACAAGCTGTAAATTGGTTATTATTTCTGAAAAAGCATCAGCTTGGTGGAATACTCGCTGATGATATGGGGCTAGGTAAAACATTGCAGACGATCGCTTTTTTATTGTCTGAAAAAGAGCGTACAGGGTTAAAATCACCAGCACTTATTATTTGCCCTACAAGCTTAGTTACTAACTGGGTGAAGGAAATTAACCGTTTTGCACCAAGCTTAAATGTATTGGTTAGCCATGGTGCAAGCCGAAAAAATGTATTTAATCAAATCAGCGCTGCTGACTGCGTAATAACAACTTATCCGCTGATCACTCGCGATAATACCGTTTATGATGAACTTCATTTTAGTCATGTTATTTTAGATGAAGCTCAAACAATTAAAAATAATCAGGCTAAAATATCTAAAGCTGTCAAAGCGCTTAATAGTGATTTCAATCTATGTTTAACCGGTACTCCAGTTGAAAATAACCTTAAAGAATTAAAATCGTTACTTGATTTTGCAATGCCGGGTCTAATTGGATCCATGGCTCAGTTTAAGACTTATTATCAAATCCCTATTGAAAAAGAACATAATGAACAAAGAGCTGAGCAATTAAAAAACTTAGTTGTGCCTTTTGTGCTTCGTCGCACTAAAGAGCAAGTATTAACTGAGCTGCCTCCAAAAACCGAATTGGTCCGAATGATAGAGCTTACGCCTAATCAGCAAGTTGTGTATCAAAATATTCGCGCCAATATGGAACAAAAAATGAAAGAGCTATTTAAAGAGCAAGGTGCTGATAAGAGTCGCTTTGCATTTTTAGAAGCTTTATTGAGATTACGTCAAGCTTGTTGCGATCCTCGTTTAGTGAATGGAGTTGATGATTTAGAGTCTATGGCATTATCTAATAAAAGTGCAGTTCACAGCGCTAAATTAGCTTGGTTGAGTGAAAATCTGCCTTTAATGCTTGCAAAAGGCAGAAAGATTATTATTTTCAGTCAATTTACCAGTATGCTATCGCTTATTGAACAAGAGTTAGCTCAGCTTAATATTAAGTACAGTATTTTAACTGGGAAAACTAAAGATAGAGATGAAGCGGTAAACAGCTTCCAAGAAGGTGATAATCCTATCTTTTTAATTAGCCTAAAAGCCGGAGGAACAGGTCTTAATTTAACTAAAGCAGATACCGTTATTCATTACGATCCATGGTGGAACCCTGCAGTAGAAAGGCAAGCAACAGACAGAGCGCACCGAATTGGTCAATTAAAACCTGTATTTGTTTATAAGTTAATTTGTCAAAACTCTATTGAAGAGCGGGTTTATCAAATGCAGCAAGATAAAGCTGAACTTGCCGATAGTTTTTTTGATGCTAAAGGTGGAAAATTTAATACACAAACTGAAGGTCAAATGTTGGAATTACTAGCTGATAATAATTAATTTAATTATTTTTCATCATTTATTGAACTTAATTGAATGACGTTAGTCTATCTATACAGGCGTTATAAATAACCTGATTTTTTTAACGTCTATCCCTGAAAGTTGTATGTTAGATTTCCCCTTTGATTACTTATTTTAGTAATATTGACCAACCTATTTTAGGTTGGTTTTTTTATGCCTGAAACTTAACTTGCGTTATACATCGCAAAACAAAGCCTAGGGTCTCCTGCCCTTTGTATTTGTGTTAAACGTGCAATACTAGAACTACCCTTTATATTTGAGTCAAGAACATAACTGCAACGTTTACTATTATCAAATGGAGCGAAAATTTTCACTTCATCATTTGTAAAAGTACCAAAGAAAGCAAAAATAGTTGAAATACATACTGAAGGGTTTTGTTTCTTTAATGTATCAATTCTTGTTATATCAGCTTCAAATTTAATTAAATCTTTATTTTTTTTAAATGAGGTACTATTTGCACAAATAATCTCAAAATAATGTTGTTTTTCTTGATGTTTAAATGAAAAATCACAATATGAGGCTAAATTCTTTTTGTGTACTTTTTCTATTGGTTTTTCTACTTGATAACGTAAATAACTTTCCTGGTCATTGTTATTACTAGACTTAGCTGGGTAACGAGTATTTGTTTGAATATCACTAAATTGCTTATCTGTATTGAGTAAGTGAATTAACTCTGCTGTTAGCCAATGCTTCCAGCAGTGAGTTAAATTTAGTTCCGATAGAATAATATTGGCTCTAGAAAAGTCATAATTATTGCTTATAAATGATAAAAATGCATGAGTATTCATAATGTGATCATTGATGATTTAAGGTATCTCTCATGTTAGTAAGTTGTTTGTGACTAAACTCGGGGGAAATGGGTAAATTTAAGTTCAAATAACTTAATCATTACATGTATATTAAATATATTGTGGTAATCCAAAATAAAAGCCTTGTACATAATCGGCTTGGCAAGTTTTTGCTAACTGATATTGTTGTTTCGTTTCTATGCCTTCAATAATGACTTTTTTATTTAGGGTGTGGCAAAGCTTTACAAATTCAATCAAAACCTTGTGATTTACTTGACTGCTATTATATCGGGCAATAATGCCACGATCTAATTTAATATAATGGGGGGAAAGTTCAAATACTCTTTGAAAGTTGGATCCTTTAACACCAAAATCATCAATCGCTAATTTAAAATCTAAGCATTTAAATATTAATGTTCTTTCCTTTAATTGCTCTGTTTTATAATCAAGTTCTTGCTCTGTAAGCTCTATAACAACATTTTTAGCTTTGTCTTTGTGATTATATTCTTGATATAAAAAATCTAGAGTACCTTTAGATAAATATTGATGTACTGTTAGGTTTAAAAAAAGTAATTGTTTACTGTCTCTAATTTTCCCTGCAGCATCTAATTTATAAATAGCTTCAAGCATAGGAAATGATAGTTCGGTAAATAATTCAGGGTTACGATTAAATATACTTAAAGGAATGCCTCTAAAAGTTCTAAGTAAAATTTCATAGCCTAATATATTTTCTTTTTCTGTTGAAATTATTGGCATTTTCACAAATGAATTATCGGTATGTGTATTGGGCATTGTTTTTCCTTATCTATAAACATCAATTATTATGACTAATAATGCTTTATTTGTTTTTGTATTAAAGCGACTGCATATTCTATGGCTCTTGCTTTTCTGTTAAATAGCTTATTAGCTTGATGTTGATTTAATTGTATATCTGGGTAGTTTTCTATTCCGTTGCACTGATAGGCACCTAAGACTTGAACTGTTAATGGTTGTAAGGTATTTATTGGGTATAAATTAATAATTTTATTTTCTAACGGGCCCTCAAAACAGGTATAGGCATATGTGAAAGGAGGCTGATTTTCATCTGCAGGAATGCCAATTCGAACTTCTCTGCCTGCATATTGAAAAGGAGGTCTATTTTTTTCTGACAAATCTCTTAAATTACTTATTAATGAATTGTTTAAACACATTTTCATTGTATTTTGATAACTTTCAAAATCATATTCAAAAACTTCAGGGCATAATGCTTCAATTGCATCTGTTAGCTCAGGATCATTTAGACTAAATATTTTCCAATGGTCTTTTAACCAAGTTATTACTTTTGTTTTATTTAAGCCGTCTTTATTTAACATGGTTAAAACTGTATCTGTATCTGTATCTGTATCTGTATCTGGTTGATTGACTGAGTCAGTGCTTTGCATACTTAAAGCCAATAGAAGACAAGCGAATATCGTAAAGATAAATGTATATTTATATAATCGTGTAGACGTTTTATTCATGGTCCTAAAGCTGATATTTCTTTTCTTTTTTCGCATAATAAATTTAACTTGTTTGGAGGTTTTGAATTTTTATATTAACGCGTCATCTTTGATAAAACGTGGGGAAAGTAAGTATATTTTCAGTGATTTAAAGGAGAGTTTAAAATGAATAACCTCAATTCGATTTAAGGTTATTCTCTTTATTTTATTCATTCATTTTACGTCTTTAGATGTTTCAACATTTGCGCCACCATCGCTGATTTTTATTTTAGTATCACCTATTGCCAATTCAGTTGATTTTGGCTTTGTCATCTGCACTGTCATTTCTGTATTCATTTCTCTGATCAAATCTACAAACTCTTGTGTTGAGGAATGCAGCATATCAAACTGTCGCGCATGCTCTTTAACATTTTGATGATTAACTCTTTCATCTCGTTCTAATTGGGCTAGTTTTATTTCTTTGTCATGGCTATATCGCGTGGTTCTTTCGTTTCGCTCTCCTTCCCTGTCTTTAACGCCTGGGTCCTCATCTTTTCCTACAGAGGCTTCTTTAATTACCATGATCAATGCCATAACGACAGGGGCTATCATTCCGACAACAGGCGTAAAAGCAGCTTCATTTAAGAAATAACCGGATAAACAAGTGATCAAAACTAAGATCACCGTTGTAGGCATGGCTAGCTTTCCGACGATAATGGCAACCTTATTGGTATTTGTTTCTTCTATTTCATCTACGCCATTATATTCAATGCTTTCTTCAGGAATATTATCATCATTTACAAATGGAATATCTTGTGTGTTTTTCTCTTCTTCATTCATAGTATAAGCCTCTATTATTTAGTAACCCATTCATTATTATTAATTTAAAAAATCAATGCTTTGCCTAATTAATTAATAAAAAAGCTAAATTGAAAGAGAATGACGATAAATTACTTTGTACCTATTATGTTTTTTTGAATGTTAATTGATCATATGATCTGAAGCTTTGTCTTTTAATTTATCTAATATAAATTTTTGATTTAGGCTATCTGCGAATGCGACTCTATTTGAAATAAAAATTTCTTGGCTGGTATTCATTGTATAAATATGAAACCAGGCTGTGCTACCCCAAAAGCTATTCACCATTCGTTGATCATCTTTAGGAAATGAGATGATTTGTTCTGATGTAAAACGAATAATTTTAGTTGCTGCCGAGTCGAGTTCTGCATTTTGGCTATAGTTTTTCATTTTTAAAATAACATCTGCATAATTGTTTTCACTAATTTGAATTCGCATTAATGCTAAAGGCCTTAAAGATGTGCTCACTCGCCCATTATTGGTTACGACTAATTCAACTTCAAAAAAACTATATTTATCCGTTTGGCTTTTTTGTAACTTTTCTAATTGTGATTCAATGTTACGAATATCATCTCTTAAACGATTAAGCCGTTTTATATTATCTGAACTGACTTCTGATAAGTCTTCATCAACATCAATTAATAACGACTTTACAGCTTTAAGGTTAATAATTGGTTGATTGTTTGCATCAAAGGTCATGCTTGAGTAACTGCGGGTAATTGCTAACAGTTGATCTTCGTAATATGACGCTTCGGAGTCTTCAATATAGCGACTTAGATTCCACTCCTTTAAATTGGCAATTCGGAATTCAATTAATTGGAAGTCATCATTTTTATCTGAAATAAAGTTTTGAATTTGTACCTGATATCCTCTTAGCGCGTTATTGATATCAGCAATGTTTTTAATATCTTGTTTTGCTTTATCAAATGACTTGAGTAATACCGAAAGACTAAACGTGGGGAAGTCTAATTTATCACCGCGTTTTCCTTGTTTATCATATTCATATAATAAAGTTTCGGGTATATAAAGTTCTAATTGTGCTAATTCATCTGTATTTAGGGCAATGTTAGTGCCGTCTGACTCTTTGCGTATTATTGAAGCTATTTCAACTTTTATATCTGAAGTTTCAACAAAATAGACTTGCCAAACGGGGATCGCAATTGCAGAAAAAACAGCCATAAACCCCATTGAAATACTTTTGAGGTTTTGCCGGATTTTAGTTCTTAAGTTTTGTTTCTTAGGTAGTCGACTCTCATTTTTCATAGCTGCCTTCCAATGATACAAATCAAATAAATTTATAAAACGTTATCTGATATATGTAATCATTACTCGCACTAATGGCTTATAAATACCCATAAAACGCACTGTATAGAGTACTTTCACTGTTTACGCGAAAATAATACAAATTGCTGTTAATTCAGTAGGAAAGTTTAATCGACCCTAAGGTGAAATTCTTAATTTCATCTATTATTAAATAAAATTCATTTATTAGCGTAGGAATATATGTGTCTCGAATAAGCGAGCTCAAAAGTGATAATGCCCAGTTACAAAAAATGATAGCAGCTGTTAGAGAGCAGCTTGAATCAACTCAATCGGGCAATGCGCAGGCTATCACTGATGCTCAAAGTGTTTTAAATTGTGAAATTATCGAATTAAAAGACACTATCGATGCGCTGCGAGAACAACTCGAACTACAAACTAATAATCAAAGTCAATGTATACAAGAAGCCACTTTTTTATTGCATGAAGAAAATTTACAATTAAAAAAAGCGGTTCATAAATTGAGGAATAAACTTGAATTACAAACAAATGATCAAACTCAATGCATACATGAGGCTAGTGCTTTATTAAATGATAAAAACCAACAATTAATGCAAACAGTACAAGCGTTGCGTGAGAAACTTGAGTTACACACTAATGAATAAATATTAAAATAAATTGTGCAACAGTTACATGAAATGTTGAAATAAATTCTAAATTTGCGAATAACATTATGAAATCTAGCTTTCTCGAACGTATTTTTAAAATTAATCGTGAAATAGCGCAACAAGAAACCTTAGATCAGGTCTTTTCTGCACTAGCCAATATTGCTTCTCGTGAAAGTGACTCCGAACGCAGCTCCATATTCTTACATGACAATCATTCCAATGAACTTTATACCCGATTTGCTCAAGGTTTAAAAAAAAGAGAGATCAGAATATTTGATAATGAAGGTATCGCGGGACATGTTTTTCAAACGGGTAAAGGTGTGATTATTGATGATGTTTACTGTGATCCGCATTTTAATCGTAAAATAGACAGAAAGTCTGAATTTGTTACCCGTAACATGCTGTGCGTACCTATGTTATCGGCTAAAGGTGAAGTCATTGGTATAGTACAAAGCATCAATAAAAAGCAGGGAGAGTATCAAAGTCAAGATTTAAAAACTTTGCAAATTATTTCAGATCAAGTTGCCATTATTGTGCAAAGCTTTCAAATGATTGAACATTTAAATGAGTCCAGAACAAAAGAACTCGAATTCTTAAATGTTGTTGCAGATACCACTTCAGAATTAGAATTAGGACCACTGTTAAATAAGGTTATGACTCAAGCTACCCACATGTTGAATGCCGAGCGTTCGACCCTTTTTTTAAATGATGAAAAAAATAATGAGCTATGGTCTCTTGTTGGCCAAGGTTTGGATTCCGTTGAAATACGTTTTCCTAATCATTTAGGCATTGCTGGAACTGTTTTTACATCGGCTAAAAGTATTAATATTCCATATGCTTACGCAGACTTAAGGTTTAATCCCGCATTTGATAAACAAACTGGCTTTTTTACCAGATCAATTTTATGTATTCCAGTTATCAATAAAACAGGCAAAGTCATAGGTGTGACTCAAGTTCTTAATAAAAAAGATGGTGTTTTTAATGAAGAAGATGAATCTAGACTTAAAGCATTTACCGCACAGATATCCATCGGGTTAGAAAACGCCAGCCTATTTGATGATGTGCAAAAGATTAAAAACTATAACGAAAGCATGTTAGAAAGCATGTCTAATGGTGTTTTGACTTTTAACGAAGATGGTATGGCAACAACATGCAATGCCGCCAGTTTAAAAATATTAAATTGCATGGAGAGTGACATCATTAAACGAGATGCCCATGCTATTTTTGGTCACCAAAATCTGTGGCTTATTGACTTAATAAATAAAAATAAACATGAAGAACATGGCACACATTTAGTGGATGTTGAATTAACACTCGAACAAGAAAGCAAATATTTAAATGTGACGATACAAACCCTCAAAGATCATGATAAAAATAATATTGGTTCTATTTTATTAATGGAAGATATCAGTAATGAAAAACGCGTAAAATCAACAATGTCACGTTATATAGATGCTCATTTAATTGATCAACTCATGGAAGATGGCAGTGATATTTTGGGTGGGCAAAGTGTGGAAGCAACCGTGCTTTTTTCTGATATTCGGGGTTTTACTAATTTGTCTGAAGAACTCGGTGCACAAGGCATTGTAAATCTGCTTAATGAATATTTTACGCTTATGGTGGATATCATTGTTGCCCATGGTGGCATGTTAGATAAATTTATTGGCGATGCGATTATGGCTGCTTATGGTGTACCTATCGCCCATGGGGATGATGCTGATCAAGGTGTGATCAGTGCTATTGAGATGATGCAGGAATTAAAACAGCTAAATAATTCCCGACAAAAACAAAATCTTTCACCTATAGATATTGGTGTTGGTATTAACAGTGATTTTGTTATATCAGGCAACATAGGATCACCTAAGCGCATGGATTTTACTGTGATAGGTGATGGCGTGAATTTGGCTTCTCGATTAGAGAGTGCTTGTAAACAATATAGTGCCAATATTATCATCAGCGATAATACTAAAAAACGCTTAAAAGGCACCTATAGGATCAGAGAGTTAGATTGTGTTGTAGTAAAAGGGCAAACAAAACCGGTTAAAATTTATGAAGTATTAGATCATCATGATGAAGAAACCTTTCCAAATGTTATGGAGGTTGTCGCTTATTTTCATGATGGTTTAAAAAAATACAAAAAGCAGAAGTTTAGTGCAGCCATCAGTGCATTTAATCAAGCATTATTATTACACCAAGACCCAGTTACTAGCATGTATATTGACAGGTGTGAACATTTTATAGCGCATGCCCCTGCCCCGGACTGGGATGGGGTATTTAAAATGCAAAGTAAATAACGCTCCTTGTTTGAGGGAATAAAACATACCAATCATCCGCCATATAAAGACTTAATCTAAGTACTCAAGGCAAATGTAAAAACAGTCTAATATCCGCTATACCAAGTGTCTCAGACTAAAACTATACTTATGGATGGTGAATTTTTTTTGGTTAATTGTTTTAATGCTATGAATGGTTGGAGGTACCAAAATGTTAAATATTAAACATTATAAATTTATACTTATTATCGTTTCGTTATTGTTATTACCTGTTGAAATATATGCAGCTAAACCTACAACAAGTGAAGGAATGTTTCTTGGTAATAACTTTCCAAGCGGGCCTCATCATAATTTAATCCTTCATGGTAAAAAAGCTGATTTCAACTGTGAAACCAATATTAAAATAGTTGAAATAATCGATACGAATCAAAATGACTTAACCGACGCTTTATATGTGATAGGTGATAAATTTCCATCTGGACAATGTCCAACTCAATCAGGGTTTAGCTATGTTTGTGAATACGGTAATGTTGTTAATATGCCAAGAGGCAGCGATACAGTTAAACTGCTTATGGAATCAGGTCGAACAGGAAGTAAGAAGAAAGATACAAGCGCCTCTGATGTTAACCCAGATAAACTACAAGTAACGGATGCCTGTACAGGGTTTAGTCGTGATGATCCTGCCATTATCCGTATACCTGAAGATAAGCAAGGTTATGCAGTATATGGCCGAGTATTAGGCAAACCCGGAGACAGCGGTGGCCCAAGCTTCAGTGTAACAGGTCGGGAAATTCCCGTAATAGGTGATAGCTTTGGTAATGACAGTGAAGTTTGGCTCGCAGGAGTTGTAACCAGTGATGGCAGTTTTATACCTGAAACCTGTGATGATGGTGAAGGCAATTGCACCCTTACTCGCTGGGATAGTAATACAAAAGGCAAAGGCGCTAAAAATGCGACCGATATTTCAGGGCTATTTTCATTTTCGGGTAGTGTATGTTACTGGGCATTAGATGAAGCTTGCTTTGAGAGTGGTATTATAGGAGAAGGTGAAAACTTATGTACGGCAACTGATTTTTGTTGTGGTGAAGTCAGTGGCTTGGAGGGTTTAGGTGATGTTGCTGTTGAGGGCGATATGTATACCTGTCGTTTATATCCTAATGCTGAGTTAGTTTTAGCTGAATTACCTGATTCGTGCCCTAATTTTGACCCTGCATTTGATCCCACTTTAGATCCTATGTGGGATATTAATGATTTACTTGTTGTTTATGAAGAAGAAAATGGCAGCGTGACTGAGTTGCAATGTAAAACGTATACAGATACTTGGATATTTAATATAGCCGATTTTGTTAATGTATTTTTTGATGTAAACAGTGAAGCATATAATGTTCAAATACGTTTATACCCTTTGCCATTACAATAGCGTATTCATGTTATGGATAAAAAACGGCTCTGAATTTCGAGCCGGTTTTTATTTGATACAGTGAAAATAATCCATACATTAGATTTACAAGCCGTTAAACGGCTAGGTTGAAATAAAAGAGATAAGCAAATAGCTGGCTTTTTTTAACTTTTCAACTTCATTTTCCATGCCTAATGGTAAAAGCGACTCACTCATTAAATAATTTGCATGTAAACTATGTGAAATCAAATCAAGTTTATCATCTGCTAATTTAGGGAATTGTAACTTTAATTCAACATTTAAAATTTCAATAAATTGCTTCATATTATTTTTTTGATCTAACTTAATCGGTGCTAAACGTTTTGCTTCTGAAAATAATGCCTCACCAATAATTGTATTATTTATATATTCATTTGTTCTAGGTGAAAATAATATATCTATAAGTGCTTCAACTCTTTTTATTTTTGGTAATAAAAGTATTACTTCTTGCCATTGAGATTGATATACCTTGGCCCACCGGCTGCTAAGTGCACAAATAATTTCATCTCTATTGCCAATATAATGCCGTAAAATTGTACGTTTCATTTGAGCAGTTTCAGCTAAATATTCCAGTGAGGTAGCTTGTATCCCCTTCTCTAAAATACACTTTTCCAACGCATCTAAAATCTCTTCTCGACGCTGACCCGCCATACTGGGTCTAGCCATAATTTGTCCTTTCTACTTTTTTTATAATATCTTATCACTGCAATATAAATTTTCACATTGACAATTTATGATTGGTTTGTTTATTATTTAAATTGTCAGTGTGAAAATTTACTAAGGTGTGAGGTTCGAATGATAAAATTTATGATGTTAAGTTTAATGGTTTTACCATTAATAGCATGTGGAGGTTCAAGTTCTGATACTGAGATATCAAAATCAACGATAGGCGATAAAACTTTGAATCCACCACCACAAACGGTACCACCAAAAGTTACACCACCTAAAACAAGGGACTATATTGGGTTTGAATCTGCACCAGTGCGTCCTATCGCTCAATCTAAAGATGGAAAAAAGCTTTTTATAACCAATACCTCAAATAATAGCTTAGAAATTTATTTGGTTTCAGATAATGGACATTTAACGCATCAGCAATCACTGCCTGTAGGTTTAGAGCCCGTAGCTGTTGCTGTACGAGAAGAAGAGGTATGGGTTGTTAACCATCTATCTGATTCTATTAGTATTATTGATGTTAGCGATCATAAGGCAAAAATAACGACAACACTTTTTGTTGGTGATGAACCAAGGGATATTGTTTTTGCTAGCAATAAAGCTTTTATTACAACGGCCCACCGAGGACAGCAACGGTTAAACCCTCTATTAGCAGATGTTGAGGGGGCTGGTGATGCGCATTTACATACACCAAATACAGGGCGTGCTGATGTATGGGTTTTTAATGCCATATCTCAAGGACAGATCTTAGGTGGTAAGCCGATAAAAATTCTTTCATTATTTGGTGATACAGCGAGAGCACTTGTCGTCACTAAGGATGAATCAACAGTTTATGTTGGCGTACATCACTCCGGAAACCAAACAACGGCAATTCATGAAGCTGTTATGTGTTACGGGTTTGAAGATGACCCTTTAGGGGGATATCCATGCACAGTTTTGGATGAAATTAGCAGTCCCAATGGGTTGAAGAATGGTCGTTTACCGGGAGGAAGAACTGCACCAGGTATTAATGCAGAAGGCAAAAATCAACCTTGGACGAGCATGATCGTAAAATATAATAATGAAATTGGTCAATGGCAAGATAGTAAAGGTCGTAACTTTTCTAATGCTGTACGTTTTACGCTTCCTGATAAAGATGTATTTGCCATTGATACATCGAGTTTACTTGAAAAAAATGCTTATCGTCATGTCGGCACTACATTATTTAATATGGCTATAAATCCTGTTAATGGAGAAATTTTTGTAACAAATACTGAGGCGAATAACAATACGCGATTTGAAGGTCCAGGGGTATTTGCAGGCTCGACTGTACAGGGAAATATAGCCAAGTCTCGTATTACAGTTATTAACCCTGAATCAGGAGAGGTAAAACCGCGACACTTAAATCGTCATATTAATTATGCACAACTAAAAGCGAATAAAGAGACAAAAAAACACAGCCTATCTAACCCTACTCAGGTTGCAATTTCAAATGATGGTTCTTTGTTATATACGGCCGTTATCGGTTCAAATAAAGTGGCTGTTTTACCAACAAATCAATTGAGCGAAAATAAATACTGGGATTATGAAGCTACTGAGTTTGATCCAAGGAGTTTAAGTAAAAACTATTTAAACATTGAAGGTGGCCCTGTTGGTTTATTACTAAATGAGCAGTTTAAACGTTTGTATGTTTTTACTCGTTTTGACAATAGCATCGTGGCTATTAATACTGATACAGGCATTGAAACCCAGAGATTGCCTATGTTTACGCCTGAGCCTGACTCATTTATTTCGGGTCGTTTTATGTTATATGACGCAAATCGTTCCTCATCAAATGGAGAGTCATCTTGTGGTAGTTGTCATGTTTTTGGTGATACAGATCACTTAAGTTGGAATTTAGGCAATCCTGATGCTGTAAATGGACGTAACCCTCAACCATATCCAACACAGAACTTTTTGCGTTTAGGCTGCTTATTTGTTGGTCCAGAAGAAGAAAGTTGTGAATTACTTGAAATTTTAAATGGAGATGGTGACGAGCGTACGATTGCCGCTATGAAGGGTCCTATGACAACACAAACAATGCGTGGTATGAGTACTCATGGGCACATGCATTGGCGAGGAGATCGTTCAGTTGGATATTTTGGTAACGATACAGACCAAACACTTGATGAACGTATCTCATTCAAAAATTTTATCGTGGCATTTGAAGGTTTGTTAGGTATGGATATCACATTACCTGAATCTGTAAATAGTAATAATAAATCCGAAGACGTAATTGCTCTTGAGCAGGATATTGATAAGTTTGCTGATTTTATGTTAAAAGTTGCTCTGCCACCCAATCCTATCCGTAAAATTGACAATTCAATGTCATCCTCTGCTCAAATAGGCAGTCAATTTTTCCATGGTGAACGTCGCTCCGACGGTCTTGAATTTGACTCACCTGATAATGGCGATTCTGTTGATGGTGTTAACTGTGAAGGCTGTCATGGGGTTGATCATGCAAAAGGTTTCTATGGTACAAGAGGCGAAATTTCACATGGTGGAGAAATACAAATCTTAAAGGTACCACAATTGCGCAACTTATATACTCGTGTTGGTATGTTTGGTTTACCTGATAGAGCTGGTTTTTTACCTTCACACACCAAAGAGCATCAAGGAGAGCAAATTCGCGGTTTTGGTTTTTTACATGATGGCGCAACAGACCAATTACTTAATTTTTTAAAAGGAGGTGTATTTGATAATGGTGAAGAAGGTTGTACAGGTGATGCAAGTGAGGTCAATGGCTGTCATTTTAATCTTGGAAAAATTGGGATCCCAGATGAAAAAACACGTCAGGGATTAGTAGATTATATGATGGAGTTTGATAATGATTTAGCGCCTGTTGTAGGCCAGCAAGTTACTTTAAATAACTCTTCGCCTGAGTCCTCTGTTGCACGTTTAAGTTTATTAGAACAGCGAGCTCAAACAAAATTTGTTTCAAAAATTTTAGGTGGTGAGGTTACTGAGTGTGATTTGATTGCCACCGGATTAATCAATGGTGTTGCCAGAGGTTATTTATATTTGAATGAGAGCAATGTTTATCGTTCTGATAAAGCGAATGATGATGTCTTAACAAGTGTGCAAATGAAAATACTGGCACTGAAAGAGAGTAATCATTTAACTTTTACTTGTGTTATTCCTGGGCGCGGTTGGCAAATGGCATTAGATAAAAACCTAGACAGTACATTAAATGGCGATGAGGTATAAAAATGATGCTCTCTAATATACCTGCTAACTATTGGCTTGATATGGCTGGTCTATGATTTAGCCACTGGAGAAGTTTATTTACATAGGGCAATACAATCAAATTCAGAACCACTTACTTATTGGTTTGTAATGTTGATTTGGGGAGTTATTGCTATGAGTTGTTTTGCTTTCCCTTACTTGTCTATCTAACCGCTATGTGGAAGAAATATACTTTAGCTATGTTTAGACCATTTATATGCATGATGACTTGAGAGTCAAAAAGGCAAGATAGATTCTTGCCTACTTACCAGCCACTAAAGTATAGGTTATTAAATACATACTAGGAAAATTATGAACTTACCAAGCTCAATGATTGTTACTTTAATTATTACAGCCACTATTTTGACTGCTGTTGCATTTCAACCTGTTGTAAAAGCAGAACTTAATGTTGAAGTTAAGAGTGTTCAAGGTCTGCAGCAAACAATTAAAGTGAAACAACAAAAAAAACAAGTGAAGAAGTTAAAATTAGAGGCTAATCGTAAAAATATTAATGACCTTATAATAGTCGGTAGCTCATCTACAATTGATATTTCTGAGGTTGAAAACTTCTGGTTAACACTCAATAAAAATACAAGTTTGCAAAATAGGGTTAATAAAATCAGCCCTAAAACATATACCTTATATACTGATTTTAATACTAATTATAGTCAAGCTAAGGTGACTATAGGTTATGATATTAAAGATATAGAACCTGCCATAGATAAAAATTATAAAGTGCCTGTAGGTGATTATAAAATTGTATTATCACCTGCAAAATATTCACAGGAAATACTTTTTGATACATGGGAAAAGTTAGATTATCAAAGAACAATAGAAGCTGTGCTTGAAGAGCATATTGTAAATGCAAATGGTGAAATTATTTCTGTTTCAGTACTTTATAAATAGGAGATAAAGATGGACTATTTATTAATGGTTTTTAGTGAAGATGAAGTGTATTGGCTAGAAAAGTTTGTTGATGATTGGTTTTTTGTACTTGCTATCGCCGTTTTTATAATTGAATTAATACGTTATGCAATTAAAAGCAAAATCACATGGAATTTCATTAGCGATTCTATCACTAACTTTGTAACACTTTTTGCAACAACAAGTATTAATGCTTTATTTGCGGTTCTGTTTTACGTAACGCTTTTTTATTTTGTTTATGAGCATTATAGTATTACGCATTTACCTATGACAGGCTGGACAATCGCGGGTTGTATTATACTTGCCGATTTAGCTTATTATTGGGAGCACCGATTTTTACATAGTAATGGTTTTGCATGGGCAACCCATAATGTGCATCATAGTTCACCACACTTTAATATATCTGTCGCTTATCGCCATGGCCCCCTTGATGGACTGTTTCCACTGTTTTTTCATCTACCTCTGGCATTTCTTGGTTTTAATCCATTAATTATTTTCTTTAGTGAAGTTTTTGTGCAAGTTTTCCAAACATTGCTTCATACAGAGGCGGTAAAAAAATTTCCTACTATGATAGAGGGTGTCTTTAATACTCCCTCACATCACAGGGTACATCACGCTACTAATAAAAAATATTTAGATAAAAACTATGCTGGCATTTTTATTATTTGGGATCGCATGTTTGGTACTTTTGCTAAAGAAGATGAAAAAGTAAATTATGGCGTATTTCCAAGAGTTAATAGCGTCAATCCACTTAAGGTTTACTTTTATGGTTATTATAAATTAGGAAAACAACTGATAAAGGCAAACTCCTGGCATACGCGATTAAGGCTATTTTATAAAACACCTATCTGGGGGTGGAAACAGGAGAATAAATAATAGATGATCTAAGAAAGTAATAAGTTAATGTTCAACTTATTACTTTTTGAATAATATTATCTATTAATATGAACTTAGGTTATTAAATTATTTCACGCATTAAATGTTGTATTTTACCCTTTTGGCGTTCAAGGTAAGCATTCTTAACAACCGCAGATAGTTCTTCATATAAGGCGTTTACAACAGGTTTTTTGCTATGATGACCTATCATAGGGAAGCCCCATTCAAATAACCATACTAAAACCTGATTAAGTACAGTATCGCTTTCTTTTTGTGGATTCATCATGCCGTAAACAAGTTTATTCGATATTTCATACTTTTGTTCAGGTGTCAGCTCTGTCGCTGCATCTGACCACGCTTTTATGCGTGTAAGTATATTTATTTTATTATCGTTCATTGCATGATTCATTTGTTTTGTTTGACGCTCGGCTTCATTTAAACATCGACCAATAGCATCAAGGCTTCGTTCTGGTACATTTAATGCTGACCAGTTTGGATAATTTATGAAATCTAACCCATATGACTCATTGATACCAACATGAGTAAGTTCATGCACTAAATTGCCTAAATTACCAAATTGATAGCGAACTTCATATTTGCGTATGTTATTTGCCTGATATCGGCAAACAGCTGAGCCACTTGTATTTACATTTATCCAATCAATTACCAAAGGTGTAAGCTCTAATACTTCAACTAAAACAAGTCTTAAAGGGCCGTTTACAACATTACTTAATTGGCGCAGTTTTGCTAAGTCTTGGGCTACGCTCATCGCGATTCCTATTTTGTTATTATTCATGCAAAAAACGCAGTGCCAACTATTTATGACACTGCGTTATCTGGTATATTTTATAATATATTTTTACATATTTATAATAATTTTTTAGGAAGCTTTATTTGACTAAAGAAACGGGGATCAAATGGGTCTGTATCGCCCTCAACTGATAGTGATAGCGTCACTTGAGATAATGCTTCTTTTATTTTAATTTCAGCATTGCCTTCATCTAATTGATAATACTTATAAACAAGCTTTAACCATGCCCAATCACCTTCATATTCACTCGTGATCTTTTGACTGTTTACATCTGTAAAAATGGTTAACAAGGTATTCTGTTTAGTGAAGTCTGGCCAGGTAAAGCTCTGCCATAACTTAGGACCATGTTCATAACCAAATAGAGTGCGCTCAGAAAACAACTCAAAATTTAATAAATCAGCTGACATAGATGCTGTTTTTATTTTAAAAGTAATGGCTGCTTGTGTCGGGCTTTGCTGATACAAAGTTTGCTGTATTGCTTTTAAATCAATGAACTGCTGATATATATCAGAACGAATAACTAAGTTGTTTTGTGTTGTGAATCCATCTAACGTCAAGCTATTTTCAACGAGTGAAAACTTATTAAGTATCTGTGCATTGAACTGATCAAAGACCCCTTCAGGCTTAAAGTATTTATTAAATAATTTAAAATTAACACTGCTCTGACTATCTAAATTAAATGGAAACTTATTGGCAAACTGTAAGCTAAATGGTTCACTAATTTGTTTTTGCCAAACCTGATTAACATGCTCACCTACATATGCATTAACTTCTTGATTAATTAGGTCAATTAAGCCCGTAACATGTAAATCAATTTTGGCTATTGAAAGTTGCATTTGCGCTAATTGATATAAGCTCTGATCTTGTTTATTTGAAGTGAGCTGCTTGAAGAAGTAAGCGCCAACATCTTTATTATCTTTGGCTTTTTTTAGCCACTTAGCTACTTGTGTGATATTTTCGTGTAAATATGCTAATTCACTCAGACCTTTATCGTCTTGCTTAATAAACCTGTGATATACGGCAAATTCAGCTTGAATATTTTTTGCCATAACCAGTTGGTCTGTAGAAGGTTTTATCGATTTTTTTGGTTTTTCTTTTTCCGTTTCAGCTGCTTTTTTAACGACGATTTCTGGAAAAGTATAATAGCCAATTGTTTCGTATAATCGATTTTGAGGTGCATTGGTTTTGGAAGCCATCAACTCTAAGTTATGCATCAGTGTATTATCTGAAATAGATTTGAGTGCTATCGCATCAATAAAATTAACCCAATATTTTACATATTCCCTTTGATAGTACCTTTGTAAACTCTTTGCTAAGTTATTAATTTCAAATTCATTAAGCTTGTGACCTAATAAGGATTTATTATTATTGATAATATCTTTCATCAAATTAGAACTGGCGGATAAATCCATTCCGATGAAACCTTGAGGCGTAAAAATAAAGGGTACGAATTGCGCTTTTAATTTGTTATTAAATTGATATAACAATTCAAAGTTATTACCAAGCTCAGTACTAATATCTACCATAGATGAAAACTGAGGTAAGTCGTTAATGTATTCAAAAAGTACTTTAGTGGTGTTTATTTTATCTATACTGGCCTTAGATTGGCTAAGCAAGCTTTGATTAAGCGTGACCTTAGGCATGCCTAATTGATACAAATCATCCATCAATACAATGAGGTTTTTCAAAGTATCAGCTTCTGAATGCCCTTCTTTAATAAAAGATTGACGATAATAAGATTTTAAATGCTTCCATGATTTTTCATCATGTATTTGTAATTCTTCATTTAAATTTAATAGCTTTGCCGTTTGTAAGCTGTCGCCTAAAGTTTCATATACAAATAATTCATCTTCTAAATAGTGCACCAAAGAAGGTAATAAAATATCTTTAAGCTCGTTATGGTAGGCCTCTTTAACAGATTGAGTTAATTGTGGGTTAGGCACTAAATCAGAAATATAAAATGGTGTCGGTTTATTATAATCAAGATAAATATTGCGGATCATTTTCAAATTATTGACGTTTAATGCTAGCTCTTCAATATCATAAGGTTTTTTACGTATGACATTTTGATACTGTTTCAATGCCTGTAACGTTTTTCCATTTAAAGGCTGGTAATAATCAAAGTTGAGCTTAAGTAAAGCGATTGAACTCACAACTAAGGTTAATACAGCTAAGCTATAACTTATTTGAAATCCCCAGAAAAGGCGCTTTCGAGTTATATTAATGCTAGCAAGTCCCGCTTCGGGGCGAATGATGTCATCAAATAAATGCGTAACAAAAATACTATGTGGTAGCTTAACACTATCACTACACAGCATTTCATTAAAACCTAATTGATATGCAATTTGTTTTGTTAAGGGGTCGGTTGCTTGAGACTGTTGCTGAGTATTGGTAAAAAAATAGCCTCTAAATTCATAATCTTTAGTTGCTGATTTTGGTATTAATAATTGCTCTAAAAAGTAACTGATCTCGGATTGAATTTGTTTAAATTGCACGGGTGCTGCCACAACTGAGCGCCTAAACTGCTCACTTAACTGACTATCTAAGGCTCTTAAAACTGAGTGTCCCATTCTTTGGCAAATATCGTTGTAACTTTTTTCAAACCAATCCAGTGTAAACTTACCTAAATTAGCATTTTTTACATTTAAAGCGCCAAAATTACCATCTAGTTCAGGTTCATCTAAAGATGCAAAAAATTGACAAAAATCAGCCAAGCCAGCCATTTGATTAAATAAAACATAAATAGGTAATTTTTGACCGGATAAAGTTTGGGTTTCATCTATTGCTAAACGTAAGTCGTTAGCGACTTGTTGGCAGTTGTTTTTATTCTTACTAATTAAGTTATCAACAGATTGGCTGGTAATAATGCCATTCAAAGTCTGGCGAGAACGAAAGTTTTTTGCATGCTTTATTAAGTGTTTTATGCAGGTTAATGAGCGGCGGTCTTGGCTGGAAATCTGAGCTGTTAAAATAACCGCATTGTTTTTTAACCAAATTTGAACAGGTAATTGATTTGAAAAGTTTAATGCCGTGCTATTTCTAAAACCCATTTGCGTTAAAATTGCTTCATCTGTTTTAAGGTTATGCGTGATATAAAGATACCAGGGAAGTCTATATTTATGTTTGTGTAATCCTCTGTCTTTTAACTCAGTTATAAAAGAGTTAAATAATTTTTTAACTAATTGAACATCTTGTTTTTCTAAGTTTTTTTGTTGCTTTACTGTTGCGTTATCACGATTAAAAAACCATAAGGAACTGCCTATTATTAAAATAACGATGGCAGCTGCGGCAAAAATCCAATTTAAATTTGGTACAAGCCACCAAGCAAGTGTAAAACCGGTAAAAAGTGATATTAAAATACCGCCAATTAGGTGTTTTTTTGTAAGGGTAAAAGTCATCATTGCACCGTGCCTGTTATATCAACTTCAGATCTAATTGTTGATATCTGGTAATTTTCCTTAAAATACTTTTGTTGTTTTTTTGCTTCTAACTTAGATTCTGCTTCACTATAGATGATGAAATAATTTCCCGTCGGCATCATTGAAATCTGATAGAGGCTATTTTTTATTTTAGTCAGGTATTTATTTGCGTTTTCTTTTGACGAAAAAGTAGCAAGCTGAATTCTAAATGGTAGGCGAGTAGTTGCGATACCTATATTTTGAGATAAGTCTAGATCAACATGTGAGTGTCCTGTTTGCATGTTTTTTTCTGACGTTTTAGGGGGATGTTGTTGCGTTAAATTATTAACCGCATGAATATCTTCAGCCGTACTGATATAAACAATATCTTTTGCTTGCGTGTTCAGAACATAATTTGCTGTCATTTTCTTTAAATCTGTTAATTCTTTTGCACGAAGTGAATATGTTTCTTTAAACCAATAATCAAAAAAAGCATAAACCAAGGTTAAGGTAAACAAAATAATGAGCGTGAAAGAGATGTATCTTGCGCCATTTTTTAAAAATAAAGACTTAGCAATAGGCGCATCTTTAATTAAAATATTAGCGCTTTGAGTTTTGTTTTCTATTGCTTGGTGTATTTGCTTTGAGATTAATCCTAATTGTTCAGATTGTCTTGAACGATATCGACCCTTAAACCCCATTTGTAAAAAAACATAACATAACTGTAATATATCCTGCATTTTTGCTGATTGTTTAAGTGCCTTCTCAGTGACAGTAAAAAATAAATCCCCACCATTTTTTAAGCCAAACAGTTCGCTTAATAAAGTATTATTCTCCCACCCTGCATCTTCACCCCAGAAGCCGTGAATAATGAACTCATCTAAAACAATGCAATGTAAACAACAAAGTTTATCGATTACAGCTGCTGGATAATCAAGTTTTTTACCTTCTTCACTTAAATCTACTATGTACTGTTTTAATAAATTTTTAAATAATTCCAAGTTCTCAGGTTTGGGTAAACGAGATAAAGTCAGAATAACTGACAAAATTGGTATGCTTAAATTATAAAGTGCATTATCAGAATAGTTAAAAGGTAACTGTGTTTTTTGCACTTTATCACTAAAGTCAATATTAAGGGTCTGACTGCTTAACTGTGACATATATCTCTTCTTTTAACCGAGTGTAAGTGCATATAGGGTCACTTTTAAGTCGGGTATTCTGTTATCAATATGCATATTAAGCGTTTCACCTTTATTGAGCATATCAAGCCATAAATCATTTTTGGTATTTACTTCAAAATAGCTAGCAGCTGATTTTGGTTTTAGTTCGTGAGGTGCAACCAAAAGGTGTATTAGTTCAATACCCGACATTGCATTTCGTACTAACTCAACAATATTACTGTTACCCGCTAAAGTGGCTGATTGTGGTATATGTTGTGCAATTTCATCATTAGATAAACTTGACTCTATACTCATTACAAAGCGTCGTTTTAACATATTATCGGGATCATTAATGATAGTACGTAATAAACGGCGTTTTTCAAATAATTGGTCGTCCCATTTAAATTCAATTACAGAGTCTTGTAATACCATGCTTAACTGATTACGTAGTTTCATGAAAATCGGACTAAATACTTGATATAGGTCATCGTAATTTAAAGTTGCAAATGTATCAGGTAGTTCAGGTGTTAAACCTGAAAGCTCAGCCGATAATGTCGTTAAATCTCGGTATAGTTGATGTGTTGTGTATTGCGTATCTTGTTCAACCCAGTCACTCCAAGGGAGCCAGCGGTTTAATGTTTGTAACCATAAAAAATCTTTATACAAGGTTTGGTCACTTTTACTTTCTTGACCTACAGCAATGCGTTTATGTACTTCTTTTGCTCTTATTTGTAATAAGCTTTGCAGCATTTTTATTTTATCGAATAAATAAATTGAAGCTTGGAAGTGAATACAGGCGGGAATAAAGCTACTATCAAAAACCACTTCACCTGTTTCACGCGTTTCAAGTATTCGTGCAATGGGAAATGAAACATAACCTGCCATATCTGTCTTGCCAATAGAGAGGCATGCATTGTCTTTGGCAACTTCTAGTTCGATACTGTCGCTTTGCGTTGAGGTATTGTTATAGCTCGTCATCGTTTGGCATAAATAGCGCGTTGCTTGACTGCTTTGCTCTCCAAATGCAGGACTACCTTGAAGCGCCAGCGGTATTGAAATATAAACTGTTTTTTTTACGGCATCTTCTGGTACATCAATAACAATTTCTTCATCTAATAGAAAATAATGCCCATCAGGAAAAAGACCATTACAAAAGGTGATGGCAATTTTTCCTATTTTTAACAAGTCGGTATTTACTGTGATATCACTTAATCCATAGTGACCTGAGTATCCCATAGTACCGTTATAATTTTGTATATATGACTTAAAATGCAATGCTTGTTGCTGAAAATGCTGTGGTGAGATAAAACTCCCTTCTTTCCATACAACTTGTTTTAATAAATCCAAGTTTATTCTCCTAAGATGTTTACCATGACCAAAAGCTTTCTTGCGGTATTTCTTGCATATTGATGGTTAATGAATCAATAGATACATTTATATTTTTAATATCTTCAAATTTAGATACATCTAGCCAAGCTTTTGTTTTTGCTTGAGAGTAGTTAGAGAATTGTACAAAAACAGCTAAATACTTTGTACCTGAAAGTAATTCTATTTCTAAATTTCTTTTTTCTTTAGGTACTAAACTCGCTAATACTTGCTTTTGTATTAAGCTATCAGCAAGAATTGTTGCATCTTGTTGAAATAAATCTAAAACTTGCGCTGATTTAAATGTATCTATCGATTTTAGCTGATAAATACGGATCACCACAGGATTCGCTTCACTTAATTTTGACGGGTTTATGTTTTTTCCTGCATTGAGTGTGACTGCCAGTAATACTGGTTCAGGTTCATCTGGCCCTGAAAATACACTACAGCCACTCAGTACTAGCTGTGTGCATAATATGAATACCATTAAAAATGATTTAATCATTTCAATCCTTCGTTTGCATATTTTCAAGTAATAAAGCTTTAAATAAGCGGTGATAATCGCCTTTATCTAAACGTCGATTAAATGATTTTCTATATAATCGCCAGTATTGCTTTTCTTTTGAAGCAAATAGAGGCGTGCCAAAATCACTATAAACATCTTCAAGATGTTTTGGTGAAAATTCTTCCATAAAGGTTGTCAATGTTTTATCTAATGCTTGAAACAGGTTTGATTGTTGCTCATTAGCACTGACTATTTGTGTATCTAACAGTCGAACTAAATGATCAATTTTAGTTGTATTAACTGTATTATTCACAGGTTCCGGAGCTGAATCACTTTTAATTGTTTGATGCTCAAATATTAAGTTATCTTGTTTATTCGAATTGATAGGTTCAGCAGTGAAAACATCCGTTTCATTTTGCACACCTGTTGAATTCGATTCTTGCTTTAAACTAATATCTTCATCTTTAAATGGGTCTTCATCAAAAGGGTCATCAACAAAAACGCCATTATTTATAAAATGTGGTTGTTGATCTTCGCTCATTAAAACTCCTTGAGATATCTGTTTTTTATCATTTTTCATAATTATATCTTCTTCAAGATCATTGTCTTGGATACCATCTAATGAAAAATGCACATCTTTAAATTTAGCCTGAGAAAAAGAGTCTTTCTCAATATCATTTGAATTTGAATCATTTACCTGACTGATAAGCATCATATAATCAGCAACTTCAATCATAGAGCCATCTTCAATTGGGGCAATCCGCCCTGAAGCTAATGTTGTGCCATTTATTTTTATTTTATTGCCATTAAAAGCTTCTATTCCCATGTTGTGTTTATTAGCGATAAATTGACCGTGAATTGCAGCTACTTGGCCACTTCTATCTGGTAATTCAATCATACAGTCAAATGATGAACCAAAGGTGCCGCCTTGTTTAGGCAAAGTGAAAACACGATTAGTGACGTTTTCATTTTGTGGTACTTCAGTTAATTGTATTGTTATAGCCATGTTTATATATTCAATTTATTTTATTCTAAACAGTCTGGAATTAACTGGTTAAATTCATTTAAAAAATTAGGGTACTTGTTAATAAATTTTTTCTGAAAGTACACGCCTAATGGTTTAGTTGCCACTTGTTTGCTTCTAAAGCTTGTTGCTAACATGCCTCTTTTTTTTAATTCAACTTGCATGGCAAGTTCATCAACTAAAACCGCATCTACTTCATTATGCATTAACATATCTAATAGCGTTTTAACATTTCTAGGTTTTTTTATTACATCGTAATTTTTATTATGTAAATAAAACCATTTATTAGTGCCAAATTTTGAGCTGACTTTCCATTGTTGTTTATTACTTTGTGTTAAATCGATATTTGACAATGAATTTGAAAAATACCAATACCAATGGTGATTAATCAAAGGTTTAGAAAAAGTAGCATATTTATCCCTTATCGGGGTTTGCTCTGCTACAAAAAAACCATGTTGCTCATTATCTTGCACTTTTAATTGTGCATTCTCCCAACTTGTCATTGTGAGTTGATAAGGTTGTTCTAGCTGTCTCAAAACACATTTTAGTCGGGTAACCGCTAAACCTGAAATCGTATCAGACGAATAAGTTTGATACGGAGGCCATTCTTGTGTTGTCAGTAACAGTCTTTTTGGTCCTGAATTTGCTAATACACTATTGGGTATTAGCAAAAATATGACAAACAAAAACTTCAATATGAATTGAGACACATCAACTCCTAAGACTCTATTATAACTTCAAAATCGCCTTCATCGGCACATTTTACGGTTACAGTATTAATCGATTTACCTTCACTTAATAAGGTAATGCATTGTTCTGCAAGCCTAGGCATTAAAGAACGATTAATTATCTGTTCTATACCACGGGCACCTGTGGTCGGATCATTATTTTTATTGACAACATATTGCACAAATGACGCATCATAATTGAAGCTGGCCTTATATTGTTCAACGAGCTTTTTACGAATACGGTTTAATGCTATATCACAGATTTTACCTAACTCTTCGTCATTGAGTGGATAATAAGGCACAACAGTTGCGCGACCTAAAAATGCAGGTTTAAAGTATTGTTGTAATGCAGGGCGTATTTCTTCAACTAACTCTTCATTAGGTAAACGTTCAGTATGCGCATCGCATACATCGCATATGGCTTGATCGGCGGCATTTGATGTCATGATAATAATCGTATTACGAAAATCAACGTTACGGCCTTCACTATCTGCAATCGAACCTTTATCAAATATTTGATAAAATAAATCGTGCACACCTGGGTGAGCTTTTTCCATTTCATCTAGTAATAAAACTGAATATGGGTTACGACGTACCGCTTCCGTTAAAACACCACCCTTACCAAAACCAACATAACCTGCCGGAGCACCTAATAGCATAGAGATTTTATGCTCTTCTTTAAATTCGGTCATATTGATAACAGTCATGTCGTTGCTGCCACCATATAATAAATCTGTTAGTGCAACAGCAGTTTCTGTTTTACCGACACCGCTAGGACCACACATTAAAAAGACACCTATGGGTTTTCTGCTATCGGTTAAACCTGCACGTGATATGCGAATGCTTTTTGCAAGCTCACTAATCGCTGTGCTTTGACCTATTACACGTTTATGTAAATTTTCTTCAATTGATAACAGTTTTTTCACTTCATCACTGAGCATGTTGCCTATTGGAATACCGGTCCACGAGGCAATAACCTGTGCTATGGTAATATCATCAACCATCGCATTTACTAAAGGCTCACCTGCTTGTAATGATTCAAGTTCAACAAGCTTAGTATTAAGTTCTTTATGGCTGTTTTCATCAGGTGTTTCATTGGCTAGGTTTTCGGTTACTAGCCTTTGTAATTCAATTACATTTTGAACAAGTTCTAATTCATTTTCCCAGCGGGCATTAAGAGCTGTTAGCGCTTGTTCAATCTCTAATATTTTTTGTTTTAATTTATCAATCTCAAAAGAGACACCATCAAAAATAGATGACTCTCGTTGCATTACTTCTAGCTCATTTTGAGAGTAAAGCAGGTTCTGCTCTAAACTTTCAATTGCTTCAGGTTTAGCGCCTTGTGTTAAGGCAATTCGAGCACAACTGGTATCTAACAAGCTAATTGCTTTGTCGGGTAACATACGCGCAGGCAAATATCGGATAGATAAATTTACTGCAGCTTCAACTGCTGATTCTCGAATATAAACATTATGATGTTTTTGTAGAGACTCGGCAACGCCGCGTAAGATTTGCAATGAATCGGCAGCATTTGGCTCTTCAACTTTCACGACCTGAAAGCGACGGGTTAATGCTGGATCTTTTTCAAAATATTTTTTGTATTCATCCCAGGTTGTTGCGGCTAAAGTCCTAAACTCTCCTCTGGCTAAAGCAGGTTTTAACAGGTTTGCAGCATCATTTTGACCTTCTGCTCCTCCAGCGCCAATTAAGGTATGTGCTTCATCAATAAAAACGACGATAGGTTTTTCGGATGTTTTCACTTCATTAATGACATCTTTTAAGCGGTTTTCAAATTCACCTTTTACACTCGCCCCTGCTTGCAGCAAACCTAAGTCTAAACTATGTATTTCAACACCTTTAATCGCTCCTGGAACTTCACCTTGTGCTATTTTAATTGCTAAACCTTCAACAACGGCCGTTTTACCTACGCCTGGTTCGCCAACAAAAATAGGATTATTTTGTCTTTTACGACATAAAATATCAATTGCGGTTCTGACTTCTTGATTACGTCCTAAAACGCTATCAAGTTGTCCATCACGAGCAGCTTGTGTCAGGTTTGTCGTATATTTTTCTAAAGCATCACCTGAACTCACTCCAGGGGTACTGGCTCCCATTGATTTAGTACCAACATGAGCAACTTTCAATTTTGATATTTGATTCCGTAAAGCTGACTCGGAAAAGTTGTCTAAACTTTTAAGGGTAATGGCTTTAGTGCCTAAATCACCAACTTGTTGCGATGCTAATATAATATGCAAAGTTGTTAACTGATCATGAGAGAAATCAACGGTTGCACATAGCCAAGCAGACTTTATTAATTCTGTTAAATTACCACTTAGACTTGGTTGGCCTTCAAAACCTTTATTGAGTTTTGTTAACTTACTTGAAAGTTCTTTTATCACCGCGTCTGGTTCTATTTTTTGACTGGTAAAAAACTGGGTTACTTGTGTATCTGGTTTATAAATAAGCTGCATAAGCCAATGTTCAAGCTCAATGGCTGGGCAATGTGTATTCATTGCGTCTCCAGCTGCTAATTCTAAGGCTCGCTTAGCTGTAGGATCTAGCTTTGCGATTAAATTAGGTAAATTTACTTGTGGCATAGTATCAATCCTTTACTAAGTGGATCAGGTAAACTACGGGTTTATCCTGTTGAGTGCTTTTTATATGAAATCCTCGACCTAAACAAACAGTCTCATCTTGTTTTGTCGAGAGCTTAGTTCGTTCAAACCAACTATCAGGTGCTTTTAAAAAAATTCCGATTTGCGTTTTATCTCTTAAATAATAACGCGTCATATCTGCTAGCTCTTTAAACCAATTATTATCACTGGTTAATTGATGTAACTGATATTCATTTTTAACTTCTACTGTAATGTTAATTTTTTGTTTCGACAACCAGCATCTTTGACCTAATAAAAAACCTTGTCCTAGCTGATTGTTTTGTCCACCGCTTGATGCATTATTAATGTTTTTTTTTGCTCCAAGCTTAGTCCAGCTTTCATGCGTTAATTGATGTTTGCTCAAATGGGTGCAAAAAGTGGTAATGTTAAGTTCAAAATAGTCAGATAATATTTGTTGTAAATTTTGCTGTGATCTATTAGGTAAACCTAACATTAAACTATAGCCTAGCCAGTTCTTTGTTTGTGGGCTATTAGGCAGACTTGTAAGTTGTGCAATGCTGTTTGCTAAATGAACCTGGCTATTTTTTTGTCTAGCATCTTTAAAGTAACGATCAATTTCATCTGTTAATAATAAGTGTGTTTTTTCTACTGTTCGAGCAAATAATTTAAAATATCTGTCGTTAAAAATATTTAAAAAATCAAATAAAGCATAATCTTCACCATGAAATGCCTTTAATAATTCTTCGTAGATATAAACTGGTACAACAGTGTCACCAGAGGTCAGAGAAGTTTTACTACTGGAAATAATGGCTTTTTTACCTAAAAATTTAAACTCACTGATCTGCGACTTCATATTATTTGGCATAGGATCAGCCTCAACAATGAGTTCAAACGCTTGTTCAGTTTTCGCTAGGTGACGATTGATAATCCGAATCAGCTGAACTAGCTCAAATTTATCTGGCTGCGCCTGAGCTTGTTGAATCAAAGACATCGCTGAGCACCATGAATCTTATCAAAGTTTATATATTCTTTACCTTTATCGGTAGATAGAGTGACTTCTAATTCAATGAAGCGATCAAAGCTACAAAACCCTGCAAAAAATTCATTTAAAAGGTGTATAAAAAGCCAAATATTCATTGCATTTTTTTTATCAAATACAGCCATTTCTATTTGAATTAATGTGCCTGAAGTAAATATATTAACGCCATCAATATACATGCGAGCTACTTTTTGTTGATAACTCACTTTTTGAATCGCTGATGTTAAAACTTGCTGCTGTGTAGAGCGACTAAAAACGGATAATAAGTTTCGTAATTTTTCAGTCGGCTCCTCCACATTAGTCAATGCGCTAAAATTGGTGCTTAATAGTTCAATTAACTTCCAGTGAAGCTGTTGAGACTCATTTGGGTAAAAAGGCACTGTTGGAACATTATGACTTACCAGCTCTCCTGGAAGCTCTATTGCGCCTGAAAACTTTAATGTACTACCAGTATTGATTGAGCAAGGTGTTCGGCCATTGCAACATAACAAATCTGTGGTTAATAAATGTTCTTTTGCGTGATTGATTTCATGCTGTGAATTTGGGTCAAAGCTAATTGATAAGTGGTGTTGAAACTTTTTATTACGATTTATATGGGTTTCACTAAACCACAATAATCCATTATTTTTATCAAAATAGCGCTTTGCAAATAAGGGTTGTAATAAATACTCTCCATCCGGTTTCACTTCTTTAACACTTTTAACACTGATAATCTCAATATTCGATGCTTGATTGCTCGCATCTGGGTTTAAAGGGACAGATAACTGTTGGTGATTGTAATAAATTGGTTCTGCTCGGTTAGTAAACTGATTGATCACCAATGCCGTATTAAGCTGAAATACACTTGTATCAAACAATCCTATAAATTCTGATGGAATATCTTTTACAAAAAAGCTGATGACCATTTCATTTGAATCGATTGATTTAACTGCTTTATTTAAGCCTTCAAGTTGAAAATACTTTCTTTTTTCAGAATAGTTAAAGTACTCCAGCATCATCTGGTAAGCCGTAAACTCAACTCCTTTTTTATCTAAAACGGTAAATTCAGGTTCTATGCATCTGGGTTTGAATTGTGTTTTATCTAACAGTGTCAGCTGTTTAAAGTCTGTATCTGAAATTGCAATAAATTTAAGCTGAGATAATAAAAGTGCAATTAATCCCGCTGCACCTTGACCAAAACCGTGTAAATATAAACCTAAAATATCAGGTACACTTTGAGATATAAGTCCCTCAGGATCATTGGTATTTATTTTTAATTGAATGACCGAGTTGGCATCATGTTTTATTGGCAAGTCAAAAGGAAAAGGAGCATATCTTGCTGATACTGAATTTAATGATAAAGGTGAAAAAACGACGTCATTGCAAAATTTAAACTGGCATAGTTGCCCAGTTTCATTTTTAACTTTTAATGCTTCACCTCGGGGAATTTTAATGGTTTCAACAAATGAATCTGTGTCAGCTTTGAGTTTGACACTCATTGCAGAAGGTAATAATTGATTAAATGAAGGATATAATACTGAGCACAATGCATTTGAGATATGAGGCAACTGTTGATCCAGTTTCATTTCATTTTTAGCGCTAAGCAGTGCTACAGACTCTAATAAACGGGTTATATTAGGATCTTCATAGCGTTTTTCATTGAGGTGCATGGTATTTGCTACACCTGCATGCTTTGTTTTGAATTCGCTCGCAGAACGCCTGATCAAAGACAGTTCTCGTTCAAAATAGCGGTTTAACAAATCAGACAATTTCATTCTCCATTGATAAACTAAAATCACTGATATTAAGTTTGCTATTTAGTTGAAACTCTTGACCGTCCACTAAATCTCCAGAAATAATAAAGCTAATGGCATTGCTTTTATCATCATTTGTTAAGATGTTTATTTCAACATTTTCAATTCTATATTCAAAGTTATCGATAAGGCTTTTGATCCTGGAGGTAAAAATATTTTTACCTAACTGATAATTTAAACTTTGAATGTCTTCTACACCATAAGAAAAAATAGATCTCTTACATTCTGTGAGATCTGCATCTAGAACAATTAATGGTGCTTCACTTTCGAGTAACTGCTTTAAATTATATTTCACCGATGTGAGTAAATGAGACTCATCGCTTGAGTGTTGTGTTTTTAAAAATGAGCGGATAAAAACCATTATTTCCCCTCAGTTAAATCAGTTGTTAACAAAATTTGACCCGCAAACATATCAAATTGATATTGAGGTTGCATTGCGACTTCACAAAAGTACTCACCGGTGCTGTTGTCGGCTTCATGAACTGTTACTTTTGCACTCCTTAAAGGGTATTTAGCTAATGTTTCATCATTGGCGGAGGAAACATTAGAAACATATTTACTGAGCCACTTAGATAAATGTTGTTCACATTCACCAGCTGAAACAAAACTTCCTAATAACTCTCGGATTTGAACTTTTAGATAATGAGCAATACGACAACAAATTAAAGTCGTTTGGATTAAGGATAATACTTTATCATCTTTATGATGCTGCCCCGCCCAGACAGAATGGTTATCCATAAAATAATATTTGGTTGTTAAAGGACTATGAGCTAAAGGAATAAAACCTTGTTTTGCATAAAATTGTGCGATGTTGCCAAATAACCTTACTTTAGGGCTAGGTTGATACCAAAGATGGTTTTTGCAAGTCTCGGGCAAGTTAAGTACAGCCCCTTGTAATCTATCATTCCAACGTGATTTCATAAAACCAAACCAACTGATCCGATTAAACTCACGTATTATTGTGCTAGCAAATGCAAAATGTGCATTACCATATAAGCCTTGATGCTTTCTATTTGACACTTCATTTAATACAAAACCACAAGAGTAGTTCTCATATTCTTCTCTGAGCTTTAATTTAGGTAAAGTTAAACCAATAAATCGGCTTGATGCGACCTCTCTTAACTTTTGCCAGCTGAGATAATCAGGACCCTCAATTATTTTTTTCACTCGGTTTATATCACTAAACCACTTTCCGTCTGACTCACCAAAAAAGCTTTCGTCGGGTGATAAAATAAAAGGGCATAAACAGTGCTGGCCTAAGGCACCTAATAATTCAAGTGTATAAATATCGTCATATCCACTATAGTCATTAATTTCAGCAGACACACAATGATCAACAACGACTAAACCAAATGGCTCTCCACCTAAGGTATTTAGCTCGTTATTGCCTATTTTATTATACAGTTGCGTTCTTTTAAGCTCACTTGATAAATTGACGTCGTTGGATACTGCTTGCCAATCATAATCAAGGCACTTTATTTTTATACGTTGTTTATTAAAGGGAACTGATACTAAATTTTGAATGCCACGCCATCTTGCTTCTAATTCTTCAAAATGTGGATTTTGCAAAATTAATGACATTTGCTTGCTTAAAGCGGTATCGATATTTGCAATAAGTTGCACAATGAGCGCTTTGAATTGATCTGATGTATTTATTTGAGACGAGTACGCATCAGCAATGACTTTAATTGCCTTAGGCAAATAGTTTTTATCATTACTTTGAATAGAATTAAGCGCTTTTAATCCGTCTATATTATTCATTTATCACATTATTATTTTTTTGAATAAATAAAGGCACTCATAAAATGAGTGCCTTAAACAGGAGTTATCCTGGTATTTTTGCAACCATACGTACTGAAGTGGTTAAAGACTCCATTTGTAACCATGGTTTTAAGTGAGCAATTGCTGAGTATGAACCTGGTTTTCCTGGTTGTTCAACAACTTGAATCGATGATTCAGCTAAAGGTGTTTTAGCGCGTTGCTCGTTACCTATCGCACCTGGATTTGTAAACTGGCTGATCCAAGTATTTAGATCACGTTCTACATCCGTTGCTTCAAGGTTAGAACCTAACTTATCACGGCCCATAATTTTTAAATAATGCGCAATGCGGCTGCTGGCCATGATGAAAGGTAAGCGTGCTGAAATAGCAGCATTAGCCGTTGCATCCGGGTCAACATAAGTTTTAGGTTTTTGTGTTGTTTGTCCGCCAATGAATACTGCGTAATCAGAGTTTTTATAGTGAACTAAAGGTAAGAAACCTAAGTCACTGAGCTCTTTTTCACGTTCGTCGGTAAGGTTTACTTCAGTTGGACATTGCTGCTGAATATCACCTGCATCTGATTTAAAAGTCAGGTTTGGTAAGGCTTCCACTTTACCGCCATTTTCTAAACCACGGATTGAAGTACACCAGCCTGATGCAGTATAAGCTTGTGTCATTTTAAGACCCATATCAAAAGCAGCATTTGACCATACAATTTGGTCATTTCCTGTTGGTCTTGGGTTACCTTCAGCATCAAGGGCTAACTCTTCATAATCAAAAGACTTAGTTGCGCCACCTTTTTTACCATAAGGTAGGCGTGCAATCGTTTGAGGTAAAGTTAAAGTAACATAACGGGCATCATCACTTTCTCTGAATGAATTCCAAGATGCATACGCAGGTGAATCAAATGCTGGCGCAACAGGTTTGCCTTCATTGAATACTTCGTAGCTGTCTAATTCAAACATATTAGCAGAAGCGGCTGCAACAAATGGGGCATGACATGCCGCAGCGGTTTCACCCATATAACGTAATAAAGAGACACTTTCATCACTGGCATCAAACTGGTAATCACCTAGTAATAAACCATAAGGTTCACCACCGGCAGTACCATATTCAGATTGATATAAAGTATTGAATAATGGACTACGGTCAATCGCCGGTGCATCTTCAAACTGCTCTAATACATCATCACGATTAAAGTCGGCAACTTTAATTTTTAAGTCAGTACCCACTTCACTTTCACGTACGAGTTTATTCAAACCACGCCATGAACCTTCAAGTTTCTTGAATTTGTCTTGCTGCATTACGGCAGACAACTGCTTAGATAGCTTTTCATCAATCGAAGATATTGCATTTTCGATTGTTTTAGTCAGATTTTTATCCCAACTAATAGTGCCTGCGGTTGCTTGCTCCATTAAAACAGAAACTAGTTCTTTTGTTGCATCCGGTGCTGTTTGCGTCGTTGCAGCGATGGCGCGGTCAAGAAAACTAACTTCTTGAGCTTCACCTTGTGCTGCAGCGCCCTGTTCTTGTTCTGTGCTCATTATGCATCTCCCTCAGAACCTAAACCAAGTTCGTCAGAAAGCGCTTGAATGGTTTCTGCACTGGTAAGTACTTCTTTAAGTAACTTCTCAAGATCGCGTGAACGGTCAGCTTTACTCAAAAGTACTTTTAGTTGGTTACGTGTATCAACTAATTGCTTTAAAACATCAACTTTTTCAACAATCGCTTCTGGTGTGAAGTCTTTCATTGAGTCAAAAGTTAAATTCGCTTCAATTTGACTATTATCATCAACCAGAACGTTATCAACTTTCATTTTAAGTTCTGGGCCTACACGTTTCATTACCGTATCGAAATTATCTTTATCGATTTGAAAAAATTCACGATCAGCAACATCTGGTTTATTATCATTATCAGCTGAAAAGTCACCTAATACACCAACAACAAAAGGTAACTCTTTAGTTTCTAATGCACCATTCGTTTCAACATCATAGGTGATGCTTACGCGGTTTTTACTAACGCGTTTATGTTGAGAATTTAATGCCATTTTAGTATTCCTAAATTCTTTTTATGATATTACTTCAGGTCTGCTTGAGAAGTAATTTCTGCTGTCGTTGTATCAAATGTCACTTCAGCCGCTTTTTCAACTTTACCGCCTTCAGCTTCAACATAGTAAGTTTGAGCAATTGTGGCATAAGTCATAGCGTAGTTTTCAGAAGGTTGACTACCGTCGCTACCTGATAAACTGTAGCTAGAAATACGTGCGTTTTCTAGTGTTACGATAAGGTAAGGAATTAGACCTTTACCTGCACGGTTTGGTTTAGTGAAAACGATTTCAATTTTTTTACCTGTTTCACCTGGTGCAAATAAGAAAGTGGTAATAAACGGGCTTGCACCATCTAATTGCTTAGAACATTGAATTTCACCTAATGCAACCATACCACCATCGTTGTTATCTGAATTACCGATATCAACAGATACGTTACGCATTGCACTCCAAGACATAGAGTCGATAGCAAAAAAACCTTTTTTACCACCTATGTCAGTGACGGTTGCAGAACCTTTAATTGTATCGTTTCCGTCAATTCTCATGTAAATAGAAGCCATGATATTTCTCCACTTTTAAAAAGTTATAAATCTACTATCCGTTTACCAATTAAAATCGGACTCTGTAGATGTGTTTTTTGTGTTTTCGATATTGGGTATTTCATTTGAATCTTTTTTTTGTACAGGTTTTACTTCAGCAACCGTTTCAGTTTTTTTTTCGGTAACGGGTGCTGAGGGTTGAATAACAGGTTCAGGCGCTTTATAAGCACTGATATCTGCTTTTTCGTTGTTTATGCCTGTAACTAAACTTATTTGTTCTAAAACTTTATCATTACCAGAAACCAACTCCTGCATCAAATCAGGTAAAGACATATAGCCCCAGCGAATTGCTTTTTCTAATATAAAAGACACTGGGCTATGAGGTTCTGTTTTTGAAAAATAATCTGCTATTTTTCTGAGTTCTTGAAAAGCATGATCTCTATTTGTTAGTTGACCTGAAACTTGTGTTAGAGGTTCATTATTTTTGATCATTTCAGCTTGTATTGAAACTGTTCTACCTTGTTGGCTATTACTTTGCTCTATAGGTTGAACTTGTTCTGGCGCTGCTGTTTCTTCAATTATAGTACTTGGGGTTATAACATCTAACGGCCAAGTCGCATAGCTATCAAGTACAAGGTATTTTATTGCTTGTAGACAATCATTTAGATTTTCTTTTATAAATTGTGCGCTGATAACCGGTATAGCAAGCTGTGAAGCTGTGTTTTTAAGCCAAATATCAAGTTTGTTAATAGAAGACAATGCATCATCAAGTGCATGAATTGTAATTGATATTTCACTTTTATATGTTGTGAAATCTTTTTTAGCTTGCGCTTTTAATTTTGCTAAACTGCCTGATTTTGTTGCAGAAAAGTATTGAGCATGATCTATCTCACCAATTAAAGGCAACATTTGTAATGGCATATACAACAAGCCGCTATTAACACTTTCCCCCAATAACTGTATCAGAGGTCTTAATTGTAACTCCGCTCTTTGCGCTGCCTGTTCATTTGGCTCAGATGATTTTAATTTATTATCTGGTAAAAATGGTTGAATATCAGGCCAAAATGTTTCGATAAATTCAACTAAAACGGATAAAGCAGATGAAATTTTAGAAATAGACTCTTTTTGGAACGCTAAAGACATCACCCACCAACAATAAACTTCAACGTCTTTACTTTTTTCCGTTAATGTTTGCCAACAGCTTTCATTGACGACTTGCCAGTTTTTTTGGTTTTCTTCAAATAATGTTTCATCTGTTGTGGAGTCAGGCGTTTCAATTAAACGTCTAAACGAAGATTGAGCAGCATTAAAGTTATTTCGTAAACCACGATATGCTGAACGATCATCTTTGAGATAACAACCGACCGCTGAATCACCTTCTATAGGGTGTAATAAATTCTTATAATCCACTCATATTCCGTATTATTGTTATTTATGTATTTATTGCCTAAACAAAATGTAAGGTAAAAAAATGTTAATGCAAATCTTGTATTAGATCAGTTGCAAACTAATTTTTAACTTAAAGTAACAATAAGTTACTAGTTTTGTTTAATATGTTCACAGAAAGAGGTACATTTACGCAAAGCTTACTCCTAACTATCTTATTAATACAGAATATAGTTAAAATAAAATAAAACAATGGAGGAAATGTGGATAAAATAAGGAAATATTTAATTTGTTTTATAATCGCTGTAAATTAAATATTTAAGCCACATTTTCTATATTAAGATATTTATTGATATCCACTGTATCTAGTTGGCTTGGCGGTAAGTATTTTTGTGCATAACTGAGATAAACTCCCGATGTTAAAAATAAGACAAAAATATCTCTATCTATGTGCTTATCTAAAACCATTTTATATATAATATCAATTGCTACACTTAAAGGTTTTGCTTTTTTATAGGGCCGATCTGCAGCTGTGAGTGCTTCAAAAATATCAGCCAGAACTAAAATCTTTTCTGGGATAGATAAATCTTTTGCTGAGAGTTTTCTTGGATAACCTGTGCCTATTAAGGTTTCGTGATGTGTAGAGGCATAACGAGGCACATTTTTTAGCTCAGGCGGAAATGGTAAATTATCTAACATCTTAATTGTACTGATCACGTGTTCATTTATTTTATACCTGTCTTCTGCTGTTAAAGTACCTCTTGAAATTGATAGATTATATAACTCACCTCGATTATAAAGTTTTTCAGGTATTGTCATTTTAATACCGAAACTTGGATCGTAACTTTTATTTCGAGTGCGTTTTTCGATGTGACTTTTTTTATCCATCAATAACTTTTCGGTGACTGGAAGCTTAATTTTACAATTATTTGAATGCTTCTCGAATTCAATAGGAGATAATCCTAATCCATCATCAAAATATCTAAGCCAGGTTTGTTTTGATATTTGAGTTAACCTTTCTATTTTATCATTCCCCATAAACTCTCCGCCAATATTTGATTGGGCAACAAAAGCAAAATCATCTTGAAGTTGATTATGAATATGTTTGAGTTCTTGTTTGTAAAAAGCACCTGAATCGGGTTCTAATAATATTTTTTTGTAATAGTCTATTTCAGCATCACGCCATAAAACTTCAAATCGCATTCTGATTTCATGAATGCGATTATAAATCGTCTCTAGCTTAGTTCCTTTGTCAACAATATGATCAGGTGTGGTGATTTTGCCGCAATCATGTAGCCAGGCTGCAATTCTAAATTCTCTTTGTTGATCTTCTGTTTTCAGAGCAAAATCAGAAAAGCAACCCGTTTCACAGCGACTTGCTTCATTAACCAGCATAATACCAAGTTCGGGTACGCGTTCACAGTGACCAGCAGTGTAAGGGGATTTGTCATCAATCGCTTGTGCAATAAGTTCTATAAAAGACTCCATTAACTGTTTTTGATTATTTTCGTGTTTTTGTATTGAGCTTGCCATATCTGTTAAAGAGTCGGCTAATTCATCAAACTCTTTTATGTGTGTGAATGGTGTTTCTATTTCATTAAATTTTCGGTGTTTTATTAAATTATTTTGCTCTACCAATCGCCTTATCGGATTTTCGATTAATCCAGCAAATAGATATGAAATGGGTAGCATGCATAAAAGACAGAGAACTGTAATTAAAATTGATATTTTCACCTTGGCTAAGCTTGGCGCAATAATAGTTGCATAGGGGGCAACTACGGCAAAATAGCTCTTATTTTGGTTGCTCATATTTACTGGGCTAATAAACATAAAATACTCACCAGAAGGTAACATTTGTTTTATTAATTTATTATGTGTTGTAGTTTTTTTTGCATAAGAAATCAGTGGTTTATACGGTACATTTATGGATTGATTAAGGGCGCTGTTAAATTGAGTCTCAAGCCATTTTTTTTGTAAAATGTTTTTTTGTTTTTGTGTTATTTTACGCAAAGCCATGTTGATTGTAGGGAGCAAATCAGCGTGCTCGTGATGTAATAATAAGTGTAAATTTTCAGGGATCTCTATAGGGGAAAAGCTAATGGTTGGCTGCAATGTCAGGTCTTCAATAAAATATTGAGAAATCATATTTTCTAGAATTATTTTACTATCAAGTGCTGCGTCCGCTTCACCTGTTTTAACCGCTAGAATGGCTTCCTTAGGGGTTTTAAATTCAATAATATTAATTAATGGAAAATTACCTTTTAAAATTTGAGTAATTGACCAACCTTCGGCAATAGCCAATGTTTTATTGTTAAGCGATTGAATACTGGATATTTCTGGTGAATCAACTTGTGTTACAACGGCAAAAGGCAGGTTTAAAAATGTATCACTTAAAGCGCCTATCTTTCTATTTTCAGGAGTATCATAAACAGCTTGAAGCGCGTCTAATTCTTTATTTTTAAACATAGATACAAGTTTTGGCCATGAAAAGCCGTTTACATATTCAAATCTTATACCTGTCATTTGTGATACTAAATTAAATACATCAATGGCATAACCTTTTGGCTGACCACTTATAGCAAAATCTATCGGTACCCAATCTTTTGAGTTCGATAAGGTAATAGCAGGTATATTTGAAATAGCCAGCTCTTGCTGCACAGTTAAAGCTAAAGGTAAGGCATCTGGTACTTTTAGTTGAGAATGTTTGGTATTACTTGTTGCGATTAATTCTCCACTTTCTTGATAAAGGTAAATTTCACTGCCCTGTGGTAGTTGATGTTCTTGCAAATGTGAAGATAAACTAGAAAGTGCGATATCTATTCCTAAAACATTTCCACTATCAGCCAAGCGAGTTGAGAATGTGAGACCTGGTGCTTGTAATGAATTAAATTGATAAGGATCCGATTTATATATTTTTCCGATACGCGACTTTTGATACCAAAGCCTTTTTGTTGGATCAAAATCACTTTGCGTTTCACGAATATGTCTCATGTTAAAATTTTTATCTAAATATTCTATCGATTGTTGTGCTGTTCTTGCGTTTGACTTTACGTTTAGCCACCTATCTGTAGGTGATGCAGAGAATTGTTTTCGTATTAAGGGGGAAGCATCCAAATTTATTAATTGATTAAATTTTCCGTTACCTTGACCTATGTATAAAGAGTAAAAAATAGGATTGTTTTCCATAACTTGTGCAAAAAGATGATAGTTTGCCGAGGTAAGAGCATTAGAATTTAACAAAGAAGTGTTTTGCGCTAATACCTTTGTTACTTTAGTGGCCTGTTCATCAATATTGGATAAATAATCTCTGGTATATTTGGCTGTTATTTGAAAACTGTTAAGCGCGGTTTCAGTGGCAAAAGACATGCTGAAGTAATAATGAAGGCCAATCGCAATTACAGCTGTTAAGCTTGTTGCAATGAAAAAAATGCTGACAAGTGTCAGATGAATGGAAATCCGAAAACGACGTATACTATTCTTAAACACTGAATATCCTTATCATTTGCAAAACTTAGCTAACAGATACTAAAAGTAGTCTAAAAACTCTTTGATTAGTAGTGAATTTTTTAATTTCATTCATTTTTACTATGAAACTATATTTACAAAAAATCGGCATGAAAATGAAGCATACTGCGAGATGAACTAAAGTTTTTAAGTGTATTTAAACTGCTATTTTATTTATTTCTATATTGTTTGAAGAAAGTTATTTATTTTGGTGATATTGAGTATTAAGTCTGTGATATGTTTTTGTGTTTTTATTAATATAAAATTCAGGTAATTTACATTTATGTTAAGAGCAAAATAATAAAAACACTAAATTGACATAAGTGTCAACTTGATGTTTTACTGAACTCTCAACTTGTTTTAAATTATAACTAAATATAAATAACAGGCTCCCCTATTATGACATATACATCATTCACTCCACCTCGTAGAACTTTAATGGGGCCTGGTCCTTCGGATATTAGCTCTGAAGTTTTATCTGCCTTATCCAGACCTGTGATTGGTCATCTAGATCCTCTGTTTGTTGGCATGATGGATGAAGTTAAATCTTTACTTCAGTATGCATTTCAAACAAAAAATGAATTTACGATTGCATTGTCAGCGCCTGGTTCTGCTGGAATGGAAGCATGTTTTGTTAACTTAGTTGAAGCGGGTGATAAAGTAATAGTATGTCGTAATGGTGTTTTTGGTGACCGTATGATCCAAAATGTTACCCGTATAGGCGCACAAGCGATTATTGTTGACTCTCCATGGGGTCGTGCTGTTGAAATAGATAAAGTTGAGCAGGCATTAATTGCTAATCCTGACGCTAAATTTCTTGCTTTTGTCCATGCTGAAACTTCAACGGGTGCATTATCTGATGCCCAAGCACTATGTAAAATGGCGCAAGAACATAAGTGTATTTCAATCGTTGATGCCGTAACGTCTTTAGGTGGAGTGGAATTAAAAGTAGATGATTGGGGTATAGATGCCATTTATTCTGGCTCACAAAAATGTTTATCGTGTGTACCTGGTTTATCGCCTATCTCATTCAGTGATAAAGCGGTTGAGATTATCAAAAACCGAAAAACACCTGTGCAAAGTTGGTTTTTAGATCAATCTTTGATTATGAGCTATTGGTCAGGAGCTGGCAAGCGTAGTTACCATCATACCGCCCCAGTCAACTCTTTATACGCTTTACATGAAGCATTATTGCATTTGCATAACGAAGGGCTTGAAAATGCTTGGGCACGTCATAAGCTTCAGCATGACCAGCTTGCTAAAGGTTTGACCAAGTTAGGCATTAATTTTATTGTGCCAGAAGATGAAAGATTACCTCAGCTTAATGCTATATATATTCCTGATACAGCCGATGATGCTAAAGTAAGAAATTACTTGTTAAATCATTATAACCTTGAAATTGGTGCGGGTTTAGGTGATTTTTCGGGGAAGGCCTGGCGCATAGGTTTAATGGGGTATGCAGCTCGAAATGAAAATGTGGCCTTATGTTTAACTGCATTGGAAGATGCATTAAGTCAATCTTAAATGTAAAGGGGCTTTACAAGAAAAGCCCCCATATATCTTATATAAAGAAGCGCAGACTTCCTGATAATTGAATTTAAAGGTATTTTTGATTTTAATACTTAATACCTTGACTACTCAGTATTTTTTGAGCTTCTGCTGTATGAGCTTGATACTTCTTCCATCTATCAATTGATTTTAAATTAATTGGCTCTCTTACTTGTATTTTACTTGCAGTAGAAACTGCAGCGGTGTTTTTATGGAAGTCTAAGCAACTTTTCTGGAAGGGTAAATCGCAAAAGTTTAATATTTGTTTTATTTTTTGTTCAGGATCTGATACCAGTTCTTCATATTTTAACGTCATAAAGTTTTTATTATTTTGTGCTTGCCAGTGTTGGATTAGTTGATAAAACTCACTATAGAATTTAGCTGTGGTATTTAAGTCAAAGGCATAACCATAATAAGGATTATTTATAGTAAACAGCTGGCGATAATTACCTATACAGGTATCCATGGGGTTTCGTAATAAACAGATTATTTTAGCATTGGGTAATACGCGCCTGATTAAATCGACATAAAAAAAGTTAAAAGGCAATTTATCAATAAAATGAGGTGTACTTCCTGTCACAGTGCGAGTTCGGTTCAAATATGTCGTGCCTACAGCTGTAAAATCTAAATCATAAGCTTGTGTGATTGTTTCAATGTCTAGCACTTTATTGGTGTTTGTTTGTGTTAACTCTTTAATGCTCATACCAAAATCTTGTAGCTCTCCTGCTGAAGTGACAAGATCATGGCTAGAAATAATACGTTCAACTAAGGTGGTACCAGAGCGCGGCATACCTAAAATAAAAATTGGCTCTTTACTAATACATCCTATGTTTGAAGTTACTTTTTTACTCATATTTTTTACATGAGTAAATAAATTTTGAAACTCTGAGAAATCATACTGACTGCTTTTTAGCTTGTTACTTTTACAGTTATCTAAATAATGAAATGCGTTTTCATAATCACCAATATGTTCATATTCTTTAGCAAGAGCATGACCTAAATGTAATAAAGCATCAGCATGGGTTTGTTTGTTAAATGCGATTTTAAGGCGTTCGATATGGTTTGCTTTTAAGCGAGTATTACCTAAATCACTCAATGCAAAGTGCGCCTGATAATGATCTGGTGTAATTTTAATCGCTTGTTCAAATGCTGTTTCGGCTTTATTAAAATCACCAATAAATTTACATGAAACGCCATAATTATAATAGAACTGTGAATTGCTATTATCTAACATAAGTGCATGTTCGAAAAACTTAATTGCTTCTTTATGGTGTTCTAAATGGCTAAGTGCAACTGCAAATGTATCGGCAACTAATGCTGACTTTATTGTTGAAACCTGAACATGTTTAATACATGACTTTGCATTTTTTAAGTCGCCTTCAATAGCATAGCATTTTGCCAATTGCGCTAAATATTCATCTTGCTTATCAAAAGAAAGGGCTTTTAAAATCAAGGCTATCGCTTTTTTTAATTGACCGACTTGTAAATTAACCATGGCCAATAAAAAATATGCATCTGCGTGTTCAGGCTCTAAGTGTAATAAAGCCACTAAGGCTTTATGCGCATTTTTTAAATCCGATTTATTCAAGGCTACTTGTGCCTGATGGTGAAGTTTTAAAGCATCGTGTTGCTGCATTTTTATATTTCTTATTCAAAGTAAAAAAGCCTAAGATATTTCCTAGGCTTGGCTAATTAGATTAAAATTAAAGCTCAAATTGATAATTAAATTTTAATCCCAGGGTTCTAGGTCGGTTAATAAAGTGACCATAATTACGTTGAATATTAGCGCCATTGGCACTCGTGATATCTGCTTTGTCACGTCTAACCGATGTATAAGTATATTTATCAAATAAGTTATTTACATAGAAAGTAACAGACCAAGCATCGGCTGATAATTTTGCCGATAAATTACTCAGGCCATAGCCAGGTAAAGTTTCAGCATTATTATGTAAACCTACCTTAGTGATCACATCACTTTGTGCTGTAATACCATAATTCACATCTAACATTTTATCTTTTAATATTTCAGTTTGATAATTCAAACCTAAAGAGAATTGATTTTCAGCTGAACCTGGTAATCTGTCGCCGTCTTGGCCGCCATCTGTACCGTCTTTATTAAACAAATAAGGTGCAGCACTGGTCAATTCAGCTTGAGTGTAGGCATATGTGGCATAAGCTGTAATGTTATTGCTGATAATAGCGCGAGATGATATTTCAACTCCTTTTGCATTGGCGGAGCCTGCATTGGATGTAATTGGTAACTGACCAATATCTGTTACACCTGCAACTTGTGCGTCATCCCAGTCTACATTAAATAGTGCTGCATTAAAGTGTAATTTATTCTTCAACCAGGTACTTTTAAAACCTAATTCAAAATTAGTTGTTTTATCAGGACTATACAATAAATCATCAGCCGTACCACAACCGGTTTGTTTTTCAGGTAATGGATCTGGGCACAAAGTGATACCATTAGAACCACCAATTCTAAAACCTTCGCTCATAGTGGCATATGCCATTACATCATCAGTAAATTGATAGTTAGCATTAAATTTGAATAGGTTACCATCGTCCTTTGCATTACTTTCTACAAATTCAAACTTTATCGCATCTGGTGCAGCACCACTGAATACTGTATTGGCTAATGGAAAATCTTCATCTGACTCTGCCCAAATTTTGTATTCATAAAAACGTGCGCCAAGCGTAATATTGAGTTTTTCATTTACGGCATAACCAAGTTCACCAAAAATAGCTTGCTCAGTGGTTTCACTTCGGCTAATTGAATAATACTCTAATGCATCAGGGCGAGAACCTCCTAAATAGGCATCATATTTTGGTGTATATTCTCTACTAGAGCCATCACTTTCATATTTATTATAATAACCACCAACAATCCAGCTTAAGTCTGAATCATTTTGAGATACTAAACGTATTTCTTGTGTAAAAGCTTTATCATCAGTGAGCTCTCGAGTAAAAGCTGAAAATGATGGGAATTCTTCGTAGCCATAGTTCAATCTTATTAACAAGTCGGTTTGATCTCTTTGACCGTCGGCTTCAAAAGTTGAATAACCCGATGCTGATACTAGCTCTGCAAAACCAAGATCAGCTTTTATTTCTAAGCTTAATAATGAGTCTTCTTTATCTCTTGGTTCTTCATAACGATAGGCAGACTCATATTGATCAATAACCTGATTTAAGCCATTATTCGAATTTAGTGCGTTTTGATGAACAATTGAACGCCCTTGCGTTTCTTGTTTTTGATAGAAATAATTAAGTGTGCTATCTAACCAGTCGACAGGCTGCCAGCGTACAGAAAGTCGACCTGTGGTAGTTTGTTCACCATTAGCATCTTTAACTTGTTTTAAATTATTATTAATGGCTGTATTGTCTGTCCAATCAGGGTCTGGCAGTGAAACACCGCCTTCTTTCACAACATAGTTATAATCAATAAATCCTGGATCATCATATAAATTTAAACTAGCTCGTACAGCTAATGTATCTTCTATAAGTGGTAGGTTAAATATAAAGCCCGTTTCACCGCCCATGCTGTCACTTTCATTCACTGAGAATATATCACCATAAACTTCGGTTGATGTGATATCTAACTGTGGTGCTTTTAACATATAACGAATTGCACCGCCTAAGGTACCTGCCCCATAAAGTGTTCCTTGCGGGCCAATTAATACTTCTACACGTTCAATATCAGTTAAGCGCATATCAATTGAAACAGGAATTTCATTGATATACGTTGCCACAGTCCCTCCATCAGAACCGGGGCCTGAAGAATTTGTATTTAAACCTCGTACGATAATTGGTGAGCCTGAACGGCCTCCTTGATCTGTCACTGTTAAGCCTGGCACCCAACGAGCAACATCGGCAAGCTCACTAATATTTTGATCTTTCATAACATCACCATCTAAAGCGGTAATGTTCAAAGGTGCTTCTTGAACCGTGCCCTTTCGCCTTGTTGCTGATATTTGAATAACTTCTATTGATTTACCTTGCAAGCCTGTATCAGCTGCAATGGCTGTAACAGGACTTGCAAGAGAAGCGGCAATAGCCAGTGAGATCACACTTGGTTTAAACATTAAATTCCCCTATTTATTTACTGTTTTTTTATATTTGTTACATTAAATAAACATGTAACTTTTATTAAAACAACTGAGGAAAAATAGTTTTGAATGGGTATTCACTCTAAAGTGCATAATATTCAGAGCAATGCTTGTTTATATTGAAATTATGCAGAATATGTTTTCAAATTTATTTTTTGAGAAAAGACGCATTATTGTTAAATTTGCAAGTTTGACTAATAATTTATAAACCGTATTTTTGTCATTTTGGGACATTTAATGCCCTTAAAAATACTTTTTTATAACGTCATTTTTTTACTTAATTTTAGTATTGAAGCTAAAATGTTAACGGCTTGTATAGATCATTATCCACCGTTACAAGTATTAGCAGAAAAACCTTACGGAGAAAGCATTTCTGCATTAAAAGCACTTGCCAAAGTTATAAACTATGAAATAGAGTTTGTAACTGGGCCTAATTTTGCGCGATGTTTAAAATTATTGGAGCTCGGTCAAGTCGATATTTTAGCAGGGTTAGTCGATAACCCTAAACGAAGAGAAATTGCTCATTTGATTTCATATAAAAAGGATACACAGTATATATTTATTACCAGAGCAGATGAGAATGACATTGAATCTTATCAAGACTTAAAACAGCAACTTATAGGCGTTACAGAAAATACATTATATTTTGAACAGTTTGATAATGATTCAAGTTTAAAAAAAGTCCCTGTTAAAGATATTAAAATCGCACTTCGAATGTTAATTAAAGATCGTATCGATATCGTGATCACAGCACAAGAAATATTAAATAGCTTATTAAGCGAACTCAATATACAAAACCAAATTAAAGTGAATGCCTTTACCTATGGGCTTAATAGAAATTTGAATTTTGGCATTAGTAAACTGAGCCATATTCATTTAAGCAAAATAGAAATTGCAAAAATTAAGCTTGCTGCTCAAGAAGGTTTATTTGTTAAGGTGATAAATCAATTTATTGCTGAACATCCTGAATTATATTAAATTCAATAAAGTGAGTGCTCTTCGATGCGATTCACTATATTTTCAATCGAAAAATTAGCTTAATTAATATTCTTGTTTAAAGTTAGATTAATCAATTACGACTATAATCTGAGTTGTGAATTTAAAAGTATCTAACATTAAATGCATCTGTGATACCGGTATTTGATTGAGTGAATGTTTGTGCTTTGCGCCTAATAATACATGGCCACTAAACGAAATATCGGTTTTATAATCTTGGTCATCAATATACCAATTACTATCACCCACTAATGTGGGGTAGTTCATGTTTAAGGTACTGGGCTGATTTTTTCAGTCTGAACCAAGTATTCTACAGCCGTTCATGCCCAATACACTTGATAAATACTAGGAGGCTAAGAATCAGCGGAAAATCAGTGAAACGTCATGTTTTCCACTTTAATATCTTTATAATTCCCCTAGAATTTTACTTACAATAAGGACTGTGCGCTATGCCACCTAAAAAATTTTCGGGCATAAAATGTCTACTGCTTTTTATCTGTTTTATTGGTTTAACGACTGGGTGTCAAACCAATAAAGGAGCTACTTCCCAGCCTTTTTCCATTATTTATGGATTCAAAGAAGGTGATAATAAATCAATTTATTTGAGCGATGAACAAGGAAAGAGACGCATAAAAGTTATTGATGTTCCTAATAACACTGGCGGTTACCCTGCGGTTTCGCCTACAGGTAAGCAAATTGCTTTTTATGGTAAATACGACCAACGAAAGACTTGGTCTATTCACATCGCAGATATCGATGGCACCAATATGCACCGTTTGACCAATTTAAAAAATGTTTGGGATTACGGCCCTGCTTTTTCTTCTGATGGGAGGACTATTTTATTTGGCAGAGAGTACACTGATAAGAACGGCGACAGACAAGAAGAAATTTGGCAGATGAACGCAGACGGCACTGAGCAACGCCAAATAAAAGGACTAGAGGGAGGCGCTCCAGAATTTATGCCAGATGCACGGCTACTCTTTCACTCTAAAGGCCGCTTTTCTAAAACTGTTGCAGCTCAAATAAGCATTGCCAATATAGATGGTAGTAATGTAATTCAACTTACCAATGATGATACTGATAACTTTAATCCAAAGATTTCGCCTGATGGTACGCAAATCGCCTACCTTTCAAATAGAGATGGTAATCAAGAGGTCTATGTGATGAACGTTGATGGCTCCAACCAAATACGGCTTACTAAAAACCGAATTAGAGATGGGGATCCTGCCTGGTCTCCTGATGGATCTAAAGTCTTTTTTACATCGCAAAACGTATTTGGAATTTATGATATTTACAAGGTCAATAAAGATGGCTCATCCACTGAGAGAGTGCTAATTAATGCTTCTCAAACTGCAACTGTCTATCACATTGATAAAAACTATTTGGGAAGGTTAGAGAACGCCAGACAACAATAAAAACAATATGGCGTAATTGGCTTTTCTGAGCAATCGTTATTGGTTTACAGATATTATTTTAAAATATAGGTTTCAAAGACCGTTTGGGTGGTTGAGTTCTCATTCAGATTTAACGGGGTATTGGCAAAAATCATCACCTAGGTGCAGATATTCTTATCTGTATCTAGCATCTGCTATCAGGAAACGGCTAACGTATTATAGTTGTGAAGCCATGTTTTCTGTAGATCAAAATATACTAAAAATTTTAGTGTGAATTATCAAATACGAACAGCGCTTTGAGCCTATTGCAGACGTTATCAGGCATTTCAGATATATTCATTTTGTGCGCTTAGTTGACGTAACAAATTGAAAAAATTAATGTCTTCTTAGAGCGAGAAGCAGTCGTTGGTATCGGTTTTGTCAACGACAGCTCATCCGACATTGCAGACGTAAGGATAAGTGGCTTATTCGATATCAGTTACCACAAAACGGACTAAATCTATTAGCTCAAATTGTTCAAACATCAGGTGCGTTATTGATAGGTAAGCGGAAATAAATATTGAAAGGATAGTCATATTTTGTTTAGATCAAAAAATTCTGAGTTTTCGACCAATCCAAATCGACCAATGATAGCTTTCATGATTTGGGTTCGCTGATATATCTAAAATGTATTTTCTTTCTCGGTTATTCAATATTATCACCTCATGTAATGGTGCATTCATGAGCTTCTCAATTGCCTTTAAATATTTAGAGTGATACACGTACTGTTCGTCAGAATAAAACGTATCCTCGTCATTCGTATAACTGCCTTCCCATCCATAAAATCTACCCGGCGCTAGCATTGTTGAGCGTAGGTAGTCAAAATTATCTTTTAAGCTGAAATGAGCCATAAGCATTGCTCCACCGATGCTATGTTGCACGCCTATGGCTCCACGAATCAGACTATTTAATGGTCCTAAATGCTTAGAAAGAGTTTCAAGTTCATTTTTAGTGAAACTATCAACAACGGGATCTTGTTCAAAAGATCTAAAATATATGTAATTAGCTGCCTTTGCTATTGTTCTGGCAACTTCATCAGCTTTTTCTTCTGCATTAACACAGTTAAGTAAAAGAAGTGGCACTAGTGCGAAGGTCGCACTGATGCGAGAAAGATAAGAAGAGTTGTTCATGGCAGGCTAACTCCTAAAATTAGTATAATCAGCACTTCTGCTTTTTTATATCGCATAAATGAAATCGTAAATGAATGGCGCACACGCTTGTATGATGTTAGTTGGTTTATGAGAAATTTGAACGAATTCATTGCCAGAAAAGCAAATATGGAAGACAAGTGTACGGGTAAATTTTATTCATTGCCATCCATGGCACTCACCCTGCGGGCCAGCTGAGCTGTTTTAATTTCTTCCAGATAAATTGATGGGAAGGGCGCTTTAAATCGCAAGCTTTATTAGATGAAACGTCACTACTTAGTTGCATGATGTATGTCGATTTAAATCCTATTAGAGCAAAAATGGCAGGTTCATTATTAGGGAGTGATTTCACATCAATTCAAGAGCGGATTAAACAATACCAATCATTTAAAAAACAACAGTATAAGCTAAAAAACAAAGTAAATAAGACATCAGATTTTAATGTATTGCAACAACCTAAAGCTTTAATGAGTTTTGGCTTAACAGCAGATAGAAATACAGTGCCTTTTACACTGTTTGACTATTTATCGTTAGCTGATTTTAGCAGTCGTATCATTCAGCCAAATAAACGCGGAGCTGTTTCAAGCGAGATACCAAAAATATTAACAGTGCTCAATATTGAAATTGATTCATGGATAAATACGATTCAACACTTTAGGCGACAATATGCGAATTTTGCGGGTTCAAAATCATCACTCATGAAGTGCGCACATAGTCATAATCACAGCTGGTATAAAGGCTGTGCTTAGAAAGTTATGTTTTAAAAATTACTCACTTTTAAATACAATTAATAAATCAAATTAATTAGCTGTCTATTTAGTTTGTTCTTTCTATTACAGCCAACAGCGGCTATTAAACTTACAAATATCAAAGGTAATATTTTCTTCATGGCAACACCTAAATCTACAAACTGTATTAAAGAGGTGTCATTATGATTCGATAAAAATGTAGTTGGTAGGCGCAGTAAGTATGGGAATGTAACTAAAATCGTTATAATTGTAATTTATTAATGCCAGCTATCAGGTACAAAAAGATATCCTTGACTACGAACAGTGATTATTTTGCTAGATAAAGAGCCATTATCACCAAGTTTTTTTCTCAAATTTGCAATCTTGGTATCAACAGTACGATCCATGCCATCATACTCTATTCCTCTTGTTGCTTTAAAAATAAAATCGCGAGATAGAACTTCTTCAGCATGGTTTGCTAGTAATAACAGTAATTCATATTCACTTGTCGTAAGCGGAATTTTTTCATCACTTAATGTGACTAGTCGCTTTTTAGTGAAAATTGATAATTTACCAAAATGTAAATCAGATACCGTATGTACTTTATATGATGACGATTGTTCATTTTTGTTGGGTATTAAAGCTATTTTTCTTAATTGCATCCGTACACGAGCTAATAATACTCTAGGCTGAATGGGTTTTATAATAAAGTCGTCAGCGCCTAATTCAATGCCAGTTACATGATCAATATCATCTTCACTGGCTGTCAAAAATAATACGCTGCCTTTATATTGTGATCTTATTTCACGACAAATGGTTAAACCATCTTTACCTGGTAGCATTAAATCTAATATCACGACATCAGGTTGATTTGATAAAATGGCGTTTGTTGCTAACCGACCATCCGCGATAATCTCAACTTGAAAACCTTGTTGTTGCATGTACTTTTGAATTAAGCTTGATAGCTTTTCATCATCTTCTACTAATATAATTGTATTCATAATCTACTACTTTAATTATTATATCTTGGATGGTTTTATATTTAATGGGGACTGCGTGGCCAGCTTAATATAAATCGCGCTCCACCTATAGGAGATGTTTCAATAGATACATTACCACCATGTCTAACAGCAACCTGTTTAACAATCGCTAACCCCAAACCATAACCACCAGTTTCACGGGTTCTACTATCATCTAAGCGTTTAAATGGCTGAAATATGTCAACTCTGTTTTCATGTGGTATACCTGGTCCATCATCATCGATACATATGCTTGTTAGTTTTTTATCATGTTTAATAATAATATTGACAGTGTCTAGCGTATATTTTTGAGCATTGGTTAATAAGTTACCAATTGCGCGTTCTAAGTTTTTTGGCTCAAAGGGCACAAAATCAAACTTGTTAGTTTGTTGCTGGTAATTAATTCTAATATCACTATCAAAATGTCGGGTTCGAATAACATTGTTAATACTGTCGTTGAGAGAATTAGGTTGTAACTTTAAAGTCATAGGTTCCCTATCAAACTTAGCAAAAGTTAGTAACTCATCAACGAGATTGGATAGTTCATTGAGATCATCTGAAATACCATACATATACTCTTCACGCTGGTTTTTATCATTTTCTTCATACAGCATATCTAACTGAAATCGTATTCTAGCCATTGGAGTACGTAATTCATGCGCTACCGCATTGGTTAGGTTTTTATGTCCTTGTACTAACTTTTCGATTTGGATCGCCATCAAATTAAATGAATGATTTAGGCTCCCTACCCTATGCCTGCCCTTTTGAGAAACTCTAACTGAGAGATTTCCCTTGCCTAATTCGATTGCTGCTTTATCTAAGCGTTTTAATTTTGTATGGAATAATAATATCCATAAAAAGATCCCTAATGCTAAAAATGGATAATAACCACTTTCATACCAAGACCGATATTCAGTGAGAGGTTCATAGGTATTAATAGGACCAATACGGACAATTAGATCAGATTCTTTAAATCTGTAATATAATAAGTCGTTATATTCATCTGCGACATAAATCGAGTCACTCTCAAATAACTTGGGGTCAAAATCAATATTATTAATGTTAAACATTTTTAGTGGAGTATTAGACTGGGAAGGGAAATTTGTGATTGCTTTATCGAACGCTTGTTCGTCAAGTGATTTATGTAAATGCTCCATCAGGTAAAATACACCAATGTAATCGTTGGCTTTATCTATTACCATCATGTCACTCAACCAAGTTCCAACACTCACATCTTCAACAAAACTATACGCACTGATCAAACAAAATAGAACGACATAAAAGCTAATAAATAATCGTGTCATAAAAGGTTATTTAAAATTTAGAAATAAATACTCGCAGCCTAACCTGTATTTTTTTTTATCTCCAGCAGAGTTTTGTCTGTTTTTGTCTTGATTTGAAAAAGGTACTAACAATTTCAGACAATTTCTCAACGGAATTTAAAACTGTCTTAAGTCATTATTAACTCAATAAAAAACTGTTATTAATAAACTGAAAAGGATAATCATGATAAATATAAAAGGTAAAACTTTCGCTTTTGATGCAATTAAATGGTCACTTTTAGCTGGCTCTATTACTTTAATAAGTGCCTGTAATGATTCTGATAGTAAAAATAAAAAACCGCCCGCACCACATGTTGAAAAAACAGAAATTGGTATTTGGAATGCACCTGCTTATGGCTGGCTGTTTGATATACAAAGTAATGGTTATAAATTTTATCAAACAACAACGCAATATTGTCATGAGTTTAAGCTTGATGAATCGGTATTATCTTTTGATAGTTTAATAAATAGTATTGAGCTGTCTGATGATAAAGATAGTTTGATGTCAACACTTGGTGGCATAAAAACTCCCGGATTTGAAATGACTCGTGAATTATCATTACCAAAGAACTGTATTGATAATTTATTAAAACAGCAAGGTGAAGATGGATATGTTTTTAATCCTGAGCAAGACTTTGAAATATTTTGGCAAAACTTTAAAGATTATTATGCTTTTTTTCATCTCGAAAATGTAAATTGGAATGAAATTTATCAAAAATTTGTTACTCAAGTAACTGCTACAACATCACAGGAAGAGTTGTTTAAGATTTTTGCTCAAATGATTGCCCCATTAAAAGACTTTCATGTGGAAATCGAAAACGAAGCAATAGATGCTGAGTTTGGTGTCTCTCGAAAGCTTGAGATGCATGATATTGCATTAGCTGAGTATCTTGATATTAATGATTTAGAAGAAATTGACACTCAAGCGCAGTTATTTGATTTTTTCGATTATTATGAACAACAAGTTTCAATTGAGATGGAGATTATTGGCAGCTATTTAGTGCAAGATGCCGATGTAAAATTAAATGAAACAGAGACTTTAATTTGGTCAAAAACAGATGATAACTTTGGTTACTTATATATAGAATCAATGGAGTTAGCTGAGATTATTGAACAAGGTGACACTCAAGCGGACAAACTTGCTTTATTAGAGCTGCAATTAACTGAGATTTTCACTGATTTAAAAGAAACGCAAGGTTTAATGATAGATGTCAGGTTTAACGGTGGTGGTGATGACTTTGTAAGTCAAAAAATAATCAGTTATTTAATTGAAAATAAAATACATGCGTATAGCAAACAAGCACGCTTAGGCGATGCTCGAACAGAGTTACAAAAAGTTGAAATACTCCCACAAGGAACTTTTTCATATATTAAGCCTATTACATTATTAACCAGTGCCGATACCAGTAGTGCTGCGGAGATTTTTTCTATTGCGATGAGGGCGATAGATAACTCAGTTTTAATTGGCCAATCAACGGGTGGTGGCTTGTCTGATACTTTACCTAAATCATTACCCCATGGTTTGGAATATAGTATTTCAAATGAAATTTATATTAGTCATGATGGTTTGGAATTTGAAGGCATGGGAGTCCCAGTTTCGATTGAAAAACCATTTTTTACAAAAGAGCAACGTACACAAGAAAAAGATTTGATAATTGAAGCCGCGATTGAATGGCTTCAGAGTCAAAGTTAATAAGTTTAGGGCGCTAAATTTATTAGCGCCCTTTATTTAATAACTGTAAAGGGGCTTTACTGCTACCACATATTTATTTTGTTTAAAAAAGGTACTATTTAATCTGACTTGTATCTGTATTCTATAATCTATAGAAACTGTCATTTTTTAAAAGGAAATAAACATGACAAGCATTTCTAAAATAATAACCTCACAACCTACTTTAAATAACCTAGCAACTGATTGTAGTGGTTCAGTTAATTTAAATATCAAGAGGCGTTCCTGTAAAACTAATTACTCCTACAACTTTGCAGTCTGATAATGTTGTCATTTCTAAAGAGTCCCAAGAAAAAAACGCCTCAGAAACTAAGGGGACTGAAGAGAATATAAATAATCAAAATAAAGAAGCTCCTAAATTAACACCAGAGCAAGAAGTTAAGTTGGCAGAGGAAAAAGAAGAAAGTGTTCTTGATAAAATAATACAAGAGTTGAGCATGAAAATTATGGCGTTGAGTTTACAAATAGAGCAGTTAAAAAGTAAGGAGGATACAGAGTCAGTAAAAGAGCGAAAAGCGTTAGAAGTAGAATTAGCTTTAACTAAAGGTCGATTAGAGGCTAAGCTAAAAGAAAAACTAGATACAGCTAAACTGAGTTAAACATGCTAGCTTTGACATAATGGAACAGTTAATTAGGCCTGGAATGAGCCTGTAGTTGTCGTTAGTAGGTATTTCAGAGGCGTTCACTTTGTGCGCCAATCGTCGCTATTGGAAGTTAATACTGTGAAAGATGGTTTTACTCCATCGAACTAGAAATTGTGCTTAACTTTCGGGTAACTTGCTCTCGCAATTCGTTTAGTTCTTCCTGATGTTGTTTCAGTAATAATTTGAATTCAGGTTCTTCAAACAAAGGCTGTAAAAGATGGTTATTCTGTAATGACCACCACTCCCTATCGTAAGTCTCGAGCCAGCCCATTTTCAGTGCCGCTGCTAAATGCGCTATCGCTTGAGGAAGATCACCTAATTGCGCGTTGACTTCAGCTAAAGTAAATTCAGCCTGAATTTTATCAAACACCTTATCTTGTTTGAGGAATGTCTGTAGGCTGCGTAGCAATAATTCAGCGGACTGTTTCTCTTCTAAATTTAACAAAGTCACGGCATACAAAACCATTGCCGTATAATTATCTGGGGTGATATGGCTTAAGGTAATAGACTCTGGTTTATCCCACTCTGGATAGGCTTTTAGCAATGTGGATTTAGCTTGTGTATATTTTGTAGTACGAAATTGAGCTACAGCAAGTCCTAATAAAGCGCTGCGTTGGTTGGGCCTATAAAATGCGATGCGTTCTTTAATCGATAATATACTTTGCTCTTCTCCTTTTGAACCGAACTTAATCAAATTCAAAGAATTTACAAAGTGGCCGTGTCTAGCTCTCATGTTAGCCAAAATATTATTAGCGACATCTGTTGCACCAATACTTAAATAAGCGAGCACCAACTGTTCGCAATACTCAACACTAGAGCAATTTGTAAAAATGTCTGCATTTGCTGAGTGCCATTGGGCCATAGCAATGATAGATTGTTGCGTATTTCTAAAAATGCGAGTTAAATCAACTACACGAGATAAATGATTTGGCTCTAGAATTAAAGTACGTTGGTATATTCTTTGCGCTGAATCTGGTTTTCCTATAGTGTGCAGATATTTACTGAGTGATCGCTTTAAAGACGCTGACAATGGATTAAGTTTAATTGCTTTATTCAGGTGCAGGATGACTTGTGATTCATTACCTAGTTTCTTTAGCAATAGGCTATACCACCGGTGAGTAGTGGCATTATCATCTAAGGCAAGTGAACTTAAGAAAGCTTGATGTGCTTGTTGAATCAAGGCTGAGTCAGCATCAGAAAAACCTGTTTCATAGCCCGCTTTGAGGGTCAATAGCAGTCCTTGAGTCGCGAGTGCTGTTGGTGAATTCGGCTTTAAAGCCAAGGCTTTCTTTATATGGGGCAATGATTTATCGTATGACTTTTTTTCACTCCAATTTGCAGAATGATGAAGACCCACATAAGTAATCGCTAAACCGATATGTGCATCGGCATATTCAGGTTCTAGCGTTAAACTATGTTTAAAATAAGTCACTGCCTTGGAAAGGGATATTGGGTTACTTTGTCGCCAGTGATATTGCCCCATCAAATACCATTCGTACGCCTGTACATTAATTTTTTTAGTCTGTGTTTGGCTACTAATGCTATTTTTTTGTGCGTAATCCGGTTGGATTATTTCTTGTATAGCGGCACTGATATTGTCTTGTAGGGTGAATATATCCTCATTTTTACTGTCGAAGGTTTTAGACCAAAGTTGTCGACTATCACTTGTACTAAATATTCTGACATTAATGCGAACCTGATCGCCCATGGTTTGCACACTACCATCCAATAAAGCATCTACCTTCAATGATTGACCTATTTCTGTTGCCTTGTATTTTCCACGAAAAGTAAAAGAAGAATAGCGAGAGATCACTTTCAATTGTTTAATTTGGGAAAGCTGATTAATAATGGCATCGGACAATCCATCGGTAAAATGCTGGTTATCCTGCGTTGAACTCAAATCATCAAAAGGCAATACTGCAATGGAGTTGATATTAATTCGATTAGCAAGTGAATCTTCATCTGTGTTGATGAAATACATTGCCAGAGATGTGGCTATTAGCAATAAGGTTATGATGCCTATAGTGATACTTGGCTTATATATATTAGAGAAGCCAATTTTTTTACTACGGTCCTGTTCAGGCTCATCTAGTTTTTTAACTTTGGCAATTAATGTATAGCCCACTCCTGGCAGGGTTTTGATAAACGTCGGGCTGCGTGCATTATCGCCCAATGCTTTTCGTATTTTACTCACCGCGACAGATAAGATGTCATCTGCCACAAAACTATCTTTCCAGACATGTTCAAAAATCTGGCCTTTAGTGACCTGCTCTCCACTATGGTGCATTAAAAACAACAGCACTTGCATGCTTTTATTGTCGATAGAGTGTGTGTCAGCTTTATTCGTTAAGGTATTGGTCTGTGGACAAATTATCCACGACCCCAGTTGATATTGCTGACTATGTTCCAAGAATGTATCCAAAGAGTAAAGATGATTTTATTGTAGGGAGAGTATACCTTCATCTATAAATGTATTCTTTGTTTTTAACCTGACTGACCTGTCGTTAATCGCATTTCATTAACATTAGTATTAACATTAACTAAAACAGCTTTGCTCAAAATAGACTGCCATTTACGTCCAAACTATGAGACCAAGTTATACTAGCTAAAGCTTATACTTCCTTAAACCTCTACCAGACAATAAAACATGAATAGACCTTAACTCTTTGATAATTAGTCTGATTGCAAGTTGTGTTCTCTTGTTTAGGTTGTGATTTAAGAAGATTTAAGAAGTTTTAAGTTGCTTAAAACCTCTCTGCGCTTTAGTTTTTTCACAACATAGGTTTTTATCAAGCATGTGTTGATTTATAGCAAGGAACTGTCAAGCAATTTTACAATTTATAAGTGAGTGATTTTATATGAAAAAGATTTTAGTTTTTTTGTTTTTGTTACCTTTCTTCAATGTTGGAGCAAGTGAGCACAAATTATACTCTATGCCTGGAACACAAGTTGTTCCTATTAAGGATACTATATCGAATAAACAATACGAGCTACTCATCAAACTCCCCGATAATTACGAGAAAAATAAGGACAAAAACTACCCAGTTGTTTACTTTACAGATGCGGTCGAGCATATCGAATTATTATCATCTGCCTCATATATGATTTGGGAAGATGTAATTTTAGTTGGCATCTCCTGGCAGAAAGATATTTCAGAGGATTTAAGGCAACAATATGGGGTTCATGTCAGTCGTTATATGGATTACACATTTAAGAAGACCGTTAGTAAAAAGCATCCCAAAATAAAATTTGGCCTAGCTGATAAGCACCTAGCTTTTATTCGCAAAGATGTTTTTAAGTTTGTAGAAGGCAATTACCGAACCGAACAATCGAACCTATTTCGGTTTTTCCGCTGGTGGAGTATTTGGTGTTTACACACTAATGGTACAACCCGACACATTTAAAAATTACATTCTCGGTAGTCCATTGGACGAGAAAGTTCCTACACTCTTTGCTCAAGAACATGCCGCTTTAAAAAATTCACAGTCTGCGATTAATGTCTTAACTTCTTATGGTGAATTAGAGAAAGAGGTAGCGCCATTTGTCGAAGATTTTGTTAGCCAACTAAGCAATAAAAAATATAAGGGAATAGCTTCAATAGAGAACATTGTTGCTGAGTCTTATGGACATAGCGATTCGTCTCCTCTGGTGGCGGCACACGGTATGAGATGGCTAAAAAGCTTGCAGCCAAAGTCAAAAGAATAAATAAATGGAGTCAGACACGCATTAGCTAATAAAACTTTAGTTTCTGTTTATTAGCAAGCACAAACACGGCCTCACCTGCATAAAAAAAATCAAATTACAGACACAATAAACCAGCCAATTACTGGTTTATTGTTTTCAAGCTATAAAAAACTTGAACCGTCACGCCCGAAGGCAACGGATTTTGAATTTGACCTTGCCAGCAGCTAACGAAGAAAACGAATTATCAAATCTTTATTGGGTGAGCACAGAAATTATTGAGAACCTAAGACCAAAATTATGATGCATTAATAATTGAATTTGATTGTATGCGTTGAAGAGGCGCGCCAATTCAAACAAACGAATGTATTGGGGGTACCCTTAGCGAGTGAATTAATTCCAGTATATGGGATTAATTCACGAGTTATATAGGTCAAAATATAACAAAAATATGCACTCAGATTGCTGAAGCTTTGGCTGAAAAACGCCAAGTAAAACAGGTCGACAAGTACAGTTCTTGAATGAAAGCGAAGCTAAAAAATCAAGCTGTACTGAAAAGTGCAATTTGAAATAGATAGCCCAATAGGACGACGACAATACAGTAAAGGTTAGGTACGATAGAGCCTCATTTTGTAACAAAGAGCGGCAATATCACAGTCAATAAAAGCATAAATAAGTTCACCTTGCGAGGATAAGATAAAGTGAATGCTCAGTGGTAAATGTATTGTTTAGTTTATAACATAGAAAAGCTTAGAAATAGCCTGCATTAAAGATAAAACTCACGAAAGCACCTCAAATATTATTTAAATACGGCCTTTTTATTAATAAATACCACCATTATCTTCATTCTATTTATAAAAATAAAAAATTAGCAAAAACGTAAACGTTTTTGATTGTTAAAACAATTTAATATCAGTAGAGTGTTTCGATTGAAAAATATAAATAAAAACGAGTAATTCTACAGGCTCGTTAGCTTACTACTGAAGAATTTGAGTGAATTTAAATATTAAACATGAACAGAAGCAAGCCTGTGCTGTAGACAATAAAGTAATTGTACATATTGGCTGTATCGTTGCACTGTATTTCTTTATGAATTTTGTAGTACTTGATTTGGCTATTATTGAACAAAGATCAATTGGGTTTTATTTGTTCTTTTCCTTATCTTTGATTTATTTGGGAGCATCAAAAGCACCAGCATATTCATTTATGAGCAAACAAACAGACTATGAACCAGTTTTTTTGTTTAATGGTTTCGCTTTGAGTCTATGGTTTGCAATTACAGATTTAATTTTACCTACAGGTTCTATTTCTAAATTTAGCGGTGTAGTTTTGATATTTGGTATTTTTGGTGCCTTTGGTTTTTTAATTGATATTGGATACTATATTCGTGACAAAAAAGGGGAACTTGATATCCCCAGAAATTATCTTATTGCAACAAGATATTTTTTACTATTCATGGTGATATTTGCGGGTTACTTTTTTATAGAGGGTAATTGGGAGTGGCCATTAGTCGATATTATTGTAATAGTAAGTAAATATGTTAATGGATACTAATTTTATTAAAACAAAAGCTAACAAGTACCTCTTAGGGAATTTTAATAGCCGCTTCGCGGCAATTAAAATCTCAAAAGGTAAGCGTTATATATCACGGACACGATGAATCTATCTAACTTTAATATCGCAAGTGACTTCATCGCCGTTGAGAGCGATGGCGTATATTATGACTTGCACAACAATCTTGATTTCATCGGTCTTTCCTATGACGTATTGAATCGTAAGGTAAAGCTTTCTTGGGTTAAATCTACAGGAGATTGGGTTGCTACAGATTGCCCAAATACCTTAGATTTGGAGTTTTCGAGTGTTAGCCTATTTAAGTGTAAAGAACGTGATTCAGGCACTCCGTATACAGAAGACGACTGTTTAGAATCATTGGGTTTTATTCATAACAACATGACCGAGGAGATAGAGTCTTTCGCAAAGGCTGCACCAAGTCCTGATGCTTGCCATCTAAACATCTCATTTATGTCGGGCTTCACACTAAAACTAGCAGCGGAATCGGCCAAATGCTCTATCAGCTAAAGCATGTAATAATGGCAATCACGTGGAACGGTTTAAAGCCGCTTTCGCTTGCTGAGAGGTCAGTGCAAAAAATATTATTTTTTAAATTGTATGTGTAATTAGGAGTACTCTTGTGAACCCTTTGAAGTTGTCTTTTCTTATCTTGTTATTAAATAGTCTAAATGTAATGGCTAAAACAATAGAATCCCCAGCTGATATAGTTGATAAATTTCTTAGTGAAATGAAAGTAAAGAATTACTATGAAGCAGCAGAGTATGTTGCAAAATCAGAATTATTATGGTTAAAAGAGGCGACAAAGCCTTTATTATACAAAAAAAGTTTTTATGAAGACTTTGAATTAGAGCCTTTGGGTGAAAAGGATATAAAAGAGATATTGGAAAACGATGCTTTTGAATTTTGGTCACAACTTACATGGGAAACTAGAGGAAAAAATTTTGGTTTGTATGAACCGGAAAACATTCTAGGTTTTATTAAAGAAAAAGAAGATATTGCTCATGTTGTTGTTCGGGATTTAATATATGAAGAGCGAGATCCTGTTGTTTATACTCTTGTATTAGAATCTAAACAGTGGCGAGTAAAATTGCCGAGGATTTTCAAGGGAACGGTATATATTTATAATGAAACTTATAAATAAAAGCGGTAGCAAGTCATTTAAACCTGTTACTAATAAATTTTAATTTAGCTGTTGCACTAAAACTGCTTTAACATCAGTGTTGTGCACAGTTAACAAGTTACATCAATTGGAAAGATAAAGCCCACGCATTTTCCGTTGTGTAAAGGGTTAGTAGTTCGAATATGAATTGGCGAGAATTTAAAAGTTTAACTGAATCTGAGTGGTATGATTGTGATCTCTATGAAGGGGTTTGTGGTTATCAGATTCAACCTGAAACAAGGTGGAACTCTGGGTTAACACATAATGAAATAGACTCTTTACAGAAAAAACTGGGGTTTTCAGTTCCCTCTATGTATCGAACATTTTTATCTGAATTAAATGGTTTTGATCAAGACTGTGTCGATTTTCAAGCGGAAACAGCGCCAGAAATATATGGTCGTATTTGCTATCAATACCCTGAAGATTTGGAAAATACTAAATGGCTATTAGAAGAAATTGAACAAAATAGAAAGTACGTAAACGAAGCATTGCAACTTGAAGGTTTTCCTTTCGATGATATTGAAGGTTATATTGCATTGTATGGGCATAGGGCTTTAGTTGTTTTTAAAAATAAAAGCTTATCCCCCGTGATTTCTATAGTTGGTACTGATGTTGGAGTTTATGGGAAAAGCCTTGAAGAATATTGGAAAAAGGAACTGTGCGTTAACTCGCTAGGCTAGTATGGAAGCTATATTCATAAAATCGGAAGGTGAGTACCTCCAAGCTACCATTGAAATCGATGGCGTTGAGTTACACGCTATGGATGATTTTGGCGGTGAAAATTGTACTGCTGGTGAAAAGATTGAAATTGATATTTCAGCTGGTCTTTTCTACGAAGATGAAGAATGGGAGTCTATATTCTCTGGTAATCTCGAACAAAAAATGGGTATTGAACATCTAATAGGCTGGTCATATCGAGTTTATGGTAGAGTAATTGATATAACTCCTGAAGTTATTGTTGATGCAGGAGCCATTAAACTTGAAGTCCCCATTGATACACATGATCCAAAAGTTGTGGGTGAGTTTGTTGCATTTACAATTACAAGACTTGATGCGTATGCTCGTTAATAAGAACCATCAATTAGACTCCGTAAACTGTCATGCTTTTTGTTTCAAAAAGCCCGCAAACTTACAACGCAGTTGTGGTTGGTGTTATAAGCTCTTAGAAATTTTGTGTATGGGATCAGTCTGGGTGCTCAATAAAAACAATGCCAATTTTTCAGTTGGTGGTTTTACTACGGTTAGTCAAGAGCACTATTATTATGAAAATGGCTGCCGTGTATAGGGCTTATAACAAGTTACTAAATCGGAAAGCTTTAACTTTAACTTGTTGTTTTAAAAGTAAACAGGTGTGAACATTACATTTAATTTCATGCGCGTATTAGTAAAGCGTTAAAAGTTATGGAGGTTTGGATGGAATTGAATTACTGGCACATTTTCTTTGCTGTTGTAGCTTTAATGAATTTATTTGTGTCAATTTACTTGACTAAGAGAGATGATCTTGAAACTTTTCAGAAAGTAGCTCAAATTATTCTTGTTTGGCTAATTCCGGTAGCAGCAGCTATTGGGTTCTGGCTATTTCATCGCTCTCAAGATGTTCAACTAAGCCCATCAAAATTATTTGGTGGTGGCGTGAACAACAATACAAATATTACAGGAACGGGTGATTAAATTTCTTATAACAAGCCGCTAAATTAAGATTCACCAAAGTGGTCATACCATTTTGGAGCAAATCGCCCGCCCGCGTTTGGCGCACTTCCTAGCGGGGCTTTGCTCTCAAGGTTTGAATTAAATGTCAAATAAACGTATTTCAGGAGCAAGATTTTTTATAGCGTTTTGCAGCTTATTTGGCGGAAGAATCATTTGTTCGTTAACAAGTATCATAATTGTTGTTCTTTTAAGCTACAACCTAAAGGAAAATACTTTTGTTTGGGATTTTGCATTAGCTTGGAGTTTACCTTGTCTAATGGTAGGTTTAATAATTGACTTTTAATAGACTCTAATAGAAATAGCAAAGCTCACAATAGTAAAAGAGATTTTGAGCCAACTCAAGCAGATGGAAGCGGTGATATTTAAGTACGTAACTTTACAAGCCAGTGAAGTGATAGTACAAAAAACAGTTGGTCGTTCGCACCTAGATTAAGTATAACCATCTGATTTATAGCTTTTTATTGTGGGGTTTTACAGCAGGTAAATTGGCATACAATGAGTCGTAAATCTATACGAAAAATACATATAGCTAAGCAAGAATATGTTTGGGTAACTCAGCAATCAGATTTAACATTATATCCTTTTGTTGAATCTTATGTTCGAGTTAACATAGATCGGAATAACTCATCCATTTTATACATTGATATTTCATCTTGGCACTTTGAATTAAAGCCATCAGAAATTAAGCTAGGTATTGAATTTGCGTTGGAATATGGCTGGAAGCCAGAAGGTAAAGAGAATAATATTTTATTGAAAAAGTAGCGGCAGCCTTTGAAATAGTTCCGTATAACAGTGTTTAAATTAAGATTTACCAAGCTTGCTATGCCATTTACTGAGCAATTCGCCCCAGAATTTGGCTAGAGGCATTAAGGACCAAAGAGAATGCGTTTAATACTTTCTTTTCTACTGATTATAATATCAAAGGCTACTTGGGGTTGTTCATGTGCTGATTATCCAACAATTGAAGAGTCCTTAAATCAGGTTAAGTATGTTTTTGTTGGATCAATCGATTCAGTTGAGGCAATCACTGATAAAGGTGGAAACTATGACAAAGTTTCAATAAAGATTGTCGATGTCTTAAAAGGAAAACCTCAAAGTGGTTATTATTTCTTGTCATTTAACCACAAGACTTCTTGTAATACTGAGTTCAAATTAGGTGATAAATTTGTTTTCTTTGAAAATGATAAGAAAAAAACCTCCATTACGCATTGTAACCTAGCTAAGAACTTGAACTATTTAGAACAGCGTCAACCAAATTGGCGCAATAATGTTAACTAGCCGCTTCGTGCTTAAATAGTTAACATCTCTCTATTATAAAAGCGTTGAGGCTGTAAAATAATTAAAAATTTAATTTTACAGCCCAAAAATGGGGCCCTAATTGCATTAGTTAGCTGTGATTTTAAGCTTACAATACGATACAGGAACTCACTTTCTACAAATTTTAGCCTTTAGATAAATTCTACAGGCTCGTTAGGAGCAAAGTTGATTATGGAGAATCCATCAACGTTATTAGTCGTTCATAACCTTAATATTTCAAAAGAGTTTTATGTGAATGTTTTAGGCTTTGAATTGATGGAAGAGCATAACGACTGTTTAAAATTTAATATTGGTCATCATATAGTGTTTATGTTCCAGAGCGGGATGGAGTCAATCGAATATGAGCATGGTTATAATGCTAATTCTACCTTGGTTTTTACTGTTCAAAATTTGGATGAAAAAATGAGAGATTTGAAATCAAAAGGGGTTGTTTTTGTGCATGAATCTCCAAACCAAAATAGATGGGGACGTTATTCGGCTTTTAAAGATCCCTCCGGAATTGTCCATGAAGTAATGGAGTTTTGCACCTAATCGGGTAGTCGGAGGTCTCTAACCTCCAGCCCCCTGCCCCCATACCACCCATCATGCGGGTCCGCACTGGGCGGTTCATTTTCCATAATAAACTTTTTCCGTCTATTAATTGAGTTGGGTTAATGACCGCAATGTCGTGTAATCGATTATTATCATAAACGATAATTTTGAGCCTGGTGAAGTCATTAGCAAAGGTCAATATTGAAGGTTTTTATTGTTCACTAAGATAGGAAAACGGAACATAAAAAATTATATCTTAATACTTAATTTGTTTTTAGAGGTATAAATAATTTGATGCAACGTAGGTCAGCATTCTGATCATACTACGGACATGAAATTAATCATCCTATGGCGTTTAGAGGGACATACTGCGCTAGAATTTGTAATTTAATCGACTTTCAATAAGCATGCACTAAAACAGTGAGCTTAAGTTATCTGTAAGTAAAGTTTTTTTAGTGTGTCTGAGAGCAATAAGAGTCAATGTTTGTCACATTGTTCAATGTATTAAGGGCGTTTTATGAAAGTTAATTTTTATTATTTAATTACTTGCAGGTAGTGAAAGGTTAATGGTGGTTTCACCTTGAATAGATGAATTTAATTCTATTGTGCCGAGCTGAATTTCTGTCATTAATTTTGCAGAATAAGTGCCTATGCCTGAAGCATCTTTTTTACCCGACGTTGAATACTTCTCAAAGAAAACCTTGTTCATTTCTTGTGGTATACTACCTCGATTCGTTAATTTAAGATATGCAAGTTGAGCTTTATTTTCTAAACTAAGTTTAATTACAGACCCGTTCGGTGCAGCTTCAATTGCATTTTGTAAAAGGCTAGAAATGATAGATGAAGTAAGTGACGCCTCACCTTTAACTTTGTGTTGTCCATTAAACTCCGTCTTTAACTCAAGGTTTTTTCTTTCAATAAGTAAAGAATATTTTTCAATAACATCAATTACTAAAAGGGAAAGATCAAAAATTTCAGGTGATAATTTATAACTACCATCCTCTATTTTGTACAAGATGCCCATATTGCTAACTTGTTGAGATAGAGAAGAGCAGGATAATTTTAAACTCTGTGCAATCGTAGCAACCACATTACTGTTTTTCTTGCTTTTTAATATATCTTCAATACCTGCCAGCAAATGCGAAATTGGGCTTTTCAGGTCATTTTGAATTATCCGATCAAATTCATCCCTAAGACTAATATTATCTATCATAGTATCTAATTGTGAACGGAGTAATTTTTGATTCAAAATCGAATTGATATGAGTTTTAACTCGAGCTTTGGTTATTTTTGGGTTAATCGGTTTTGTAATATAGTCAACCGCTCCCAAGCTCAGTCCTTCGACAACTTTTTCAGGTTGATTTAAAGCTGTCAGAAAAATAATGGTGATATGCTGAGTCAATGGATCAGTCTTGATAATTTTACACAATTCAAGGCCATCCATCCCTGGCATCATGATATCAAGTAGAATCAAGTCAGGTTGAGATTTTGATTGGCAAATTTTTAATGCTTTCTCTCCACTCACTACTCCTTTGACTTTGTAATCTTTCCTTAATACATCAGCTATGACATGAATAATGTCCGGCACATCATCGACAACAAGTATTACAGGCTTTTCTTGTACTATTTCAGATTGAGTTATCGCATTCTCCTTATACGTACTAAGTAAACTTGCAGTTGACTTGATAGGATTTTCCATAGAACTTATTAGATATTTTTGTAGAATTTTTATTGAAAAAGGTTTTACAACATACTCTGAGACACCGTGTTGAATGGCTAGCAATACTTCATTTTGTTCAATCGTGGACGATAACATAACAAATGGTATTCTACTTGTTTCATAATTTGATCTGATATGCCTCAATAACTCTATACCATTGACTTTAGGCAGGTTATATTCCGATATAACAATATTGATATGACCCTTGTCCAGTATTACCAAAGCCTCAGCACCATTTTTTGCTTGTATCACTTTTCCAAATGACAATTTAACAAGCATCGCTGCTATCGTAACTCTCATATTTTCGACAGGTTCAATAATTAACACTGTTAGATCGTAAACGACTGGGCAAATACACCTAGCCCAGTTTTACATTCCAGGGCAGAATGGCATCCAAGTTTTCAGGAGCATGGATAAGATGCTCAAGGCAATGACTGATGTAGTCATATGGCACCAATCCGTTTGCTTTGGCTGTTTGGACTATGCTGTAAAGTACCGCACTGGCTTGTGCACCATTGCGTGTATTACTGAACATCCAATTCTTTCTCCCGATAACAAATGGTTTAACCGCACGTTCGGCACGATTGTTATCAATATCCAGGTGACCGTTTTCAACATAGCGGATCAGTTTTTCCCATTGATTCAAGGCATAATGGATTGGCTTGCCGACTGCGGTTGTTG
>NZ_FOLO01000034.1 GCF_900112265.1 Pseudoalteromonas denitrificans DSM 6059 | reverse complement strand
AGGCTTTGGTTGCAGCCAAAGCTTGGGTCTCACTTTACCCGAACTCGGTAATAATTAATAATTAAGATGGCTGTATTATCCATACAAGCTGTTAGGTTAACAATATGGTTTGCCCTTCCTGCAATTTTAAAAGGACCAGTGTACATACTAATCCGTCATGGGAATGTCCTAATTGTAAAAAAGCTTATAATAAACATAAGTCTAAAACAAAGTTCAATTTTAAAAAGAGTGTAAATTCGGACGAAGCATCAAGTTTCACGGTTATGGACTTACTTCTTTTCCCTTTAGGTGTTTTTATTTTTTCTCTAGGGTATAAAAATATAAATACAGGCTACTTTGACCAAGGTGATATGTTCTGTTTATTTATAGGGTTCTTACTTGTCTTACCAACTTTAATAAAATTATTATCTATAAAATCATCTAGTGGCGGAGACGGCGGAGGTGATGGGGGGTGTGGAGGCGGTGGTGAATAATTAACCTGATATATATGAGCCGGACCACAATTAATAGGTAATACGGTTTTATTTGATTGCATCAGCAGTCAATTTTTAAATCAATTAAAAAACCTTTATTGTTATATAAATTAAGCGACTGTCATGTGGTTTTTAAGCATAGTTTACAGCATACACATATAGAGGCTCTCTTATTAAACTCCAATATATATTGTTGTTTTTTAACAACTTTAAGTTTTTTATAAAACAGGGGAGCTACTGTTAAATGGATTTAGAATGAAGCCAGAATCGTGGCATCTATTGATTAACCTCAACAGGCACTATTTAAGTCATAGGTGCTTTGTACACAACTATTTTCTTTGTAAAGAACGACTCAGGCAAGGTGTAAGTGGCTTTTTCAATTGTATTAGTGCACAACAATAAGGAGTCAATCAAATAAATAAAAAATAGGCGAATTAGCTTACAGCTTTTGGTATTTTAATTACCATTAATGTAATTAAAAAATAATCTTTTTTTAACAGAATCAATTTTATCATTTTTAGCTTTCCCACTATAAATCGCTTTCATGTATAAGGCATGGCCTAAAACAAAATCGATACTTTGTTGTTCACCCCAATCAGATACCCAATACCAGAAATGCATGCACTCTACACCAACAACGATATTACCAATATAAGGTTAAAGTAATGAAAGAAGTTGGGACTTATCAGCTTTAATTTTGCTATGAATAATAATTTAACCTTGTAAATCAATGATACAGACATATAAAAGGCGTGCATGTAAATCTATTCCACAGTAATATGAATGTGAGCTATTATAAAAGTTCATCGAGTTTACTCCTTTTGTTTGGTCACTAAAGTATGACGCAAAGACACGATACTTGGAGGGGGCTCAATGATTTTCAAGAAAATAAACTAGGACACGTAACAGTTGACTACATTTTGCTTCGCAACACAACGTTAGCCAACCATTACTCAGTCTGCTATTTAGGCGTTATATTTTACGTGGATTAAGAAGTATATTTTATGGCTACGAACTGTAAACTTAAAAGATTGAATGCTGGCAGGGATCATATTGCTGATAATTATCAAGCACCGCTCAGCTTATCTGGTATAGCAAAGTGTTCATATATGTCCCCTTATCATTTTTTGCGTGTTTTCAAGGATACTTATGGAGAAACGCCTAACGAATTCTTGATTCGGCTTAGAGTTGAACAAGCTAAGAAAATGCTTATTACGGAAAATTTTAGTGTCTCAGAAATTTGCGAGAAAGTGGGTTACACAAGTCTTGGTAGCTTTTCTTCATTGTTTTTAAAACAAGTTGGTGTGGCACCTACTTTATATCGTCGTAGGCTTTGGGCTTTGTCTACTGAAGTATACCGCTTTCCCTCGCAGGCTATACCGGCATGTTATGCGTACAATTTTTTAGGAAAATTGCCTAAGTGAGCAATATTGGAGAAATATCATTTTGATTATTTCTATAAACTAAAGATAAATAAATAACTGGGAATATATAGATGATCACATCCATAGCGCATACAACAATATATGTACTTAATCAGGACGAAGCGCTTGATTTTTACAAAAACAAGCTCGGTTTTGAGGTCGGTGATGACATGAAAGTGGAAGGTGATTTTAGATGGTTAACTGTATATCCGAAATCTAAATCACAACTTCAGTTGGTATTGGCAGAGCCAAAAGAGGAACCAATGTTCACCAAAGACTCTGCCGAAAAAATACGAAGTTTAATCGAAGAAGGCGCATTTGGTGCGGGCGTTTTCGAAACTGAAAATTGCCAAAAAACGTACGAAGAGCTTGTGGCTAAAGGAGTGGAATTTATCCAGCCACCTACAGAGCAGCTTTATGGCGTCGAAGCAATGGGCATAGACAACTCTGGGAACTGGTTTAGTTTGGTTCAACGGTAAAATATAGCACATATGAGCCGGATCACAGTCAATAGGTAATACTGTTTTATTTGACTGCATCAGCAGTCAATTTTTAAATTAATTAAAAAATATTTATTGTAATATAAATTAAGTAGGGTGTTACCCGCTTAGCCATTTATCGAGTACCAATGGAAACTGTTGAATATCAAAATATAAGACTGACGAAAGCTTTCTCTCATAGTGACGTTAACTTTTTACCCGACTCATATGACTATGAAGAATTTGATTCAGAAGAGTTAAACTTAAAATTAAACCCTGAAGCTCTTGCGCTAATAAGAGATGGAGATCGTTGGAGCCAACTCGTTAAAAAAGAATCAGGGGCTTTTGTTGCGTTTTCGATTCACTTTAACGGAATCGATAATGTGAATGGTTTTGTCGGCTGGTTTGCAAGCTACCTTAAAGTAAAGTTAGGAATTGGCTTGATTGTTTTTGTCGGGTCCAATAGTTTAAAAAATGGTGTATATGATTATTATGGTGTTCCAATAGAGCATATTGTTGCTGTAAAAAGAGAAGTGGCAATGTTAGCAAGCATCGTATAAATAAGGGGAGGTGTTACGAAGCCGGCACCTTATCTAGGTGTTGAACAGTTTGACTTATTTATAGTAAATAATGATGGTTGTGGTATTGAAAAGTGGCAGTGTTGTCATCATAATCGATGATGTCATTATCAGATAAGACACCGTGATATAAATAGCGAGAGAGGTATTGATACGCCTATTCATCAAACTCGACCTCGCCACACTTTTGCCAGTGTAAATGCATTAAATAGGAATAGCTTATTACCTTTATATCATTGGTTTTCATTATCATTATAAGAACCACATGGGATGAATATATAGGGGCAATAGAACCTCATTTTGTAATAAAAAGTGGCAATATCACAGTCATTCAGGCATAAATAAGTTCACCTTGTGAGGACTAAAGAAAGTGAATATACAATGGTAAATATATTTGTTTAGTTCATAACATAGAAAAGCTTAAAGATAGCCTGCATTAAAAGAGACACCCACGAAAATCCCCTAAGTATTACTTAAATATAGTTTTTTATTAATAAATTCCATCATTATCTTGGTTCTAGTTGTAACAATAAAAATTTAGCAAAAACGTAAACATTTTTGATTGTTAAAAGAAATCAATGGGGTTAGAGTGTCCCGATTAAAAGATATAAATAAAACGAGTAATTTTACAGGCTAGTTAGATTAAAGCATGAATATTGAACATTTTTTTTCAGATGGGAAAAATTGAGTCTGTTGGGTTAGAACTTCCATACTTTTACGTACACTTAGACAGTGAGATGGTCAGCTATTCAAACTTAAATTTGAAGATGCCGCATATCTAGAACTGTTTGAACTTGGTATAGATACTCACGGTACGCTTTTGTCTTCTGCGTCGGATAAAATTGAAATTGTAAAATCTAGAATACTTGATGTTGGTGGTAACTCTAGAGGTTACAGTGACTTCAGTTTAAACAAGTTACATTTTCTTCTTCATATGTTGCAGAGTATTTAGCAATAATTTACCTAGCATGCATCGTAGAAGAAATCTAATAAGTCAATGCTATCGAGGGAAGATCATTTTAATAGTCGCTTAGTGGTAATTAAAATCCCAAAGATAGGCGTTATATTTTTGAGTTAAATTAAAGAAGTGTATGTCAATGGCTAGAAATGTCGTTTATAAGCATAAAAAGAAATACAAGTTAAACTCTGAAACCTTAAATAGGATTCAATCTGTAGTTTTGTCTTTGAGTGATGAAATTGTAATTTCTTCACTCAAAGATTCAAGCAAAACTGAGTTAAAAAGCGTAACTTTTACAACTAAAAATAATATTCATGGTAATGATGTTGATCTGGAGTTAATGTTTGAGCTGAGTGAAAATGAAATTACCGAAATTACTTTAGTACTGCTTGATGGGCCTGATTGTCTTAATGAAATTCATTTGAAGTATCATGTACTTGATTTATTAGATGAAATAATTGGTGGCGAACACAATGGAGACTTAAAGGGTTATACCGTTAGAACTTACTCGAAAATATTTAATTCTCATCCAATACGAAAAGAGTTGTTAATTAACTCAGACTATAAATTTCTAATAAAGCCCTTTCCTTGGACAAGCAAACAGGAGCCCTTGACTGAACAAATCATTATGTTTGATATCGAAGTGAATGCGGTTAATGTTGAGCACGCAAGGAGTTTAGCATATAACCATTCTTTGAATGTAAATACATATTTAGCGTTATTGCTTGATGTAGGATTTGAAATGATAAATTCTGAATTCAGGGTGTTTACTATAAAACAAGAGGATCAATTTTTTCTAGCGAGGCATAGAACTGGATTTATAGATGATGAGCTTGGTGTTATTGTTAAAGATAACCACTATGGATTAAAGGATGTTAATGATTTAGATCATGTTAATTCGTTTAGTTCTGGTAAAACTGCATTAAATTTTGCTGTTGAAAAGAGTGATGGCGGTTGTGAATTTATTGATTCTCATATTTATGAGACTGTATCAAATAATGACTTTTTAGAAAATTTGTTCTTTAACCATAAAATTAAAAAAATAAAGAGCAATAATAGGTCTAAGCCAGAGTTTATACCCATAAGTGAGTTGCCACATTATCCAGTTAATGAGATTAAATTGCCTAGTGAAATTAGAAAATATTTTAAAAATATTTCTGTACTAGAAAAGAAAGCTAAAGAAGCCTTCTCCTCTTGTTGTCGAATGTACAATATTTCATTGACACTAGGTAAAACTCAGCCAACACTTGAAAAATCTTATAAAATCTGTGCAATAGAAGCTCTTGCTAGCTACGAAGGTTTGAGTTTTTCAGAGTTCATGATCAAGTATAGTAATGATGATTTTGATAAAAAAATATCTGATTATTTTTATACTGTCAGATCTAGCCATTTTCATGCTGGGCGATTTCACTTTGATGAGTTTGCTATGAATATGCAAAGAGAAATTTCTTTCACATTTAAAGAAAAGACAGAGGATTACGTCAATTTCTCAAATTATATCCGAGTAGCTCTTATTAATTGGGTCAAACGCGTAATATTAAGTTAAAAAAATAACAAACGCCTGCAATTTTACCTTCGGCCATTGTCACCTTATGTGCAAAGAAATGCACAAAAGTCGCAATTGACCTACGGCTGATGAAGCGGGCGTTGTGTCCGTAGATTAATTAAAAATTTAATTTTACAGTTCATAAATTGGATTGGTTAAGCATTGTTTAGTTAAGGACTAAAAGACCATATTACCGAAGAAACCAACTCTTTTCATAAATCTTAGTTTTAAACTTTTGAGATTAAAGTGCTCATAAGCAGGTTTTACTCAGATGAATGTTTTATACACAAGCCAACTGTAGAATAACATTTAAAACAGCGGCATATCCGCTGATTTTGTTTGTGTCTATTCGTATTTAGGAGTAATACTGTTTTTAAATGAGCCTGATATACAGCATTTTGGTTAAGTACATTAACATTCGACGGAATATAGGGGATTGAATTTATGGTGATTTCATTTCTAGCCCCTGCATCCAAAACGCGCTTAATTGCTCAGCTGAAATGCTTAAAACAGAAGGCTGAGGTTTACAACAGTCTGTGAAAATCCTCTGTGCTAACTGTCTTCCACTGGCTTGAGCCGCAGAAGTCTTAACGATACGCTGTTGATAAAAATCTGTCAGAATGTTGTCAAGATCATCTTTCTTTTCTAGTTTTTGGGCAAGATCCCAAGCATCTTCCAGCGCCTGACACGCGCCTTGCCCAGAAGTTGGCAAAGATGCATGGGCAGCATCTCCAATAATTAAAACATTGTCTTGATGCCAATAGGGGAGCGGGTCAAGATCATGAACAAAAATCCGATTGAGCGAGGATTTTTCATAAGACTTAAGTACATTTTGTACGGGATCCGGCCAGTTCATAAAACGCTGATGCATCTCATCGTACCAAGTGGATAAAGGCCGCGCTTTATCAATATGAGTACTCCATCCCCCTGCCCAAAAACATAAGCCAGCTTTAACCGGCACAATTCCAAAACGCTCACCCTGACCGCGAAAATCATGAATAACGTTATCTAAAACATCCCCTTTCAATTGACTAATTCCAACAATATTAATAAACCCCTGATAACAAGGTTGCACTTTTTTTGGGTATAATGTCTGACGTACTACTGAGTTCATTCGTCCATCGGCTCCTACCACCAGATCAAATTCTTGCTTTAATCCATCAATATCCTCTGCTGTTATTGAGCAATTAAAAAAAATTTTTACGCCCAAATCAGCCAAAGCCTCAGCGAGTATATTCATAAGATCACAACGCAATATAGTCACACTCGCAAAGCCACTTAATATGTTCACTTCTTGAATATTAAACTCACCTTGTTGGATACCATATTGGTCAAATTGGCGCATATAACTAGGCACTCCACCAATGCGTTTTATCTCTTTTTCCAAACCCAACTGTTGTAAAACAAAAATTGCGTTTGGCCATAAGGTTACACCAGCACCAATGGATGAGACCTTACTATCCCGCTCATACAGACTCACCTGATAACCTTGCTTTGTAGCGAGTATCGCCAGCGCTATTCCAGCAATGCCTGCACCGACAATCGCAATTCTATTGTTATTTTTCATCTACTCTACCTCGATAATATAATACGGTAGATATTATTTCAAAACCATAATTCAGGATAAACATGCTATTCTTGCGTTGTTAATCCCATTTTATGAGAAAATAATGATTGAAAAAACTGAACTTCAGTGGCTACTTAGCTTTCAAGCTGTATATGAACAACTGAGCTTCAAGCAGGCAGCTGAAAAACTTCAATTGCCAACATCGAATGTGAGTCGTCATGTTGCTTTATTGGAGAAACAAGTTAATTTACGGTTATTGGAGCGAACGACACGCAAGATGATGCCAACGACTGCAGGAAAGCAACTTTATCAGTCCATAACACCGCTCATACAAGCGATGAATGACACACTTGAAGAAGTTTCTTTGTATGGTGATTCACTCTCAGGTCACCTTAAGATCATCTTACCTGATCTCCCTTTTATGGCAGAAATTATCGCAGATTTTTGTCTCCAGTATCCTAAAATACAGCTGAGTTGCGACACTCAGTTAAACCCAACCGCGGGGTTGTTAGATGGGTTCGATTTGGTATTGAATTTTGGTCGTGGGCCATTGGAAGATTCAGGTTGGGTTGCTAAGGAAATTCTACGTTGGCCAAGTTGCGTGGTTGGCGCACCACAACTTCTTAAAAATTACCCTTTGCCACGGTCACTCGATGAACTCAGTACAGTCCCCTGTATTACCAGTCTTTCAGTACTACAAGGCATGCCATGGCGATTTAAACCCAAGCAAACGATTCAAGTTCAATCCAGCTACAAGGTCAATAGCGGCAACATCGCCAAAGCCGCAGCGCTCAAAGGACTTGGCTTTGCTATTTTACCGATTCATGCATGTCAGTTAGACATAGACAAGGGATCTCTTATCAAAATTGATTTGGACTACGAACCAGAAGATCTTGTATTATATGCATTTTACTCAGGCAGAAAATATCCACTTGAGAAAGTGAAAGTATTTTTGGAACATTTACGACTGGGGCTTATAGGACTGGAGCAAGATGTAAATTAAAGCTTTTGGTATTGATATACAAGTGAGTGCTTATTTTAATATTGTTAAACAGCCAATACCTTTTGATGTTAATGACTGCTTTATACGTTACTTTTAAATTATAAATATTTTGAGTTCAGTTTTTAGGTTTCCACTTACATTTTAGAATGTCGGGTAACCAAGGTAAATCAATTGGCTTAAGTGCTGTTTCTGCTGCGAGTGTTAGGCTAATAGATAACCTTTGTGCTAAATGTTTTTTTATAAGGTATTGTAATTTTCTACTTTCGAGTTTAATAAATGAGTCCTGTAATTGCTCACGTGTTTTGTCATCTATTTTTTCACCCATTTTTGCCTTAAAAGCCCAATTGATCCAAAATAAAAATGCGTGCTTAGATTTGTCCGGAGAAGTCTCTGTGAGTGCTGCTATAGGTGAATATAACCGTTGATAATTCAACTCTTGTTTTTGCAATAAGAATACAAATAATAAGTTTATTCCTGCTGTAATATGACTTGAGCGCCTTCCTGACTTTTGAAAACCAGCGTATGCTTTTCGGTAATGTTGTTCTGCTTGTACAAACTGGCCTGAATCAACAGCCACAGAACCTAAGTTATTCTCAATATTTGCAATCATTCTTTCAAAGCGTAACTTTTTAGCTAATTGTATTGCTTCCATATAAAGTTTTTTTGCTCTAGCATATTGGCCACTATGGCGAGCAGAAAGTCCCTGACTATTTGTTATAAATAAACGCAGCCTATCATTATCTGTAAATTGTAATGCACAGCTAAAACTGGCATCAGCTTGGTTGAAATATCCTGATTTTCTCAGATAAATGCCTATGGTCCATAATATCGTGGGTAATCTCTGAATAAAATAAGGATGTTCTTGAAATGTTAAAATTCGTTTTATTGATTCCTCAATAATAGAGAGGTCATTCGTTGCAACCGAGGCGCGAGCACGAATAATATGCCAACGAATAATGACTTTGTCAGATTGTTGTGGCAGGTTTTTAATTTGTTCTAGTAACTTGAGTGAATGAGATGATTTTATCTTTAGGTAATCTTCAGCCTCTTGTAAAATTTCAATGGTGCCATTATGTGAAGTGGAGGTATTAGAAGTGAATGGCAGTATGATAAAAATTAGTAATACATAATTAATATTTATCAAGGCAGTAAGCTCATTTTAACTATAAACTTTTTAAAGTGTATATGGTGTTTGCCATAATTCAATAATAGACTCATTCAGTTTAAATATAAAAAGTAATTTTAAAATCATTTTTCTGATAATGACTTTAAGATAACTTTTTTATTATTTGTCTTTTTTAGGTTTCCACTTACATTTTTGTATGTCGGATAACCAAGGAAAATTAAGTTGTTTAAGAGGAGGTTGTGGGGGTAATACAAGGTTGATAGATAATGGTTGAGCTAAATATTTTTTGATAAGAGATTGTACTTGTCTACTTTCAAGTTTAATAAATGAATCTTGTAATTTTTCACGTGTTTCTTCATTTATTTTTTCACCCATTTTTGCCTTAAAAGCCCAATTAATCCAAAATAAAAATGCTTGTTTAGATTTATTTGGGAAGGCTTCTGAAAGTGTTTTAATTGGTGGATATAATCGCTGATAATTTAATAATTGATCTTGCAATAAAAAAACAAATAACAAATTAATACCGGCGGTAACATTTCCTGAACGTTTTGCTGTTTTTTGATAACCAACCAGTGCGGTACGATAGTGCTGTTCAGCTTCGGCTAGTTTGCCTAAATCAATGGCCACAGAACCTAGGTTATTTTCAGCAGTAGCTGAGAACTTTTGTGAACCTAATTTTGTTGATAGCCTTTTAGCTTCTAAAAAAAGGTGTTTTGCTTTGACATAATGACCAAGATGACGAGCAACGAGACCTTGACTATTTTTAATATATAAGCGTATTTGAAGATTTTTAGTTAACTGTAATGCGCAATTAAATAAGGAGTCTGCTTGTTCAAAATAACCAGATTTTCTCAGCCAAATACCTGATGTTCTTAAAATAGTGGGTAATTGCTGAATAAAATAAGGGTGATTCTGAAACATCATGACCTGCTCTAGAGATGCTTCAATAATTGATAAATTATTAGTTGAAATAGAAGCGCGAGCACGAATGATATGCCAGCGAATAATGACTTTGTCAGGTTGTTTTGATAGGTTTTTGATTTGCTTTAGTAGTTTGAGAGTATGCGATGGTTTAACTCTTAGGTAGTCTTCAGCTTCTTGTAGTAATTCAATCGCTTTATTATGTGAAGGACTTGCCTGACTGGTGAATGATGATGTGATAAAAATTAGCAGTATATGAATAATTTTTATCAAGGATACAGACCCATTTAGATTATAAACTTTTTTAAGTGTACATGGTGTTTGTCAAAGGTTCAAAAGTTTTCAGTGAGATAATCATTTTCCTTTGATGTTAATCATAACTGATAATTAAAGTTTGTTTGTCATAATTTAGTTGCAGCCTCATTCAGTGTTAATTTAAAAAGTACGTAAATTTAACGCACTTTTTAAATTCCTAAAAGTTACATAATGACTTATGTAACTTGCAGTTTCTGTTGTCTAAATAATGAAACAAAATTACTTAAAAAACCGATTATAAAAATTAACCCTAGCAAATACCATAAGGTATAATCTTGCTCAATTTCTTTAGCTTCATCTTTTACTTCTTCAAGTTTTTGACCGGATACTTGCTCAACTTTTAGTTGTTCATTAGGCTTTGCATGTTCAGGTAATGCTTGCGGTTGCATGTTAGCCAAAGCCAGAGCTGCTAAACCAAATCCGGCATTTTGATTTTGTACATAATCAGTGAACTTTTGATTATCAGTTACAACATCATGCTGATTGGCAATTTCGGTATAGGTTTCTAACATTTTTTTGATAGTTTCAGCATCAGCCTGCCAATAGCCTTTTCGAACGGCTTCAAGCATACGTTCTATTATTTGTGCAAGTGCTTCTGCATTATGTTTTTCAAAAAACTCACGCATCTGTAGGTCATATTTATCATTCACATAAACCTCAAAGAACTCTTGCCATTGGTCATCTCGTACGGCTTCAGGGGTCATTACTTCCCAGCCCCACATATTATTCATGCGATCTAAAATGGCTGTCGCACCAGCATAACCTGAGTCTTGCATAGCTTGGATCCAACGAGGATGAAAATATCGGCTGCGCATTTCCTGATTTAAAAAATCTTTCATGGTTTGCACTTTTACATTGTCTTTACGACGTAAATTAGAGACATACATTTTTGGTGTTTTACCATCTAAATGCCTAACAGCTAAACCAATTCCGCCAAAATATTGGAAAGGGTCATCATTGGTCATCAGGGCATATAAATTAGTGGAACGTGAAAATATGACGCCATCAGTGCCAGATAAAACCTGATTATAGAGTTTAGTATCTGATACATTTTCACTCCAACGACTCTCATCTTTACCAAAAGCATAGCCCATTCTGTCTAAATACAAGTTGGCTAATTTACTATCATCTTCCCAGGTATCTGATGCTAAACTAGTCGCAGCTAAACCTGTACCGTAATTACCAGTTTCATTTGAAAATATACGAATTGAAGATAAATAATCTGCATCAGCCTCATTTTTCCCTTGTTTTAACAGGTTTTGTTTCAGCGCATTTGCGTGGCGATAAACAAAGTTATTATCTTCTTTAAGTTTGGCTATTTTATCGATTGCTTTTGCTAACCAAAGCATGACATTAGGAAATGCGTCACGATAAAGACCCGTTGCAGATATTACAACGTCAATGCGAGGGCGTTTAAGTTCACTATAAGGTATCACTTCAGTACCAGAAACATTGCCTTGACGATCCCATTTAGGCTTTAAACCTAAAGCATGGAGTATTTGTGCTTCTAGCGCACCTTGATGTCGCATTGTTTCTAATGACCAGAGGGAAAAAGCTAATTTTTCTGGATAACGGCCATTTTTAGCATAATAATCATCTATGGTCTGGTTCATTAATTTTACACCCGCAGCATAGGCTTCTTTTGAAGGTACTTTTGCAGGGTTAAAACCAATTAAGTTACGACCTGTGGGTGCCGCTTGTGGGTTTCTAATTGGGTCGCCACCGTAACTAACAGGAATATAGTTTGCCGATAGTGCGCCTAATAAGTTTTTAATTTCTGCAATGTTTGCAAAATTTTCCCAATATGTTTTTGCCTCTGTTAAATAGGGCGTTAAGGTATTAGGTAGATTTTTTAAAGGTTTGTTGTTAATAAAGGCATGCAATAATTGAAATCCATCTAAAGCGTTAAGTTTTACGACGTCACGTTCATCTCTTTTTAGCCTGTCAGTAATGGCTAAACCTGACTCTTGTTCATAATGTGCAGCAAGTTTTGCAAAATCTTCACCTAACATTTGGATCATCGTACTGTATAAATGCGCTTCTTCAGGTAATAAACCAAAAATATGCACACCTAAAGGTTGGCTTTGTTGGGCCAGTTCATTTAAATGATCTTGTATCCTACTAACATTTATTGCGAAATTTCTTATTAATTCATCCTTAGTTAGGCTGAGATCTTTTAAAATATTTAACTCATCCGACGTTTTGATAATTTGATTTTTTGTATTTTCTTTCGTTTGTCCTTGCTCAAGCATAATATAGTTACCGAGTAACTCATTAAGTTTGGCAACTTGCGTATATAATCCTGCCTTGGCAAATCCGGGTGTTAAATGGCTGATCATAGTGGCACGACCACGGCGCTTTGCTTGCATGGCTTCACCGACGTTATCAATAATATAGGGATAAAATACGGGTAAATTTCCAATCGCTAAACTCGGTGCATCAAATACAGATAAACCACGTTCCTTACCTGTTAACCATTCTTGTGAGCCATGCGTGCCTAAATGAATATAAGCATCGGCACCAAAGACTTTTCGGGTATATAAATAAATGGCTAAATAACTATGATTAATGGGCGTTTTAGTACTGTGATATAAAGATGAATGTTCTTTGGCATTTTGACCACGCACACCTTGGGGTAAAACAATTAAGTTTCCTAGTTTCATTCTTGGGATCACAAAGGCTTGCTCACCATTATGGTTGGCTAACATGCCATTGTCTTGTGGTTTCCCCCAGCGTTCAACAATAGGTTGTGATACCTCTTTTGGTAATGCATTGAACCAGTTTAAATAGGTGGAAAGGGGTAACCAATCAGCTAAACCTTGGGCTATTAAACCTAGGGTATCTTCATTTCTATAATATGGGCGTAATAACTTTCCTGCATTATCAATTAAAGTTTCGGCTGTTTGTGGATTGACTTGGTATCCTTGTTTTTGCATTTCTTTGGCAATTTCATTAATTGAAGAAGGTACATCTAAAAATGCGGCACCTATATTTTTTTCACCCGGTGGATAATTCCAGATAAATGTTGCAATTTTTTTGTCTGAATTTTTTATATGCGCTAAATTTGCATGATTATAAGCACGTTCTACTAAAGCCTTGAGTTGTTCAGGCATGGCTTTTTTGATGCCATTATCGTTTGCTGCAATAATTGTGGGGTCGGTGCTGCCAGTATCTTCTGGCATGACTAAAAAGAAAGGTGTTAATGAGGGAGAAACGCCGGCATTGTCGGCATTAAACTCAGCTTCATTACCTTGTGTGTAATTAAGCGCATGAATAACGGGCACACCAATTTGTATAAATTCGGACTTACGCTTTTCAACATAATGTAATGAACGGTAATTAATCAACAAATCAATTCTTGCTGTTTTATTTTCGTCTAATAATAATTCAGGGTAAGTTAAATTTTCATCGTTACCTTCAAAAAATACACCAAATGCTTTAGCCCCTTTAAGTTCTAATTGATTGATAATTTGGTCTACAATTTGTTGCTGCTCATAATCTATCACTGAACGGTGCATCGCAATGGCTACTACTGGTTTATTTACATTAGGTTTTAACCACGTATAAAATTGCGTTTCACTCGTGGTTACTAAACCTTTAAATTTAGGGTGGTACAGGCCAACATTAGGCACAATAATCGGATTTGATACAGAGTGTGAACTTAGCTTAAAAATATCTGTGGCTAAATATTGCATCAAGTTTGTATAGTTTTGTCGTCCTGCATTATTGTAATAAGCACCAATATTTTTTTGCTGTATTTCAGATAAACCTTGATTCATATTCTCATTAGCTAAATCACCGAGTGATACAACAGCAACATCTTTAAATTGCGCTAAATAGCCTTGATATTTGGCAAACATATATTTAGATAGTGCAGGGTTAATACCATCTAATAATATAAGTTGTGCATTTTGCCAGGCATTTTTAATGTCTTGTTCTGATTTGCCTTTAGTTGAAAAATTTATAAAATTGAAAGGCTGATTTTTTGATAATGAAACAAGTAATTCACCTTTGGCTTTGGCTGCATGACCCGACATCATTAGAAGAACATCTGGTTTTGATTGGGCATATGCAGCCTGTGTAAAAATAAATAACGAAAAAATCATTATTGAAAATGAGATTAAAAAACGCATTATAATTTGCCTCCCGTTTGAGGTGCTTTATTATCTTCTGGCACATATACAAAGCTACCGTCAGCCATTTTATAGGCAATGCCTGCACGTAGACCTTCACCTGAACCGATAGTGTCATTTGATTTATATTGTTTAATTTCCTTACCTTCCTTAACAATGATTTCCATGTTGGGTTTTCCTGCATTTTTAACCACAGTGACATTATCGGCAGAAAAGGTACTAAGTGGGTTTTGAGCTATCGCAATTAACAATGCTGCAATGATCACTAAAAATACATCAATTAAATTTACGGCACTGACAATAGGGTTTAGCTCTTCATCTTCATCTAAAAAGCGCATTATTATTCACCTTTGAATTTACGGATGTTAATGATCTCGTCAGCAAACCACCGCTTTTTTACCGAAGCAGGCCAAAAAGTGATGGTTGAAATAACTAATCCCCAAATAACGGCTGCAAAAGCAATAATTAAATTTTCACTAATGCCTTGAATATTACCATCGGCAAGCGACTTTAAAGCAGGCCCCATAGGGATCATGGTGGCAATCAAACCTAGCATAGGTGCGACTCTTGTCACTATGCGAAGCGTTTCTAACTTTTTAAGTGCATAAACTTCTATTTCATCTTCTGAGGCATTGGGATTTTTAACAAAATAGTTATGAATTGGATAACCTGTAAGTTGTTGAGCTGTTTTGTTTTTAATATTTTTAAAGTAGGCTAAACCGTTTTTTTTTCGTATTAAATATTGGGATACAAACCTGCCTAAAGTATAAATCGCATATATAAAAAGTACCAAAATAGACACTAAGACGGGTGTCATCAAGATTTCAGATACATTGGCCATTAGGGATTCAATTATTTGAATATTCACACTGCTACATCTCTTTTTTAAAAGTGTGTGAAATTTAAAGTATTTGCTTAAACTTATCAATAGCGCGAATGATAATAATTGTTATTTGTATTGCAATGGTGCGTTTTTTAAGTATGATTTGTGTCGTTAAATTCAGACAACAGCCAAAATCTGTATCAACTTGAAGTTAAGGAATACAAAAATTATGTTTAATCCAAACCCTGCAGTCATCGCGTTGGCCGTATCAGCCGCATTATTTTCAGCTCATAATAATGCAAAAGAGCAAAAAATAACTGATACCTTAAATGATTTAGAGACCATAGTTGTCAGTGCTTCGCGTACTGAAAAACTGTTAAAGGATGTTGCAGGCAGTATTTCGGTGATCACAAGTGATGATATTGAAAATCAAGCCGTTAATGATATGAGCCAATTATTTAAATATGACCCAAGTGTTCAAGTTACAGGGGATGTAGGTGGTGCACAAAACATTGTTGTACGGGGGATGGGCAGTGATCGTATTTTAATGATCAAAGATGGCATGCGTATGAATGAAGGTTATGGTGCCAATGGTTTAAACGACATTGTAGGTCGTGGGTTTATTGAAACAGATATATTAAAACAAGTTGAAGTTGCTAAAGGTGCTTATTCCTCCTTATATGGTGCTGACGCGTTAGGGGGGATTGTTGTATTCACTACAAAAGATGCCAGTGATTATCTAGCTGAAGGTGAGACAATTTCAGGAAAATTAAAAGCGGGATATTTTGATTTAAGTTCGCAGTCAAGTATTGCAGGTACTTTTGCTTTAAGAAATGGCGATTTTGAACATTTATTTAATGTTAGTACGCGCTCAGGGGAAGAAGAGCAAAATTATAATGAAACAAAAAGTCCATTCGATATCGACTCAAATAGCTTCTTTTATAAGGGAAAATATAATTTAAACGAAACAGACTTTATTAGTTTCACAGCTGATATCTGGCAACAAGAATCTAAAGGTGATAGTGCTGATGGCTTGCTCACGTATTTTAGACCTTTAGCCACTTTTGGGTACCAAATAGTGGATGAAAACGCTAAATCAACAAAAGGTGTTGACTCGTTTCAACTTAGATATCAAAGCGCCACACCTACTACATGGTATGACTTTTTGAATGTAAGTATTTATCACAATGAGACCCAACAAGATGATGTAGAGTATAGCCAGTTAGATATTAATGCACCTATGTTTGGTGTTATTGAAATTCGTGATATGTGGAAAACGGGTGGTTACAATCAAAAAACATTAGGGTTTATATCTCATGCGAGTAAAGAAATATACGAAAACCATACATTAGGTTTTGGTTTAGATATTGAAACAACTCAGAGCTCTAGAGATGTAATAGAGTATCGTGAAGTCGCAGGCGATACGACTAAAGATGTTACAACACAAAAGTTTCCCAAGAATGATGTTTTAAGAACGGGCATATATATTAACGATGAAATTAAACTTATAGATAACCAGTTGATTGTCACAGCAGGAATGCGGTTTGATAAGTATGAAATGGATCCAAATGGTGCCTTAAAATCGACTGGAGAAACGTTTTTAAAAGTTGATGACCAAGATACAACATTCAATTTAGGTGCACTTTTTCATATAAACGATGTGCTTGATATATACTCGCAATATGGCCAAGGATTTAAAGTACCAGCGTATGATTTAGCGTATGTAGAACACTATAACCAGCCAACTTCTGAATATATATATGAGGTGATCCCAAGTGAAGACTTAGCGCCTGAGAAAAGTGATACTTATGAGTTAGGATTAAGAGGGCGTATAGAAAACTTAGCTTTCACATCAGCAATTTTTTATAATAAATTTACAGACTTTTTATCGACAGAATTAATGAGTCATGAAACCGTAAATAACCAAGATGGCAGTTTTTCTCATATTCATGATAAGTTTCAATATAGAAATTTAAAGTCAGTTACGATAAAAGGCGCTGAATTTGGCATTACGTATTATGCTAACGATTATGTATCGGTATTTGCCAATGCAGCCTATCAAGATGGTAAAGATAACGAAACTGATTTATATCTTTCATCGATAAATCCTCTTTCAGGTACGTTGGGGGTAACTTTTGAAGTAAATAACTTTAGTAGTGATTTAGTGCTCAATTGGGCTAAACGTATGACTAAGGTAAACGAAGGGCAAGCACAGTCACCAGGGTATGGTTCCCTTGATTGGTTAGTTAATTACCAGCTAACAGATGAAATTAAAATGAATGCATCTATAAATAATGTATTTGATTCAGAGTATGCGCGTTATAGTAAAATTAATGGGCATGCGGTTGATACAGACATCAGTAATATTGCAGAGCCGGGTCGTCATTTTGCGATGAGTATGAGTTATCAATTTTAACAACTGAATAAACTTATTTGATAAATGAAATGGCGATAGTGATATCGTCATTTTTTATCTAAAAGCACAGTTATAATACAATTCTGGCTGCTTAAAACTTATTGCTTTGAGACTTTATTTTATCCATATCGATGCTAATGGTATTTAAGGAACCTAAAGCTTTTTTTACGGACACCATCACAGTATCGGTTGTTTGTGCAATGAGTGCCTCCTGATCATCTTCTAACCCCATAAAGGGTAAGTTTTTTTCTAATGTATCATTAAGAAGCTCTAATGCGATATTGACATCATGTTTTACCATAATAATATTATCGACTACATTATTTGTAATCAGATTGATATCACAAACCGCTTTTCTAATTTCATCTTTGTTTTTTGCACATTCTTTATAATTGAGCATTTTAAGCGCATTATTAGCACCGCTAAGTGCAATGGGAATAATATCGGTTAAACGACCATATTTGTTTTCATCTTCAATAGGCTTTTAACTAATACATTAATGTGACTAAAATTAAATTGAATTCTAGTATCAAATTTGTAAATTCTTCCTGAGTTATTTAATAAATCTATGACTTCTTTTTCTAGGGGCGTGATGCAGCCTTGATGAGAGCCAAAGGCATAATCATTTTCATACAAGGTTCTAAGACAAGCGGCTAAACCAAAAATATTCATAAACTTTAAGGTTGCATCCATGATATTTGTAGCACTGTCTAACTGAAATAACTGATCCAAATATTGTGCGACGTAGCCCATTTCAGAGCTGCCTGTCATGGCTTCAAAGGCAACACTGTTTGCATCCTCAAGTTGATCTTTTAAACCTAATATTTGGTTATGATAGGTAATTGTTTTTGATATTTTTAATAGTAATTCATCTTCCTTATAGGGTTTTACAATGTAATCTTCTCCTCCTGCTTTAAATCCAGACATGCGCTCTTCAGATGTGCCTCTGGCCGATACGAATATAACTGTGATATTACATAAGTTGGGGTCTTGCTTTAATTTAGCACAGACTTCATATCCATCCATTTTGGGCATGCTTACATCGAGTAAAATAATGTCCGGTTTGAATGTTTTTAATTTTTCAAAACATTCAAAACCATTGGTGACATATTCAATATTTTCATAAACTTCTTCAAGGTATTCACGCATGATAGTGATATTTAAGGGCTCATCATCTACAACTAATAATTTTGTTTGGCTATCTTTCATAGTTTGCACCAATGTGGTTTATGAATGGGTATATAAAACGTAAATGTAGTACCATGTTTTGGATTGTTTTTTGCGAAAATTTTACCGTAATGAAGTGTGATCAGCTCTTTACAAATTGAGAGACCTAATCCTGTACCCCCAGCTCCTGTTTTTGTTGCTGTTGATTGGGTGAATTTATCGAATACTAATCTTAATTCACTTTCAGGAATGCCAATACCTGAGTCGATAACATCTATATTTAATACTTCATATTTGCTATCTGCATCTCTTTTTCCTATTTTTTCGAAACTTTTATGAAAACCCACTTGGATCTCAGAATCTTCAGGGCTGAATTTAATCGCGTTTGATAATAAGTTGATTAAGACTTGTAAAACTAAAGGAAAATCATACCAAGGTGAAATATCATCATCAGAAATACGTTTTATACGAATATTTTTCTCACTCCCTAGCATAGATAATTCTGCGATCCCTTGATCAATTAGTTTTATAATTGTTTGGTTTTTAGGATTGAAATTTGATTGTCCACTTTCTAGCTTAGCCATATCCAGTAAATTATTAAGCAATACTAATAACCTTTCTCCACTGAGTTCTAAACTTGAAGCAAAGTCTTTTATTTTATCTCTCACATCAGTTTCTCTGATCAAATGGCATCTTTTTAAAATTAAATGTGTAAAAGAAATCATGGCATGCATGGGGGTTCTTAATTCATGGGACATGTTCGCTAAAAATTCAGATTTACTTGCGTTTGCGCGTTCGGCTTCTTCTTTTGCAAAAGTTAAATCTTTGGTTCTTTGATTAATTTCAGCTTCTAAAATATCACTTTTCTCTTCTAAAAATTCTTGCCTTTGTCTGATATTGCTTATATCAGAAAGAGATACAAGGTATTTAACTTTTCCAAGTATAGTGAATTTTGAATATTTACAGCTTAAAATTAAAGTAAGGTTATCTTTTTTAGTATAATTGAGTTCTATTTCACCTTGTTCATTGCTAAAAGCTTCATGGACATTAGAGATAGGTAAAATTTGATTTATATCTAGATTAATCAAGTCACTCGTATTTTTATCAAAATAAATACAACACATTTCATTTAAATATTCTATTGTGCCGTTTTTGTTTAATAAAAGAATTGCTTCATTAAGACCGCTAAATATTGACTTTAATCTCAGCATCTGCTCTTTAAGTTCTCGATTTTTGAATGACAACTCCTCTATTAAAGATTCATTGTCTAACTCAACCTGAACAAGCTCAACAACTTTATCTAACGCTAAATAAAAACTATTTGAATCAAACGGTTTTTCTACAAAATAGTCGATTTGAGCGTGAATTGCGTTTAATAATGTATCTTTGTCACCAAAACTTGTGACTAAAATAGTGCGCATTTCTATCTGTTTTTCTTGGCACATACGTACGAGCTCTAAGCCATTAATAACAGGCATATTAAAATCTGTAATTAAGATCCTAGGTGGGTGTTGCACTAAGTGTTCAAAGGCCTGTTGTGGAAACTCAAACTCAGTAACAGGAAAATCTTTGAGTACTAATAAATGGACTATTAATGAACGAACGGCTTTAGAGTCTTCCACAACAGTAACAGTTATATTTTTTTTATACTCTGTAGATGTAGAAAACATTGCTAAACTCCACTCATGAATAAAGTAAAATAATCAATAAAATAATGCTTTATAATGAAGATAGTTTAAAAATGTATAATATTTAAGCTATTTTAATTTTTAAACCGTTAGCGTACTTTTTTACATGCCGTTACTAATAAATACTTGTTATTTGAACAATATTAACGAGGTAGTACTAAAATGTGGGAATTGAATGTGTAAGGTTTTGCTTAATATGTTTTGAGATGTTCATGACTTTATTAAAAGCGTTCAGTCCTGAACGCTTTTAATAAATAATGATTTATTCTAAACCGGCTTCAAAAGTCAAAAATATCGTATTAACCATTTTATCTGCGAGTTTGGTATCATTAAGTTTAGTTTCATAATTTGCATGTAATAAATATCGACCCGCTTTAGGGGGAGTAAACTCAATATTACCTTTGGCATCAGAATTAACTTCAATTTCTTCTATTTGATTTCTATATAAGGTACCTTCTCTTACAATCGAAACTTCGACGCCTTTAACTTCTTTGCCATTAAATAAAAATTTAAACTTAGTTTCATTATTTTCGATAATATCAGAAGGATGTGTCGTTGGGATTAGTTCTAAAAACTCACCAGTTGATTCAAATGCAGTATTATTTGGCTTATTAAGTGTGACATAAGTCTCAATACGTGAAAAATAAAGTGCACCTTTTAAATCAGAAGCGTCCTTTGGCATATTAGCCTTGGTTGCGAGCTTATCTAATTTAGTGCGGATAGGTTTTTCAGAGGTAGGTATTTTATATTGGGAATAATATTTACCTTTTGCCTCTTTTTGAAAGCGATATGTGCCAGGCTGCGTTAATAGGTAGTCAAATACAGACTTTCTTCCACCACGATAACTGGATGATGGGTATTCAAGTTTACCTTCAGGTGTGATTATTTCAATATCTTCGGAACCAAATGGCTTATCAAATACAAAAACTTGGTTGCCAGCGGTAACATCAGATGTGATCCAAACTCCTTTAGCGCCATCATTGGATATATTAAATTCATTTGGTAAAATCCATCGGTCATGTGCAATCGCACAAGTAGAAAATATAGACGAGGCAATAAGGCAAGAGGCTAGGGTGATCAATTTTGGCGTTTTCATTCAATATTCCTTTGTTTATTAACTAATTTAATTTGATTTTGATTGGGCCCGTTTCCTGGGTCTCAGCAAGTTTTTCCTCGAAAGACGTGCCATTTAGCTTAAATGAATGTTTTAAAAGGTTTCTACCACCATGCTCTCTAACAACTTCAAAAAAAACTTTATAATCTCCTTTTTTTACAGGATTATTTTTTTCATCGGTTAAATCCCAGTTAAGAGAATAAGTTCCTGCTGGTCTTGTTGCTGATGAAATACCATCAACTAATTGTTTATCAGAGCGACCAATTTTACGCCACCAACGTCTTATATCTTTGAGCCATTTCTGACCCTCTGGTTCTGTCCAAAGCGCTAAAGTTTTAACATGTTGGCCTTTATTATTTTCAATCCAAACGGCGGTATAAGGACGGTGATATTGCCCTGTTTTTATTTCAGGTAAAGTCAGTGAGACTGATAAATTCGATTGTGCAAAAACGGGTAAGGCAGAACAAAACAGCAAACTGCATGCAATGGATGTGCTTTTTTTCATTTTAATCTCTTCTTAAAGTTTTACGGCACTAATGTGATATAAACGACAATGCAGCCAGAACTGACAAGTGCCATATACAAAATTGATTTTTTCAATTTTCGGGTTTGAGGCAATAATAAATATGCACCCGTAAGCGAAAACAAGATTATAAGTCCTGAGCTTATATCCAAAATTAAACGCCATGCTAGCCCAGTATTTCGACCTTTGTGTAAGTCATTTAAAATTGAAATAACGCCATAATTTTTAGACTCAATAATGGCGATATTATCGAGTAAATCTAAAGTAATATTTTGATAAGTACCGGGGCCTTTATGTACAATAATCACTTCATCTTCGCTAAACTCTATTTGCTCAAACTCAATATGCCATTGACTTTTTAGCCAGTGACCAGTCGCTTGCTGCCAATTTGTATCTTGTGGTTTACTGGGTAATAAATAATCTGGAATGGGCTGCTCTATAAATTGTACATTATCAATTTGATTATCAAACCACTGAGGGTGATTGAGTGTAATGCCCGTAATAGCAAAAAATAGCATAAACAAAAAAAGTGCCATAGAGACATAAATATGTATTGTTCTTGCTAGGCTTAATGATTTTTTATTAATGCGTTTTTTTGATGTTGCGTTCAATGAAATCTTCTTTTTGATATAAAATGCAAATCATCACTGCAATAATGATTTTGTTAATGAGAGTGATTCCTATTCTACTTGTGGTTTTTTATAAAATACAGCGTTTTTATAGGTTTACTATGAAAATGAAATGTTTTGTTTGTTTTATATTCAAATAAAATCAATAAACAGATAAGCAACCATATTTTTATCCATTTATTTTACTTCGAAGGTAACTGCTTAAAATATTTTTTAGCTTCAATATTAACTTTGTTTGCTAATAATATTGTGGATATCATAGTTGGGATCGCCATTAAAGCATACATAATATCTATGAACGTTATGACGAGTGTAAGAGAGGCCACGGCACCAAGAATGATTAAAGCCAGGTATATATAGATATATACTTTTTGAAATACTGCACCTAATAAAAATTCAGCGCATTTTGAGCCGTAATACCAAAAACTGAGCACGGTACTGGTACTTAAAAAGAATACAATCATGATTAATAAATAGCCGCCTATTCCTGGAAAGGCCAACTCAAATGCTTTTGCTGTTAAGGTAACTCCGGTGAAACCAGTGTCTATCACACCTGTTACTAAAATAACTAACGCAGTACATGTACAGACTAATAAAGTATCAATAATAGGCCCCAATGTGGCCACCAAACCTTCTCTGATTGGTTCATTCGTTTTAGCGGCCCCATGAGCCATTGATTCAGTGCCTATGCCTGCTTCATTAGAAAAAGCACCTCGTTGCACACCTATCATGATAATAGTGCCGATAAATCCGCCCGCAACAGAGCTTGCATCAAAGGCATTAATAAAAATAGAAGTAAAAGCTGGGAATACTTTCTCATAATTAATGATCAAAACTGAAAATGTCATTAACAAATAAACACATACAATAAAGGGAACAACTTTGCTTGTTACCTTTGCTATACGGGCTAATTTACCCATTACAATTGTACTAATTAAAATACATAATAATATGCCGCAGATCAGATCAAAGCTAAAGTGTTGCTCACTTGTTGCAAGTCCTTGAGGTATGGCTATAAAGTCTCTTAATATTTGTACTAATTGATTTATTTGAAAAATAGGGAGTGAGCCAAACATACATGCAATACAAAATAGCCAGGCCAGTGGCAGCCATTTATTTCCTAGACCTTCACGTATTACATACATAGGCCCCCCTTGTAACTCACCTTGTCTATCTAACCCCCGATACTTTACAGATAAAGTCGCTGTATAAAATTTTGTGGAAATACCCACAACTGCCGTAACCCACATCCAAAAAATAGCGCCTGCGCCACCTAGTGTAATTGCAACTGCAACACCACTAATGTTGCCTAAACCTAATGTGCCAGATAATGCCATCATTAATGCTTTAAAGTGGCTTAACTCACCTTTTGCTTTTTTATCACTATCATATTTACCTAAGGTGATCTGTACTGCGTGTTTGAGATGAAAGTAAGCTTGAAATCGAGAATAAATAACAAAAAATAATCCGCCGCCAACTAATAAAATGACTAATGGCAAGCCCCACATAAAAGCGGCAATATTGCCTAAATATATTTCTAATTTTTCCATATTATTTAAGCTCATAAAGTTGGTAGAGTATTTTATAAATATAAAAGTTTATTCACAGAGCTGATCTATATCATAATTTTATAAAGAAAGTTATAAAATTGCGACATTATGTCACACTTAAAATACAGTTAACTTTTTTACAATTACGTTTCATTATTGATTTGAGTTAGTCCTAAATGAACACTAAGTTAAAACTGTCTTTAATTTCTTTTGCACTTTCAACCTCTTTTTATTCATTCGCACAAAATAATAAAACGACACTTGAACACATAGAACGCATCTCTATCACTGCAAACCGCCAGGCGTCACTTGATACTGATCTTGCTATGTCAGTTCATAGTATAAATGCAGATGAGCTTAAGTTAGATAATGCACAGCATATCGCTGAGTCTCTCAATAGTGTTTCGGGCGTATTGATTGATCAGCTATCCGGTGGACAAGGCCATAAAACAGCTATTAGAATGCCAATGAATACAAGTGGTTATTATTTGTTTTTACAAGATAACGTGCCTATTCAATCGGCTGCATTTTTTAATCATAATGCATTATGGTGGTCAAGTTTTAATTCAAATGCTTCACGTATTGAAGTATTAAAAGGGGCGGGAACTGCACTTTATGGCTCAGGGGCCGTTGCCGCAACCATTAATGTTTTATCGAAACCGATTAGTGACATGGCTCAAACTGATTTAAGTATGACTTTAGGTCAGGCTAGTTATAATCGAATATCTGCAAGTCATAGCCAAAACATAAATGATAATAATGGAATAAGAGTCTCAGCCTCTCATGTATCAAATACTGGTTGGCGTGACCATACGGGCTCTCAACGTAGTGAAATAACATCGAGATATGAATATAAAATAAATGATTCACAAACATTAACAACTTCTCTTGTAATGAGTGATTTAGAACAAGAAATGGCTGCAGGTTTATCAAAAGAATTATTTGCAGCAGATCCCGCTAATTCTGGTTTGCAAGAAAATGTACTTCAAAATGATCCTTTAAGAAAAAGCCAATATATTAAACTGTCGACACAATGGGATTTATTTAGTGATGAAGATTTCTACTCCGTAATTGGGTATATTCGCCACAGAACAAATGATTATACTGCTACTTGGAATGCAAATATGCCAAAGAATGAATCCCAAGTTAATTCTTATGGTTTGCTGGCATTGGCTAATTGGCAACACCAAAGTGATGCTAATTCTATCTTAGGTATTGATTTTGAGTTTACGCAAGGAAACCAGCTTTCAAATCAACCAATTGATATAACAACAACCGGTTATGGTGCCGATACTTATAATAAAGGGGAGGTGTATTATGATGATACAACTGATTACACGAGTCTCTCTCCTTATTTTCAACATCAAAGAGCAATTTCTGCACTATTAGAGATCACTGTTGGGGCGCGTTTTGATTACGCAAAATTTGATTTTGATAATAATATGCCAATTTATGGCGATATTGGTCATGGATTACAAAGTTTAGAAAACCGAAGCGATCACTTTAGCCATTTAAGTCCAAAGGCGAGTTTAAACTATCATTTAACCGATAACTCTAGCACGTATTTACGTTATGCAAACAGCTTTAGATTACCAACAGCTGGCAGCCTTTATCATATTAAGTCAAGTGATACAGCGGATAATATTGCAACCATTGAAGCTGAAGTATCAGATACATTTGAACTTGGATATAAAAATAATTTAGATGCGCTATTCATTGATATTGCATTATTTTATATGGATGTTGATGATGCAATCGTACGTGCGTATGACGATAATGGCCAAAGGTTTTTAACAAATGCAGGGCGTGTCATTCATAAAGGGGTAGAAGTCGCTGTTAACTGGCAAGTCACCGAGCACTTTGATATCTCTGGTGCATATAGTCAGGCCAAACATGAATACGATAAATTTATTATTGATGAAGGACGCATAAAGCGTGGCAAATTAGTAGAAAAAAACTTATCCGGAAACGAAATGGTCATGGCTCCTGAATACCTAGCTAATCTAAGGCTTAGATATCAACCTGAGTATTTTCCAGGCCTTTCATCTATGATTGAAATACAATCTATTGGTGAATATTGGATGGATGAAAGTAATGAGAAAAGTTATAAAGGCTACACAATTGCAAATATTAAACTCAATTTTGATGTTACACCTAAATTGAGTTTAAATGCCAGAGTACTGAACTTAACCGATAAATTTTATGCGCAAGAAGCACAAGTACGTTATGGCAAAGAAACTTATCAACCGGCAGCACCACGCACTGCTTATCTAGGGTTGAAATATCAATGGTAAATATTTTATTTAGCACTTTTTTTATTGTGTTTATGTGTTGGTGTTCTCAATTAAGTGCGCATCAGCATGCACCCATAAAAAAAGAAAGAAATCTTGATACATTATGCAATATTCAAAAGATTGCATGTGCAAAAACAGTGACAGTTTCAGCTCATCCAAATGGAGATCTTTGGCGTGTTTGGACGCACAAAAATCACATGTTTTATGCTGTATCCCATAATCAGGGAGCGCAGTTTAATAAAAGGGTCAAAATAAAAGGGATTGATGAACCTATTTCTTCAAGAGGTGAAAATAGGCCTAAAATTGCTTTTGGTCAAAATGGTTTTGTGTATTTGTCATGGGCTATGCCCAAAGAGAAAAAATATACTGCAGATATACGTTTTAGCTATTCAAAAAATAATGGCCTCCACTTTAGTAAGCCAATAACAGTCAATAATGATGGGTTATTAACTGGGCATAGCTTTAATGAAATTTTGGTCACTGAAAATAACCAGCCAATAATAACTTGGCTTGATGGTCGAGATAAATTTAAAGCCACACTCGCTGGTGAGAAAACGAATGGCTCAGCGTTATATCTGGCAAAAGGCGCATTAAATGCAGATGGAAGCATGCATTTTACCAATAGACAACTTGCTAATGGTACTTGTGTTTGCTGTCGCATTGCTATGGTACAAACGGGAAAAGACAAAGTATCAATTATGTGGCGGCATATATTTGGTGATAATATCAGAGACTTTTCTTTATTAACTTATGACTTTAAAGATAAAAACATAATAAATCAAAATCGGGTGACATTTGATGACTGGTATATCAATGGCTGTCCACATCAAGGTGCGGCCATTGATATTGATGATCAACAAAGGTTGCATTTAACATGGTTTAATCAGGGACAAAAAGGCAAGGGTCTTTTTTATGCTTACTCTGATAACTTAGGCCAAACGAGATCACACCCTGTATCGATTGGTAATTTAAGCCAGCAAGCTATGCATGCAAATGTAAAGACTAATGGCAAAAACGTTAATTTAGTGTGGATTGAATTTAATGGTAAAGCACATGAGTTATGGCATCAAAAATCTATCAACAGTGGTGCAAGTTTTTTAAAACCTAAAATAATGGCCCGTTCAAAAACAGGTGCTGACCGTCCTTTCATAATCAGTGATGGCTTAGGTAATCATTATGTTAGTTGGCAGCGGCCTAAAACTGGACATTGGATAGAGAAATTATGATGAAATATTGTATTTTATGTATGTTGTTTTCAAATTTAGTGTTTGCTCAGCCAATTGAATTAACAAAAAATAATTGGAACAAGGTGAAAAGCTCAAACTTAAACAGCCAATGGCTAACGGTTTTGTGGTCTTTAGAATGTCCTCCATGTTTTAAGGAGTTATCTTTGATTTCAAAGATGGTATCAAAAGAGCCTAACCTGAAAGTTACCCTTATTAATACAGATGCCAGCGATGATTTGTTAGAACAAATACAGGACGTTTTAGCACAATATCAACTTAATAAGTTAACGAACTTTTATTTTGCTGATGAACAAGCAGCGCAAAGTCGGTTTATGATTGATCCAACTTGGTATGGCGAATTGCCTCGAAGTTATTTCTTTTCATCAGGAGGTACTGCAGTAGGGCGCAGTGGGTTAATAAATAAAAATACACTTAATAAGTGGTTAAAGTAAACAGATTTCACCGGTAATACGAGATATTCAGTTAACAATAATCTTTCCTTGCTGTATTAAATCCGCAAGTGCTTGGTCTAAGTCATTTAACAAATTTTGCGCATTATTCAGTTTATTTGAAACATTAAATACAATCGGTAGTTTACTGATGTTTTTAATGCTTAAACTATCTATTGGGTTCTGCTTAAGGGCTACCTCCATGGGTGATTGATAGTTGAGTAAATAATCAAATCGGCCACTTTTGAGTAACTTCAGTGCCGCACTATGCTTTTTGACTTCAACATAGGTTATGTTGTTATCTGGATTTTTTATATATTGTGCCCAGCCATCATAGCTATAACCAAATAATATGATCAGTTTTTTTCCGTACAAATCAGTTTTTTTTTGGATATTTATTTGCTGATCTATGGCATAGATATTTAAAGATAAGTAATGAAGTGCTTGAGAGCCACTAATGACATCGTTTTGTAAGGAATCAACTTTAATACCACACCATATATGAGTCAAACCACTTTTAAGTCGTGAGAAAAGTCTTTTTGTAGGCAAAGCCCGTTCATTATATTTTAAATTTAAAACATCATACACCTTATGGGTTTTAGTAACTAAGCTTCCCTGAGGCGTGTTATTGATTGTTGAATATAAAGGCTCAAAATTGATATAGCCAATATTAAGCTTATTTTGAGCGCCTTGTGAGGCAATTGAAACGTCAGATACAAATAATAAAGATATCATTACAAGAAAAAACAAGTAATTCGTTAGTTGATGGCTTTTCAATAAATTCTCTCTTATGAAAATAAAACTTGTTTATGTTTAGGCAAATATGATTGTATTTTTTTCAGTAAATCATCTGGAATATAAGGTTTTTCAATGACTTCGTTTATACCAACTTCCAAACACTTTAACCTGTCAGATTCATTGCATGCAGTGATTGCTAAAATTGGTATTGGTTTTATATTAGGGGATTCTAGTTTTCTGATCATAATGGCGGCTTCAAAACCATCCATCAGAGGCATATAACAGTCCATTAGTATGATATCTATGTTATTTTTTTTAAAAAGATCTATGCCTTCTTTACCATTATTGGCAATGAGTATATTACTGCAAATAGACTCAAGAATGGCAATGCATACTTTTTGATTAACCAAAGAGTCTTCAACTAATAAAATGGTGAGTTCATGTTGAGAATGTAATGTTGTGATTTTTGATTTGTCTTTTACAGTAGGTTTACTTTTGTATAAAAGATCTAATAAAACTTGCTGAATTTTAGCATGATTTGTAGGTAAAGTGATAAATGCATCTATCCCAAGTTGATGGCACTTATCTTTATCATCATCTTGTGAATTAGTCGAGGTAAGTAATACTTTGGGTATATTTTTTAAATTTGCATTGCGTATTTCATCGTAGACTTGATAGCCGTCAATTTCGGGCATGCATTTATCTATAAAAATAAAGTCATAACTATCATTTAAGCTGTCCTGGATCTGAATTTCCCGGATCGCAAGTTTAGGTTTATTAAGGGTTGTTGTGCGCATATGCCAGCTAGAAAGCAGTTCATCCATTACACGGGTATTAAATTCATAATCATCAACTATTAGTACTTTCAAACCACTTAAGCTAGGTAAATTATGTTTAACGTGTGCAAGTGGTATATTTGTAACCGTAAAGGTTAACGTAAAGTAAAAGTAACTGCCTAATTTTTCAGTGCTTTGTACTTTTAGAATCCCCCCCATTTTATCAACTAAATTCTGGCAAATTGATAAGCCTAACCCTGTTCCACCAAAATTTCGGGTGGTAGAGTTGTCTGCTTGTCTGAATTTATCAAAAATAACATCTAATTTATCTTCAGGGATCCCAATACCAGTATCGAGTACCGAAAATTTAATTTTACATTTTTCTAACCCATTTTCTTTGACCTCAGTGATCAGTGTCACTTTACCTGTTGTTGTAAATTTAGCTGCATTATTTAATAAGTTTATGAGTACTTGACGTAAACGAGTTTCGTCTCCTTCTATTAAATGCAATAAGCAGGGATCGGTGATCACCTCAAACTCTAAGTTATTTTTAAGTATATTGGGCTTGATCAGTGAAGCTGTTTCATTTATTAATTTAGGTAAGTCAAAAGCTTGCACGTTTATTTCCAGTTTATTGGCCTCAATTTTTGAAAAGTCTAAAATTGAATTTAATAAATCAATCATATGAACAGCACTGCTTTTTATCACCTCGACATATTCTTGTTGTTTATCGTTAAGGGAAGTACTTAACAATAAGTGTGTCATACCAAAAACGCCATTCATGGGGGTTTTTACTTCATGGCTAATATTTGCTAAAAACTCACTTTTAAGCTGGTTTACTGCTTCTGCTTTTTGTTTTTGTATTGTTAATTCTTCAAATGATTTTTGAATATTGATTTGCAAATTATTATATTCATTTACTAAGTAAGATAATTCATCGTCGATATTTTTTTTACGGTTTAGTTTTAAATTATTTACTTTTAAAGTTAACAATGAAAATTCAGACATGGAATTGGCAATGTTTGAAATATGTCTGCCGACAAAAATATAGACAATAAAAAAAATAATGAATGAAATAATAAAGGTTTTAGTACCTTGCGTAATTAAAGTTAATAAGGCTTTTTCAGCTAATCGTTCGTATACAGGTACTAAATCTGTAATAACGGTTAATTCACCTAAACTTTCAATATGACCATCAAAGTTATACAAAATTGGCCAAGTGCCAACTTGAGTATAATGTGAGGTATTATCTCCTTGGCTGAATTTAACAATATTTTGCTGTTTTAATTGCACTAATAATATTTCGGGTAAGTTACTTATGCCATTTATTTGCACCTGAATTTGCTCGTCATCTTCAGTCCAAAGTGCGCTTGAGATTGTTGGCAAATAACTGGTTTTTACTTGTTGTAAGCGTGCATCAATGGCTGACATATCATTTTTATAATCAACATAAAAATGTAAGCAGGTAATACATAAAGTAATAATTGAACTTGATAATAAAATCCAAAATAGCAATTGTCTTGCAAGTGGTTTTTTAAACTTCATCTATAACCTCGTCCTTGACCCCAAAACATTTTATTAAAAAGGGAGAAGTGCTTTAAATTTAGTCAAAAAACACAATATTACAAACGCATATGCAAATAAATAGGTGTTTATAGAATAAAAGCACTGTACAAAAAATGTACTAGTATTTAATAACCCAAAATTTGAAGAGGAAGTTCTATTAGATGAAAAGAAATGTAATTGGATTTTTATAAATTAATTATATTGAAGGGATCTAAAAATGAATATTTCAAATATTAAATTGAGCGGTTTTTTATATCTATTTGCATTAACATGTTTTAATTCAGCAGTATCTTCGCCTACTTTAGATTCAAGCTATACTAGCGGCATTGGAAACGGGTGGGTGAAAGTAGATCGCTGGGATAGTAATAATGTAAACCTGACTCAAGAATCATTTCCAACAGATGGTCGAGGAGATCAAACGGGTCAAAGAGTGACTTTTTTTAATGGAGACTCTACCCCGCATTCAGCTCAATTTCTTTTATATTATGCCCCTGACTGGGACACAAATACTAAAGCTACGCCCGTTTTATTAGTTCATGGTGCAAATCAAGATGCTGATATTGCTTGGGCAAATCCAAATGAAGCCGGAGCTTATGGATGTGGTAGGGCAACTTGCCCTAGTACAGGCTTGATGCAAGAGTTAGTGGATGATGATTTTAAAGTTTTTGCATTATCATTCGCTCATAAAAATGGTAATGGTTACTTTTGGTCACATCAAATAGCCGATGCGGTTGAAGTTGTAAAAAATGAAACCGGAGCCAGTGAAGTGGATGTGATAACTTGGTCAAAAAGTGCATTTAATGGGCGCATGTATGTCTCATCGGTAAAAGAGGCTTGGGGAGTCAGCTATCGTGGCGATGTTCGTCGATTAATTATGTTAGGTGGGCCAAATAATGGTGTTGATGGTTCATTTCGCCATGGCTGGACTTATACCTTTACGGTATTTCCTGCTTGTGGAGGTGCTATCAATGGTCCTGTAGCAAATGATAAAATAATCTGTTTTGGTTGGTGGCGAAGTGGCAATGAGTGGACATATACATCTGCATATTTCCCCGGTGCATCTCAAATGTTAAAACGTTGGGATTCGACTTATAGTTTGGCAACATTAGAGCAAGATTGGTACACCACATATCATGGTGGTTGGGGGGTTTTCACTCACTCTAAAGGCATTGATCATTACTTAAGTGGTTCAATTGTTGATACTTTACGCTCAGCAGGTACATCGTCAGGCGTCAGGGTTCATAATTTATGTGGTGATCAGGCCGATATCGCTTTGTTACATAATGAACATACGGGTCCATCAGATGGGGTTGTATTTGTTGATAGTTGTAATGACGCAACAGGTATTAATAATCATGGCGGATCTGCGGTTATATCAGTTAATCATTTAGAGCTCGGCTGGGATACACCTGGTGTTAGTCAAATTAAAACTTGGTTAAATGCATTATAAAATGACTTACTAGATTTTCGTTTTTTTTACACCGTAAAACTTTGCCAGGTTAGCCTGGCAAATTTGAATATGTTTTAATTAAATCTATAGTTAAGCGTAATCCCAAGAGTTCTTGGCGCACCATAATAACCCATAAGAAGTTTATCCCCTGAAAATCCAGGAATATATTCACCTGTATCTTTATCTTTAGTAACAAAGCCAAAGCTACCAGTGAGGTATTGTTTATCAGTTAAGTTTTTAATATATAAACTGGCGTGCCAATTACCTTGATCACTGAACCAGTTTAAATTCAAATTTAAGAGACCATATCCTGATTGACTCATTAACTGATCTAGCACTGTAAGCTGATAATCACTGCGATAATAATAATTACCATTTAATGTGAAACTATCAAAATCATAATTAAAACTAATGTTCGAAGTGATATCTGAAGTTTGTGTTATGGAAAAACGATCTGAAATATTGTCGTAGCTTGTACCATTAAAAGCCAAAGCTTGCGTAAACTCTGAATCAATTAAACCTAGGTTAATATCAAAAGATAATGCATTTGTTGCTGCAATGCTTAATTCAATTTCAGCCCCTTTAGCATCTGATTTACCTATATTTCCTAGGCGCTGATCAAGTTCCCCTGGATGAGCACCTTCTAAAACTGTGACAAATTGACGGTCTTGATGCTCTAACATAAATACACTTGTATTTAAGCGCATAAAATCAGCCCATTGGCTTTTAAATCCGATTTCATAAGAGTCAACAATTTCAGGGGAAACGGCAGGTTCTGCTTTTAAAGCTCTTGGATTAAACATGCCTGATTTAAACCCTTGCGCATAACTGGTATACCACATTAGAGTATCATTTTGTTGATACTCAAATCCGAACCTAGGTGTTACTCGGCTCCATTTTTTACTATCGTCTAGTACTTTTAAAATACTTGCATCAACCTGATTTTGGTCTCGTGTATAGCCTGGGACCCATGAAGACTCAGGATAAAGCGCACCAATTACAAACCCATTATAAACTTGGGCATCTTTTTCTTCTTTAGTAAAGCGGGCGCCTAATGTCATAGATAGCTTTGAATTAAAATGATAAGAACTTTGTCCATAAGCTGCCATGCTTTTACTATTGTTACAACCTCTGACCTCTAAACTTATGCCTAAAGTATCCAAAATAGCATCAAACTGACCACAAGACTCAGCATCATAATAATAAAGCCCGGTGACTAAACTGAACGTATCAGAGGTGTAGTTTAACTGAAATTCTTGGGTAAACTGTTTATCATCATATATTGCTGGTACATCAAAAATTCGGCTACTCGTATTATCAAAATCTATATTAACCTTGGAGTAATTATCTCTATGTGCAGTGACAGATTTAAATAGCCAGCTTGGGCTCACTGTATAACTAAACGTTAAACTACTGCCTTGTGTTACTACCGTATTCCAAGTTGGTAAACTGATATTTGAATCATAAACATCTTCAGGAACGGCTTCTTTAGTTTGAATGCTGGGTATAAACCTGTGCCCTCCACGTGAGTTAGAATCATCAGAAGTTTTGTCATAATTTAATCGTATAAATAAGTTATCTGTAGGCGTATATTCTAATGATACCCTATTACTGAATATGTCTTTGTTGTAATTCTCTTTATCTTGACCTGGTATTGATGTGGTTAAAAAAGTGCCATAACCATCTCTATTTAAACTGGCTGCGGCAAAACCGATATAGAGTGAGTCTTTTAATAGTTCATATTGCCCCGATATTTTTAGATCTTTTTGCTGATAGCTCCCTAAGGTGGTGCTAATGTTAAACTCATTCTCGCCCGTCATTTTTTTTGTTATATATTTCACTGCGCCACCTAAGGTGTTTTTACCGTATAAAGTACCCTGTGGACCTCTGAGTATTTCTATTCGCTCCATATCTAACAATTCTAAAACGGCACCTTGAGGCCTTGCTATATAAACATCATCTATATATAAACCCACTCCAGGTTCATAACCCCAAAGCGGATCTTCTTGACCAACGCCACGCATAAAAATACTCAAAGTTGAGTTTGTTGTTCTGCTGCTTTGTAAGCTGGTATTAGGTGAGAACTGTTGAATTTCAGTGAGCGATTCAAAATTATTGATAGACAGTTTTGAATCTGAGATTGAAGTAACAGATAAGGGGACTTTTTGTATGTTTTCAACTGTTTTACGTGCAGTAACTTCAATATGCTCTAATTCATTTGAATTTTTAGCATAAATATATGGCGGTAATATAAACATTGCCATGCAAATAATAAAATAATTAAATGCAAATTTTTTATTAACGAATAAGTCGGCATTAGGAGTGTTAGTATTGACTGGTATTTGTGTAGATTGTGATATTTTTGCCATATCAATCTAAATCCTTTTAGTTTATGCATTACGCCATAAAGTATAGAGTTGATTGATAAATAGGCAAAAATAAAACAAAATTTGTTAAAATTAATTTACATGATAATGACGCCTGCCATGTTCTTCTCGTCGGGCCTGGCTAAATGCTGTGATACGCTTTAAATACCCAATAACGCGAGTACCATAATCAATATCTGTTGAACCACAATGATTACATGCTAATTGAGTGCGTTTATCTATGTGTTCGCAGTCATTGCAAATTGTACATTTTATGTTTATACAAAAATAGTTACAGCCAGTTTTTGCTGCTATATCGAGTAAATTTTCATAATTGATTTGAGTCAGTGATTCTTCTAAATTAAGGTGTAGCGCTGAGCCACCATCTAAATATTGAATCATGTCTTTACCATGTAGAATAAACTTATCTAAATGGTTAATATCCTCGTCTTCTACAATATAAAAATATGAGTTATAACAGTCTCTTGGTACCTTATAGCCATCGCGACTATCCCATTTTGCATTTTTAACCCCTAAATTTTCAGCAGGTACAAATTCGGTATTAAAACGATACTTATATTTTTTATAAGCTCGTTTATTTGCGTCATAAATATATTTTAACTGTCTAGAAACATATGCTTTATAAGCATCATTATTACCCACTTTAATACCTAATGATTCAGCTGCTTCACTCATACCATTTATACCTATGGTTAAAAATTGTTTGTCTAACGTAATAAAGCCCGCATCATATACTGTCAACATGCCTTGTTCTAAATAGTCATTCATAATTTCTCGATAAGCGACCTGATATTTATGAATTTTCTCTATCTCAGTTGTTAAATCTCTACCATCTTGTTGTAATCGATTCATATTAATTGTGATCACATTAATAGAACCTGTGGCAACTCCACCGGCACCTAAGGTATATGAAAATGTATTATCTGAGATTTCATTACGTAATCTGCAACACGATGCCAATGAATCTGCGTTATCTGATTGATAAATGAAAAAAGTATTGCCATTAGCCAGTTGATTAGCACAAAAGCTTTTAAACTGTTTATCTTTTACTTTGCCATTTTGTGTAAGCATCGCTGCGGTGATCACAGGAAAGGTCAATACCGCTTTTTCACGTTCTATCGCAAACCAATCCATAAAATAGCTTTGTAATGAATTGACTGAATGCCATTGGGGGACTGTGCTATCAGGAAAAACAAAGTGTTCAAATATAGATGAAAAATAATGTTCGTCATATAAAGAAATATTCCAAAATACACTTTGGTAACCTCTTGCGGCTGCAGGTTGGTTTATTGCATATACAACATGTTGCAAGTGATTTGATATTTGTTTTTTATGGGTATTTAAATAGTTTTCACCATATTCTTTTTTTGCAAAATAATCAAAATATGTTAAAAATTCCACTGTTGCTATGGCACCTGCAAATTGTGAACTGATAGCAAAAACTAGATTTACAAATGAGCCACAAAAAGACTCTAAATGTTGTGGAGCTTTAGATTCTCCGCCTAATTTAGTTAAACCATCTAATAAAAAAGGGTACATGGTGATAGAAGTGCAATATGGTTTTAAACTTGTTTCATCATGCACATAAATTTCATGATCTGTAATTTGTCTTTCGTACTCATTAGCAAGTGCGTCATCAAAAAGTTTTGTTATTTTTTGTTTAACCAAAGCGCGATTAATATCTAATAAAAAATCTTTACAGATCTCAGCTTCTAAAGTAGCAATATTTTTATGTGTGACATTGGCGTTTGCATCTAATTTAGAGCCATCAGCTGCATTGTTTGCATTGATGTAATCTTCAACAAAATTGAGTTTTTTAGATATTTGTTTTGCATTAAGTAAAGCCATATTAATTCCCTAAAAATTGATGGTTTAGTGTGATTTTTGTTTTAACATTAATGAATCTTTGGTTGGTGTTTTTATTTTTGAGACCGCCAAGTTGTTTATTCCAGCGCCCAGTTTTTAAAAAAGTGAGATGCTTACTTATTTTTTGACTGACTTTGTCTGCGCCACTATAAAGACAAGTTTTTAGACCTTGTTGTTTTGCAAATTTTAGGTGATCAATGAGTTGCTCTGATTGCCATTCACCGCCAAAAAAAAGTACGCATGTGATTAGCCCTTGATATTGATTGATATAATTTTTAAATTTTGTATGGCAAAGCGCGCTTCCTGCAGTGTTAGACCAGCTGTCTTCACTGTGACAACCTTCACATTTGAATGGGCAACCTGTGATTAAAAATGCCAATGAAACTTCATTAGGGACTTCTTGAAAAACAACGCGAGGTGCAAAACTATTAAACATGATTACCATATGTAGTGTTTTTATTTATTTAAAACACAATATATAGATCAAGATAGGAACCTGCTAGTAGCATAAGTTTTATTAATTGCGCTAGATCAAATTATTTTTCAATAAATAATTAGCCTTAAATGATCCATAAATTAACACAGCTACTTACATTTGATGTTTTTACCTACTTAGCAGCTGTGGTAACATCGCCTTGTATTAGAAAATGAGTCTATTTATGTCAGCTAAAATCATCAAAGTTATTGTCGGTTCTAACAATCCAGTCAAAATCAATGCAACAAAAAATGCGATATCGAGTATTTTCCCTAACACAGAAGTTTTATGTGAAGGTATTCACGCGCCTTCAGGTGTTGCTGATCAACCTATGTCGGCTGCTGAAACACGAAATGGCGCAATAAACCGTGCTCAGTATTGTAAAAAACAATTTATAAATGACATTAAAAAGCCAGACTTTTATATTGCCCTTGAAGGGGGGATAGATCTTACTCTGGATGGTCCTATGACATTTGCTTATTTTGCAATTCTAAATGAACAACAACAGTCAATTGGTCGCAGTGCAAGTCTGCCAATACCTGATTACATTTATCAAGCCTTAAAGAAAGGTCAGGAGCTAGGTGATGTAATGGATACTGTATTTAATACACATAATGTTAAACAAAAAGGCGGTGCCATAGGCTTATTAACACACGGTGCGGCAACGAGGGAAAGTATTTATACCCAAGCATTAATATTAGCGTTAGCCCCTTTTTTAAATGAAAAACTATTTACCCAATAAGAGAGTTCGATGAAATATAAATGGATATTATTTGATGCCGATGAAACTTTGTTTCACTTTGATTCATATCAAGGGTTGAAACTCATGTTTTCGCGTTTTGATGTTGATTTTACGCCTTGTGATTTTGAACATTATCAAAGTGTGAACCAACCGCTTTGGGTTGATTACCAAAATGGGGATATCAGTGCTAAACAATTACAAAATAAACGATTTGAGTCATGGTCTGAAAAATTAAAAGTATCAACTCAAAAGCTTAATAGCGAGTTTTTACATGCTATGGCCGAAATTTGTAAACCATTAGCTGGTGCAAAAGAACTAATAGACTTTTTATCAGATAAAGTAAGTATGGGCATAATAACCAATGGTTTTACGCAATTGCAGACCATTCGATTAGAGCGAACCGGTTTTAAAGATGCTTTTTCAACTTTAGTTATATCAGAACAGGTTGGTGTAGCGAAGCCAGATATTGGTATATTCGAACATGCTTTTGAAACTATGAAGCACCCACCAAAACATGAAATACTTATGGTGGGTGATAACCCACATTCAGATATTCAGGGTGGCATGAATGCGGGTATTGATACTTGTTGGTTAAATACCAATAATCACACTAAGCCAGATGGCATAGAACCAACACATGAAGTGAGTTCTTTAACACAATTAAAAACATTATTAGCAAGTATTTCTACACGATAAAAAATTTAACCAATAATTAAACTTAAGATGGTGGTTTTGAATAAATATTCATTTGTTTGTAAAGGCACTGTCTTTTTAACTTGGTTTATCCACCTTTCTTTTAAACAGATTAATAAAGATACTCGTGTAAGAAGCAGTTTGTTTTATGAACTCACCCTTAAGTTGAAAAATATACCGCCTACTAACTAATCGCTATATATCACTGTTTTAAATTACTTATTTTCATATTACTATTTTAAAGTCTTAAAATAGTTCCTAAAAGTGAAAAACTTTCATCAAATATGTACAAGTTTCATTTGTATTTATAAAACTAAATTTATATTATTTTTTGACCAGTTCCAGTTTGATTGTCATACAACTAAAGTTTTTTATATCTTGTTTTTATGAATAAAAATATTTTACTGGCTGTCATACAAAATAAATATACATGTGTTTAAATTTTATAAAACTTGACGTTTTTTTAGTCAGCCTAATTACAGATGCAAAATGCTGTTTAAAAATATTCATAAGTATGTGGATTTTTTAATTACCACAAATGATGTGGCAAGAAAACTTGTAAGGAGCCAAAAATGTTAACTAAAAAATTTTTCAAAACAAAGCAAGAAGCTGAAGTGACCTTCGAATTTAATATCTCAAATGTAAAAAAAGTACAGCTTGTTGCTGAGTTTAACGATTGGCAACCTATTGATATGAAATTCAATAAAAAAGATAAAGTATATCGTACCAAAATAAGACTTCCTAAAAATAAAGATTTTCATTTTCGTTATTTAGTTAATGAAAATAAATGGGAAAACGATCATCACGCAGATGCTTATATTAAAAATAGCTTTGGCAGTGATAACAGTGTTGTGAGCACGTCTCAATTATAAGATAGAGGTTTTATGCACACTGTAGAACAGCTTTTATATTTACAAGGCGTAGGAGCGGATTACACCAGTTATAATGGTGAGCATGTCACTATTAGTGAAAATGCAAGGTATTCAATTTTAAAGGCTTGTGGTTATGATCTTACTGATAATGCCTCATTGTCTCAGACTAATTTTAATTTAGATATTGCTCCTTGGTTTAAAATTATTCATTCTTGTAACTTTGTATCTGCTTCAAACAATATCTTGAAAATAAAAGTCAGTGAGATGCAAAGTCAGTCTCAAATATTGTGGACAATATCACAAAATAACCAGTTGGTATCTTCTGGTTCGACTGATATTTCGCAATTAAATGAAGTAGGTAACTATACATTTGAAGATCAATATTATAGTGAGTTAGGTTTAGAATTAGCTGTTTTACCCATAGGTTATTATGATATTGAGGTATCAATTGACAGCGCTGTATGTTCTGGTGAACTTATTATTTATCCATGTCAGGTATTTCAACCTTTGCATGATAAATGTTGGGGGGTATCTGTTCAATTATATAGTTTAAAAACTCAAGATAATTATGGTATTGGTGATTTTAACGATCTTAAAAGTCTTATTTCAAGTTCAGCTGAAATGGGGGCTGATTATATTTTATTAAACCCTTTACATGCTTTATTTGATACTCAGCCGGATAGGGCCAGCCCTTATAGTCCAAGCGACCGCTTATTTTTAAATCCACTTTATATTCATATCCAAAATGTAGCTGAATTTAAATACAGTTCAATCGCAAAAATATTGGTTGATCAACATTTTAAATGTCGGTTATTTATTGCAGAGAAAAATGAAACTTATATTAATTATGCTCTGATCTGGGATTATAAATTTAAAGTATTCATTGCATTGTTTAATACTTTTTTAGAAACGGAACAAAAAGAAAACACACTAAGATATCAAGAGTTTGAAGCATTTAAAAGTCAAAAGGGCGCGCAACTTTCTAATTATTGCATTTGGTTTACTCAGCAAGAAAATTTAAAAGGGGCATATCAGAACCCTAATTTTATAGCCTATTTGCAATGGCAAGCTCAGGTGCAACTTGAGCAGTGCCAGTCTCATGCAAAAAATTGCAAAATGAAATTAGGCTTAATACGTGATTTAGCGGTAGGTTGTGCACAAGATGGCAATGAATTTAATGAAAATGAATCATTGTTTATTGCGGATGCAAGCATTGGCGCACCTCCAGACCCTTGGTCTACAGCAGGTCAAAATTGGGGGCTACCGCCAATGGATCCCGTAAAATTAACACAAACAAATTTCAAACACTTTATTGGAATATTGCGTGCCAATATGATGCATTGCGGTGCACTTAGAATTGATCATGTTATGGCATTAATGCGTTTATGGTGGTGTATCTTACATGAATCTAGTAATAACTTAGGTTGTTATGTTTATTACCCATTTGAAAAAATGTTGGCATTATTAAAGCTAGAAAGCCAATTAAACCAATGCACTGTAATAGGTGAAGACTTAGGTGTCGTGCCTGTTGAGGTAAAAACAGCTTTAAGTGATTCACACATTTATTCTAACTTACTATTTTATTTTGAGAAAAATCATTTAGGGGAGTTTATTGCACCTCATGAGTTTACACCTCATTCCTTAATGATGGTTGCAAATCATGATGTGCCTACTTTTAAAGCTTGGTGGCAACAAAGTGACTTGATGCTTAGAAATAATTTAAATTTATTTGAAAGCAAAGAATTATTTGAAAATGCCAAAAGAGAAAGGGTATCAGATAAAACAAAACTTATTAACTGGCTAAATCAATACTCTAACCAAAAAGTTCAGACTAATTTTAATAACCAAAGTGACTATAAATACATTTATCAAAATTTACTTATTGTATTGGCTCACTCTCCTATAAAACTACTGACAGTGCAACTTGATGACCTGGATGGTAATGCGTTACCAGTTAATATTCCTGGCACAGATAAACAGTATCCTAATTGGCGAAGACGTTTAAGTAATAGTCCAAGTAAACTTTTTTCAGAAAATGAATTTTTTAATCAAATTAATCGGGCAAGGAATAATCATGAGTGATACAGCGTTAATGGAATTACAAGCATATACCCCCGACTATGATGCACAGGTAACCGCATTTAAAAATGCCAATTTCTCAGATCCCTTCTCTTTTTTAGGCGTGCACTGTAAGACAAAAAGCAAACTTGAGCTGCGGGCATATTTACCGGGTGCTGAGCATGTTTATTATCAAAGTGAAGATCAAAAGATAGCTTATAAACGTTACAAAAAAACAGATTTATTTACTTTAGTTCTGGCAAGAAAAAGTTTTGATGAAAATTATAATTTAAGTATTACTTACCCTTATAAAACAGAGCTACAAAGTGATATTTACGCCTTTGCATCTAGCTTAGACTTAGATGCCATGTACTTATTAAGTGAAGGCACACTAGAGCAAGCTTATCAACATTTAGGCGCACATTGGCAAAGACAAAAACATAAATTGGGAGTGCGCTTTACCGTTTGGGCACCTAATGCACAATGTATCAGTATCATTGGTGATTTTAATCATTGGAATAATACACGTCACTTTATGCGTAAACATCCAGCTTCAGGAGTATGGGAAATTTTTCTACCTGATGTTAAAACTGGGCAAAGTTATAAATACAGTATTTTGAGTCATGAAGGACAGAGACTTGAAAAAGCAGACCCTTTTTCGTTTTCGATGCAAATCCCCTCAGATACGGCGTCTATCATTCCCACACATGACGCATTATTAGGATGTAATAAAACAATACAAGAAAAAGAATACCAAGCGCAGGCGCGTATAAAACGCAATGCAATTGATAAACCTATTAGTATTTATGAGGTACATGCAGGTTCATGGCAGCATAACAGTGATAAATTAAAAAATGGTCAAAAAGCATATTTAAGTTATCAAGCGTTATCTAAAAAATTAGTACCTTATGTAAAAGCGTTAGGCTTTACACACATTCAATTAATGCCTATCAGTGAGTTTCCATTTGATGGCTCCTGGGGCTATCAACCCGTTGGCATGTATGCACCTACAAGTCGTTTTGGTAGTTTAGCGGACTTTCAGTATCTAGTGGATGCTTGTCATAGTGAAAATATCGGTTTATTAATTGATTGGGTACCAGGACACTTTCCGTCAGATCCACATGGTTTAGCTAAATTTGATGGCTCTCATTTATATGAACATGCCGATAAACGTCAAGGTTTTCATCCTGACTGGAATACACATATTTATAATTATGGTCGTGCAGAAGTACAAAGCTTTTTAATTTCAAATGCCATGTATTGGTTTGATAATTTTGCCATAGATGGTTTAAGAGTTGATGCTGTTGCTTCTATGCTTTATTTAGATTACAGCCGAGAAGAAGGGCAGTGGATCCCAAATGAACATGGTGGGCGTGAAAACCTCAGTGCGATTTCACTTTTAAAACAAGTAAACCAAAGATGTTATGGTAAGTTTCCAGGCATTATGATGGCAGCAGAAGAGTCAACAGCTTGGCCTGGTGTAACACAATTTGTTGAGCATGGGGGGTTAGGTTTTGGTTATAAATGGAATATGGGTTGGATGAATGACAGTTTATCTTACATGTCACGCGATCCACTCTACCGAGCACATCACCATAATGAAATGACCTTTTCTTTAATTTATGCCTTTAGTGAAAACTATATTTTGCCCTTATCTCATGATGAAGTTGTACATGGTAAAGGCTCGTTGATTAATAAAATGCCCGGAGATGATTGGCAAAAGTTTGCGAATCTGCGGGCATATTTTGCATTTATGTGGGCGCATCCAGGTAAAAAGTTATTATTTATGGGCGGGGAATTTGCGCAATATGATGAATGGGATCACGATAAATCACTAGATTGGCATTTACTTGAATATGCACCTCATAAAGGAATGCAAAATTTAATTAAACAGCTCAATCAAGTGTATTGTCAATCCAGTGCTTTATATGAACTGGATAATCAAGAACTTGGGTTTAAATGGATTGATGGTGGTAATGCACAGCAGAGTATTTTTAGTTTTGTAAGATTTGCTAAAAACAAAGCTGAGTATGTTGTGGCTATTAGTAATATGACACCTAATATTCACAGAGATTTTAGAATTGGCGTACCTGAAAAAACAGATCATATGATGTTATTTAATAGTGATGATAGCCAATTTGGTGGTTCTGACTTTAATACTCACACGCTGTTTAAATGTCAGGATATTCCTTGGCAAGGATTTGAGCAAAGTATTTATTTAGATATTCCTCCATTGGCAACCTTGTATTTAAAAAGAGCAGCTCTATGAGTTATTCATTTGAACTGGAACAAGGTGCAGCTTACCCATTAGGTGCAACTTTGATGCATTGCGCCAACTCAAAAACGACGACAGTTAACTTTGCTATTTATTCTAGTTCTGCAAAGAAAGTCGAATTATGTTTATTTGATGATACGGGTGAGCAAGAGGTTGCACGCTTTAGTCTGTTTAAAGGGAGCGCATATATTTGGCATGGAAAAATTATAGGTATGGGTATTGGCCAACTTTATGGCTACCGGATTTCAGGAGAGTTTGAACCTCAGTTAGGGTTAAGGTTTAATCCAAATAAACTGCTTGTAGACCCATATAGTAAAGATTTTTTTGGCCAGTTTAACTATTCAAAAGCATTTGATTATATATTGAATTCTAATGATGAAAATGCACTTGAGGAAATTAACAATTTAGATAGTGCTGGTGCGATGCCTAAATCAAAAGTGTCATATTTGGCTCCTTATCAAGGTGAAAAGCCTAATATTGCTTGGTCTGATACCGTTATTTATGAGTGTCACGTTAAAGGTGGCACCATCAATAATACCTTAATAAGTCAGGAGAATAGAGGCAAGTATTTGGGTTTGGCTGAGCCTGCTTTTATTGCACATTTAAAAAATTTAGGCATAACAACATTAGAACTTTTACCAGTACAGCAATATATTAGTGAACGTTTTTTATCAGATAAAAATCTAACAAATTATTGGGGATATAATACTTTCAATTTTTTTACGCCTCATAAGGAGTATTTAAGCCAAGGTGAAATTAGTGAATTTCAAACTATGGTGAAGATATTACATGAACATAAAATTGAGGTGGTACTAGATGTGGTATTTAATCATACCGCAGAGGGAAACAATCAAGGGCCTACTTTATGTTTTAGAGGGATAGATAACGCCAGTTATTATCGTTTAGACCCCAATGATCTGAGTAATTATATCAATGATACAGGATGTGGTAATACTTTAAATTTAAGTCACCCAAGAACATTACAACTTGTGATGGATAGTCTGCGATATTGGGTTGAAATTATGGGGGTTGATGGTTTTAGGTTCGACTTAGCGCCCATACTTGGTCGAGAATCGACAGGTTTCAAATCAGATCACAGTTTTTTTCAAGCAATCAACCAAGACCCTATTTTAAATCAGGTAAAACTGATTGCTGAACCTTGGGATATTGGGCCCGGTGGTTACCAGTTAGGAAACTTTCCCGCTGCATGGCGAGAGTGGAATGATAAATACCGCGATACAGTAAGGCGTTTTTGGCGTGGTGATACTGGGTTATTACCTGAATTTGCACAAAGATTTCACGGTTCAAATGACTTGTTTGAACATAATGGTCGTGATCCCAGTGCCAGTATTAACTTTATCAGTGCCCATGATGGTTTTACGTTAGCTGATTTGGTCAGTTATCAAGATAAACATAATGAAGATAATGGTGAAGACAATCGCGATGGTCATAGTGAAAACCTATCCGCTAATTATGGCACTGAAGGTCCAAGTAATGATATTGCTTTGACGCAATTGAGGCTTAAACAACAAAAGAACATTTTACTTACCTTATTGTTTTCACAGGGCGTACCTATGATCTGCTCTGGTACAGAAAGCGAGCATAGCCAAGATGGAAATAATAATGCGTATTGCCAAGATAATAATATTAATTGGTTAGCAGATCAAAATGTCTACTCAAAATCACCGCTTTATCGATTTATAAGCAAGGCTTGTTTGTTACGAAAACAATTTAAAATATTTAAGCAAAATCGTTTTATTCATCAAAATGACGGTGAATTTGAGCTTATTTGGCTTAATCAAAACAGTACTTTGATGTCAGAACTTGATTGGCAGCTACCGCATAATCATATGCTAGGTTATTTGTTAGTGAGTAAGCATGCTAAAAATCATAATGATGTTTTGCTCATTTTATTTAATGCATCAACTGACTCTTTCGTTTTCAAATTACCAAAAGTGAGCAGTGTTTACCGCTGGCATGTACGTTTAAATACTTTGGCACACCCAGACTTAAATGAATTTTATGCGGCAGATCAGAGCATCGCAATTGCATCACAAAGTGCTTGGATATTGTCTGGAGCAAAAGAGGGAAGATTTAATGGATAGTAAACAAGAAGTGTGTAAAGTGGTTGGTTGGCAAGAAGGGCCTTTGATAGATGAAAATACACTGCAAGATGATTTAACGCGTCATTTTTATTACACCTTAGGCAGAGATAGAGTAGGTGAGTCACATTTATACTTATACAACGCATTAGCCTTAACGATTCGCGACAGATTGGTTGCAAGATGTCGGGCAACAAGACAAAGTTTACTTGCTAAACCAACACGTCAAGTCGCTTATTTATCACTTGAGTTTTTAATGGGTCGTGCGCTAGGTAATGCAGTCTTAAATTTAGACTTAGATAAAAGTGTTAAAAATGCACTTGAGCAATACTGTAGTCGTTTCGAAGAGGTCGCTCAGGCTGAGCATGATGCAGGATTAGGCAATGGTGGCCTAGGGCGATTGGCGGCTTGCTTTTTAGATAGCTGTGCCAGTTTAGCCTTACCTGTAACGGGTTACGGTATTCGGTATGAATATGGCATGTTTAATCAAAGCATAGAAAAGGGTCATCAAGTTGAACATCCTGATAACTGGTTGCGTGAAGGTCACCCATGGGAAATCGCTGCGCCTGAGCATAGTCGCCGTATAAAGTTCTTTGGTTCAGTTGAAGTCTATCAAGATAAAAAAGGCAAAAAGCATCATCAATGGGTGGATACCCATGATGTTTTAGCTGTGCCTTATGATGTGCCAATTCCAGGGTATAAAAATGATGTGGTTAATACATTACGACTATGGAAATCAGAAGCAACAGATGAATTTGATTTAGATGAATTTAATGCCGGCAGCTATACAGAAGCCGTTGCTCGCAAAAACTTAGCTGAACAAATTACGATGGTGCTTTATCCTAATGATGCCAGTGAAAATGGTAAAGAACTGAGATTACGCCAGCAATACTTTTTAACTTCTGCCAGCTTGCAAGATATTTTATTTGACTGGGTTGCCCGCTTTGGTGAAGATTTTACTGATTTTGCCAAATTTAATGTATTTCAATTAAATGATACGCATCCGAGTATTGCCGTGGCTGAGCTAATGCGTTTATTAATGGACGATTATGAACAAGATTGGCAAGTTGCTTGGTTAATTACAACTCAAACGATGGCTTATACCAATCATACCTTATTACCTGAAGCGCTTGAAAAGTGGTCAGTACCATTATTTGAGAATTTGCTGCCCAGATTACTTGAAATTATTTATGAAATTAATGCGCGATTTTTAGTTGAAGTTGCTTGTAAATGGCCCGGGAATGTTGAAAAACAACGTAATATGTCACTCATTGAAGAGGGAGATGTGCCACAAGTGCGCATGGCATATTTAGCAATAGTGGGTAGCTTTTCAGTTAATGGTGTTGCGGCTTTGCATACTCAATTATTAACTCAAGGGCTGTTTAATGACTTTTACCAACTTTGGCCGCATAAATTTAATAACAAAACCAATGGTGTTACTCCCAGACGTTGGTTATCTCATTGCAATCCTAAATTAGCTGATCTGATTTCACAAAAAATCGGACGTGATTGGGTATTTGACTTTGCAAAAATCAGTAAGATACGCCGTTTTTATGATGATAAAAAGTTTCAACAGCAGTGGCAAGCGGTCAAAAATTGTAATAAGCAAAAACTCGTTGATCTCGTAAAACGTGATTGTGGTATTGAATTTGATATTAATATGATGTTTGACGTACAAGTTAAACGTATTCATGAGTATAAACGCCAATTATTAAATGTTTTACATGTTATTCATTTATACGAACGTATTCGCACTGGAGATACAAAAAATTTAACACCTAGGTGTGTTTTATTTGGCGGAAAAGCAGCACCTGGATACTTTATTGCCAAGTTAATTATTAAACTTATCAATAATGTCGCGCAGACGATCAATGCAGATCCTTTAGCAAAGCCTTATTTACGGGTGGCATTTTTGCCAAATTATAATGTCACAGCAATGGAAACCATATGTCCAGCCACAGATCTATCTGAACAAATTTCAACAACAGGTAAAGAGGCTTCTGGTACTGGCAATATGAAGTTTATGATGAATGGCGCCATCACAATAGGTACTTTAGATGGCGCCAATATTGAAATAAAAGAAGCAGTTGGCGATGATAACTTTTTCTTATTTGGCGCTAAATCTGAACAATTAGATGACATTCGAGCACATTATGATCCCTTGTGCATTATTGAAAATAATAAAGAATTAAAAGATGTGATCAGCTTAATTGAATCAGGGCACTTTAATTTATTTGAGCCGGGATTATTTCAACCTTTACTTGATTCAATCAAATGTCAAAACGATGAATGGTTGATAGCTTATGATTTTGAAAGTTATATCAAGGCACAAAACCGTGTTTCACTTGCTTATCACGATCAAACACATTGGACACGACTCAGTATATTAAATACTGCTGCAAGTGGCGCATTCTCAAGCGATAGAACAATTACCGAATATAGCCAGGATATCTGGCAGTTGACTCAAAATGAAAGTACTTACGGAGAAGTTTAGATGCCAAATTATGCAAATCGTTATATTAGTAATTTAACCAGAGAAACTTATGCATTAATTTTAGCGGGGGGGCGTGGTTCTCGATTGCATGAATTAACTGAGTGGCGTGCAAAACCTGCCGTTTATTTTGGTGGTAAGTTTAGGATCATAGATTTTCCATTGTCGAACTGTATTAATTCAGGTATTCGTCGTGTAGGAATTGCAACACAATACAAATCACATTCTCTTATTCGTCATGTAAACCGTGCCTGGGGACATTTTAAAAAAGAGTTAGGTGAGTCAGTTGAAATTTTACCTGCGTCTCAGCGCTATGGTGACGAATGGTATTGTGGTACGGCAGATGCGGTATTTCAGAACATGGATATTATACGCCATGAATTACCTAAATATGTGATGATTTTGTCCGGTGATCATGTTTATAGAATGGACTACGGTGCCTTACTTGCCAAACATTTAGAAACAGGTGCAGATATGACCGTATGTTGTATTGAAACTGACGTAGAGGAAGCTGCAAATACGTTTGGCGTTATGACAGTTGATAATGAAAACCGTGTAAAACGTTTTGATGAAAAGCCAGCGGAACCGACTTCAATTCCAGGTAAAAAAGGAACCTGTTTAGCATCTATGGGTAATTATGTGTTTAATACCGAGTTTTTATTCGAACAATTACAAAAAGATGCAGAACGTGAAGGGTCTGGTCGTGATTTTGGTCATGATATTATTCCTGCCATTATTGAAGAGCATAATGTATTTGCTTATCCCTTTAGAGATCCTAGCTTTGAAGGACAGCCTTATTGGCGTGACGTAGGTACTTTAGACTCATTCTGGGAAGCAAATATGGAGTTGGTATCGCCTGAGCCACAACTTGATTTATATGACTCAAGTTGGCCTATCTGGACTTATCAGGAGCAGTTAGCACCTGCTAAATTTGTATTTGATAATAATGAACGCCGTGGCATGGCGGTTGATTCTACTGTATCAGGAGGTTGCATTATTTCTGGTTCAACGGTTAGGCAGTCTTTATTATTTTCAAATGTACATGTGCATTCCTATTGTGAAATTGATCAAAGTGTCATATTACCTGGCGTTGTTGTTGGTCGTAACTGCAAAATTAATAAAGCAATTATAGATCGCACCTGCATTATTCCGGATAACCTGGAAATTGGTTATAACACAGAGCAAGATATTGCTAATGGTTTTAGAGTGTCAAATAAGGGCATTGTTTTAGTGACTCGATCTATGCTTGAAGCACTTGAGGCAAAGCAATCAAAAAATACACTCGATACGAATCAAATCGCAGAGCCTGCTTAAGGATTAAAGAAGTTATGCAAATATTAATGGTCGCAGCTGAAAACGATGCGATTAAAGGTGCAAAAGTGGGTGGCGTGGCAGATGTGGTACGTGATGTACCCACTGCATTGGCGCAATTAGGTCATGATGTGGATGTGATCATCCCAGATTACGGTAACTATGCACAAAATTACGAATCAAATGTGATTGCAACATTTCAGGTGCCTTTTTGTGGACATCATGAGGAAGTCGTTTTAGCACAACTCTTTATTCAGTCAGGCGCTCAAAAAGTGAGGCAATTTGTTTTAAGCCACCCTTTGTTTACTTCCGGTGGAATAGGGCGTGTGTATTTAGATGATCCTAGTGACAGGCCCTTTGCCTCCGATGCAACAAAATATGCTTTGTTTTGTGCTGCTGTATCGGAAGCATTGCAAGCAAAACATTTAATTCGCCCTGATGTATTACATTTGCATGATTGGCATAGTGCTTTAATTACTATTTTATCTGAGTATTCTAGACGTTATGAATCATTAAAAACGATACATATGGTTTATACTGTGCATAATCTAGCCTTGCAAGGCATTCGACCATTTCATAATGATGAGTCGAGTTTAGAGCATTGGTTTCCAAGCTTAAGTTATGATGGTCAGGTTATTTGCGATCCGCGTTACTTTCATTGCTTAAACCCGATGCGCGCAGCAATCAATTTAGCAGATAAAGTTCACTTAGTATCGCCAACATATGCTTTGGAGGTCTTGCATACAAGTGAGCATGAAAATGGATTTTTTGGTGGCGAAGGACTTGAGCGAGATTTAAAACAAGCTCAGGAGCAAAACAAACTTAGTGGAATTTTAAATGGCTGTGATTATGATGATGAAACTGTAGCCCCAATAACATTAAGTGCACTGCTTAATCAATCTAAGCAAGCCGTAAAAGCTTGGATGGCACAAAGTAGTGAACTTAAAACGGTTCATTATTTAGCGAGTGAGCAAATTAAAAATTGGTTAAAAAAGAGTGATTTTAAAGGTCCGCTTGTTACAAGCATAGGCAGATTAACAGATCAGAAAGTATTATTGCTACGAAAAAAAATGAATGACACTGATGTATTTTCAGATTTACTTCAAAGTTTAGCCAATGCGGGTGGCAAAATGATTTTATTAGGCTCAGGTGATGTGCAAATAGAATTTGAGTTTATGCAACTCATGGCAAAACATGACAACTTTTTGTTTTTGAATGGCTATGATCAGGCATTAAGTGAATATTTATATCATCTTGGGGATTTATTTTTAATGCCAAGTTCTTTTGAACCTTGTGGCATAAGTCAAATGCTTGCGTTAAAAGCTGGGCAACCTTGTTTAGTCCATTCTGTTGGCGGATTGAAAGATACGGTAAAACATTTAGAAAATGGTTTTTGTTTTGATGGTGAGTCAATAACTGAGCAACAATACAATTTAATACATGTTCTTAAAGTGGCGTTAGATGTTTTCAATAACCAAGAAGATAAATGGTGTAAATTAACCAAACAGGCTAAAGAAGAGAGGTTTAGTTGGCACAGAAGTGCAAACTTATATGTTAGTGAGCTATATCAGCACAGGAAGTAATTAGAGTAACTTGAGCTTTAGTTTGAATTAAATTCTTGATAAGGACTAAAGCTTAAATCAGTCTATTTTTACCCGTTTGTATTGAGAGATTACCTTGTTCCTAAAAAACAAAAGTTGTATATTAAGGTACATATGACAACATGTTGCAAAAGCATGGTGTGAAACTCGATAGGCATAATAACTAAAAAAATTACTAATTCCCTTAGTTAACTTATTGTTTGGGCATTAGGCTATAATCGCAGCGTTAAATCTTCACACCATCAAGGATAAAAATGAAAACGACGACTCTGCCTAAAATGCCCGACAAAAAATCGCCTGCGGGTGCTGATGTCCGTTTTATTATGGATGGAACAACTGGTGGCATGATCCATAGTACAGTTCCCCCATATCAAATAAATAAGCCTGTTGTTCATGCAACGGTCAGTGAATTTTGGTACGTTTTAGAAGGTCATGGTGAAATCTGGAGAGATAATGGTTTAGAGAATAAAGTAACAACCTTAGTCCCTGGTACATCAATTGATATCCCTCAAGGTACGGCTTTTCAATATCGTAATGTATCAGGTGATGATTTAAAGTTTATATGCATTACTATGCCACCATGGCCAAATGACTCTGAAGCCTCATACGTAGAGGGCGGTAAATGGCAGCCAACAGTCTAACGAAATACGTAGTATACAAGTCTAATAATACAAACATTTCAGTTGGCAGTTTTTGTTTATCCCTCCATAAAATCTATTTTTAATGACCTCTATTTAGCTTCTTTTATTTTATGTGGGTGAAAATAGGGGGGCGTTCGCTTAAACTGGCGATTTAAGTTATTCAGTTATTTTATATAAAGAACTTATTTCGTATGCACTAAGCTAAACCACACAATAAACTCATGCGTATGGCTCATCATACATTTCTTCCATTTTCTGCTACTTTTATAGAACGGAAACAATCAGTTTTATTTTTAATCTTTTATTTAATACACATAACCTAAAAGAAAGGCCACTTTATTAAACACGATTAAAATAGTTTTTTGGCTGAGTACTGTGTTGATGAGTAGATATTAACGGAAGGATAATGGGTGAAAAACAAAAATCAAATACTAATAGTTTAACGCGACTTCACTGGTATCACTGGTTGATTGTAATTGCTTCATTAGCGTTAACGATTACTGCTTGGTATGTCACTTCAGCTCAAATAAAACAAAAAACACAGTTACAATTTAACGCCGAAGCTAAACAAATTATTCAGTTAGTTAAAGAAAGAATGGCTAAATATGAAGATGGATTATTAGGCGGTGTTGCGGCTATTCACGGTTTAGATAATGGTACTAATATACATCATTGGCGTATTTTCAGTAGTTCATTGTCTATCGCACAAAGGTATCCAGGTATTAATGGAATAGGTGTTATCCATTATGTAGCACCAGATAAACTCGATGACTATTTAACAAAAGAAAAGCTTGATAGGCCTAATTATCACATTCACCCAGCTCATAATAAAAATGAATTCTGGCCTATTACTTATATTGAGCCCGTTTCGGTAAATAAAAAAGCAGTTGGTTTAGATATGGCCCATGAAAATAACCGATTAACCGCTGCAAAAAAAGCAAGAGACACTGGCACTACACAAATTACAGCCCCGATTATTTTAGTTCAGGATGAAAAAAGAACGCCCGGCTTTTTATTTTATGCGCCTTATTATCAAGAAGTTTTAGTACCAAAATCTGTATTGGCTAGGAAAAATAAGTTTATAGGTAATGTTTACGCCCCATTTATTATGGAAAAACTTATGGAAGGGACTTTATTAAATCAAAATAGATTAGTTAACTTTAAAATTAGTGATGAAAATAGTGAACTCTACAATGAGTTATATCTCGGTTCTGAAGGATATGATGCGAAGCCATTATTTAGCAATCAAACTTCTGTGGATATGTATGGTAGAAAGTGGCTTTTTACGATCCAAACAACACAATTATTTAGAGAGCAATATCAAAATAATCAACCTATTTTAATATTAATAGGGGGCGTGATCATAGACTCTATGTTACTCGGGTTATTCTTGGTTTTAGCGCGTTCAAATAAGCAGGCGATACGACTTGCACAACAAATGTCATTAGATTTTAAGTTAAGCGAACAAAGATTACATCTCACAATTAATAGTATGATGGATGGTTTATTAACTGTAGCTAATAATAATATAATTTTAAGTGTTAATAAAATGGCTGAAAATATATTTGGTCTTGATTCTGAAGATATCATAGGGAAAGACATCAACTTATTTATTTGCGTAATAAACTCACACGTTCCAATAAATAATTTAAAAGTGTTTTTACCAAAACAAAACTCTAATCTAAAAATAGAGCATGAAGTATTAGGTCATAAAAAACCTAATATCTCGTTTCCAATGGAGATATCTGTAGGGGAGTTAATAGATTGTGATGAAGAAATATATACTGTGATAGTTCGCGATATAAGCGAACGAACAATTGAAGAATGAATTTGTTTCTACAGTGAGCCATGAGCTTAGAACCCCCTTAACATCTATTGTAGGGGCATTAGGCTTAATAATCGGTAAAGGGACGACTACTCAGTTACCCAATAAAATAAGCACACTGTTAGAGGTTGCATATAGAAATAGTCAAAGACTGACTTTGCTAATTAATGATTTACTAAGTTTTGAAAAATTAGAAAAAGAAAAAAATGAATTTAAACCACAATTAATAGATCTTGTAATACTTGCTCGTAATGCTTTAGAAGAAAATGAAGCATTCTCTGAGCAATATAGCGTTGAACTCATTTTTGAGACGACGCTTAGAAGTGCTTATATATTGGGAGATACTCGATTGTTATTGCAGGTTTTTGCTAATTTGATTTCAAATGCTTGCAAATTTGCACCTATTAATACCCAAGTAAAAATATCATTAGAATTAAATGATAATCAATATCGTACAGAGATACATGATTTGGGATCAGGTGTGCCAACAGAATTCAATCGTAGAATATTTCAACGATTTGCGCAGGCTGATAGCTCATCAACTCGAAAAAAGGGGGGAACTGGGCTTGGATTAAGTATAAGCAAGAGCATCATTGAGCTTCATCAAGGAATTATAGGATATATGACATCCCCTCAAGGTGCGACGGTGTTTTATTTTGATTTAGAAGCGAAGCCAATGTTAACAAACATCAAAACAGAGTTGGTTATTGATAAACATGAAATATAAGACATCAAGTATAATCAATTGATTGGAGCTTTATGATGGGTGATACTATTAAAATTTTATATATTGAAGATGATCAAGATATACGCACTATAACTCAAATTGCATTGGACAATGAAAATTTCGAATTGCTTATGTATGAGTCAGGAAAGTTGGCTTTACTAGAAGCACAAAGTTTAAAGCCTGATTTATTTCTATTTGATGTGATGATGCCTGATTTGGATGGTCCGTCAACATTGAAAAAATTAAGGCATTATCCCCATCTAATAAATATACCTGTGATTTTTATGACTGCTAAAATTCAACCTTCCGAATTAAATGAGTATTTAGAAATGGGAGCGATTGGTGTGATAAGTAAACCTTTTGATCCAATGAGCTTAGCTGATGAAATAATTGCCTTGTATAATAGCCAGTAACCGATATTTGAATATTATTTTGATTCTGGCTCAGAAAACTTCTGTCTTATTTCTAAAATTTCATCTAAATTTTGCAAAAATAACGCCACTAGTTTTGGCTCAAAGTGCTTTCCGCTTTCTTGTTTTATTAAACTTAAGCTCTTATCTAAAGGCCAAGCTTCTTTATAGGGTCGTTTTGAACTTAATGCATCAAATACATCAGCTAAAGCACAAATTCTGCCCATTAAAGGAATTTCATCTCCTTTTAATCCTTTAGGGTAGCCTGTGCCATCCCATTTTTCATGATGACTAATGGCTATCTGTTGTGCCATAACAATGAGTTGAGAATCATCATCACCTAGTACATCAGCTCCAATCTGAGCATGAGTTTGCATAATGGGCCATTCTTCATCATTGAGTTTGCCTTGTTTTAATAATATGCGATCTGGAATACCAATTTTTCCAATGTCATGCATCGGGGCTGCGTTTAAAAGAAGGTCACATTCTTGTTCATTTAACCCGTAAGCTTGAGCAAGTACTACAGCAATTTTACTCATACGAATAATATGTAAACCTGTTTCGTTATCTCTATATTCAGCTGCACGCCCAAGATGATGTACTATTTGAAGTCGAGTGGCTATCAACTCTTGAGTACGTTCTTTCACTTTATATTCAAGGATTTCGTTTTGTGAGCGCATAAATTTTTGAGCAACTTGGACTGCTAAAAGATTTCTGACTCGAGATAATAATTCACATGCATCAAAAGGTTTTGTTACATAGTCTCTGGCACCATTATCAAGTGCTTTTTGTCGGAAGTTTTGCTCATGTTGCGCTGTTAATATTAGAATTGCTGGCAGGTTATTATCCGTTACTTGATTAAGTTGTTCCATTACACCATAGCCATCGAGTGTAGGCATATTTAAGTCAAGTAAAATAAGATCACTTTTATATTCTTGATATAAGCTAACCGTTTGAGTCGGATCTTGAGTCGAAATGACATTAATATAGCCTTGGTTTGTTAGTAATTTTTCTAATACTCTCACATTAGCATATTCGTCATCTACGATTAAAATACTTGCTTTTTTGGGATTTAAATCCATTATCTCGTTAATGTTATTCATATTCCACTGCTATCCTTGAGTAGTAACGTTTGTTTAATCGTATGGAGTAGCGCATTGATATCAAAAGGTTTCGTAATATAGTTATCAAAACCCGCAGCTAACCCTTTTTGCTTATCTGATGCCATTGCATTAGCAGTTATTGCGATAATTGGCGTATTGTTCATGGATGAATTTTTTCGTATATTTTCTAATACTTTATATCCATTCATACCGGGTAAATTAATATCTAACAAGATTAAGTCAGGTTGATACTCAAAAGCCAATTCAATTCCAAGCTTAGGATCCGGTGAACTCCATAATTTAACATTGGGCAGCTGTTTGATTAAAACAGTGACGAGTCTGAGGTTCGCAGGGTTATCTTCTATATACAATACAGATTGTTCTTTTGAATAATCAATATCACAGGGTAACGTACTTAATTCATTGGTTACTTTTTTGAGTTCTTGATGAGATTCTAAATTATGGGTTGGAAATTCCACGGTAAAACAGCTTCCTTTTCCGAGCTTACTTTTCACATAAATTGCGCCTTTCATGAGTTCTGTAATTTTTTTTGTGATCACTAAACCTATACCAGTGCCTTCAATTTCATTATTTAATTCTTGCCCTAGACGTTGAAATGGTTTGAATAATTTCTGCTGCTGGTCTGCTGTTAAACCCCTACCTGTATCCGATATGCTAATGCAAATTGTTTTGTGAGTTTTAGCGTATAAATGAACAATTACTTTACCTTGGTCACAGTTATATTTTATCGCATTACTGAGTAAGTTTAACAATATTTGTTTAAGTCGAACGCTATCAAGGTTAGCGACAGTTTGATGAGACGATAATGCTTCAAAAGAGATAGTTTTATTATTTAACAGTAATTCAATCGCGATGTCTTTTTTTTGTGCCAAAGGAAATATAAGTTGCAAGGCATCATTAAGTGTACTTTCAATCGCAATAGGTTCAATGAAAAGGTTTATTTGACCAGCTTCTATTTTGGAGAGATCTAAAATATCATTAATGAGCTCTAATAAGTGTTTACCAGCATTTAAAATTTCATCAACATTTTCCGTTTGAGAGAGGCTCAAGGGTTCAGTAATATCTAATTTCATTAACTGACTAAATCCAATGATTGCATTAAGGGGGGTTCGTAACTCATGGCTCATACTAGGGGCTGTTGATCTTTGTTTGAATTTTGTGCGTAAGTGACAATCTCGTATAATTCACTTCGCCAAAACCAAACTAAACGAGATTGTCATGCCCCGATTAATGCTCACTGATGAGCTGTGGTCGAAACTAAAAGCTATATTGCTTGAAGATAGAGTTTATAACAAGCTTGAACATCGACAAACACTAGAAGGAATACTTTATCGCTTACGTGTTGGCTGTCCGTGGCGTGATTTACCTGAATGTTTTGGGTTGTGGAATACCATTTATCGTCGTTTTCTTCTTTGGTCAAGAAAAGGCATATTAATGAGACTGTTCAAAACTTTAGCAAAAAATAGT
>NZ_FOLO01000041.1 GCF_900112265.1 Pseudoalteromonas denitrificans DSM 6059 | reverse complement strand
CATACTGACATTGAACTGTTTTGAATGTTTTTTTAATCTGAATTTAAATGAAAACAAGCATGCAGTGACACGAAATTGAAGAGCAAGATATACATAAGACATACTGACATTGAGTTGTATTAATGACAGGTCTAAATAAAAAATGGTTTGGATTGGCTATATGTTTGCACCAAGCAGCTTATTTGGAAATTGATATGATTTTAGATTTTAATTCGGAGGTTATGAATGATAAAAGTATTAATAGTTGATGATTCTCCTTTGATAAGGGCTTTGTTAACTGAAATATTACAGCTTGCAAGTGATATTAAAGTCGTTGGAAGCGCAGAAGACCCTTTTGATGCCAGAGAGAAAATAAAAGTACTGAAACCTGATGTTTTAACATTAGATATTGAAATGCCCAAAATGGATGGCATCAGTTTTTTAAAAAATTTGATGCGGTTAAGGCCTATGCCTGTTGTGATGATTTCAACTTTAACACAACAAGGTGCACCGGCAACATTAGAAAGTTTAGAGTTAGGTGCAATTGATTTTATTGCTAAACCCACAAAAAATGTGGCCCAAGAATTACATGATTACACTGATATTTTACACGATAAAATTCGAGCTGCAGCCAGTGCGAGAGTCAGACCATTTTTACCTGTAAAAGAAAATACTCATGCAAAAATAGTTAACCCTAATAGTGTTAAATTTAAAATGAATCATTTATCTGTTATTGGCGCGTCAACAGGGGGCACTGAGGCAATTAAAGAGGTTTTAACGAGATTACCCGCTCACTTTCCCCCAGTGGTGATCACACAGCATATTCCGCCTGTATTTAGTGCTTCTTTTGCGGAACGTATGGACCGAATATGCCCAATGTCAGTGAGAGAAGCGCAAGATGGCGATAAACTTGAAATTGGATGTGTTTATATCGCTCCTGGAGATTTTCATTTAAGCATTATAAGTAAAGGCAGTGGCTTATTTTGTAATTTATCTCAAAGTGAGGCGGTTAACCGCCATAGGCCAGCAGTAGATGTATTATTTGATTCTGTCGCTAAATTAGCATTAAAAAGTATAGTTGCGACCATTTTAACAGGTATGGGGGCTGATGGCGCTAAAGGTTTATTAAACCTTAAAGAAGCAGGCGCAAAAACCTTTGTGCAAGATGAAAAAACCTCTGTTGTTTATGGCATGCCAAAAGCGGCTTTTGATATTGGTGCAGCCAGTAAGCAAATACCATTAGAGCAAGTTGCTGATGTACTCATGCGTTTAGCTGTTAAGCGTTAGCTGCGTTGTATACTTAGCTTAAAGGTTATTCGATGTGATAATCCAAGGTTGAGAAAACCAATAATAATAACCTTTTTGATCTAATGAAGGCGCTGTGCAGTTATACCTTGAGCGACCTTTTTTTAATGGTACAACGGCGCTGACTTCAACTATATTGGTTGCAATCCAATTCAATTTTGCCTTGCCTTGGCCTGAAACGTAACACACAAATTGTGACTGATTAAAATCATTCATTGCCAATTGCAATACTAGCTTAGGATGTTTATTTGTCGTAACAGGTTCTGAATTTTCAAGTATTTTTAAATTAAACGGCAGTGACTTTAATTTGCTTTTTAAAGTTTTTAAATTGGCATAAATACCTGATGCCGGAAATCTGGGGAGTCGACTAAAGTCATTATGAATACCCACTGCACCTGAATGTTGCCCAATGCCGACATAACCTAATTCTTTTATAATATTCTGTAGTGCATGGTTAAATTCGCCATAAGGGTAAGCTAAATAACGATAGTTATGGCCGGTTTCTTGTTTTATTCTTTGTTCAGATTGTTCTAGGTCTTGTTTAATGCGTTTTTGCCATTGTATTTTATTTTCGCCTTTATTGAGTTGATGTAAATATACATGCTCAGCGCTATGATTGGCGATAGTCGCCCCTTTTTTAGCCAGTGCTCGTATTTGTTCCCAAGTCATTGCATAAGATATTTTTTCATCAATTAATTTGGGGTTTACAAAAATAGTATAAGGAAAGCCATATTTCTCTAAGAGAGGCGCAGCTGTTAAATAGTTATTTTTATAGCCATCATCAAAAGTAATCGCTACAGTATTGTCCTTTAATATTTTTCCATTTTTTAATTGCGTTAACATGTCTGGCAATGAAATGACATTAAACTGGTTGTGTTTTAAATAGGCTAAATGGGCATCAAAGTCTTTTGGGCTAATACTCGTAACGCTAGGTAAGGTGTCACTCACATGATGATATTGTAAAATGACACTGGCAATAACTTGGTTTGATAGCATCAATGCAGGCAATAATAAGGTTAATCTCAATACATGTTTAAATTTGTTCAACATTGTCATAAAAGCCTATTTAATAATTTATTTTCTAAAAATAACTTTAGCCACCATAAAAATTTGCTAGCTTTAGCCTGGCCTATGATTTTATCAAATATTACTGTGCCTTTGTTAGGTTTAGTTGATACCGCGGTCATAGGCCATTTAGATAATGCATATTATCTTGCTGGTGTGGCAATAGGCACTATGGTGATTAGTTTAATTTTTTGGCTATTCAGTTTTTTGCGAATGAGCACAACGGGTTTAACAGCACATGCTTTTGGTGCAAAAGATAATCTGGAGCAAATGGCGGTTTTGAAAAAAGGCCTGGTATTATCCGCATTCTTTGCCGTTTTTTTATTATGCTTGCAACCTATTGTTGTTTATATACTACAAAATCATATAACTGCCAGCAAAGAAGCCTTAGAACAAGCGCAAATATATTTTTCAATTCGTATATTCAGTGCGCCTGCAGCACTGACTAATTTGGTTTTGTTAGGTTGGATGCTAGGAATGCAGTACGCAAAAGGCCCATTTTATTTACTGTTAGTTACTAATATAACAAATATAGTTTTAGACGTTATTTTTGTTGTATTACTGGATTTTGGTGTGGCAGGTGCTGCATGGGCTTCGGTTATTGCAGATTATTTAGCCTTGTTTTTTGCTTTATTTCTTGTTTCTTTATTGCTTAAAAAGCACGGCTTATCATGGCTAAAACTTTATATTCAACCAATCACAAAACTCAAAGAAACATTAAGTTTAAATCGTGATATTTTTATTCGCTCTTTGTTTTTACAAGTTTGCTTTGCGTTCATTACCTATTATGGTGGTCGTTTAGGCGATAATATTTTGGCTGCGAATGCGATTTTATTAAATTTTTTATTACTCGTGAGTTTTGCACTTGATGGTGTTGCTTATGCGGTAGAGGCTAAAGTGGGCGAGGCTAAAGGTCAAAAAAATATCACTTTATTAAAACTTTGGGTCAACATTAGTTTATTTTGGGGTATGCTTTTTAGTATTTTATATAGCTTAGGTTTTGCTATTTTTTCTGACCAACTTATTATTTTATTAACAGATATTCCTGAAGTTGTGACAACTGCACAGGTATATGTTGGCTGGTCAATTATTTTACCAATGCTAGCCGTTTTTTGTTTTATTTTTGATGGTGTATTTATTGGTTTAACCCGAGCAAAAGAAATGAGAAATGCGATGATTTTTTCAAGTCTGATTGGTTTTTTTGCAGTGTTTTTAATATTAGAGTCTTGGGAAAATCATGCTTTATGGGCAGCTATGAGCAGCTTTATGTTATTAAGAGGCTTAACCTTGATTAAAAAATATCGCGATTTAGTGCGCTGCGGTCTTTTAATACCTGAGAAAATCGATTAGCAAAGATACCTAAATATCCGTAAAGTGCAAAAAATAAAGCTATGGGAAGTAACACTAAACCTGGAATTTGAAATAAGGCTTCGTACAGGTAACCATATATGATTAAAGCCGCGCTTATGGCAAATAATATCATGCCAATAAAAAACCGCTTTAGGCTCAGTTTTGGGGTTGAGCCTAAGCGATAAATTGTATTTTTAAAATGCATACTTAATAATAAGAATGTTCACCAGGGTTGTGGTCTGTTGCATCTTTCACCCCTTTAATTTCAGGGAATTTAGCTAACATTTCTTTCTCTATGCCTTCTTTCAAAGTGACATCTATCATAGAGCAACCATTACAGCCACCACCAAATTGTAAAATAGCGATGCCATCGGCAATTTCAACTAAGCTAACTTGGCCTCCATGACTTGCTAATTGAGGGTTAACTTCGGTATCTATCATATGTTGAATTTGTTCTTCTAAACTTGCGTTGTCACCGAGTTTTTTTGCTTTAGCATTAGGTGCTTTTAGTGTTAATTGAGAACCCATTTTATCGGTTACAAAATCAATTTCAGCTTCCCCTAAAAAAGGTGCACTTTCTGCATCTACAACAGCATCAAAACCATTGAATTCAAGATGAATATCAGTATCTTCTACTGCATCTTCTGGGCAATAAGAAACACCACATTCAGCCTGTGATGTGCCTGGGTTTACGACAAAAACACGGATTTTGGTATTTTCAGCTTGATCTGATAATAATTTAGCGAAATGACTTTGTGCGGTTTCAGAAATATTGATCATATGACGGTATACTTGACTAAAATACTAGGTTACTTGCTATCATACTCCGCTCGTCTTATTGTCGCTAGTGCCTATCGTAAAAATTTGGCTTTATTATTATCTGGTGTTAATTTTAGGTATCAGTCAATTTTATTAGAATAATTAATCATGCGCTTGTTTCGCTTTGTTTTGTTTTTCCTTTTTAGCCCTTTGGTATTGGCTAAACCACTTAATTTTTACTTTGATTCCAATATTCAATTCGATCCAGATATTCCAACACCGCAAAGTGTATTGGGCTATGAAGTAGGTGATTGGCATGTACGGCATGATCAGCTTGTACGTTATATGCAAGTATTAGCAAACAAAAGTGATCGTATTAAAATTGAAACGATTGGTTATAGCCATGAGCAACGCCCGCTTTTAATGCTTACGGTGACTAATCCTCAAAAATTACAAAATATTGATGAAATTCAAGCCAAGCATATAGCGCGATTGTCTGATGGTGAAATTAAAACAAATGAAGATGACCCCGCTGTTGTTTGGATGGGGTACAGTGTGCATGGCAATGAATCATCGGGAAGTAACGCTTCTTTATTAGTGGCTTATTATTTAGCAGCAGCACAAGGTGAAAAAATAGAAAGCTTATTAAATAATACCGTGATTTTAATTGATCCCTCTTTAAATCCTGATGGTTTATCTCGTTTTGCTCAATGGGCTAATATGCATAAAGGTCAAAATCTGTCTAGCGATCCAAATCATAGGGAACACGTTGAGGCGTGGCCTAATGGTCGAACAAATCATTATTGGTTCGATTTAAACCGTGATTGGCTTTTATTACAACATCCTGAATCTCGTGCCAGAGTTGCAAAATTTCATCAGTGGAAACCGAATGTTTTAACTGATTTTCATGAAATGGGCCCTCATAGTACATATTTTTTCCAACCGGGCATTTCTAGCCGTAAGCACCCCCTTACGCCAGAGCGTAATGTGACATTAACGAAAGATATTGCTGTTTTTCACGCGAAAGCATTGGATAAGCAAAATGCGCTTTATTTTACAGAAGAAAGTTTTGACGATTTTTATTATGGAAAAGGCTCAACTTATCCAGATATAAACGGGTCGATAGGTATTTTATTTGAGCAAGCAAGTTCCAGAGGCCATCAACAAGACACGATTAATGGCTTATTAGAGTTTCCGACAACGATTAAAAACCAATTAACCACTTCATTATCTACTTTTGATGCAGCGATTGCAGGCAAAAAAAACTTACTCGATTATCAAGATGACTTTTATACTAATGCGATAGAGCTTGCTAATAACGACAATATAAATGGTTATTTAGTTTCAGAAACAAAAGATAAAACACGGTTAAACCAATTTTTAATGTTATTAAAGCGTCATCAAATCAGTGCTTACAAAATAACTAAAGATATACGCATAGAAAATAAAGATTATGCCCATGATACGAGTTTTTATATTCCATTAGAGCAAGCACAATACCGTTTAATAAAAGCGATATTTAGTGAGCAAAAAGATTTTCAAGATAATACTTTTTATGATGTTTCTGGTTGGACAATCGCCCATGCTTTTAATATTGAGTTTGCAAGTTTAACCAGTAAATGGGGGCTTAAATATTCACAATCACCTTGGCAAACGACACAGAAGAAACCTTTAAATAAATTATCAAACCACTATGCTTATGCCTTTGAATGGGACGATTATTTAGCTCCTAAAATGTTGAACCGTTTATTGAAAAAAGGCATTAAAGCGCGTGTTGCTCTAAAAGATTTAACTGCTGAGACTGATCAGGGAAGGTTTGACTTTTCATCAGGAACAATTATTTTACCTGCAGGCTTACAAACAATCGATAACTGGATAAACATAGTTGATGAAATACGCACTGAGTTTGCCATTCCAATATTGGGTATTACCTCTGGTTTAACATCTAAAGGCATAGACTTAGGCTCGCGCCAACTCGCTCCAGTGAGTCTACCTAAGGTTTTATTGATTGGCGGTGAAGGTACTAGCCAGTATGAGGTAGGTGAGATTTGGTATTATTTAGATAAATTTGTAGGAATTGCACCAACGGTTGTAGATATTGCAAAACTAGGAAAAATTAATTTTGATAAATATACCCATGCTATTTTAGCGAATGGTAGCTATCACGGCTTTTCAGATGCAGCAAAAGTAAAAATGAAAAGTTGGATCAAAGAAGGTGGTGTTATCTGGGGTCATAAAGGAGGTGCTAAGTTTTTAGTTGATAATAAAATACTTAAAGCAGGTTATATTTCTCAAAAAGAAATGGCAGAAACCTTTGATAGCACACATTTAACTTACGCAGATAAAAATGCTTTATCTGCTAAACAACGTATTGCAGGTGCAATTTATAAAACGCAATTGGATTTATCTCACCCTTTAACTTTTTCAATTCCACGTAAAGTATTACCAGTATTTAAAAATAGTACATTTTTATTGGAGCCCGTTGATGCTCCATTTGTAAATGTAGCTTTATATGATAAAAAGCCATTAATGGCAGGGTTTAGTCATCAGAATAATGTAAAGCAAATATCCAAAGCTGCTGCTTTAATCGCACATTCTTATGGTCGAGGTCGAGTTATTGGCATGACAGATAATCCCGTATTTAGAGGTTATTGGTTTGGTACCAGCCGCTTATTAAGCAATGCATTATTTTTTGGCAAAACTTTTAGTGCAAAGCCTAAATAAACTGAGCTTTTTCATTTGTTATTTAAATTCCTATAGTGTTATTGCTCTATAGGAATTGTCTGGAAATAAAATACCTTGTAAAATTTAGGTACAATTTTAAGGATGAATACATATGAAAAAAATACTTCTTTTATCTCTAGCGTTAACAGTGAGTGCTTGTTCTGTGGTGCCAAATTACCCTCATTATTCTGTGACTGATGCTGCGAGTACATCAATTAACAGTCAAAATGGTTTACGCAGTACACTTAATTTTGAAGTTAAAAAAGTGGGTTATGTACCAGATGAAAACAATTGGTACCTTAATGCACTGCAAAACTATAGGTTGCCAGAAAATGTTTCTATAGTTATTAACGAAGGTTTAGAACAAGAGCTTAATGATAAATTTAACCTTAATTCATTAAAAGATTTAAAAAACAAAAGTATAGAAGTTTTTGGTTTAGTTAAACGAGAAAAAATATTTTTATACAGAAAAGGTCAATTCACAGGTAAATATTATTATCAAAATCATTTACAGTTAAATAATTCAGATCAAATTACATTAGTTGATTGATTTTATTATTTATCTAGCGGTGTTATACAAGTGGCCCAAACCCAGACTTGCTTGGCGCCGGCATGTTTAAAACATAAGCTCACCTCGTTTACTGTTGCGCCAGTCGTAATTACATCATCTATTATTACTATCGTTTTATTTTTAACATCAGCATGAATTGAAAATGCTGATGTTAAATTTTTTTGTCTTTGCTTTGCACTTAAATTGGTTTGCGCTTTTGTATATTTTTTTCTTTTTAAAACATCATTTTTAATTAAAGCACTATCAAAACCAGGAATGCTAAGCAGAGCTTTGCGCCACACTTGATCTACTTGATTGAATCCTCTCATTTTGTAGCGCCTCAGATGTAATGGCATAATGATTATCATATCAGGCCACAGCCAATTATTATTTTTTACTGCAACCATTAGTTGTGCTTGAATTATTTGGATTAAAACATGGCGGTAATGAATTTTATTACAGAACTTTAACTGACTTAGCCAATGTGAACTAGGTTCTTGATACCAGCTGACTGCAAATAAGGACTCAAAATATATCTCTTTAAATAAGCGGCTTATATTGGGTTTTAATAAAAAATTTACTCCGTTTGTTGGAAAAGGTAATTTAGCGAAATAACTTAAACAATCAGTGCATAATTTAGGTTGATGCTTTACGGTTTTATTACACATTAAGCAGTGGCTTGGAAATAAGTTATCAAAAAAATATTCTATTAATGATAAAACAGTCACGCCATGACCTCGTATGATATGATCCGCATCAATTAAGTGTGGTTAAGGTTTGGTCAATATGCAAAATGAAAGTGTTTTTTTACATGGATGGGGAATGAATCAAAATGTATGGCAATTATTATTAACCGACCTTAAAAGTGAAATATCGAACCCAATTAAAACATTAGATTTACCAGGTTTTGGGAATTCAAAATCATGTCCAGAACCTTACACATTTTCTTCTGTGGCAAAGAAAATAGCAGAACAATTATCAGATAACAGTACTTTAGTTGGTTGGTCATTAGGTGGTCTTTTTGCTATTCACATTGCTAAATATTATCCGGAAAAAGTTTCAAAAATAATTTTAGTGGCTTCTTCTCCTTTTTTTACACAAAACAATAATTGGTTAGGTATTAAACCTGATGTTCTTCAAAACTTTATGTCTCAGCTTACTGAGAATAGCAGTAAAACGATAGAGAGATTTTTAGCAATTCAAGCTATGGGTAGCCCTTCTGCAAAACAAGATATAAAAAAATTAAAACACATATTAAAATTGTCGCCAGAACCAAAATCAATTGCACTTAACGCTGGCCTTAATTTTTTACTTACTGAAGACTTACGCCCACTGTTTACAGAATTAACTATCCCTATTTATGGCATATTTGGTGGCTTAGATTCTTTAGTGCCGATACAAGCTGTGACTAACATGACACAGTTGAATTCAAACTTTAAAGCGCATGTTTTTCCTAAGGCATCACATGCGCCTTTTATCTCTCACAAAAATGAATTTATTCAGGTTTTAAAAGAAATACTTTAAAAATTAATAAATTAAAATAATAAAGGTAATGTGCTTTTATTATTTAGTTTTTTAGCTTTATTTAGTTTGTTTTTTGAGCGATAATTAGATAGGAATGATCGTTTAAGGAGTTTATTTTATGGCTATTAGTCCCGCATTTAATTCAGGCGTGCAAGGATTCCAAAGAGCAAGTCAAGAAATTTCGCAATCAGCTCAAGATATAAATCGTGCAGCTCAAGAGCAGCAGGCGATTAGGAATGACCAAATTGATAGAAACAAAGCTGTTGAGGCATCTCGCTCTGATGAAGTTGCGATTCAGCCTGCGCAACCACCGGCAAGAATAGATGAGGCCTTAGTTAACTTAAAAGTTGAACAGTTTAATGCGCAAGCAAACGCAAAAACAATTGAAACAGCTGATGAAGTATTAGGCACATTAATAGATGTAAGAGTTTAATTACTTTTTATGAATATTGTTACCACGTTTCCAGCAATAAACTTAAATACAGCTAATGTACATACGGAAACGGCGCGCCACGATAATCAAAAAAGAGAGCTAGTACAGGAAATAAATAAACCTGAAGCATCGCCTGCAGAGTCTAAATTAGCAGGTGATTCTGATAAAACAAAACAGCCAGGGAAATCAGTAAGTGAAAATCAGGAAGTTTTGTTAAGTGAGGAATCAACCAATAAAAAAATAGAAGAAGATAAAGAAAATAATTCCCAGAATAAAGAACAACACAATCAGCAAAAAGAAGAAAGCGACGAACAGCAAAAAAATCAAAAAGACACAAAACAAGTAGAACAAAAAGAACTTGAGCAATTAAAACAACTTAAGTCTCGGGATACTGAGGTTCGTAATCACGAACATGCGCATGCCGCTGTTGGTGGTCAATATGCAGGTTCTCCTAGTTATGAATATCAGCGAGGACCTGATGGCAGTAATTATGCTGTTGGTGGCGAAGTATCGATAGATGTTTCAGTTGTTTCTGGGGATCCTCAGGCTACTATAAACAAAATGCAGCAAGTTCAAGCTGCGGCTTTAGCACCAGCTGAACCTTCAAGTGCTGATCGCGCAATTGCAGCAGATGCTGCACAAAAATTAGCTACAGCCCAAACCGAGTTAACAAAAGAAAACTCCAGTATAAATAAAAATGATGCTGAAAATAAAGAGGATGAAAGCCAAGAAGACCAACTAGCTTCTGATGAAGAATCATTAAAAGAAAAAGAGTTAGCTAAAACTTCCGAAGACAATCAAGAATTATTAGCACAAAGAGACACTTCAATAAATGAAAGAGCTGTTCGAATCGCTAACTTTTATCAAGCCGCAACCTCACCTTTCACTCCTCAAAATTTTGCTCAGCAGATTTAGTTATATCAGTTCCAATTAATATATGCCCTTTCTAAATGCTTCAAATATACAACATTGACTGTTGCTCAATAAAACACCTTGCTATTGAAGGTTTATTCTTATTTATATTTGATCACTTATTTAATTAAATGGATATTAACTCTTTATCGAAATGTTATATCTAGTGTTATATCTAGTGTCATTTTATACGGTTTGCACTTGTATATTGTGGTGAGATTGGAGAGAGAGCACATCCTACTAGTGGTCAAAATGCGCTCTAAAAATCGGACTTATATCTTTACTGTATTGATTTAAATTTACTTTTTAAGCTTTGCAAACGCATCCGCAAAGGCATTGCCCATAGCTGCATTATTCGACTCTTTCCTAGGTTTTGCTGCTTTAGGTTTAGCATGATTTTGCTTTGGTTTATTAGGCTGAGCTTTGTGCTGTTGTCCTTTATGTGCAGATTGATTGATATCATCATTTAGACGCATGGTAAAACTAATGCGTTTGCGTGCTACATCAACCTCAACTACTTTTACTTTTACAATATCGCCCGCTTTTACTACTTCACGGGGATCAGATATAAACTTGTTAGTAATAGAGGAAATATGCACTAAACCATCTTGGTGAACTCCTACATCAACAAAAGCACCAAAGTTAGCAACGTTAGAAACAACACCTTCTAATATCATTCCTGGCTTTAAATCAGAAACTGTTTCTACGCCTTCTTTAAAAGTTGCAGTTTTAAATTGTGGGCGAGGATCTCTGCCAGGTTTATCCAATTCTTCAATAATATCCGTCACTGTAGGTAAGCCAAATTTATCATCAATAAAATCACTAGGGTTTAAAGATTTTAGGTTTTCGCTATTGCCAATTAATTGAGCTACTTCGATATTTGTTTGGATTAAAATACGCTTAACAACTGGGTAAGCTTCAGGATGAACAGATGAGCTATCTAATGGGTCTGAACCATTATTGATGCGTAAAAAACCAGCACATTGTTCAAATGCTTTAGGACCTAAACGTTCCACTTTTTTAAGCTGAGTTCTATTAGTAAATACACCATTATTGTCTCTGTATTTAACAATATTTTGAGACAAAGTTTTATTTAAACCAGAAACACGCGCTAATAAAGGAGCTGATGCCATATTGATATCTACGCCAACAGCATTTACACAGTCTTCAATAACACCATCTAGGCTAGATGATAAATTACTCTGTGATACATCATGTTGATACTGGCCAACACCGATGGCCTTAGGTTCAATTTTAACCAGCTCAGCAAGTGGATCTTGTAGTCTACGTGCAATTGACACTGCACCACGAATAGATACATCTAAATCAGGAAACTCATTAGCAGCAAGTTCTGATGCTGAATAAACAGATGCACCAGCTTCACTGACGACAATTTTATTCATTTTTAAATCACTTTCAGCTTTTATCAGTTCAGCTGCAAGTTTGTCGGTTTCACGAGAAGCGGTGCCATTGCCTATCGCAATTAATTCTACTTTATGCTGACGACATAATTGCCCTAAAGTGCGTAAAGACTTGTCCCAATGATTCTGTGGTGCATGGGGAAAAATAGTACAGTGACCTAACATTTTTCCTGTTTCGTCTACTATTGCGGCTTTTACACCTGTACGTAGGCCAGGATCTAACCCTAAGGTTTTTCGTGCACCAGCAGGAGCTGCCATTAATAAGTCTTTTAGGTTTTTTGCAAATACATCGATAGCACCATCTTCAGCTTTATCACGCATAGCGCCTAAAAATTCGTTTTCTAAATGCAAAGATAGTTTAGCCTTCCAGCTTGTTTGCACAACACTTAATAACCATTTACTCGTTTCATTATTCTGCAGATCAATATTGAAGTGTTTTGCTATGATGTTAATGCACACACCTTCTGGTCGTTCTGAACTGGGATCAGGAATAATGTTTAATTGTACTATGCCTGCACTGCGAGCTCGCAACATGGCTAATGCTCTATGAGAGGGAACTTTTTTAAGGTTTTCGGTATGAGAAAAGTAATCTTGATATTTTGCGCCTTCGTTTTCTTTTCCTTTAATTACTTTACTTTCAATAACGCCATACTGGTTAATTTGACGACGTAATTTTGCTAACAATTTTGCGTCTTCAGCAAACCTTTCTATTAAAATAAATTTGGCACCCTCTAGCGCTGCTTTGGTGTCGTTAATTTTAAACTCAGGGTTTAGATATTTTTGAGCTTCTTCTTCAGGTACCAGAGAAGTTTGATTATAAAGATTTTCAGCTAAAGGTTTTAAACCAGCCTCAATGGCTATCTGTCCTTTTGTTCTACGCTTTGCTTTAAAAGGTAAATATAAGTCTTCTAATTCTGTCTTACTACTAGCCGTTTTGATTTCTTCTTCTAATTGAGCTGATAATTTACCTTGGTCTTTTATGGTATTTAAAATGAAAGTTCGCCTTTCTTCTAAGGTTCTCAAGTAGTTTAGTCGCTGCTCTAATAAACGTAATTGGGTATCATCTAGCCCACCTGTTGCTTCTTTTCTATAGCGTGCTATAAATGGGACTGTTGCGCCTTCATCTAATAATTTAGTAGCTGCGATAACTTGATTTTCTTTAGCATTTAATTCTAATGCTAATTGAGATGCAATTTGGGTCATTTTGAACCTATAAACTTAATCATATGAGAAGGTCTTAAAATTTAAGATGAAGCTTTGAATTTGGTATCGTTTAACTAAAATGTGAAATTCAAATCTTTGCGTTAGACCTTAGAATGAATAAGATTGTCTCTATTCACTGTGCAAAAGTCCAATTTTAAAGAGAATTAAACTATGATAATTCTAAGCTTGAAATGAAGCTCAAATTATCTAAGATGCTGTAATACTCTTTTAAATATTCAAATGAAGAAGTGAAGCGTGTGAAAACAAATTTAGTGACTGCAGAAGGTTACAGAAAACTTCAAGAAGAAGAAAATTATTTATGGACAGTGAAACGTCCTGAAATAACAAAAATTGTTTCCTGGGCTGCAAGTTTGGGGGATAGATCTGAAAATGCAGATTATACCTTTAACAAACGTGTACTTCGTCAAATAGATCGCCGTGTAAGATATCTAAGAAAGCGATTACCTGATTTAAAGGTTATTGAATATTCACCAGTCCAAGAAGGTAAAGTGTTTTTTGGTGCTAAGGTAGAAATTGAAAATGAAAAGGGTGAGATTAAGTCATTTAAAATAGTAGGGCCAGATGAAATATATGGAGATGAAAATGAACCTTTGATTTCAATTGACTCGCCTATGGCTAGAGCGTTGCTGAAAAAAGAAGTTGATGATGAGTTTATTGTAAAAACCCCAGAGGGTAATAAGGAATGGTTTATCAACGCCATTGTATATGATAAATGAAGTCAGAAATAAGCGTGTTTTATATACGATTATGTGCGATATAAGTTTTAATGAAACTTTCGGTAACAAACTAAAGCACAAAAGGATTTTTATTAGCGACATTTTCTTTTATATTGAGCTTATATAGATAAAAATAATTAACGCGGAGTTAGGTAATGGGACAAGAAACAACCAAAGTTTTAGTTGTAGATGATGATATGCGTTTACGTTCATTGTTAGAACGTTATTTGGTAGAGCAAGGTTTTATTGTCCGCTCAGCTGGAAATTCGGAGCAAATGGATCGACTGCTTGAACGAGAGAATTTTCATTTATTAGTATTAGATCTAATGCTACCAGGTGAAGATGGGTTATCAATATGCCGCCGATTACGTCAAAAAGAAAATGATATTCCTATTATTATGCTTACAGCTAAAGGTGATGAAGTCGACCGTATTATTGGTCTAGAACTTGGAGCTGATGACTACATTCCAAAACCTTTTAATCCTCGAGAATTATTAGCCCGTATTAAAGCTATTTTACGTAGACGCTCATCTGACGTGCCTGGAGCGCCAGCTGCCGAAGAAAATAAAATTGAATTCGGCGATTATAAATTAAATTTAGCAACTCGTGAAATGAACCATGGTGATGAAGTTATTTCTCTTACAAGTGGTGAGTTTGCAGTTTTAAAAGCCTTAGTTACTCATCCTAGAGAGCCTCTAAGTAGAGATAAGTTAATGAATCTTGCGAGAGGTCGTGATTATAGTGCTCTTGAGCGCAGTATTGATGTACAGGTTTCACGTTTACGCCGTATGATTGAAGAAGACCCTGCCAACCCTAGATATTTACAAACGGTTTGGGGACTAGGATATGTTTTTGTTCCCGATAGTGATGAGTAATGCGATTATTCCCTCGTAGCGCATTTGGACAAACTGTTTTTTTTGTAGGTGCACTACTGTTAATAAATCAAATTGTTTCTTATATATCGGTTACTTTTTATGTTGTGAAGCCAACAATAGAACAAGTTACTTTAATGCTTTCAAAGCAAGTTAAAACCGTATTTATTGGCGTAAACGATGGCATCGTTTTATCTCCAGAAATTACTGAAAAGTTTTATTTGGCAACAGGGGTTGAAGTAATGTCTGAAGCACAAGCTTTTAAAAGTGGCTTAGAAATGGCTTCAGAATATCCAATGTTATCAAGCATTATGTCTAAGCAACTCGGAGGGCCGGCTAGGGTCAGGATCAACCAGGCAAAAAAACTTGTATATTGGGTCGAATCACCTCAAGCGCCTGGGTTTTGGGTTCGAGTGCCTTTAATGGGCTTTAAAGAAACACAATTAGAATTTTTAACTTTCTATTTAGCTTGTATTGGGGTTCTGAGTGTTTTAGGCGGTTGGCTATTTGCAAGCCAGCTCAATAGACCTTTAAAGTCACTGCAAGACGCCGCTGTAAAAGTAGGTGTTGGAGATTATTCTACTCAGCTTATAGAGCGCGGTTCTATTGAAGTGATTGAGGTGACCCGGGCGTTTAATCAAATGTCTAAGGGCATTAAAGAGCTTGAAGAAGACAGGCGTTTATTAATGGCTGGCGTATCTCATGATCTAAGGACCCCTTTAACACGGATTAGATTAGCGACTGAAATGATGTCTGATGATGAAGATTATTTACGTGATGGCATCATTTATGATATTGAAGATATGAATGCCATAATTGATCAATTCATTGAATACCTAAGACATCATAAAGTAGCAGAGCTAATCAATGAAGACCTAAATGCTTTGGTGTCGGAGGTTGTATCATCTGAACAGAAAAAACTAAGGATGATCAATACAGAGTTAAATGAAAGTATTCCTAATATTCCATTAAGCCATGTTGCAATAAAACGTGTTGTCACAAATATGATTGAGAACGCACTTCGTTATTCAGATGATGATATTAAAGTTATTACCGGTTTAGAAAAATCCAAAAAGTATGCTTATGTCGCTATTCAAGATAAAGGCCCTGGGATCCCAGAAAATGAGCTCGAACGTGTATTTCAGCCATTCACACAAGGTGACTTAGCGCGGGGTAGTGAGGGGAGTGGTTTAGGTTTGGCAATCATTAAACGGATTGTTGATATGCATAACGGCATAGTGACATTAAAAAATATGCCTGAAGGCGGATTAGAAGCAAAAGTAAGCTTTCTCGTTAAACAATAAAATAAAAAGGGGTCGGAGTGAATTAACTTATTAACAGTTAATGTACTCCGACCCCTTTTTAATTTGCGAGAGCAATCTCTCGCAGCAACTTTATAGCTGAGGGCCAGCTGATACTAATGCTTTACCATTTTCTGTATCAGTGAACTTCTCAAAGTTATTTACAAAACGTTTAGCTAAGTCTACAGCTTTATCATTCCAAACACTTGCGTCTTCGTATGTCTTACGAGGGTCAAGAATGTCACCTTCAACACCTTCAACTGAAGTCGGTACTTCTAGATTGAACATTGGGATAACAGTTGCTTCAGCGTTATCAATAGAACCATCTAAGATTGAATCAATAATTGCACGTGTTGCTTTGATAGAAATACGTTTACCAGTACCGTTCCAGCCAGTATTTACTAGGTAAGCTTCTGCGCCTGCAGCTTCCATACGCTTGTGTAATACTTCAGCGTACTGAGTTGGATGTAGGCTTAGGAAAGCAGCACCAAAACAGCTAGAGAAAGTTGGAGTAGGTTCTGTGATACCACGTTCAGTACCCGCTAATTTAGCTGTGAAACCTGAAAGGAAGTAGTACTCAGTTTGCTCTGGTGTTAGCTTAGCAACTGGTGGTAAAACACCAAATGCATCAGCAGTTAAGAAAATGACTTTCTTAGCGTGACCTGCACGAGATACTGGTTTTACGATGTTGTCGATATGATGAATTGGGTAAGAAACACGTGTATTCTCAGTTTTTGAGTTATCGTCAAAATCAATTTTACCATTCGCATCAACAGTTACGTTTTCTAATAATGCATCACGACGGATTGCATTGTAGATATCAGGTTCATTTTCTTTGCTAAGGTTGATTGTTTTTGCATAACAACCGCCTTCAAAGTTAAATACGCCGTTATCATCCCAACCGTGCTCATCATCACCGATTAGTTCACGTTTTGGATCTGTAGAAAGCGTTGTTTTACCAGTACCTGATAACCCAAAGAAGATTGCTGTATCGCCGTCTTTACCAACATTTGCACTACAATGCATAGATGCGATGCCTTGAAGCGGAAGGTAGTAGTTCATCATTGAGAACATACCTTTTTTCATTTCGCCGCCGTACCAAGTACCACCGATTAGTTGAACTTTTTCAGTTAGGTTGAAAGCAACAAAGTTTTCAGAGTTAAGACCTTGCTCTTCCCATTTATCATTGACTGTTTTTGCACCGTTCATAACTACGAAATCAGGTTCGTAATTTTCAAGCTCAGCATCAGTAGGGCGAATGAACATGTTCTTAACAAAATGTGCTTGCCATGCTACTTGAGTAATAAAACGTACTTTTAAACGTGTTGCTTCATCAGCACCACAAAAAGTATCAACAACAAATAAACGCTCACCGCTTAGTTGAGTTGTAACTAAACCTTTTAAATGATCCCATGTTTCAGGAGTCATAGGTTTGTTATCATTTTTACCTTGATCAGACCACCATACAGTATCGCGCGTTACGTCATCACGAACAATATACTTATCTTTAGGAGAACGACCAGTAAAAATACCAGTGTCTACATTTACTGCGCCAAGTTCAGTTTCGACACCTTTGTCAAAACCTTCTAGGCCGGCTTTAGTTTCTTCAGCAAAAAGTAACTCATAAGATGGATTGTAAACAATTTCTGCAACGTCATTAATACCATATTGCGACAAATCAATTGAGTTTTCTAAAGCGGTCATGCAAAAACACTCCTACGTTTTGAACGGGGTTTAAATATAAAGAACTATTGTGAGATTAGGCGCTAATTCTAGGTGAATACTGGCTAAAACAAAAGCAATAAAGGACGTTAAGCTAAAGATTTAAGAACTTTTTCGAATGATACCGGTGTCATTAGATATTGAGGGCATGGACTTTTTGAATGATACCGGTGTCATTGTTATTTGGGGTATCACAAAATAATAAAACCGAGTAAGACTCGGTTTTTATGGATTATGAATATGACTTAAATTTACTCAAAAAGTGCTTTAACTTGTGATTCATCAAAAATGTAATTACTTAAACAATAATGGCAACTAATTTGGATGTCGCCATTTTTGTTAATATCTTCAAGTAGAGATTCTAAACCTAAATTAATTAATGCACTGGCTGTTTTATCTCTGGTGCAAGTGCATTTATAGCTAACTGCTTGTGGTTCAAATACTCTAGGGTTGTCTTCATGATAAAGACGAGTAAGTACTGTGTTAGCATCAAGTTCTAGCAGTTCTTTATCTTTTATCGTATTTGTTAATGCTTCAAGGTGAATAAAATCTTGCTCAGCTTTGTCTTTATCGACAGGCAATACTTGTAAAAATAAACCTGAAACTTTTGCTGAGTTTTCAGTAATATCTGTCGCGAACCAAAGTCGGGTTTTTAATTGCTCCGATTGCGTGAAGTAATTCTCTAAACATCCGGCTAAAGTCTCAGCTTCTAAAGGTACGATACCTTGGTATCGCTCACCTTTATTTGGTGTAATCGTAATAACCATATGGCCATTACCTATTAAGTCTTTAATACCTGAACCTGCAACTTCACTTTGAAGGCGCGCTATGCCTCGCATGTTTTGTTTATTGTCACCATTAATTACAGCGTATTTAACAGGACCATCACCTTGCAATTGCACTGCGATATCACCTTCAAATTTTAATGTTGCTGTTAATAAACAGGTGGCAGCTAATAATTCACCTAATAATGTTTTTACTGATTCAGGGTAGTTATGGCCTTTAACTATTTCATTAAAGGTATTGCTTAACTGTACTAGTTCACCTCTGGCATCAAGGTTTTCAAAAATATATCTATGTAATAAATCTTGCATCTGGCACTTGCCTATCTTTAATTTGAATACAAAACAGTATAAAAATACTGTGTTATTGCTTTAATAAAATTAGTTTAATATTACTAACTCTGCTTAAATTGAATGATTTTACGTCTTTGTTTTTTATCTGGTTTTCTATCTGGGTGTGGAGAAAAAAAGCTATTGTTTTTTCTGGCAATCGTATTTTTCTCTCGTTGTTCTAGGCTTTCTTTTGACTCTTGATAGAGTAATTGTGCTTCAGGTGCACCACGTCTATGTTCCGATATTTGCAAAACTGTGACCGTTTTTTCATCATGATTTTGCGGTAATTTAATAATCGCTCCAAGTTCAACAATTTTGCTCGGTTTACATTTCTGGCCATTATATTGAACTTTTCCGCCTTGAACCATGTCTCTAGCTATAGCGCGAGTTTTATAAAATCGCGCGGCCCAAAGCCATTTATCTAGTCGTACTTTAAGCAGTTCGTTTGGCTGAGTTTTTAATTGTTTTACCATTATTAATTAAATATCGTGAAAAAATTGCATGAAATATAGCATAAACAGCCTTTTTTAAAAAGAGACTACATTTGTTTACTAAATTCTTTAAGCTAATAAATATAGGCGATAGCGGACTGTTTGTACCGTTTTTTTTCCGTTGTTAATAACATTCGTTATCAAGGCGCTTGTTGTATGAAAACAAGCGGGTTACTATGTCTTCGCTATTAAATAAATATAAAAATAAAGGTTATGCAGTTTAGAATACAACAACTACAGCATTTCATTGCAAAGTTACCAGAAAAAAAAATAAGCTTTACATTGCTATTACTTATAGTGATGTATGTTGCATTTTTATCATCTCAAGCTTTTTGGTTATTTTGGCCTAAGTCGCAACCAGCTACGTTAACTGCTAACACATCTTATGCAAAACCATCTTCTCTAGGTGTATTAAATAGCCAAGATATAACAAATTTAAATTTGTTTGGTAAGGCTAATGCAGCGCCAAAAAAAGTAATTGAAGAGCCTAAGATTATTAATGATGCGCCAGAAACGTCACTCAATATTGGGTTAACAGGTGTTGTTGCCGTAGATAAAAATGATAAAGCGGGTTTAGCTATTATTGAAAGCCAAGGTACCCAAGATACATATCAAGTCGATGATGTTGTTAAAGGTACTCGAGCAACAATAAAACAAGTTTTTGCAGACCGAGTTATTTTAAAAGTGAGCAACCGTTTCGAAACGCTCATGCTTGATGGTATTAATTTTTCTAAAACGGTTAGTAATAATAAAAAGCAGTCAATTAGAACAGAACATAAAGCAATCCCCAGAAACGCTAGAATAATTCAAGCAACACAGAATGCAGATGTTAAGCGTGAAATTAAAAACAAAAGAGCCGAGTTGGTAAAAAACCCAGGTAAGCTTTTTGACTATATTCGTGTATCGCCATCACGTGTAAATGGTGAACTGGTTGGTTATAAATTAAGACCAGGAAAAGACCCCGCACTATTTAAAAAAATGGGGTTAAAACATAATGATTTAGCAACTTCAATTAATGGCTTTATGCTCACTGATATGAAACAAGCTATGGCTGCAATTAATGAATTGCGTACCGCACAATCAGCTACTATCTCAATTAATCGCAAGGGCGAGCAATTGGAAGTACTGTTCAGTTTAGATTAAAGATTCGGAGTTTAGAGATGAATCACTTGTTACGCCGCCTAAGTAAAATAAATAAAATTAAAAAAGGTTTGGCCAAATACGCCGTATTGATGCTAGCTGTCGGAACTACATTGTCTGTTGCTGCGGTTGAATACTCTGCCAATTTTAAAGGCACAGATATCCATGAGTTTATTAATATTGTTGGTAAAAACTTAAATAAGACCATCATTATTGATCCCAATGTGCGCGGTAAAGTAAATGTGCGTAGTTATGAATTAATGGATGAAAAGTTTTATTATCAATTTTTCCTTAATGTATTAGAAGTACAAGGTATTGCCGTTATAGAAATGGATAATGGTATTTTAAAAGTTGAAAAGAGTTCTAGCGCCAAAAAATCTAGCGTACCAGTTATCACCGATGATGTAGATTCGTTTGGCGATATGATGGTCACGCGCGTAATTCGTGTTAAAAATGTAAGCGTTCAAGAGTTGGGTCCACTTATTCGTCAGTTTAGTGATCAAAAAGATGGTGGCCATGTTACCAACTATAAAGATGCTAATGTAATGATGTTAACTGGTCATGCAGCTTCGGTTAACCGCTTAGTTAAAATCATTCGCTTAGTTGATCAGGCCGGTGATAAACAAGTTGATATTATACGCTTAAAACATGCAGCCCCAGCTGATGTGGTTTCTGTGATTGAAAAAATTTATAAACCTACATCTGGAAAATCGAATATCCCCGCATTTTTAATACCAAAAGTGGTGGCAGATGACCGTACCAATAGCATTATTGTAAGCGGTGAAACACAAGCAAGAGAGAGAGCCTTAGATTTAATTAAACGACTTGATGGTGAATTAGAAAGTCAGGGTAATACCAAGGTTGTTTATCTTAATTATGCTAAATCAGAAGAATTAGTAAAAGTATTACAAGGCGTAAGTAAGTCTATTGCTGATGAAAAAAAGCAAACAGGTTCAAAATCTAAAAGTCGTCGAAATGATAATAAAACAAGTATAGAAGCTCATGCTGAAACGAACTCTTTAGTGATCACGGCGCAACCCGATATCATGCGCTCTCTTGATAAAGTGATAGCCAAATTAGATATACGTCGACCTCAAGTATTAATTGAAGCCATTGTTCTTGAAGTATTTGAAGGCGATGGTGTTAATTTAGGTCTTCAATGGATCAGTGAACAAGGTGGTATGATCCAATTTAACAATGGTACCGTACCTGTTGGTAAGTTAGCCGTTGCGGCTGAACAAGGAAGAGATAAAGAAATTAAAGGCAGTGTTATCACTGGTAATGATGGAGTTCCTGTTGCAACCACTACCACAGAGAAAGGGGATTTAACCGCACTTGGCACTCTGCTTGGTGGTGTAAATGGCATGGCCATGGGTATTGTTAAAGGTGATTGGGGTGCAATTATCCAAGCAGCTGCAACAGATACTAACTCTAATATTCTATCTACTCCTTCAATCACAACGATGGATAACCAAGAAGCCTCAATGATCGTTGGTCAGGAAATCCCAATTTTAACGGGGTCTGCTGCAGGGAGTAATAACTCAAATCCATTTAGCACAGTAGACCGCCAAGAAGTGGGTATTAAGTTAAAAGTAACGCCACAAATCAATGACGGTTCAGCAATTTTGTTAACTATTGAGCAAGAAGTTTCAAGTATTAGTGGTTCAACTTCGGTCGATATTATTACCAATAAACGAGAATTTACGACCACAGTGATGGCTGATGATGGCGGCATGGTCATTTTAGGTGGTTTGATTGATGAAGATGTGCAAGAAAGTGTGTCTAAGGTACCTGTGTTAGGCGATATTCCTATTTTAGGGCATTTGTTTAAGTCATCATCAACTAAAACAGTTAAACGTAACTTAATGGTATTTATTCGCGCTAATATTATTCGTGACGATGTTACTATGAATAAATTGAGCCATGAGAAATATAATTACATCCGTTCTGAGCAAGTAAAAATGGAAGACGATGGTGTCGATTTAATGCCAAATAAGCAAACACCGGTATTGCCAGAGTGGAATGATGACTTAACGTTACCCCCTACATATCAAGAGTTTTTACACGGTAAAAATAAAGAAGAGAAAAAAAATGACTGAGTTAGCAGCCCAAATTCCAGTGGCTCCTAAACGTTTGCCTTTTTCTTATGCACGGCGTTTTGGTGTGTTTTTAAGTCACGATATTCAAAAAAACACTTTAAATTTGCTTTATAAAGGGCAGTTAAATTTAGATGTTTTGCTTGAGGTTAGACGGATAGCAGGGAAAACCTTTACGACTGAATTATTAACTGATGATGATTTTGAGTTGCAAATTGAGGCTGTTTATCAAAGAGATAGCTCTGAAACGCAGCAAATAATGGAAGATATTGGCAACGAAGTCGATTTATTTTCTCTTGCGGAAGATTTACCTACTACTGAAGATTTACTCGCCAGTGATGATGATGCACCTATTATAAAGCTCATTAATGCGATGTTGGGTGAAGCAATTAAAGAGGGTGCTTCTGATATACATATTGAAACCTTTGAGCAAGATTTAGTTATTCGTTTTAGGGTTGATGGCGTTTTAAAAGAAGTATTAACACCAAATCGTAAATTGTCTTCTTTACTGGTTTCACGTATTAAAGTAATGGCTAAGCTAGATATTGCTGAAAAACGCATACCGCAAGATGGTCGAATTAGCTTGAAAATTGCAGGTCGTGCGGTTGATGTCCGAGTATCAACTATGCCATCTAGTTATGGTGAGCGAGTTGTTTTACGTTTACTTGATAAAAATAATGCTCGTTTGGACCTAGAAGATTTAGGCATGAGTGATGATAATCGCATAACGTTTACAGAATTGGTTCGCAAACCTCACGGTATTATTTTAGTTACAGGCCCCACCGGGTCGGGTAAAAGTACAACGCTTTATGCCGGGCTTGCGGAGATAGATTCAAAAGAAAGCAACATATTAACCGTTGAAGATCCCATAGAGTATGAAATTCCTGGCATAGGCCAAACACAAGTAAATGCAAAGGTAGATATGACCTTTGCCCGTGGTTTACGCGCTATTTTACGACAAGATCCCGATGTTGTAATGGTTGGTGAAATACGTGATTTAGAAACAGCTCAAATTTCTGTACAAGCCTCATTAACAGGGCATATGGTTTTATCTACTTTACATACAAATACTGCAGCAGGTGCTATTACACGTATGGAAGATATGGGGGTAGAACCATTTTTACTCTCATCATCTTTATTGGGGGTTTTATCACAGCGTTTAGTGAGAACTTTATGTTCGAACTGTAAACAAGCTCATGTAGCTGACGAAAAAGAATGTAAACTACTAGGCATTGAGTTTAATCAAGGTAGAGAGATTTATCGTGCTATTGGGTGTACCGAGTGTAATCATAATGGTTATAGGGGCCGTACTGGTATTCATGAACTTCTTGTTGTAGACGATACAATTCGTGAACTTATTCATAATGGTAAGAGCGAACAATCTGTAGAGAAATACATTCGTAAAACAACGCCAAGCATAAGGCAAGATGGTTGTAGCAGGGTGCTTGCGGGTAAAACTACATTAGAAGAAGTATTACGTGTCACTAGAGAGGAAAGCTAGTGCCTGCATTTGAGTACAAAGCATTAGATGCTAAAGGTAAAACTAAAAAGGGTTTGCTTGAGGCCGATACTGCAAAACAAGTCCGAACGAGCTTAAAAGAAAAAGGTTTAACACCTTTAGAGGTTAATGCTGCCGCAGAGCAAGAAAAAGCGAAACAAAATAGTTTTTTCAAAACAAAAATATCTACAGCAGACTTATCTCTGATCACTAGGCAGTTAGCAACCTTAATCCAATCGGCATTACCCGTTGAAGAGGCTGTTTTAGCTGTTGCAGAGCAATGTGAAAAGCCACGGCTAAAAAGCATGTTAATGTCGGTACGCTCAAAAGTTGTTGAAGGCTATACCTTAGCCGATGGTTTGGCTGAGTTTCCTCATGTATTTGATTATTTATACCGAGCCATGGTTGCGGCAGGTGAAAAATCAGGTCATTTAGATAAAGTACTCAATCGATTAGCTGATTATACAGAGCAGCGCCAACATATGCGCAGCCAAATTACACAGGCTATGGTTTACCCTATGGTCTTGGTCGTTTTTGCTATCGGTATTATTTCAATATTGTTAGGTAGTGTAGTACCTAAAATATTAAAAACCTTTGAAAAGTCAAAGCAAGCCTTACCCTGGACAACGGAGTGGGTACTTGCAGCAAGTAATTTTGTACAAAATTATTGGCATATTACTTTGATTATTCTTTTTGCGATTGTCTTTGGTATCAAGCAAGCACTTAAAAAACCTAAAATACGTTTTTGGTACGATAGCAAAATTTTAACCCTTCCTGGTTTAGGTAAGGTGAGTCGCAGTTTAAATACCGCAAGGTTTGCGCGTACCTTGAGTATTTTGTCTTCAAGTTCAGTTCCGTTATTAGAAGGTATGAAAATATCTGGGGAAGTATTGGCAAATGAACGTATTAAAAAAGCCGTTGGAGATGCTTCCGTGAAGGTGAGTGAAGGCGCAACTTTACGGGCTTCATTACAACAAACTAAGTTTTTTCCACCTATGATGCTTCATATGATTGCAAGTGGTGAAAAGTCTGGCGAGTTGGAACAAATGCTTGAACGTTCAGCCGATAACCAAGATCGTGAATTTGAAAGTTTGGTAAGTGTTTCATTAAAGTTATTAGAGCCTGCGATGATTGCGGGCATGGCTGTTATTGTATTGTTTATTGTAATGGCAATATTGCAGCCGATTATGGCAATGAATAAAGCAATTGGTTTATAACATTTATAATTGATAGTTATTTTTAAATTTAGAGGTAAAAAATGAAAAAACAGTCTGGTTTTTCACTATTAGAGATCATGGTTGTACTTGTGATCATCGGTATGATCATGGCAATTGTTGCACCCAATATTATGGGTCAACAAGAAGAAGCTGCTAAGGATAAAGCACATTTAGATATCCAGCAGCTAGAAGACGCTATGAGCATGTATAAACTGAGAAATAAAACTTATCCAACAACCGAGCAAGGTTTAGAAGCTTTAGTAACAGAAACGGATGTTGAACCATTACCGAGACGTTTTCCAGATGGCGGGTTTATTGACAAATTACCAGAAGACCCTTGGGGTAACCCATACCAGTTAGTAAGTCCTGGTGAAATTGGTAAAATTGATTTATTTTCAATGGGACCTGATGGTGAAGTGGGTACAGAAGATGACATAGGTAATTGGGACGAAGAAGAAAAAAATGGTTAAGTTAAAGGTTTAGTTTTGAATTTTGAATCGTTCAAAGTGGAATCAAAATTAAAATCAGGTCAAAAATGGCATGGTTCTCAATTGCGGACTAAAAAAAATAAAGGTTTTAGTCTTATTGAGATCATGGTTGTCATTGTGATCATTGCCTTTGCAACAAATATGGTTGTTTATAACCTAGGTGGAGGCGAAGAAGAGCTATTAGAAAAACAAGTTGTAAAAATGCATACAGTTATTAATTTAGCTGCAGATTATGCCGTTTTAAATCAATTAGAGCTTGGCTTTCACTTAGATAAAGATATTTTTGAGTTTTTGGCTTTTGATGGTGAAAAATGGATCCCGTTAACGGGAAATAAAGCGTTTAAATCGGTTAAGTTTCCTGAGTTTTTAGATGTTGAGTTACAACTTGATGATTTGCCATGGGCGCAAGAAAACTTATTGGAACAGGTTGATTGGCGCCAATTAATGGATTCTGATAATGATGAAAATTTCTTAGAGTTAGATAAACTTAAGACTCCACAGGTTATTTTGCTTTCGTCAGGAGAGGTTAGCCCATTCTCTTTATCGTTTTCGTTAAAACAACAAAGAGACCCTACATTTTTCATTGAAGGTGAATTTATGGCTCCTGTAAGGTTTAAAAGAGAACCTGAGCTATGAATAATATGAAGCAATATTTGGGTTTCACCTTATTAGAAGTTATGGTTGCTTTAAGCATATGCGCTATGGCTGGTATCGCTGCCATGCAGGTTGCTGGGCAGCATATAAACCACCTTTCGATAGTTGAGCAGCAAGCATACGCATCTTGGGTTGCTGAAAATCAATTAGCTGAATTACATTTGACTGATAAGTGGCCACCAAAAAACAATAAAAAAGGTAATGAAGAACAAGCTGGACATAAGTGGTATTGGCAGCAGAAAGTTGTTAAAACAGAAACTGCAGATTTTTATCAAGTGACATTAGTGGTCTATGAAAGTCAAAAATACCAAGAAGCTGTCTATGAGTTAAATACATATGTAACAAAGAGCAATACGAAGTGAGTATAACTTTAAAATCACACTCAAATCAGCAAACGGGTTTTACCTTATTAGAGGTGATGGTTGCTTTAGGGATTTTGGGTTTTATTGTGGTTGCAAGTCATCAAATACTCAATACAGCAATTCGTACCAATGAAACATCAGAAGAAACTATAGCAGAACTCAATGAATTGCAAACAGCGTTTCGTTTAATGGATCAAGATTTCAGTCAAATGGTACAAAGGATGGGGCGTAACGAAGCCGGAGACCGCGTTGAGCAGTATTTAATCTCTGGTCGGTATTTAATGGAAAGCCAATATGATGGCATTGCATTTATAAGAGATGGTTGGCGTAATCCGGCGAGCTTATTACCACGTAGTGAACTTCAAGCCATTGCCTATAGAGTCGTTGACGATAATTTAGAGCGAGTTTATAAAGTTTTTGTTGATAGTTTAGATGATACGCAACCACGCAAACATATTTTACTTAAAAATGTTGAAGAACTTATTTTTAAGTATCGTGGTTCAAAAGATAAATGGCTTGATAAATGGTCACAAAAATCATTACCACGCGCAATATCGATTGAAATGAAATTAAAAGATATGGAACCAATCACACGTGTTTTTTTAGTGCCTGGTGCTGGAGATGTTCGTGATGAGAAATAAAAACTCAGGTGCAGCTCTGATCATTGTCTTATTTGTTGTTGCATTGGCAGCAACACTTGCCGTTGAAATGAGCTCTCGTATGATGGTTTTAGTTAACAAAAATAGCATGTTGCAAGAGCATCAACAGGCAAAATGGTATGCTTATGCTGGCGAAGCGCTTGCTAAACAAGCATTAAAACAAAGTAAAAAAGAAAATAAAAATGTTGTACATTTAAAGCAGGCATGGGCACAGGAGGAGGCTACCTTTCCTGTAGAAGGTGGTACGATTAGTGGAAAAATTTCAGATTTACAAGCATGTTTAAATTTAAATGCTTTTAGAGCAAAGCCAGCAGCTAATCAAACGAGCAAGTTGCCAGAGATCCATGGTGTATTTCTTAAATTATTAGAAAAATTAGATGAGATAGACAGCTTACCGATAGAGAATACGCAAGAAGAATTAGCTGATAGCTTGCTAGATTGGATTGATGAGGATGATAGTCGTCGACCTGAAGGTGCGGAAGAAGATGAGTATTTATCTAGAGAAGTACCATATTTAACGGCCAATCATTTTTTAGCTTCAACTTCAGAATTACGTACAATCAAAGGTTTTAATCCTTTAGTTGTTGAAAGGTTATTGCCGTATATTTGCATTATTCCAAACTCAGATTTGTTTGAAATAAATGTAAATACAATTACATCAGAGCAGGTGACATTACTTGCTGCATTATTAGATACAGATAATAGCATTGCAGAAGAAATCATAAGTGCCAGAGAACCTGAAGGCTGGAGTGACATTGAACAGTTTAAATCTGATGCAAATGAAAAGTTAACACAAAAAATTGATCAAAAAAATAAACAATATGTGGTAAATAGTGAGTATTTTCAATTAATTGCTAATACAACTTTTGCTGAAAGCCGATTTAGAATGACATCAGTAATGAAAATAAAAGATAACAAAGTCAGCATACTGGCGCGTAAATTTGGAGGCGTAGAGTGAGCGAGACATTAATTATACGTTTAGGCCACAGCCAAGAAGATAAATTACACTGGTTAATATATTCAAATTCTGAGCATGAAATTATCGCCAGTGGCGAATTAAATGATGCAAATGAATTAAATATTTTGACTGAAAAGGTTGCAGGGCGTCAGCTTGTTGCTTTATTACCTGCTGCTGATGTGCAGTTGAAAAAAGTAACTTTGCCAGCTAAGTGGAATCGAAAACTACAACAGGCTTTACCTTTTATTATAGAAGATGATTTAGCCTGTGATCTTGATGAACTATTTATTGCTATTGATGAGCCGTTTGAAGAAGTAGTTGAATCAGAAGTAAAGCATGGTATTCAGGTCGCTATTTTAAATAAAAAATGGTTTGAAACTTGGCTAGATTGTTTAGCCAAATTTGAACTTATGCCTGAAAAAGTACTACCAGATGCTTTATTGTTACCACTAGAAGATGAAAAAGCATCGGCTATTTGTTTAGGTCAAGATTGGCTTATTAAAACAAATGATTGGCATATCGCTCAAGTGGAACCAGATTGGTTAGCTCCTTATTTTACAGCTGCTAAAATTGAGACCTTGCGGCATTTTAGTCCAAGTGAGGGCTTAATTGAGTTTTCGAATATTAAATTGGAAAGCGATGAAGCTAATTTCGACTTACCTCTGGCTATCTTTGCTAAGCAATTAAAAAATAGTCGTTTTAACTTACTTCAAGGCGATTATCAGGTAAAAAAACAAACCCGTATTATTAGGCCTGTATGGCGTGCACCGGCTATAGCTGCTGGGATTGCACTGTTTATGACGCTTGGTTTGAAAGGTTTTCAGGTATATCAACTTGATAAGCAACTTGTTGTTGCAAAACAAAATGTTATTTCTCAATATAAATCAGCCTTCCCGGGTACTAGAGTAAGACCTCATTTGATTAAAAATCAATTGAGAAATCGTTTAAAACAAATTGAAGGCGGCAGTGATGCTGGATTTTTAAATTTGATGAATGACTTAGTTGTTGTATTTAAACAAGTAGAAAGCTTTGAACCTGAATCTCTCCGTTATGATAATAAAAGAAAAGAAGTCAGAGTCAGAGCAAGAGGTAAGGACTTTCAGACTTTTGGTAAAGTTAAATCAATTTTAGAAAAGCAGGGTTTAGAAGTATCTCAAGGTTCATTAAACAATGACGGTGATAATGTTGTTGGTGAAGTTAAAGTGAGACGTCAGTCATGAACCAGGAGAAAAAACAATGAAAGCTGTTTTAGAATATTGGCATTCACTTAAAGAACAAGAACAAAAATTACTCATGTTTGGCGGTGGTATATTTGTTATTTTTATTTTTGTTATGGGGGTTTGGCGACCTTTAAATCAAGCAATTGAATCTTCGTCTAAAGATTTACAAAAACAGCAAGCTTTATCTGCTTGGATGCAAACAAGTATTGCTAAAATAAAGCAGGCAAACCCAAAAGCAAGCATAAGTTCAGGGAGTTTAAGTCAAATAGTCAACACGACTCGAAATCGTTATCAAATTACATTAAGTAAAATGCAGCCAAAAGATAATACTTTAAGACTCACCATTGAAAATGTGGAGTTCAATAAATTGGTTGAATGGTTAACGCTTTTAGTTCAAAAACATAATGTTTCAATCGAAAATATAGACATGAGCAAAGACGATAATACTGGTTATGTTAAAGTTAGCCGTTTGATTTTAGAGAAATAATAAGCATGAAAAAAATATTACTTTTAACCTCTGTATTTTTGGCAACCTTTGTATTTTTTACTGTGTCCTTTATGCCTGCAAGTGTTGCAGTTTCTGTTGCAAAACCTTATTTACCTAAACAATTGAAAATAGGAAATGTATCAGGTTCTGTTTGGGAGGGGGTTGTCACGCAAGTGATTTATAAAGATAAAAATCAGCAGCAGGTTTTCAAAAATTTGAAATGGTCAATTCAGGCAAGCTCACTTTTTTATGCCAATTTAGTTGCAGATATTAACTTTGGCAACATTCGTGAAAAGTCAGAATTATCGGGTAAAGGAAGTATTCAATTTGGTTTGTTATCAAATGAACTTATATTGAAAAATACTAATTTAAGGGCTCCTATAAATGATTTGTTATCTCAGGCTAATTTACCTCTACCTGTCAATGCAAAAGGCCGTGTAACAGTTAAAATTGAAGAATATGAATTAGGCGAGCCTTATTGTGAAGTGCTTAATGCGAATATTACAACTCAGCAATTAGAAGTTCAGGGGTTATCAGGCTGGTTTTCAATTGATGAAATTGCAGCTAAAGGTAAATGTAAGTCTGGTAATATCACATTCGCTGTTAATAAAAGTAATGACTTAGGGTTACAGTTAGATGTTGTTTTAGCAGCTAAAAATAAACTAACGGCATCAGGGTTTGTTAAACCAAGTGCAAAGATGCCTAAAGATGTGCATGATGCAGTTAAATTTTTAGGTCGTCCAGATAATCAAGGTCGTTATGCAATCAAATTATAGTCAAATGTCACTCTCAGATGCTGAGTTAAACCTTCTTTCTCAATGGCTAGATAGCGATGAAACAGCTCATGATGTAATGAGTCTAATGCAATTGAAAGGGTATTTATTTGCATTAATTTGTGCACCTTCGCCAGTCGAAGATGAACTTTGGTTAAAAGAGGCGTTAGCTGATGATTTAAGTGCTTTATCTGATGATAAACTTTTTGCGTTAATGGCGCTTTATAATGATTTAAGTACTCAAGTATTTGAAACTGGCTTTAAATTACCAAAAGCATTTATGGAAGAAAGAGACGTTAATGCTAATTTTACAGATGAAAGCGAGCTGCATTTATGGAGTAAAGGTTTTGTTAGGGGTATAGGTTATGCCGGACAATTATTAGAATGTGAAAACATAGACATAGACTTACGTTCAGCCTTTGCGATGGCAGTAACTTGCTTAAGCTACTTTGCAGACGAAACAAGCGCGCATATGCAGTCAGAGCAACAAAAGATTGATTTTGCTACTCTAAGCAGCCAAATGTTAGAAATGATGCCTGATTTTGCATCTGGCTTTGCTGAGCTTGTAGAGGCTTTAGCCGTAAGCAGTGGGTTATTTAATGATGAAGGCTGGGATTGATACAAATAAGTATTTATAGCCTTTAAAATATAGTAGGGGATTTATCCCCGAATATTTTATTAACTACTATGATCTATTACGATGCGCCATTGGTTATTTATTTTTTTCCAAAATAAAGTGTAATAACCATTTGGATTGTCAGATTTTCTTTTTAATGACCACTTTCCCAGTACAAAAGCAGTATCTTGCATAACATTCACCTCTAAAATATCAAAAGTTAATTGTCCCATGCTAGATTTGTCAGGATAAGATTTTATGTAGTTTTTTAAGGTCTCTTGCCATCCATATTTTATACCATTTTTACCAATAAACTTTAGTTGTTCGGATTGCCAATAGCCTTGCATATATTGTTTAATATCCCCATTATTCCAAGCGTTTTGCTGCATTGACATTATGCTTAAAATGTCATTTTTATCTGTTTTGGCATATGAAACTTGACTCATGATCAGTATTATTGCCAACAATATATATTTTTTCATTTGCTATTCTTATTATCTTTATTGAAATATTAATGTTCAAATTAACGAGTTTTTTGTATTTAATGCAATCAATATTTTAATGTTATTTTTATTCAGAAGCATCAATGCAGCATTCATCAGTTAAAAAATTGATAACGTCTTGCAACGCATCATATTGTGCTATGCAATATAAAGTGCGGCCATCTCTATGTTGTTTAATTAAGCCAACATTAATCAAACGAGATACATGATGAGATAAAGTAGATCCTGGGATCTTTAAAGTTTGCTGTAAGTTTCCAACGGGTAAACCTTCACTGCCTGCCTTTACTAATTGTTTAAAAATAGTCAATCGTGTTTTATGCCCTAATTCAGAAAATTTATCCGCAATTGCGTTTAATTCCATTATGCTTCCATTAGATATTGATACTTTCTATTTCAAAGAATACCATACTTCCATTTTTGTGGAATTGAATATTAAAAAATTAATAATTTTTCATACGTCATAGGTTCTTATCGATAAAATGATTTACAAACCCCAAAGTTCTGTGAGATAAATTCCTGAAGCGATAGGTGATTGCAGTACATAATCAGCTAAAACTCCTCCAGTACCTTTTAAATTAGGCTTAACAGGCATACCATGAGTTAATTGGTTTAATCGAACTAGCTGAACTTTGATTTTTCCGGATGGATCTCGCCATTGCATGGTTTGATATTGATTTTTATTTTGAACAGACTTAGTTAATTTATTGTCATATAGCTTAACCCATTGTTGAGCCATAAAAGTTGAATTGATTGGATTAACTGTTTTGTCTTTGTTGCCATACCAAATACTGACGTTTGGCCATTTTGTATCCTTATTGTGCTGGCGACTCATTAAGGCAGTGAGCTGGGCTATAGATTGTTTTGGGCCACTTTTCATGCAGGAAAGTGCTTTATCTAAAGTATTTGCACAGCCATACGGTAGACCAGCAATAATTGCTGCGTTGTTAAATAACCTTGGGTAATTATTTAGCATAACAGACACCATTGCACCCCCAGCAGATAGACCTAGAATATTAATCTGTTCAATTTGATAGTCATATTTTATTTGGTGGATCATATTATATAAAGAGAGTGATTCACCAGCGTTTTTGGTTGTGTCTTGTTCAGTAAACCAATTAAAACAATTGTTTATATTGTTAGATTTTATTTGTTGCGGAACAAGCAGTAAAAATTTTTTATTTTCAGCTAAATCTTCAAAACCGCTTTGTTTTGCGAACAACTTATTTTTTTGCGTACATCCATGTAATAATACAACCAGATTTTTACTCTTACTTTGGGGCAGATATATATCCGCTTTTAATTGCCCAGGGTTAGCTCCAAATTGTGATATTTCTTTATAAGCAGCATATCCAGATTGCGGTATAAATAAAATTGCCCCAAAAAGATTAATTAAAATAGAAATAAATAGTTTCACTTAATTTTGCTCCCTGCATTACGTAATTTATCATGTTTATTTTGATACTTTAGACTAGGAACTGACTTTTTTAATAATAATAATCCATAAAAACCAACTTGATCATCTTTTACTCTTGTTTTCACTTGCTTCCTCAGTATAATGTCAATCCACTTTGCAGGGGCGTAGTTCCAATTGGTAGAACAGCGGTCTCCAAAACCGATGGTTGGGAGTTCGAGTCTCTCCGCCCCTGCCATTTATTAGTTAGTCTAAACTTAATAGCACGTTTAAATAGCCGGTTATTAAGTTTAGATTCGAAGGAATTACCCTGCCAATGAGCAGGGTTGTTGTGTCTGTTATTAAGGTAAATAATTATGAGCACTAAAGTGGAAACCCCGTCTAGTTCGATGGATCCTATTAAGTGGATTTTAACCTTCGCTCTGCTTGGCGGCGCTGTGGTTGGAAACTACATGTTAGAAGATTTATCTGTATTAATTCGTGCAGTAGGGGTTGTTGTTGCAGTAGTAGCAGCATTGGGTATTGCATCGCAAACTCAGAAAGGACAAGATTTTATTGTTTTTTCAAAAGAAGCTAAAATTGAAGTGCGTAAAGTTGTATGGCCTACTCGCCAAGAAACAATTCACACAACAATTATCGTAATGATAGCAACTGTTGTTATGGCATTGATCCTTTGGGGTCTTGATGGTGCTTTATTTAGAATCGTTGGCTTTTTAACTGGCTTGGAGATCTGATCCTATGACGGATGAGAATAAAGAATTAAAATTTCGTTGGTATGTTGTTCAAGCTTTTTCTGGATACGAAAAACGCGTAAAGCTGACAATAGAAGAGCATATCAAACAAGAAGGCCTAGAAGACCTTTTTGAAGAAGTATTGGTACCTACGGAAGAAGTTGTTGAGATGCGTGCAGGTCAGAAACGTCGCTCTGAACGTAAGTTTTTCCCTGGTTATGTGCTTGTAAAAATGGCTATGACAGATGCAAGTTGGCATTTGGTTAAAGGCACTGAGCGTGTAATGGGTTTTATTGGTGGCACCAAAGAACGTCCAGCACCAATTAGCCAAAGAGAGGCTGACCGCATTCTAAATCGCTTAGAAGAAAATGCAGATTCACCTAAACAAGCAACCTTGTTTGAGCCAGGTGAAGTGGTTCGTGTAATTGATGGCCCATTTGCTGACTTTAACGGTGTCGTTGAAGAAGTTGATTATGATAAATGCCGCGTAAAAGTTTCGGTATTAATCTTTGGTCGTTCAACACCAGTAGAACTTGAGTTTGGCCAAGTTGAAGTAGATAAATAATAGACGTTTTATTATTGAAAAGCACAGCATTGGCTGTGCTTTTTTGATCTTGTAATTTGAATACTGATTTAATTAATGTTTTCCTAATATTGTTATATAAGCGGCTTTTTCACTCCCCCCTTTAGCATAGTACCAAAAAGTAATTTTATTGATTTCTCTTGCTTCTTCTGGCTGGTGAGTTAATCGTGATTCGCTATAACGCGCTATAAATGCAGAAATTTTTATTTCATGACGCTGCTTGTTCTTAAAGTGCACAACCATGGGTTGTATTTTTATCCTACTATTTTGGCATTTATCTGTAATTGACTAAAACTAGCGTCTTTGATGCACAGTGAAAGTGTCAAAATTTTTGTTTGTTGTAACCGTTTTGCTGCCCAAGTTTTGCCAAATGTGTGCTGTTGCAGTGTTAGAAAATATAGTTATATAACTAAGTATGAAAGTTATAGAAGTTATTCTAATAGGAACATTCATTATATCCATTAAGTTATTTAACTATTTTCCATGAGCCATCAGCTTGTAAGCATGCGGTGCCAAAGGCTTGCTCAGTGTCGCCAGAAATAGTGATAGTTTGCTGAAATTCACGACATGTTAATCCTGCATTGTTAACTCCTTCTTTAGTGGTTACAACTGAACCATTAGAAGACTCACTATGCCACTTAATTTCTTCACCGACTTTTGCTGTAGTCGCTTTTATTTGTGCAGCTTCGTGTTCTCGTTGAGTGTGTTCATTTAAATTATCTAACAATTTAATTGTAATAGATGTAAAAGAGAGCCACTTCCATGCATCATTATCGTTATGGAAATGACCATAACCAAGATATGCATGGCCATATGGACGGTAGATATGCACATTATGATAAATACGTTTTCGGGGAGTGATTACGATTACAGAGTTCTTTTTTAGCCTTGGTGAATGAGAGTTAACATTTTTCTTTCGATTATCATAATAGCTATGTTTTTTATCATGGTGGGAGTGACTTTTGTGTTTGTCATGTATTACAGTATTTTGTGCGTTGGCGTCAAAAGTTACTGCTGGGGTCAATAGAGATGCGATTACAAATATTCTTGATACCGGTACTATCATTTTTGTTCTCCTTAAATTTTATAAAAGCAGTATAGTTTTATTTGTCTGAATCAAAACTGAATATGAAAATAGGTTATTTTAATAAAAGTATATTAAATATTGATCAGTGGGAGTGATTAAACTATAATCAGCGGCCTTTTGTTATTACTCAAACTTAAGTAATTAGTTTGCTTAATAAATAAAAGTTTTTTTGAACTATGGGAAGCCGTTAGAGTACGCGTCCTCGCGCGCACAAGGCTAAGACCCACAATTGAGGTATTTATCATGGCTAAAAAAGTTGAAGCTCTAATCAAGCTACAAGTTGCAGCTGGTATGGCTAACCCTAGTCCTCCAGTTGGTCCTGCACTAGGTCAACACGGTGTTAACATCATGGAATTCTGTAAAGGCTTTAATGCTCGTACAGAGTCTTTAGAAAAAGGCGCTCCAGTTCCAGTTATCATCTCTGTATATTCAGATCGTTCTTTCACGTTCGATATGAAAACACCACCTGCTGCTTACTTACTTAAGAAAGCTGCTGGAATCAAATCTGGTTCAGGTCGTCCTAACACTGAAAAGTGTGGCACAGTAACTCGTGCGCAACTAGAAGAAATCGTAACTATCAAGCAAGCTGATTTAACAGCTGCTGATATGGACGCTGGTGTACGCACAATTGCAGGTTCTGCACGTGCAATGGGCTTGAACGTAGAGGGTTAATCAGATGGCTAAACTTACTAAACGTATGCGTAATATCCGCGAAAAAGTGGAAGTTACTAAAGAATATGATATCAATGAAGCTGTTGCACTTTTAAAAGAATTAGCGACTGCTAAATTCGAAGAAAGTGTTGATGTTGCTGTAAACCTTGGTATCGATGCACGTAAATCTGACCAAAACGTTCGTGGCGCATCTGTGCTACCACACGGTACTGGTCGTGATGTACGTGTTGCCGTATTTACTCAAGGCGCAAACGCTGAAGCTGCAAAAGAAGCTGGCGCAGAGCTTGTAGGTATGGAAGATCTTGCTGAGCAAGTGAAAAAAGGCGAAATGAACTTTGACGTTGTTGTTGCTTCTCCAGATGCAATGCGCGTTGTTGGTCAGCTTGGTCAAATCTTAGGTCCACGCGGCCTTATGCCTAACCCTAAAACTGGTACAGTAACGCCAAATGTTGCTGAAGCAGTTAAAAACGCGAAAGCGGGTCAGGTTCGTTACCGTAATGATAAGAATGGTATCATCCATACTACTATCGGTAAGGTTTCTTTTGAAGCTGAACAGCTTCAAGGTAACTTAGAAGCACTAATCGTTGCGCTTAAGAAGGCTAAGCCTGCTCAAGCTAAAGGTGTTTACTTGAAAAAAGTAACTATCTCTACGACTATGGGTGCTGGTGTAACTGTTGATCAGGGTACACTTAATACTGTTGTAGCTTAATTTTTTAAATTAACTATTGCTGTATACTTGGCGCATTATTTGAGCTATAATTCTGCGCCACTTTATTGAAGAAATGTTTTATTTAAAATAAAACTAAATTTTTCAATAAATAACAAATTCGGGTTGAAGTTTAGCTTTATTATAATTTTAAACTTCCGTCCAAGACCGTAGGCGTTAGTTATTATTCGTAATAAACAACTTAATTTCCTACGTAGATGGTGTAGAACCCCAGATAGATTTTTCCTAATCTTCTGGCTCTCGCCGTAAAAAGCACCTTAGCTTCATTTTGTTGTTAAGGATGAGTAAATCGGGATGCTTAATTTAAGTTTCCCCAAGAACCAGGAGTCACACCCATGGCCTTAAACTTTGAAGGCAAAAAAGCGATTGTTGCTGAAGTCAGCGAAGCCGCTAGTGGTGCTCTATCTGCAGTAATTGCAGATTCTCGTGGTGTACCTGTTGGCGCTATTACAGCCCTTCGTAAAGAAGCGCGTGAAGCTGGTGTATGGATGAAAGTTGTTCGTAACACTTTAGCAAAACGTGCTATCGAAGGAACTGATTTTGAGTGTCTTAACGATTCTTTAGTTGGTCCAAGCTTAGTTGCTTTTTCTAGCGAGCACCCTGGTGCTGCTGCGCGTATCTTCTCAGATTTCGCGAAGAAAAATGAAAACTTTGAGCTTAAATTGGCCGCTTTTGAAGGTAACGTTGTAGACGTTGCTATGTTGGCTACATTGCCTACATACGATGAAGCAGTTGCACGCTTAATGAGCGCTATGAAAGAAGCGTCTGCCGGTAAATTGTGTAAAACAATTGAAGCAGTACGTGTACAAAAAGAAGAGCAATCTGCTTAATCTTATAGAATTCTATAAGTTAGATTGTTTTTATTGGTGTAAAATATTTTTTTAGAACATTATTTATACTAAATAATTGTTCATATAATTAGGAAATTTGAAATGTCTGTATCTAAAGACCAAATCCTTGATGCTATTGCAGAAATGTCTGTAATGGATGTTGTTGCTCTTATCGAAGCAATGGAAGAAAAATTCGGTGTAACTGCTGCTGCTGCAATGGTTGCTGGTCCAGCTGCTGAAGCTGCTGAAGAGAAAACTGAATTTGACGTTGTAATGACTTCATTCGGTGGTAACAAAGTTGCTGCTATCAAAGCTGTTCGTGCTGCTACAGGTCTTGGCCTTAAAGAAGCAAAAGGTCTTGTTGAGTCAGCTCCAGTTGCTCTTAAAGAAGCTGTTTCTAAAGAAGAAGCTGAAGCTCTTAAGAAAGATCTTGAAGAAATCGGTGCAACAATTGAAATTAAATAATCTGGCTTTTGCTAGGTTAGCTGCCTGAATTTCAGGTACGGGCTGGTGATTATTTAATCACCAGCCTTTTTGCGCTGTAGTGTTTTGCACTCCAGCGCATTTTGCCCTCTATGATTTATACTGCTTTTTACAGTTAAAACAAAGCGTGCAAACACACAATATGTAGTAAAAAATTTGGCATTAATAGCCACTTAGTCTGTCCATTTATGGATGGTATATCAAGATTCAGCAAGCTGAGGAACCTCATGGATTACTCTTATTCTGAAAAGAAACGTATCCGTAAGGATTTTGGTAAACGACCACAGGTTATGCAAATACCTAAACTGCTAGCTATGCAGTTGGATTCGTTCGCAAAATTCTTAAAGCCAAACGCCGAAGGCGAATATGGATTGGAAGCTGCTTTCCGTTCAGTATTCCCTATCAAAAACAACTCGGGTAGTGCTGAGCTTCAATACGTAAGTTACCGTATTGGCGAGCCAGTATTTGATGTTAAAGAATGTCAAATCCGTGGTGTTACTTTTTCTGCTCCACTACGCGTAAAATTACGTTTAGTTGTAATGGATAAAGAAAATCCAGGCACAGTAAAAGACATAAAAGAACAAGAAGTATACATGGGTGAGATTCCACTCATGACAGATACGGGTACCTTTGTAATCAATGGTACAGAGCGTGTTATTGTTTCTCAGCTGCATCGTAGTCCAGGTGTGTTCTTTGATAACGATCGTGGTAAATCACACTCTTCTGGTAAAGTTTTATATAATGCACGTGTTATTCCATACCGTGGTTCATGGTTAGACTTTGAATTTGATATCAAAGATAACTTACACGTTCGTATTGACCGTCGTCGTAAATTACCGGCATCAATCATTTTACGTGCATTAGAATACTCAACAGAAGAAATTCTAGCGATGTTCTTCGAAACAACGACTTTCGAAGTTGCTAACGGTAAAGTAATGATGGACTTAGTTCCTTCTCGCTTACGTGGTGAAATCGCTACTTTTGATATTAAAGATCAAGAGGGTGAAGTGATTGCTGAAATGGGCCGTCGCATTACTGCTCGTCATATCAAAACACTAGAGAAAAAATCAGTTACACAACTTGAAGTACCACATGAGTACTTGATTGACCGTGTTATCGCTAAAAACTATGTTGATGAAGAAACTGGCGAAGTTGTTGCGGAAGCAAATGCTGAACTTACTCTAGAGCTTATGGCTGAATTAGTTAAAGCTGGCTTCACTAAAATTGATACGCTTTACATCAACGAAGTTGATAGTGGTGCGTACATGTCAGATACAGTTCGTGTTGATTCAACTACGAACCGTTTAGAAGCATTAGTTGAAATTTACCGTATGATGCGCCCAGGCGAGCCACCAACTCGTGATGCAGCCGATGCGTTATTTGAAAACTTATTCTTCAATGAAGACCGTTATGATCTATCTAAAGTAGGTCGTATGAAGTTCAACAGTCGTGTACTTCGTGACTCTGACACTGGACCTGGTACTTTAGCTAAAGAAGATATCGTTGACGTAATGAAGACATTGATCGACATTCGTAATGGTAAAGGCGAATCAGATGATATCGATCACTTAGGTAATCGTCGTATTCGTTCAGTTGGTGAAATGGCTGAAAACCAATTCCGCGTTGGTTTAGTGCGTGTAGAACGTGCTGTAAGAGAACGTTTAACATTAGGTGATCTTGATGCAATTATGCCGCAAGATTTAATCAATGCTAAACCTATTTCTGCTGCGGTTAAAGAGTTCTTTGGTTCATCGCAACTATCACAGTTCATGGATCAAAATAACCCGCTTTCGGAAGTAACACATAAGCGTCGTATTTCTGCATTAGGACCGGGTGGTTTAACCCGTGAACGCGCCGGCTTCGAAGTACGTGATGTTCACGTAACTCACTACGGTCGTGTATGTCCAATCGAAACTCCAGAGGGACCGAATATCGGTCTGATTAACTCTTTGTCGTGTTATGCACGTACAAATGATTACGGTTTCTTAGAAACGCCTTACCGTAAAGTTATTGATGGTGTCGTTACTGACGAAGTTAATTATTTATCAGCAATTGAAGAAGGTCAATTTGTGATCGCACAGGCGAGCGCAGAAATGACAGTTGATAAAGAGCTTGTTGAGGGCATGATCCCATGTCGTTTTAAAGGTGAATCAACCTTTATGGGTAAAGATGACATTCAATATATGGATGTATCTTCACAGCAGGTTATTTCAGTTGCTGCAGCACTTATCCCGTTCCTTGAACACGATGATGCTAACCGTGCATTAATGGGTTCAAACATGCAACGTCAAGCAGTACCGACGTTAAAAGCAGATAAACCTTTAGTTGGTACAGGTATCGAACGTACTATCGCTAAAGAATCTGGTGTGACTGTTGTTGCAAAACGTGGTGGTGTTGTTGATTACGCTGACTCAGGTCGTATCGTAGTTAACGTAAATGAAGAAGAGCGTATTCCTGGTGAAGCGGGCATCGACATTTACAACCTTACTAAATACACACGTTCTAACCAAAACACATGTATTAACCAAAGACCAACTTGTATGGTTGGTGAACCTGTGACTATTGGTGATGTGCTAGCAGATGGTCCTTCAACGGACTTAGGTGATTTGGCGCTTGGTCAAAACCTACGTATTGCTTTCATGCCTTGGAACGGTTACAACTTTGAGGATTCAATCCTTCTTTCAGAAAAAGTTGTAGATGAAGATCGTTTAACAACAATTCATATTCAAGAACTACAATGTATCGCGCGCGATACTAAATTAGGTCCTGAAGAAATTACAGCCGATATCCCTAATGTAGGTGAGTCAGCATTAAGCAAACTTGATGAATCAGGTATTGTTTATATAGGTGCTGAAGTTAAAGGCGGTGATATTTTAGTTGGTAAAGTAACCCCTAAAGGTGAAACACAACTAACACCTGAAGAGAAGCTTCTGCGAGCTATTTTCGGTGAGAAAGCATCTGATGTTAAAGATAGCTCTCTACGTGTATCTAACTCTATTTCAGGTACTATTATCGATGTTCAAGTTTTCACTCGTGATGGCGTTGAAAAAGATAAGCGTGCTTTAGAGATTGAAGATATGCAGCTTCGTGAAGCGAAAAAAGACTTCAATGAAGAATTTAGAATCCTTGAAGAAGGTGTTCTAAGCCGTGCACGTACATTATTAATTAGTAATGGTATTGATGCCGATAAAGTTGCAACTTTGACCGGTGAGAAGTTACTGACTCAAAGTCTAGCTGATGAAAGTGCACAAGCTGAGCTTGAGCAATTAGCTGAGCAATATGATGAACTTAAAGCTGATTACGATAAACGTTTTGAAATTAAACGTCGTAAAATCACTCAAGGTGATGATTTAGCACCAGGTGTTCTTAAGATTGTTAAAATCTACCTAGCTGTTAAACGTACTATCCAACCTGGTGATAAAATGGCTGGTCGTCACGGAAACAAAGGTGTTATTTCAACAATCGTTCCTGTTGAAGATATGCCATATGATGAAAAAGGTCGTACGGTAGACATCGTATTGAATCCGCTAGGTGTACCATCGCGTATGAATATCGGTCAGATCTTAGAAGTACATATGGGTCTAGCTGCACGTGGTATCGGAGAGCGTATTGAAGATATGCTTAAAGAACAGCGTGAAGTACATGAGCTTCGTAACTTTATCAAGCAAGCATACGATCTTGGCGAATCTCGTCAAAATGTAGATATTGCAAGCTTTACAGATGATGAAGTACGTCGTCTTGCTGCAAATCTTAAAGGTGGTCTACCAATTGCGACTCCTGCATTTGATGGTGCAGTAGAAGACGAAATTAAAGACATGCTTGAACTAGGTGGTTACCCTCGAAGTGGTCAGGTTACTTTATATGATGGTCGTACAGGTGATGCATTTGAGCGTCAGGTAACTGTTGGCTACATGTATATGCTTAAACTAAATCACTTAGTTGATGACAAAATGCATGCGCGTTCAACTGGTTCATATAGCCTTGTAACTCAGCAACCACTGGGTGGTAAAGCTCAGTTTGGTGGTCAGCGTTTCGGTGAGATGGAAGTATGGGCATTAGAAGCATATGGTGCTGCTTATACCCTACAAGAAATGCTTACTGTTAAGTCTGATGATGTTAACGGCCGTACTAAGATGTACAAAAATATCGTAGACGGAAACCACAAGATGGAACCTGGTATGCCGGAATCATTCAACGTATTGTTGAAAGAGATCCGCTCATTAGGTATCAATATCGAGTTGGAAGAAGAGTAAGCGAACTAGCTAATTTCACTTGAGTGAAATTAGCAACTCGCATGGCAAGCATAACTGGGTTGTTTATTAAAATTTTAATTAATAACCCACACTATTAACTTCCGACAGGAGAGCTAAAGTGAAAGATTTACTTAAGTTTCTGAAGCAACAGAATAAGACCGAAGAATTTGATGCAATACGCATTGGTCTTGCTTCACCCGATATGGTGCGTTCTTGGTCATTTGGTGAAGTAAAAAAACCAGAGACTATTAACTACCGTACTTTTAAGCCTGAACGTGATGGTCTATTCTGTGCACGTATTTTTGGCCCAGTAAAAGATTATGAATGTTTATGTGGTAAATATAAACGTCTTAAGCACCGTGGTGTAATTTGTGAAAAATGTGGCGTTGAAGTTACATTAACTAAAGTTCGTCGTGACCGTATGGGTCATATCGAATTAGCAAGCCCAGTTGCACATATTTGGTTCCTTAAATCATTACCTTCTCGTATTGGTTTAATGCTTGATATGACACTTCGTGATATCGAACGTGTACTTTATTTTGAATCTTTTGTTGTTACCGAACCTGGTATGACAACATTAGAGCGTGGCCAACTTTTAGGTGAAGAAGAATATCTTGATTCACTAGAAGAGCATGGCGACGAGTTCGAAGCTAAAATGGGTGCAGAAGCTGTACTTGATTTACTTCGCGAATTAGATTTAGCGCAGTTAATCGCAGAAATGCGTGAAGAGTTACCAACAATTAACTCTGAAACTAAGCGTAAAAAAATCACTAAACGTCTTAAATTAATGGAATCTTTCCACCAATCAGGTAATAACCCTGAGTGGATGATCATGACAGTATTACCAATTCTGCCACCTGATTTACGTCCATTAGTACCACTAGATGGTGGTCGTTTTGCGACTTCAGATCTAAATGATTTATACCGTCGCGTAATTAACCGTAATAATCGTCTTAAACGTCTTCTTGAGCTGGCAGCGCCAGATATCATAGTACGCAACGAAAAGCGTATGTTACAAGAAGCGGTTGATGCATTATTAGATAATGGTCGTCGTGGTCGCGCTATTACGGGTTCTAACAAACGTCCTTTGAAATCTCTTGCTGACATGATTAAAGGTAAGCAAGGTCGTTTCCGTCAAAACTTACTTGGTAAGCGTGTTGACTATTCAGGCCGTTCTGTAATCACCGTAGGTCCAACTTTAAGACTACATCAATGTGGTTTACCTAAGAAAATGGCACTTGAGTTGTTCAAGCCGTTTATCTACGGTAAGTTAGAACTTAAAGGTATGGCAACAACTATCAAAGCTGCTAAGAAGATGGTTGAGCGTGAAGTATCTGAAGTATGGGATATCTTAGATGAAGTTATCCGCGAACATCCGGTACTGTTAAACCGTGCACCAACACTTCACAGATTAGGTATCCAAGCGTTTGAGCCGGTACTAATCGAAGGTAAAGCGATTCAATTACACCCATTGGTATGTGCGGCATACAATGCCGATTTCGATGGTGACCAAATGGCGGTACACGTACCGTTAACAATTGAAGCGCAGCTTGAAGCGCGTGCACTTATGATGTCAACAAATAATATCTTATCACCAGCAAATGGTGAGCCTATCATCGTTCCTTCACAGGATGTTGTATTAGGTCTTTATTACATGACACGTGATTGCATTAACGCTAAAGGTGAAGGTGCAGTACTTAAAAGTGCTAAAGAAGCAGAAAAAGGTTACCGTGCAGGCGTATTTGATTTACATGCAATTGTAAAAGTGCGTATGACTGAAACTGAAATTGATGAAGATGGTAACCGTACTGAAGTGACTAAAATTGTAGAAACTACAGTTGGTCGTGCGATTCTTTCATTGGTATTGCCAAAAGGTTTACCTTTCTTCTTAATCAATAACCCTATGGGTAAAAAGCAGATTTCTCACTTGCTTAATGAGTGTTATCGTCGTTTAGGTCTTAAAGATACCGTTATCTTTGCCGATCAAATTATGTACACAGGTTTTCATTATGCAATGAAGTCTGGTGTTTCTATCGGTATTGACGATTTAGAAATTCCACCAACTAAGCCTGAAATCATTGGTGCAGCTGAAGCTGAAGTTAATGAGATCAATCAACAATTCCAATCAGGTCTTGTTACCGCTGGTGAAAAATACAATAAAGTTATCGATATTTGGTCTCGTGTAAATGAAAATTTATCACGTGCTATGATGGATAACTTATCAAAAGATGACGTAGTTACTGCTAAAGGTGAAACTGTTCAACAGGATTCATTTAACTCAGTATTTATGATGGCTGATTCTGGTGCTCGTGGTAGTGCAGCTCAAATCCGTCAGTTATCTGGTATGCGTGGCCTGATGGCACGTCCAGATGGCTCTATCATCGAAACACCAATTACAGCAAACTTCCGTGAAGGTTTGAACGTACTACAGTACTTCATCTCTACGCATGGTGCGCGTAAAGGTTTGGCCGATACGGCACTTAAAACAGCTAACTCGGGTTATTTAACACGTCGTCTGGTTGATGTTGCACAAGATTTGGTTATCAATGATAAAGATTGTGAGACATTAGATGGTCTAACAATGAAGCCATTAATTGAAGGTGGTGATGTTGTTGAACCATTACGCGAACGTGTATTAGGTCGTGTTGTTGCAGAAGATATCGTTAAACCTGGCACTACAGATGTTGTTTTAGTTGAACGTAATGTGATGCTAGACGAAAAACTGTGTGACATGTTAGAAGAAAATTCAGTTGATGAAGTACGTGTACGTTCAATCATCACTTGTGAAAATGACTTCGGTGTATGTGCTCAGTGTTATGGTCGTGATTTAGCACGTGGTCATTTGATTAACCAAGGTGAGTCAGTAGGTGTTATTGCTGCTCAGTCTATCGGTGAACCAGGTACACAGCTTACGATGCGTACATTCCACATCGGTGGTGCTGCATCAAGAGCATCAGCTGAAAACTCAGTGCAAGTTAAGAGCACGGGTACTATCAAGCTACATAATGCTAAATCAGTAACTAATACTGATGGTAAGCTTGTTATTACTTCACGTTCAACGGAAATCTGTGTTATCGATGATCACGGTCGTGAAAAAGAGCGTTATAAAGTACCTTACGGTGCAGTATTAGCAGTTAAAGATGCTGATGCAATCGAAGGTAATGACGTTGTTGCAACTTGGGACCCGCATAGTCACCCAATCGTTGTTGAACGTGTATCAAAAGTTACATTCAGTGACATTGATGAGTCAAACACTGAAACACAAACAGACGAGCTTACTGGTTTAACTCGTATGGTTGTAAAAGATCTTTCTAAGCTTAACGCGAAAGAGCCAAAACTTATTGTTGAAAGTGAAGAGACTGGTTTACAAGAAATCCGTTTACCTGCATTTACAACTATTGAAGTAAGTGATGGCAAAACTGTTAATCCAGGTGATGTGTTAGCTCGTATCCCGCAGGAAGGTTCAAAAACTCGTGATATCACGGGTGGTCTACCGCGCGTAGCCGATTTATTCGAAGCGCGTAAACCAAAAGAACCTGCTATCTTAGCAGAAGTAACAGGTACAATTAGTTTCGGTAAAGAAACTAAAGGTAAAAAGCGTTTAGTTATCACGCCACCAGAGGGTGATCACTACGAAGAAATGATTCCTAAATGGCGTCAACTTAACGTGTTTGAAGGTGAATCTGTGTCTAAAGGTGAAGTTATTGCCGATGGTCCTGAATCTCCTCATGATATTTTACGTCTTCGTGGCGTTACAGATGTTGCTAACTACATTGTTAACGAAGTGCAAGACGTATACCGTCTGCAAGGCGTAAAAATCAATGATAAGCACATTGAAACTATTATTCGTCAAATGATCCGTAAGTGTATTATCACTCACGGTGGTGATACTGAGTTCTTAAAAGGCGAGCAAGTTGAAGTCTCTCGCGTTAATATCTCGAATCGAGATCTTGAAGAACAAGGTAAGATACCAGCTCAGTATGAAATCCAGTTAATGGGTATCACAAAAGCATCATTGGCAACAGAATCTTTCATCTCTGCAGCATCGTTCCAGGAAACGACACGTGTTCTGACTGACGCAGCAGTAAATGGTAAGAGCGATGAGCTTCGCGGCTTGAAAGAGAACGTAATCGTGGGTCGTTTGATCCCAGCGGGTACAGGTTTCTCTTATCATCAAGAACGTATGGCTCGTCGTAAAAAGCGTAATGAACCAGCTGTTGAAGAACAGACGGTTAGTGCAGAAGATGCTGCTCAAGCATTAACTGATGCACTTAACGCGACCTTAGGTGACTAGTTTTTATGAGTCTTTTAGTTAAATTTAAGACGAAATAAAGAAAAAAGGCGGTTAATACCGCCTTTTTTACGCTAATTGTTGACAGGTTAAACTTTGCTCATTAAAATTCCGCCACCCTTATGTTGAGGTTAAAAGTTTTTGAATTAATAAATTCAAATATTTTTGATGAAACATTAGGCAGAATTTTAATTCTTTCAGCAGTCAATTAATCATTAGGAGCTATTTAATGGCAACTATCAACCAACTTGTACGTAAGCCACGTAGAAGTAAAGTTGTAAAAAGCAACTCTGCGGCGCTTAAAGCATGTCCGCAAAAACGTGGTGTTTGTACTCGTGTATATACTACTACTCCAAAGAAACCAAACTCTGCATTACGTAAAGTAGCGCGTGTTCGTTTAACGAATGGTTTCGAAGTAACATCATACATCGGTGGTGAAGGTCACAACTTGCAAGAGCATAGTGTAATCCTTATCCGTGGTGGTCGTGTTAAAGATTTACCAGGTGTGCGTTTCCACACAGTACGCGGCGCATTAGATTGTGCTGGTGTAAGTGATCGTCGTCAAGGACGTTCAAAATACGGTGCTAAACGACCTAAGGGTTAATAGTCCTCCGTTAGTAAGGCCAAACACATAATTTAATTTTTTTGTTTTGGGTATGCGACTAACAAGTCCAACCTGAATAAACCGGAGATATAAAATGCCTAGAAGACGCGTAGTAGGTCAACGTAAAATTCTTCCAGATCCTAAGTTTGGATCAGAACTTCTTGCTAAATTCGTAAATGTTGTAATGCAAGATGGTAAAAAATCAACTGCTGAAAAAATCGTATACGGTGCGTTAGACGTGGCTGCTGAGAAATCAGGTAAAGCGCATCTAGAAATCTTTGAACAAGCACTTGAAGCTATCCGTCCAACAGTAGAGGTTAAATCTCGTCGTGTTGGTGGTTCTACTTATCAAGTTCCTGTTGAAGTACGTCCAGTTCGTCGCAACGCATTAGGTATGCGTTGGTTAGTAGACGCTGCACGTAAGCGTGGCGAAAAATCTATGGGCTTACGTTTAGCTCAAGAAATCGTTGACGCTGCTGATAATAAAGGCACTGCGGTTAAGAAACGTGAAGACGTTCACCGTATGGCTGAAGCGAACAAAGCATTCGCTCACTACCGTTGGTAGTCACTGCTTAAAATTGAAATGGTCTGGCTTATTAGCCAGATCTTTCTTGTTTAAGTGGTTTAAAGTTTTAAGAGGAATAGTATGGCACGTACAACCCCAATCGAGCGCTACCGTAATATCGGTATCGTTGCACACGTAGACGCTGGTAAAACTACCACAACTGAACGTGTGCTTTTCTACACTGGTCTTTCACATAAGATTGGTGAAGTTCACGACGGTGCTGCAACGATGGACTGGATGGAGCAAGAACAAGAACGTGGTATCACGATCACTTCTGCTGCAACCACATGTTTCTGGAAAGGTATGGACGCACAGTTCCAAGACCACCGTATCAATATTATTGATACACCAGGACACGTTGACTTCACAATTGAAGTTGAGCGTTCGTTGCGTGTACTTGACGGTGCTGTAGTGGTTCTTTGCGCATCATCTGGTGTTCAGCCGCAAACTGAAACAGTTTGGCGACAAGCGAACAAATACGAAGTTCCAAGAATGATCTTCGTAAATAAGATGGACCGCGTTGGTGCTGACTTCCTTATGGTAGTCGAGCAAATAAAGAGCCGCCTAGGTGCTAATCCTGTTCCAATTCAACTTGCAATTGGCGCCGAAGAAGAATTTTCTGGCGTAATTGATTTAGTTAAAATGAAAGTCATTAATTGGTCTGAAGCAGATCAAGGCATGTCTTTTAGTTACGATGAGATACCTGCTGATTTATTAGAAGAAGCAGAGATGTATCGTGAACAATTGGTTGAAGCGGCTGCTGAGGCTACCGAAGAGCTAATGGATAAATACCTTGAAGAAGGTGAACTTTCAGAAGCTGAAATTAAAAGTGCAATACGTAAACGTACTTTAGCGAACGAAATTGTTCCTATGGTATGTGGTTCAGCTTTTAAAAATAAAGGTGTTCAAGCAGTATTAGATGCCGTTGTTGATTATTTACCATCGCCAACCGAAGTGAAGCAAATTCAAGGTGTTCTTGAGGATGATTCCGAGGCAGAGCGTCCGGCAGACGACAACGCACCGTTTTCAGCGCTTGCATTTAAAATTGCAACCGACCCATTTGTTGGCACACTCACTTTCTTTAGAGTATATTCTGGCGTAGTAAAACAAGGCGATTTCGTTTATAACCCGATAAAGGGTAAAAAAGAGCGCTTTGGTCGTATCGTACAGATGCATGCTAATAGCCGTGAAGAAATTAAAGAAGTAAGAGCGGGTGATATTGCCGCTGCGATTGGACTTAAAGAAGTCACTACAGGTGAAACTTTATGTGATCAGGATTCCGTTATTACGCTCGAGCGTATGGACTTTCCTGAGCCAGTAATTTCAATTGCAGTTGAGCCGAGAACAGTTGCAGACCAAGATAAAATGGGGATCGCACTAGGTAAACTAGCTGCTGAAGATCCATCTTTCAGAGTCCATACGGATGATGAAACTGGTCAAACAATTATCTCAGGTATGGGTGAGCTTCACCTCGATATTATCGTAGATCGCATGCAACGTGAATTTAGCGTTGAATGTAACGTGGGTAAACCTCAGGTTTCATACCGCGAATCGATTCGTAAAACTGTAGAAGTTGAAGGCAAATTTATACGTCAATCAGGCGGTAGAGGTCAATATGGTCATGTTTGGCTAAGACTTGAGCCGTTAGAGATAGACGTAAACGATGATGATGCCCCTAACTATGAATTCGTAAATGAAATCGTAGGTGGTGTTGTTCCTCGTGAATTTATACCGGCAGTAGATAAAGGTATCCAAGAACAAATGCAAAATGGTGTTCTTGCTGGTTACCCGCTACTTGGTGTTAAAGCAACCTTGTTTGATGGCTCATTCCACGATGTTGACTCCAATGAAATGGCGTTCAAAATCGCAGGTTCCATGGGTTTCAAAACGGGTGCACTAGATGCAAACCCTGCATTACTTGAACCTATGATGAAAGTTGAAGTTGTTACTCCAGAAGCCAATATGGGTGATGTTGTAGGTGACTTAAACCGCCGTCGTGGTTTGATTGAAGGTATGGACGAAGCACCTGGTGGATTAAGACAAGTGAATGCACTTGTTCCACTGGCTGAAATGTTCGGTTATGCAACCGCCCTTCGATCAGCGACACAAGGTCGAGCTTCATACTCTATGGAGTTTCTGAAGTATGCTGAGGCATCAAAAAATGTCACAGAAACAATCATGGCAGCTCGTTCTGTCAGGTAATTTTTAGTTCGGTCCGATTCATAGCTCGCAAGGCTGGATAGGACTATTATATTCTTAATAGGAATTTTTAAGATGGCAAAAGAAAAGTTTGAACGCGTAAAACCGCATGTTAACGTTGGTACAATTGGCCACGTAGATCACGGTAAAACAACTCTAACAGCAGCAATCACAAACGTACTTGCAAAAGTATACGGTGGTGAAGCTAAAGATTTCGCAGCAATCGATAATGCGCCAGAAGAAAGAGAGCGTGGTATCACGATTTCAACTTCTCACGTTGAATACGATACTCCTTCACGTCACTACGCACACGTAGATTGTCCTGGTCACGCCGATTATGTTAAAAACATGATCACTGGTGCTGCTCAAATGGATGGTGCTATCTTAGTAGTTGCTGCGACTGATGGTCCTATGCCTCAAACGCGTGAGCACATCCTTCTTTCTCGTCAAGTTGGCGTTCCTTACATCATCGTTTTCATGAACAAATGTGACATGGTTGATGATGAAGAGCTTCTTGAGCTAGTAGAAATGGAAGTTCGTGAACTTCTTTCAGAATATGATTTCCCAGGTGATGATTTACCATTAATCCAAGGTTCAGCTCTTAAAGCGCTTGAAGGCGAGAAAGAGTGGGAAGATAAAATCGTTGAGCTTGCAGAAGCACTAGATTCTTACATTCCAGAGCCAGAGCGTGATATCGATAAGCCTTTCATCATGCCTATCGAAGATGTTTTCTCAATCCAAGGCCGTGGTACAGTTGTAACAGGTCGTGTTGAAGCTGGTATCATCAACGTGAATGATTCAGTAGAAATCGTTGGTATCAAAGAAACAACTA
>NZ_FOLO01000117.1 GCF_900112265.1 Pseudoalteromonas denitrificans DSM 6059 | reverse complement strand
CCTTGAGCATCTTATCCATGCTCCTGAAAACTTGGATGCCATTCTGCCCTGGAATGTAAAACTGGGCTAGGTGTATTTGCCCAGTCGTTTACTTTCTATCGAAAAAATGTTTCAGAAATTGTTATGAAGATTGGGTGGCGGGCTTTGCAATGCAATCAGCATTATAGACGTCACGATAGATGGGTTGGTCATAACCACGATGACACTTCTTTTTATTACGAAGCCGTTCTTGTCTGTGCTTCAGAGGATAAATTTGAAATAATTAAGTTTGCAAATTGCGCATCGGGTGTCACGGAGCCAACAGCTGAATTGCCACTTGATCCGCCACCGGAACCAATCACAGACCCTGAAGTACTTAAACGCTTTGAAGAACTAGAGAGCTCCTCTACTTTTTGGGATGATGAGGATGAGGAGCTTCCACTAATAGAAGGTGGATCGAAGTATGCAAAAGACGATGATTTTCAAAGGCTAGTATTAGAAACTAATTCTTTTATAAATTTGATGGTCATGGCACCTAAAGAGTCGGCCAGCATCATAATGGCAAACTGTATACGTGAGCCTGGAGCAAAACATCGATACAGTAGCTTAGATATTGATAAAGGTTATGGCCTTACAAGGAGGTTGATGGGGCTGTTTCCGCCTTTTTATACAAAGACTCCTTTTTTAGAGTTATTAACCATCTCTCCAGATCAAGGAATAAGAGTTATCTTAAGGTTAACCGAGATCGCTACGAGCGAATGGTTAACTGAAGAGCGCATGAGAAGAGAACACGATCGACAAAATATGTTCGATGAAGGTTATCCGTTAAGCATAAATCTGCTAATAAAAGGCGTTGCCAAGCAATATTATGGAGAACGAAGGTGGATGCATGCATGTAGAAATACCACTATCGTGCCTCAGTTACTTACATGTGCCTTAATGTCGTTGGAAAAATGGCTATCTGACAAGCTTGATAATGGCGAAGATATTAGCCAAGAAATCGAAGAACTTTTAACGAAAAGCGACTCGTTGGCAATTGCTGGAGTTTGCATCCAATTAGCCAAAAAAGAAAGCTCTCTGTTTAAAGGTGCTTTATTTGAGCTACTTATGTGCCCATGGATCTTTGTATATGATCTTCATCATTGTATAGGTGATGAAAGCCACCAAATGATTGGTCATGGTATGAGGGAGACTGAACACCAGTTCAATGAAGCTAAAAATTGGCACTTACGTGAATATAGAAAAACTCATCTTGATACTATAATTTTTCAGCTAATTCTTAGTGATAAGGAATTTGAAAATAAAGTAAGTGGTGAGCTACTATCTGCCATGCAAAGCTGGCTTGATGACTCATCAAAAGGTGATGAGCATTACGCATTTATCTTGAGGCTGAGACATCAGTTTGAAGTAAAAAATTGGACTGTTTTTGAGAATAAAGAAGGTAATATTCAATTCAATTTTAATGCTCCAAGCGAATTACTAGAACTACAGAAAAAAGACGAAATTTACTTTGAAGCAAAACAGTTACTTATTCACCTGCCTCACAAATGCCTTACTGCCTTAAATTCAAATGAACAACTGGACGAGTCTGAATATAAAGCTGTATTCGATAAAGTATCAAATATAGAGCCTGACATACTTGAGCTAGAAGATGAGTATTTATCTCTCGTAAGGAGCCAGTGTGCAGTTGCTGCAATTATTATTTTAAAAAGAGAGAAATTGCCTAGGGGCTGTTGATCTTTCACATTGGCAGCCAAATCATTGCACACGCCAGTGCTAGCATACTTTCAAACTGTAACTTTAATTTATCATA